>JBCCQH010000114.1:0-24528 GCA_039024435.1 Bacteroidota bacterium
AAGCAGCTTGTCGAGCAGATCATGGAGTATATCAAATACTACAACCTAGAACGGGCAAAGCCATTTCGGTGGACATACGATGGAACCAAGAAAAATAGTTCACTTAATACTGGATCGATACACTAGTGCAGATTTTTTTGTCCATCGAAGCTCATTTTGGAGTCCATAGCCGAGCTATGGGCGAGAAAATAGCTGAAGAGGGGCGAAAAAAGATGCCATAGCAAAATCGCAGAATTAAATTTAAACAGCCTTTTAGGTTCGCACAAATAAGTACAAGGCTGAATCCTTGCTTCAGGATTCCGGGTCATCACGAGATCTCTTAAATGTAAGATTGACCGGTAATCCGCGAACTGGCACTTGAATGTAAAATATTATTTGGCTTTTTTGCGATACATTGACAAAACATGGAAAGCTATACTCTCAACACCGTCACACAGGCCGGTGAGCAAACTGAAATCTCCCAACTGCGCACCGAAGGCTACCGGCTGGCCTACGGCACCCAGTTGAAATCGTATGATTTTCTTCAGTGGGATGCCAATGATGCCCGTGCCTTGGTCATGTACCTCCGCAATGCTGAAGGAAGAATGGTGGCCAGCCTCCGCGCTCTGCTTAGATTGACGCAAAATGCGATGGAGGAACTTTTTGACATCAAGAGTCCGGCTCCCATCCCGGTGCCTACGATGGCCCTGGACCGTTTGGTGGTACTGCCCAGCCAGCGTGGAAAAGGTCTCACCCATCTCTTTCGCTACTATCTGTACGCCGCCAGCATCGGGTCGGTCCTCAAAAGCTTTACCTTCACAATCAATGAAGGATCTTCCCGCATTCCGCTCCAACAAAAACTGGGATTTCAGTTCGCAACGGCGGACACCAGCCACCGCCTGGCAAGCCCCTACCACAACGAAGCGGGCGTTTTACTGGTCCACCTGTCCGCCACTGACTTTGCCCAAGCCTGCGAAATCACCCGGGAAAGACTCCTGGTCAACCTCACGGCGGTACGGCGGGGTGATCGCTTCGATTCTGACGTTCAGCGCTACCTGGCCCAAATCGCTGAAGTGCAATCCTCCACCGACTGAACCCCAATGCGCACCCTGAACCTCGCCATTTTTTACGGCAACAACCTCGGCACCCAAATTCTGGTCTCTGAGATCAGTCGCCGGCTCGGTGCCCAGGGGCACCGCCTGTGTTTCGTCCATTCGGTCCGCCGCTCGCTTCCCGGCAATGCATTCGAAGCTACCTGGCCGGAAGTGCAGTGGCTGGTTCTATTTCCCGAACGGGATTTGTACCCGCATCTCGATCAGCAGTCGCTCCAGTCCGGTGCCCGAGCTTGGTCTCCGCGGCAACTGGCCGAACACTTGGGCGGCGCCTACACCACCGTAACCCGATCCGAAATCAATTCTCCTGCGCTAAAACAATTCTTGGCGCAAAACAAGGTCGATCTCGGTTTGTCCATCCGCTTTCCCTTCCGCTTCCGCTCCGAAACCATGGCCTATTTCCGGGAAGGGCCTGCATCCGGCCGGCCATTCTGGAACTTGCATTCCGCAATCCTGCCCGATTACCCGGGGTATGCCCCGATGCGCTGGGTAATGCACCACCGGGAGCCGAGCGCTTCATTTACCCTGCACGAAATCCGAGCCGAACTCGATCGCGGCGCCATTATCGACGTGCGGCCCCAGCCGGTTGATTACGCGCTCGACATGGCTTCCAACCTGCTGGCTTTGCTTCCGGCGGCGGCCGATATGGCGGTCGAAGCGGTGGGTGCCTGGACGCGGGGAGTACCGGTCCGGACCCAGGCCAATTCGGCCGCCGCACAGAAAATGTACTGCAAACGGTTGGGGGAAGCCGACCGCGCGCGTATGCAGCGTTCGGGCCTCAAATTTGTGGACGTCAACCGCATCAAAGCGGCCTGTCTCCAGCACTTTTCCCGGCCGGACACCGTTCATTTTTCCGAACTGGAAGCACTTTTGGCGAAAAAATCGGCGGCGGGAAACTTCACCGATCAGTTTTTCACGGCCCCTTAGAAGCGGTTCAAATTTAATTCTGCGATTTTGCTTTGGCATCTTTTTCCGCCCCTCTTCCGCTATTTTCTCGCCCCTAGCTCGGGCTATGGACTCCAAAATGAGCTTCGAGAGACAAAAATATCTGCGCTAGCAAATTTCACAAACCAATTTTAAATCGCCGTTTAGACTATGGAATTACAGCGCGGGCACACGGTACGCCGTGCGCCCGCGAGGATTTTCCATGTCTGACATGATTGTCGTCCCCCCATTCGCTTGCGCCCATTCTGATTTCCGGAACTACTCCCATTCCCACCGCCGGTCGCCATTGCTGTACCAACTGAAAGCGCTGATTTCGCAATAGGTGATGCCGTAGCCATTGCGGATATCGTGCCACATCACGCCGGGGGGACTTCCCACTCCGCCTTGGTTCGAATAAATATCGCAATGAATGGAGCTGTTAAAATTGCTGCGGGCGGCCCCGACTACACTGCCCGACATCTGGCTGTACCAGGAAGTGTACTCCCCGTTCCACCAGTTGTACGGCGCAATTTCCGGGAGAATGATGAGGCCCACCTCGTCCGATTGGTAGCGGGTGATCGCCGCATCCACGTCCCCGTAGCCGAGGGCCTTCAGGGAAATCCATAAGTTGAAGAGGAACCAGGTGGCCGCCGGTGGTCCATCGGGCAGATTGTTCATCAAGGCGTTGACATTGTTGGTGAATTGCCCATTGGTGATGGCTTCATCCAGTAGGAGAGCGGCCGCCGGGGCTTCTCCCCGCGATTGCAGGGCGGCGAAGGGGCCCGAAGTCGGAGGATAGCCTTTTTCGTAGACCCCCTGTACCGTGGCGGAAAGCGCCGGCTGCAATTCTTGATTGTAGCGGTCAAGTTCGGAGCTTATGCGCCCCGTATCGACGTAGACTTCGTAGGTATCGGCGATGGCATCGGTCAGGATGGGGACATTGTAATTGCCCCACCAGTTCTCGTTGATCGCCTCGCTGGCCCCGTGAGTGAGCGCAAATACCCGGTCTGAGACCTCATTTGCGGAGTAGGTTCGGAAAAATGCTTCCTTGTACGTGCCGTGGTTACCCGACTTCATCTCAATGTGCCAGAAGGGCTCCCCATCAGGAACGACCACGGGCGCAGTTCCCGAGTGAATGGCCATGAGATTGGCGAGGGGGTTTCGGTGGGCGGTTTCCCATTCGGGAGCGCGCAAATAGGGAATGCCGTCGACCAAGGTGATCAGGTCGTCCACCATCGCTTGCGAATCCGAAGAAGAGGAGAGGGCGTTTGCCCCCTCCAGTATTGCTTCGGTCAGGGATTGCGTGAGTTCCGCATCCAGGGTGACATAATCAGTCATACACGCTGTCCAGTAAGGTTTTTTCGCGAATGATGACTTTAAACGTGGTCGTCTCCGATCCCAGCCAGTTCGTTGCGACCGCGGTGTACTCGGTTTCGCCCGCTCCAGTGGCCGGGACCTCGCCGTGGGCCCGGATTGAATTGGTGTCGGGATCGAAGTACAAAAATGGCGGAAGCTCCGGGGTGATCGCAATCGAGAACGGAACGCTCGGCGTGATCCCAAACGAGGGGCCGTAGACCAGGGATTCCATCGGCTGAATATCTTCCAGGAAGGTGATGTCCGCCAGGTGGAAGAAGTTCGGGGCGAGGGTTTCCATCTTGAGTTGGAAAGTGGTTCCACCGGTGCTTGGCGCCCAGTTCACTCCGGAACCGGCGATCTGCAAGCCCCCTTGCGCGTTTTCCTTGTGGTATTCTCCCTGGGCGTCTGGGGGAACGGCTGCGAGACGCGTCGACATCGAGCTCAACGACGTTCCTTCCTTTGAAGCGACCGTGCTCGCCTCCCCATCTACCGTCACGACCCAGTACTGGGTCACGATATCCGGCCCATCTCCGGAGCGGTTGGGATCGGCGGGTTCTTCCTCCTCTTCTTCGGGAACCGGCGGTAAAAACACCACCGAATTGTCGCTCAGCAAGGTCAGGAAGCGCCCGGTAGTGTATTCGACCCCCTCATATTCCTCGATCGCCCCGATGCGGGACACTCCGTAACCATCCGTTTCCTGGACCCACACACTGTCGGGCAGATGCGTGAGCGTGCCCAAGGTGATGATCCCGTCCTGATTTACGTTGAGGTACTGATCCCCGCTGCTGAGGGAAAAGCCCGTACAGGACTTGCCGCTCCCATCGTCGAGCACATAGGGCGACGCATAGTCAATCGCCGCGCACTGGTATTCGACTTTGAAACCCGCCTTAGCGACGTCGTCGTTGACGAATTCCTCGACCGGATCCGGTTGCTTGCGGAAGCGGAGGTAGAGCATGAGCCCGAACCCGACAATGGCGCACACCACCGCGAGGGGACCAGCCAGGGCGATCATGGTCGCAGCCAATCCCTCCAAAGCAACCAGGCCACCCTCGATCATCCAGCCTCCGACCAGGGCAAACAATTCCAGGGAAGTGGCCACCAAGCTGATGACATCCGCCGCAAGGGCGGCTCCGGTTTCTCCACTTTCGATGATCTGGGCGATGGTAAAGCCCATGCCGACCATCGCCAAGACCGGTCCCACTCGGCAGGAGACAAATTCATCCAAGTTCCGACCAAACACCTTCTTCGTGCGGGAAGTGTAGCGCATATCCTCGGGACGGACCCCAAACAAGATATTGAGTGGCTCACCAGTGATGAAACTGCCCGCACTGCCGGACAGCCACCGGGCCATCCCACTCGAGAGATTGGTCAGCCCCTTGTAGTATTTTTCCTTGTCGATCCCGAGCAACTGCCGACCCGCCCCGGCGGCACGCTGTCGCTTGGACAGGCCGTTTGAGGTGAAGATCTCGCCCATGTAGACCCCCCGTTTGGTCAGGCTGGCCGCAACCTGCAGCCCGCGGTCCACCGTGGCCGTAACCAGATCGCCCCGTTCCGTGGTGCTCAACTCGTCCCAGGACTTATAGCCCATGTACAGCCCAAAAGTAGATCCGACCGCCATGCCCGTGGCCAGGAGTCCCCCGTATTTGTACCCGAATTCGGCAAAATCAGGATACTGCAGACCAAAGAGGGCCGGCCAATAGCCCCCCACGTAGAAGAGCGAATCGTAAAAGTTGATCATGTGGGCGAGCTCTACCATGCTGTTGATCGACCAGTGGATGATTTCATGGGCGTCGGCCGCGGTCAGGATCGAGTTGATCTGACGGGCGAGTTCCGCGATGGCCGGATCCGGATTGTTGAGATTCTGCTCGACAAACTGGTTCAGGTAGGCCCAGATCAGGTCAAACTCGATCAAGTCCCCATCGAAGTCGTACATCGTATTCAGGATACTTTCCCCCAGGAAGGTACTGACCGTCGCGTTGTAGAGCTTCGCGTAATACCCACTCGGATCCAAAGCGGTCAGGGTGGAGGTGATGTCCTGGAAGTAGCGGGACAGGGAAGTGGAATCGCCCTGATTGCCCGAGGCAAAAATGATGTCCTCGATATTGGTCAGCGCTGCGACGGTAGTATTCGCCGAGTACAAAGCAAATGCCCAGTACAACTTTTCGTCCCGCGCCTTTGCCGCTGCTGCTCTGACCTCATCGGAAAGCGTCTTTTTGAGATCTTCCACCGAGTTTTCGTTTTCGACGACATTGTCCTCGATGTCCGCCAGCGCATCGGTCTCCCACTCGTCGATGTCCGCCAGTTGCTCCGGAGTTTGGTTCTCCTGGTCGGTGAGGTAGAGCGGCGTCCGCTTGTTGTTGTTGACATCTCCCGCGGGCCAGTGGTAGTCAAACAGCAATTGACAGTGGTAGTGGTAGACATCGGAATTTGATACCTCGTCCCGGAGCCATTGCTCGGCCCGGGGACCATTCATGTTTTTGCAATTTTCGTTGGAGCCACCGGCCATGCCTTGGGTCAAGAAAGCGGTGCTGAGTGATTCATAAAATGGTTTGGGATCGGTTCCATCCGGCAAGGGGGTGATGGAGATTTCCGCGACCCGGGCATCCAGTACCGGTTTTTCGTAGGGAGGATCGGCTTGGGAAAACAGTGAATCCCACAATTCATCCGGGATGTAGGTCATCGCAATGTCGGCAAAATCGCCCCGGACGCGTTCCTGTACTTTGTCGTTCCAGGTTCCCTCTTCGAAGAGAAAAGGCGACATGTATTCCAGGTCTTGTACGCTCAGTCCGTCGCCATCGAGCTCACTTTGGTAAGCGGTATGGGTTCGGTGTCTTTCTGGAAAATGTTCCGCATGGGTGTCCAGCAGTGCGTGCAGGGCCGCGGCGCTGACCCGCGCGGTGTTGCCGGTCCGGGCTTTTGTACCACTGGGGTTGAACTGAATCGAGCCACTTTGGGCCAGTCCCGTTGCCTTTTGGGCTTCGGCCGAAAGGCCATTCCAGTACAACGTATTGTCGATGAGGTGGGAGTGGGAAACCCGGTGGCCCCCGATTTCCAGGGCGCCGCCAAATACCGCAAAGGGAACCTTGTCCGCCTCAGTTTGGTAGTAACCGGCCACCGTACTGCGGTCAATTTTCCCTTGGAAACCGACCAATTCCCCATTGATATCGTCGGGGAAAATGGTATTCATCGCGCCGGTGATCGTCATCCCGCTGGATGGCTCGGCCGCATCCATGAACAGCGGAAAAAGGGTTTTGGGTTCACCTTCAGGAAAGCCTCCGGGCGGCGGCATCGGGATGGGATTGGCCGGCATGCCCTCAAAGTGCAGGTTGAATTGGAAGCTGCCGGGATGCGCCTCATCGGGTGCGATGTAGATGTAAGAAGACTTGGTGTGCGCAGAAGCATCCCAAAAGCGGCTGGGATTGCCTTCCGGGTACAGCGTATCGGTAAAGGTGAAGTGCAGGTAGGTCTTGTCATCCTCGGGTACCGTGGTGTAGCCGAGGATCAAGCGATCCTCCACCCACTGGGCGCCTTGCCATTCGTCGGATTCGGTGTTCCAGGTCAGTCCTGAGGCGGCTTCTGAGCCTTTGTAGCCCACGCCGCAGTTGATGGCAGTGTCACATACGTAGCGGGTCTGCCCGCTCGCCGAAACCTGATTGGGGTTTGCGGGCCGCCCGATCTGCCCAAAGGCATCGCGGGTGCGGTTTTTTAGCCACAAAGTTCCTCCGCCGAACAGGCCTTTCCAGCGGATCACCCGGTCGTGGGCGTTGTAGGTCCAGCATTTGCGGGGAATTGGTACCCGGTCGACGAACAGTTGGTTGTGCTCCGGCGTGGCCGCCGAGACAAATACCAAGGTCACTTGACGGGGAAGCGGTCGATCCGGTCCGGTGTCGAGGCGGTGGCGGTGTAAGATGAATTCGTGTATGACAGCTTGGTTGAGCCGCGCAGCCACCGATTCAGGTCGCTTTACCCGATATTTCTCGATTTTGGATTCGATTTGTGTAGTCATTGTGCAAAGGGGTGTAATTGGTTTAATCTACTGACACAAATATTTGATCGCATGATAGAGATATTTAACGGTTAAACATTAGGTTGAATAATCGAGGTTTGTATTTTGTGCCTAAATCGTTGAAGGTAAGCGAAATGATTTTTCCACATTCTGGTACTTTGGAATTTCCCATGGGGGAATTTCCAATTTCCGCGCGGACCATTCGGAATGCGCAATCACCAAAATTCAAACCGGGATCCTTCCCTTAGCTGCATTCAAATCGATCAATTTGAGCACCGCGCGGTGGAGGCTGATTTCCGATGGGCACGTTTGGCATGCGCAACTTAACAATGGGAACAATTTTTCATGGTATGCCGGGGGTAAATGGCGACGCAGACCAATTGGCAATTGAGTGGAGCGTACATGGAAAATTGTTTGCTGCGGAAAGGATGGGAGGGACTTTGGTTGCGTCGGTCCGGTAGGCCGCGCAACGGAGCACCGCGAACTCCCGGAACAGCCTGGTCCGAACGCGTCGGGGGAGCGTCCGGAGCCGCCCTCTTCAAATAAAATGGGAGAATTTCCAATTCCTTGTTTTCCGATTTCCAATGCGCGCGTTCCTGAGGCGCAACCCAATACTCAAAGCAATCGCCCGCAACCCCAATCCTTCCGGTAGCCGCGTGGAAGCACGCGCAGAAATTTCATTGGGGTCCAATCGGAGGCAAAACCGAAATAATTCGGCATGAATTCCGAGGTATGCGCATGCGCGTGGCCCTCGCGGACAATCTTTTCTCAATCGGCGCTCAGAGGCAGTTTAAAATTGGTTTGTGAAATTTGCGATCACAGATTTTTTTGTCCATCGAAGCTCATTTTGGAGTCCATAGCCCAAGCTAGGGGCGAGAAAATAGCGGAAGAGGGGCAGAAAACGATGCCATCGCAAAATTAAATTTAAACCGCTTCTCAGGGGGCTGTTTTTTACCGCGTGGGGTTGCTCCACGCCTTAAACGTCTTGAAGAAAGGAGGCGCTGGAAAGAAATTGTTGCCCGGGCCTTTCGATAAAACCCGATTGAAATCCCAACTTTGCATCCAAATCGGCAGCGTCTGTCTCCGAATCGTACAGACGACGCTTCGGCACTCGCAAAGCCCGCCGGGGCAAGTTTTGGCTACCGGCGCAACATTTTCTAACTTAATCAGCATCAAACAGGAAACAATTGTCTAACCCATTCCCGTGAATCAACCATTTCAGGCGCCATTGACGATCTACGTCCTCTGGCACCACATGTACAGTGAAGGGAGAATGATTGCCGAACGCATCTTCTCCACCTACAACCGCGACGCCCGGGATCCCTTGACCCGGCGGGCCGGAATTCCGGTCGTTTTTCGCACTGGCGGCAGCACCGACGGAGGCGTGGCGCCGCGACCCATCGCCTGGGAAGAATCGCAGCGCAACGCCATCGTCCTGCTGGTGGAAGACTACATGGTGATCGATCCCGTCTGGCAAGCCTACGCTCAAGCCCTCGATGCTGAAGCTCAGCGCAGTGGGGGCGGAGTTCGGCTGTTCCCGGTCGCGATCAACGGCAATGCCTTCAGCTTTCCCGTCGCGAGTACGAATTACATTCGCCTGTTCGAAAGCGATCAAAAATTTGCGTCGCCGAGTGTCCCTCCGCCCCCGACCGCTCCGCCGTCCCCACCCGCAGCGTCTGCTCCCTCGGTCACCGCGGCCCCGGCCGCCGAAGGGGGCGTTAACACCCAGGTCACCCTCCCCAATGGCACCACCGTTTCCATCCAGGTCAATATCAACATCCAAACTTCCCCCGAAGAGCAGGTAATGGACCTCGCCGTAGCAACCGAAGCGGTGGAAATCGACGCGGAAAAATTTGCCTGGCGCTTGGAATTCCTCATCGGCAAGCTCACCCACGAGCTGTGCCGCTTCCTGTTTGATCTGGTGGGTGGGGGGGGAGTGGTGGGCGAATACCAGCGGGCCGCTCCGGTGCGCCTATTCATCAGCCACGCCAAAGCCGATGGCACCGATATCGCTGAGCGGATCCGCAACCATATCCACGCCGATACCTCGCTGAAATCGTTTTTTGATGCGAATGACATCGCCGCCGGCCACCGCTTTTCCGATGAACTCCACAATGCCATCGCCGAATCGGCCATCATCAGTGTGCAGACCGATAAGTACGCCACCCGCGAATGGTGCCTGTGGGAAGTCATCACCGCCAAGCGCCTGGACCGCCCGGTGGTCGTCCTCAACGCCGTGGCCGAGAATGAGCCGCGCAGTTTTCCCTACCTGGGCAATGTCCCCACTATGCGTTGGAAGCCGGAGCATCCCGACATGCACCGGCAGATCTCCCAAGCGATCACGCTGGCCCTCTTTGAAGTGCTCAACCACAAGTACCATCGGCTGTTTGAGGAAGAAATCGTGGGCCTCTACCAATTGTCGCCCGATACTACGGTGCTCGGCCACCCTCCGGAACTGTTTACCATTTTGCGCTTGCGCGAGATGGCAGAGCAGGCGCACAAGACTCCCGAGAACCGCTTGCTGGTGGTCTACCCCGATCCGCCCTTGGGCGACGAGGAAGTCCGTCTCCTGGAAGAACTCGCCCCGGCCCTGCGCTTTGTGACGCCTACGGTATGTTCCACGCTGTCTTTAGAAAATACCTCCCATGACTGATCCGCGCTTCCCCTTGCTGGCCATGCCCGTCGGCATCTCGATCTCCGAAAGCTCCGACATGGAGGAGTTGGGCTTTGGCGAACCCCACCTCCGCGATTTTCTGACTGAGGTAGCGCGCTACCTGTTGGCGGCGGGGGCTTCTCTGGCCTACGGCGGCGACCTGCGCTCCGGCGGTTACACCGAAACCCTCTTTTCCCTGGTCAACAATTACAAGATTCCCGGTGGGGGTACGACCCCGCGGATCCGGAGCTATCTGGCCTGGCCGATCCATCTGCTGCTCGACGTCAAAGCCCGGGCGACCTTGCAGCGTTCCGCCGAAATCCACGCCTTGCCTGCGCCGGAGTTGCCGGACATTGACCCGCAGACCTTTTTGCCGCCGAAAGATACCGCCTCGAGTTATGTGTGGTGCCGCAGTCTGACCGCAATGCGGCGGCGATTGGCCCGGGACAATGCCGCGCAGGTCCTCATGGGAGGCCGCACGGCTGGCTACAAGGGCAAGTACCCCGGGCTCGTGGAAGAAGCCTACGAATGTATGCGGGCCGGCATCCCTGTATTTTTGATCGGCGCTTTTGGGGGTGCCACCCGCGACGTCATCCTCGCGCTCACCGGGCAGCATCCTGAATCGCTCACCGAAGCCGCTCAAACTGCCCATGCCAGTTACCGAGCGCTTTTGCCACACTACAATGCGCAAATCCCTGCCGACGAACCCCCCATCAACTACGACCAACTGGTGCAATTTTTTCGTGAGCGGGGAATCGCCGGGCTCAACAACGGCCTCTCCGAAGCGGAAAACTTCCGGATGTTTACCTCGCCTCACTTAGTGGAAATTGTGTCCTTGTTGTTAAAGGGGTTGAAAAGGGGTTATGCAAAAAACTAATTCCGGTTGTATCTTGTGCCTCCTAACGGAATGAAACGCGGATATCGACCTTGCTGGTGCTGATGTTTTTTATCTGATTGCGCTCCCGAATGACCGCGCGGTTTTTTCTGCGGTACGCCAACTGCCGTCCCTACCTTCTCTGCGCTATCTTTCGGGCCACGACCAACCTTGTGAACCAACGTAAACTATTCAGCTTCAAAGACATGAAAAGTACCCTAACGGCCAGCCAAATCTTCGATCTGATGGTGGAGCAACCCGGTTCCGCCGAAGGCCGGGATGCGGCCCTCGCTGCCCTTGACCGCCTCGACGCCACCGAAGTCAAAATTCTCTCCGCCCGCATCGTGGAGGCCGCCCGACCCGAATCCTCCGACCACACCGCTTTTAAAGTCCCTTTTGTGCGGGGCTATCTCCTCGGCCAACTGGGGAAAATCGCCCGGGGAAATTCCGCCGCCGCTGATCTCATTCTCCGCCACATTGAGCCCGAACGGGAACCGGACCATTGGGTGCGGTACTGGGCCTTGAGCGGGGCGATTGCGCTGGGGAATGCACGCAGCAAGTCGGCCGCCGAGGCGGTCTTGCGGCGCCTGCAGAACACCGATTTCGGGCCGGACTACAAATCCTTGGTGTTGAGCATCGCTTACCTGCGCAGCCAAAATCTCCACCCAGCAAGGGAGGCCGATTTGCGTGCCGGCTGTGAGGCTTGGCTGGCGGCGGTGTCCGAAAACCCCGACGGTGGCTTGCGGGAGGCCGAGGGCCGCTGCCAGGATGTGCTGCGGTCGCTGGGGATTGTGGGGGTGCCGGGACTCACCGAAACGGTCACCCGGGTGCTGGCGAGTGGCCGGGGTGACGCCCGGACAAAGCTGCTGGCGGTGCAGGCGCTGGCGCGGATTCCGAAAGAACAACTTGCGGGACGGGGGAAAGCGGTGCGCGCCCTGATGGCGTTTGTCCAGGTGTCGGGGAATACCCGCACGCTGGCCGGAGTGCGCCGCGCCGCGGTGGAAGCCCTCGGTGAGCTGGGGCTGGCGGATGCGGAGCACGTCCTGGTCAAAGAGTTGCGGGCGGGATCGCTGGACATGATAAAAGCGGCGGCGCGGGCGCTGGCCCAGGTCATCGGCTTGGAAAAGGCGGTGACCCGCATCCTGGAAGCGAGTGCTGCTGACGACAATCCCTATACGCGTAACAATTACGCGATTGCCCTGCGCTGGATGGCGGAGGACAAGGATCAGGTCGCGGACCTGCTGTACCGATCCATCGCCACCGGCGGTCCCACTGGGGAAGAGGTCACCCGTAGCCTCATGACGGAAATGGGCGGGGCCGGGGCGGTACAAAAGCTCAGTACGCGCAAGAAAGCGGTCGACGAATTCAAGGAAATGTTGCTCGGGGAGCAGGACCGCTTTCAAAAACGATTTGACGAGACGATGGAGGAGGCCCGCAAAGGTTTCCGGATTGCGGTCACGATGGACATTGTGGTATTTGCCTTGGGCATCGTCATGCTGGTGGCCTTTATGGTGTACGCCCTCGTAACCGATACCGTAGACAATTTCGTCGGGGTGGGACTCGGTGGCCTGGGCACCCTCGGGGTGGTTTACGGCACGCTGATCGCCAATCCGCGCAAAAAAGTATTTCGCTCGGTCAATACTTTGATGAATTTCAAGGTGATTTTCCTCGCTTACCTCCGGCAACTGCACCAGGCGGACCAGACCTTTACCCGGCACATTCTGGAAGACGAGCAGTTGACCACCGAGAAGTTGGAAGAATTTACCTCGATGATCGGCGAGATGTTGGAAGAAGCAGTGGAAAAGATGACCACGCTCAAGCAGCAAGAGCTCAAAGAAAAGGTATCCGACCAGGAAGCCGAATACAAGATGCGCTCCCTGGAGATGAAGGAACGCCTCGCCAAGCTGAAGCTGGGCGGCGGTGGGGAGGACGAAGCCGAGGACGAAGAGGAGGAAGCCCCGACCTACGCCCCGCCCGCGTCCCCGGAGTCCGCGCCGGACACCGAAGCCGTCGGTCTACTGGCCCCCAACCAATTCGTCGATGCGGCGGTCGCCCGAGTGTCTTCCCACTTACAAAACCCGGAAGAAGGCGATTCTCCCCGCGCGGGAAGTGTGGGAGCTGGGGGCGAGAATATCCGCGAAAGTGTACTGGCGATTCAGTCGCGATTGCTCACGCTTGGATACCTCCGGGAAAGGTCTGAAAACGAGTCGGTTGCCGCAATGGAAGCCGGAACGGTAGTGGAAGATTTACCCCATACTATTGCTGCCATTCGCGAATTTCAGAAGTATGTATTGGGCCATTCCCAGGGCGACGGCCGGGTGGATCCAAACGGAAATACCTTGCGTCGCCTGGAAGAGCGCAAGGAGTGGGTCGAAAAGTACTCTAAGTATCGAATAGCTTCTGAACCCATTGCCCCGGTGCTCAACCCGGATCAGTGGATCAGCCAGTTCGAATCAATTGTCGAAGGGAGCCGGGGTAGACCTCTCCGGGAATCAGAAAAAGCGCGGCCCGGAAAGCCAAACGATTTCTGTTGCTGGGACGCCGTGCAGGCGATGGTCTTCCAGAAGGTCCGCGGAATTCGCCACGCGGTGGTGGATCGCATCGCGACCTACTACCAGCACCGCGGCGAAGGCTTTGCAATGGCCGAGCAAACAAAACTAGGAGCCAAATACATCGATTCAGAGTTGATGCAAGGCCGGCCCGTGATGGTCGGTGTCGACGACGGAAGGACGGCTTCCCACAATGCGGACAATACCACCGAACACTACGTAGTGATCGTGGGTAAACAAATTGTGGAAGGCAAGATCCAGTACCAGTTTTTCGATCCGGGTACCCGTCAAGGCCCCACCAAGGGCTACGCGGTCACCAATCAATTGGAGCTTAAATCTGATTTCCGATTGGTCGGGAAGAAACCAGGCACAGCGAAGAGCTACCTCGTCGCTCAAGTAAGACAAAATCTAGCCTAAGGGCCGATCAAGGAACGCCAATAACCATGCAGTTCAAGCAAGACATATTCATCAGCTACACCCACCGGGACAATGTTACGTTCTCGGAGGAAGCCAGCGGATGGGTGTCCGATTTTCACAGTGTCGTCGAAAAATTCCTCAATCAGCTCATGCGGCGCAAACCGCGGATTTGGCGGGACGTGCGCACGATGAGCGGCAATACGCAATTGACCGAGGACATTCGGGAGACGATCTTAAATACGGGGGTACTGGTCACGATCATGTCCCCCGCCTACATGACCTCGCCCTGGTGTGAGCTCGAGCGGGATACGTTTCTTTCCGAAGCGGAAAAGGCCCAGATGACCAATGTAAACAACCAGTTTCGGGTCTTCAAGGTCCTCAAAACCCCAGTGCCGCTGGAAGAGCAACCGGACAAACTGCGTGACATGCTTGGTTACGCTTTTTACAACCTCGACGAAGAATCGGGCCGGGCCCACGAGTTCAACCGGGTATTTGGCAAGAGTGCGGAGGAGCGCTTCCTGGCCAAAGCCTACGAAATTGCCACCGATATTGCCGAAATGCTGCATTCGCTGGACGATTTGAGCGGCGACCAGGCAGGTGAGCCCACCGTGGACAAGACGGTGTTCTTGTCGTTTCCCAGTTTTGACCTGCTGAGTTACCGGGATGTGCTCAAGCGCGAGTTGCAGTCCAAAGGTTGCCGGGTAGTCCCCAATACGCAGTTTCCCCTCACCGCCGACGAATTCATACCCTGGTGCAAAGGCTTCCTGGAAGAATCGGACCTCGCCATCCACCTGACCGGAGCAAATTATGGCTTGGTACCCGAAGGCTCTACGGTTTCGATCACCGAGATGCAAAACCGCCTGGCGGCCGAGGTGGCCCAGGAGCGCAACGGGGAAAATCCCCTGGAGCGCTTGTTGTGGATTCCCGCCAAACTCGAATTTAGAGAGGACCGCGCCCAGGAATTCATCGAGAATGTCAAGAAAGATCCCGTCCTGCAATTTGGAGCCGACATCATCGAGGACACCATGGAAGGCCTGAAAACGGTGGTCACGGAAAAACTCAAGCCCCCCCCGCCGGCTCCGGAAGAGGAGGAGGAAGCCAGTGGGCTCAAGCGGGTGTACCTGATCTGCGACCGCAGCGACCGCAAGGCGGCCAAGCCGCTGCGCGCTCACCTGATGAGCCAGGGCATCGAAGTAAAGATCCCGGTGTTCAAGGGCGAGGAAGCCGCGGTGCGCACTTCCCACGAAAATAAGCTGGTGGAAGCCGACGCCGTCATCATCTACTACGGCGACGTCCCCGAATTGTGGGTGGAAGCGCAGTTGAGCGAAATCCGCAAGGCTCCAGGTTTGGGCCGCAAGCGCCCCTACGTCACCAAGCCGCTGGTACTTCTCACCGGCGAAGAAACCGACGAAAAAGAAGATTTCATGACCCTCGAAGCTGAGGTCATGGAAGCCTACGCCGAAGAAATCCCTGTCGCTGACCTGGAATCATTTATCAATGCCATCAAGCAATCTGACTGAATAATCCATGCAAGACGCGAATACAATATCGCCTGGACCTGACCGCGAAACCGCGAAGAAGCCGTATGTGGGGTTGCGTCCTTTCCGCGAGGATGAGAACCACCTTTTCTTTGGTAGGGAGAAGCAGATCGATGAGCTGCTGGCCCGGCTGCGCAAAAGCCGCTTTGTTGCGGTGCTCGGGGCTTCGGGCTCGGGAAAATCTTCCTTGGTCAAGGCGGGCTTGCTCACTGCCCTCCACAGTGGCTACATGGTCAGCGCCGGCGCCCGCTGGAAAGTCTCGGTGGTGCGCCCCGGCAACGCGCCGACCGAACGCCTCACTGAAGGTCTCGCCCGCCTGAAAGCGGGCCGTTCCTCGGAAGAAGATGTCATTGCTCCGGAAAAAATGATCCGGACCGTTCTGCACCACAGCAGCCGCGGGCTGGTCGATGTCGCCCGGAATGTCGTTCTGGGTGAACAGGAAAATCTCCTGTTGGTGGTGGACCAGTTTGAGGAACTGTTTCGCTTTCCACCCCGCAGTCCGGGCAATGAAGAGGCGCTGGAATTCGTCAAGCTTCTCATCAATGCCGGCTCGCAACTCAAAGTCCCGATCTATATCATCATCACCATGCGCTCCGACTTCCTCGGAGATTGCAGCCGTTTCCCGGGCCTGCCCGAGATGATCAACCAAGGCCAGTACCTCGTGCCAAACATGAGCCGAGAAAACTTCCGGGCGGTCATCTCTTCGCCCGCGGCGGTGTTTTACCGGGAAATCTCCGCGCCGCTCGAAACCCGATTGCTGAACGATATCGGGGATCGTTTGGACCAATTGCCGATCTTGCAGCACGCGCTCATGCGCACCTGGGACCGCTGGATGGAGGATACCGGGGGCAAGGGCGCCATCTTGCTGCGGCACTACCTCGAGGTGGGGGGCATGGCCCGTGCTCTGGACCAGCACGCCGAGGAGATCTACGCCGAGCTGAGCAGTGCGCACCTACAAAAGGTGTGCGAAGACGTATTTCGCGTCATCACCACCAAAGGCAGCGATAACCGGGGGGTGCGCAGACCGACCCCTTTTGACCAGGTGTGTAAGATTACCGGAGCCGACGCAGAAAGCGTGCGGAAGGTACTGCATGCGTTTCGGACCCCGGGTCGGACCTTTGTCTTGCCCTTTGTCCCGACGGAACTGGCGGATGGCGTCATCGTGGACATTTCCCACGAAACCCTGATGCGGGTCTGGGCCCGCCTCGTCCGCTGGGTCAACGAAGAAGCCGACTCTACTGCGATGTACCTGCGCATCCGCGAGGCGATGGTGCTGTTCCAGGAAGGAAAGGGGGGCTTGTGGCGACCGCCGGAGCTGCACCTGGCGACCGCTTGGGTCGCCAAAGAAGCCCCAACCGAAGACTGGGCTTCGCAGTTGGGCGGGGATTTTTCCGCGGCGATGGATTTTGTTGCCCAGTCGGATGCTGCGTACTCGGCGGAACTGGCGGCAAATGAACGGGAACGGCGGGCGAAATTGCGGCGGGCGCGCCGCTTTGCTTTTGTGCTGGCCGTTGCCTCGGCGATTGCGCTGGGCCTCACCATATTTGCGGTGCGGGCCAAAGGCGAGGCCGATCAGCAGCGCGAGATTGCCGTACTGCGCGAAGAACAGGCCGTCACCGCTTTGAACGAGGCGGAAGAAGCCCGGCTCACGGCTGTATCCGCCCAAAAAACCGCCGAGGACAGCACTCTGTCCGCAAACCGCTCCCGGCAGCGCGCCAACGAAAAGGCCCGCCTCGCCGACTCGCTCCGCCTCAAAGCCAATGTCCAGCGCCGCCTCGCGGAAGTGCAGCGCCTCATGGCCGTCGCCGCCAAGGATTCCGCCGACGTGGCCCGCGCCCGCGCCAATGAGAACGCGGACGAGGCCGCCCGGCAGACCGAAATCGCCCAGGAAAAGGAGCAGCAAGCCATTTCCGCCAAAAACCAGGCCGAACGTTTGCGCACCCTGTCGATTGCCCGCTCGCTTGCGGTCAAGTCGGCCAACCAAAAAGATGACCTTCAGCTCAAGGCGCTGATCGCCTACCAAGCCTACAAATTCCACAACGAGCAAGACGGGGACCGCTACGATCCCGACCAGTACCACGCCCTCTACGACGCCCGCCGCGCCCTTTCCGGGGGCGAATTCAACCGCCTGCGGAAGATGTCCGCTGGGGTACGTGGCATAATTGTCGATCCCCGCAATGGTACTCTGATCACCTACGCGGGCGACGGTCAGGTCAAGGGCGGGGCCATGCGCGAACCGGGCAACCTCTGGCTGTCGGCCGGAAGTTCGGTGCGGGGGGCCGCCCTGATTCCCAATGCTAAGAAACTCGTGGTGGCCCTGGAAGATGGCGCCATCTATGTCACCGATCCGCGCAGCAGTTTGCCGCCGCCCCTCGTGGAACTTGAGGACCGGATCCACGGAATGGTCTACCTCGCGCAGCCGGAGGCGATTGTCGTTGCCGGCAACTCGGGCACCATCTGGTCGGTCGACCCGGTCTTCGGGCACGTTCGGTCGCTGGGCTCAGCCGGCGGCTCGGTGCGGAACCTCCTGCACGATTCCCGCACCCAGGCGCTGATCTACTGCAATGCCAACGGCGAAGTGGGCGCATTGACTCAGAACTCGACCGGACCCGGGCAAAAGCTTTATCAACCGGCAAACTGGCGGCTAGAAGCATTTTCCATTGCCTTGAGTCCCGACCAGCAAACGATTGCCATTGGCACCGGAAAAGGGGACATCCTGCTGGTGCCCCGCACCGGGGGAGCCGCAACGGGCATCTTGCAGGGCCACACCAAAATGGTCAACGCCCTGGCGTATTCTCCCTCGGGAAAATTTCTGGCCAGCGCGAGCAACGACCGCACGGCGCGGCTTTGGAACCTCGACCAGCCGGGCTCCCTGCCCACAATCCTGAACGACCACGAGTCCTGGGTGCGTTCTTTGACCTTTCTCGCCGATGAAAGCAAGTTGCTGACCGGGGCGGCCGACGGGACAGTGCGGGAATTTCCCTTGCAGTTCGATGAACTGGCCCAGGATTTCTGCGGTCTCCTGGAACGCAATTTTACCGCTGACGAATGGAGCACCTACATTCCCGCAATCCCTTATCAATCGACCTGTCCGAAATGAAGTTACTCGAAAAAGCTTGCCTGGCTTGGAGCAGAATCACTGTGTGGGGTTTGGCCGTCCTCTTATTGTGGGGCGGGCGTTCCCTTTCGGCCCAGGATGGTGGAGCGGAGTGTATCCGCCGGGCGCAGTCGCTCTACGACCGGGGCAGTCTGGTGGAAGTCGCCCGGGAATTGCCCGAATGTCTGCGCCGCAAGGATCTGAGTCGGGAAAAACGCGCCGAAGGCTACATCGTGCTTGCCCAGACCTATCTGTTTCTTGACCGGTACCAGGAGGCCGCCCGGATGATCCGCAAACTCCTGCGTTCCAATCCGGAATTCTCGGCCGATCCCCGGCTGTATTCTTCGGAGTTTATGCAATTGGTTGACGGTTTTCGGGCCGTTCCGCTGGTGAGCCTCGGCGCCCGGGGCGGATTGAACCAAAGCCTCGTGGAAGTCATCACTTCCTACAGTGTGGGGGCCCAGGAGCCTGCTTACAATGGGGCTTACATCCGGCGTCTGGGCTGGAACGGTGCCCTGACCGCCGATTTCTATCTGTTTCACAATACCACTATTGGCTTTGAGCTGATGTACACGGTAAAGGAGTTTACGTTCTGGGAAAATCCTTTGCCGCAGACGATTCTCAGCTACCGGGAAATCCTGAACTACGCCGAGGTGCCGTTGACCTTGAAATACGAGTTTGGCCGGGGGCGATTCACGCCCTACGTCCGGGCCGGCGGCAGCATTGGGCGGCTGTTGTGGGCCAACAAAGACAGCATTTCTACCCGGGTCAATGCTGATCCTGCGACAATCACCCTCACCGGGGAAGCAATTTCCATCACCAAGCAGCGCAACGAGTGGGAGTACAATCTACTTTTGGGCGCGGGCCTGTCGATCAGATCGGGATTTAACCGGGTCATTTTTGAGGCCCGCTACCGCCACGGCATGTACAACATCGTGGACACCAAAAATCGCTTCCAAAACCCGCAGTTTCAGTATTTCTACTACAGCATTGACGACGATTTTCGGCTGCACAACCTGGAATTGAGCATCGGGTATACGCACCGTTTCTGGAAAGTTCGGTCCCGCAAACGAAAACTAAATCGCAAATGAAATCCTTGATCAAATTCTTCTCCCTTGTGCTGGTGCTCGGACTATGCGGTTGTGCCCCCGACGATCCCAAAGTGGACTCCACCGGCATCGAAGTCTACCAGCTTTACGGTGAGGCCTCGGGGCTGATTCCGGTTGAGATGTTGCTGGCCAGCTCGGGCCCGGACTTGTCGATTCTGGCGACCCGGTCCCCAAGCGACCAATCGGTTCCGACTTTGATTGGGGTGAATATGGATGGTTCGAAGCGCGGCGTGCGCAACATCGCCGTCCCCGATTCCAATTTTTCCTACCTGCCCGCCGACCTCAAGGATCTGGAGTCCGGTGGAATATTGTTTTGCGGAACAGCATTTTTCTTCAATGCCCTCACCGATATATCGACCGTGCGGCCCTTTATTTTCAACACCGAGCCCTCCGGTGATATCAGGTGGTCACAGGTCTACGCGGAGGATGGGTTTCCGGAACTGGGCAATGCCATTGTGGCCGCCAGCAATCCGGATACGGTTCTGGTCATGGTGGGATCCCGGCGCTCCGGTCCGACTTCCGATGTCATGGTCCAGCAGGTGACCTCATCGGGGACCTTGATTCGGCTGGATACGTTCGGGACCAGCGCTACCCAGGAAGTCGGACTCGACATCGCCAATCTGGGGAATGACTTTTTGGTGCTGAGTTCGGCGGAGGGCCCGGGCGGGGGAAATATCGGTCTGGAGATCACGCGGGTGGACCTAAGCGGAAACGGGACGCTTCTGCAGCGCTACGAGAACAGCAGTGACATTCTCGGTCAGCGGATCGTCGTCCTGGACGATGGCTTTTTGATCCTGGGCAACACCATCAATGAATTGAGTCTTTCCGGACCTTGGCCGCCGACCTACGGCTCCGGGCCGGAGGTGTCGTACGTACTGCTCGCGATCGATGCCGCGGGCAACCTGCTCTGGGAAAACACGGGCAATCCCGGTCTCTATGCTCGCGACGTGGTGCAGCACGCCGATGGCACTTACTCGATCTTGTGCGATACGATCCTCAACGATGGCACCTCAAACATTTACGTCGGTGAACTGGACTCGGAGGGGCGCTTTCTTTCGGGCCAATCGTACGGCTACGACAGCACCGAAACGGGGGCGGCAATGCTGGCTCCGTCGGAGGACGCCCTGCTGGTGGTCGGCGAGACCCAGAATCCGGGCCTGCGCAAGACGGTTTACATGCAGTTACAGCGCGATACCAGTTCGGATTGACCGGCGAGTGTGCTTGAGCGGTGCGGCGCTTCGGATCGGATTGGCCGGCCCGGTCTGCCCAAGGCAATCAGAAGGATAGATTGTCAGACGTTTGCCTCGGTGGGGACAAGGATTCGGATGAACCCCTCGCACGGCGATCAGAGTTCCCCAATGGTGCCGGATTGTCGTTCCCGAGCAGCATTTTCGGCTTTGCGCTCCTGGGCGATGCGTACCCGCGCGCTGCAATCTACTTTCCGCCATTCCTAGGTCCGCGAGCCCCGGTTTTTTTCCAAAAAATCTCACAAATCTCGGTTTGTGTGGTTGAGGATTCAAACACATCATTCAATCACGCAACATGAACTTAAAATACGCATATACCTTGATCTTGGGCTTGTTTTTGGGCGGAATACTGAACGCACAAAGTGACACCAAGACGGGCCTCGACGAGACTTTTCGCTTCCGAGGCGTAGCCGAAATCGGCTTCCTGGGCGTCATCGACCACAAAGTCCAATTCAGCAACAGTGGCACTTACTTCGATTACGTAGAAGACGGTGGCCAGGACATCCTGTTCCCGATCACGCGGTTTTCGCTAGAAGTTGACTTCAATAAGCGCAACACGTTTGTCCTGCTGTACCAACCGCTGCGCCTGGAATCGCAAGTGCTGCTCACCGAGGATCTGCTGGTGGACGAATTGACTTTCCCGGCCAATACCAGCGTCAAACTCCTCTACAATTTTCCCTTTTTCCGCTTCAGCTACCTCCGGGAATTGATGCCGGACCACGAAAAGTGGTCCTTTGCCATCGGGGCGACCTTGCAACTGCGCAACGCCACCATTTCCTTCGAATCGGCGGACGGCTCGCTGTTCCGCACCAACCGTTCGCTGGGACCGGTGCCTGCGCTCAAGATCCGGAGCCGTCGCCAGTGGAATCCGCGCCTCTTTACTGAATTGGAAGCGGATGGCATCTACGCCCCGATCAGCTACCTCAACGGCAGCGACAACGAAGTTGTGGGCGCTATCCTCGACGCCAGCCTTCGCCAGGGAATCCACCTGGGCGGGCCGGTCACTGCCTTTTTCAATGCCCGTTACCTGGGTGGGGGAGCGGTTGGCACCTCCGAAGAAGATGGCCCCGGCGACGGCTACGTGCGGAACTGGCTGAACTTTCTGACGATCACGAGCGGGTTTGTGTACGAGTTTTAGGTCGTACCTTGCGGAAGGTGGTGGGCTCGCGGTGCGGTGAGTTGTCCACCACGGCTCAGTGAGCGACCGTGACTTTCCGGGAAAATGTACCCGCGGCGCCCCTTAATTGCAGCAGGTAAATGCCCTCCGCAAGCGACGCAACGGTGAGGAGGTGGGGACCCGATCCGGTCCAGCTTCCTCCTCGCAGTTGACGTCCCCGCAAGTCACTCAGTGTGTAGATCACGGAACCTTGATTTTCTCCGGGGAATGCCACCTGGAGTGCCCCATCGGCGGGCAGGGGGAATACTTGTGGGATAAATTCCGCGGCCAGGACGACTTCCACGACGGGCGAATAGTGGATCGCGCCGTTGAAATCGACTTGCCGCAGGCGGTAATAGAGGCGGGAACCGAGCGGTTTGGTATCGGTGAAGGTGTAGACATGGCCGTCGGGATCGTTGCCCTGGCCAGCGCGCGCGCCAATCTGCTCGAACTGCTGCCCATCCGGGCTGCGTTCCACCACAAAGCGCAGATTGTTGACTTCCTGGGTGGTCGACCAATCCAGGCGCACTTGCCCTCGCTCATTTGGGGCCGCCCCGAAGGCCAATCCTTCGACCGGCAACACCACAAAACAGGTAAATTCCGAGGTGTTTCCGGAACTGGATGAGGTCGCGGAAGCCACCAACGTCCGATTATTGTCGATGGTTCCCAGGTAGTTCCAGTTGCCTAACCCGTTGGCGGTGACCGTCCCGAGGTAATCTTTGCCCTGACACGTGGCTGTACACACCGAATCGTAAAACAATTCTACGATGTCTCCCGGATTGGCCGATCCGGCCGCCCCGCTCCCGGTGACCGAAGAGAACACGGGGGAGGGATAGTTGTCATTGCCCGCGCCATTGAGTTCGATTCCGTCGCCGGTATTGCAGAACATGCTATTCCGGCGGATCGTGTTTTGCCGGGCGGAAGCCGTGGTCACGCCGACGCCGTAGTCGTTGTTGAAGGCGATGAGGTTGCCCTCACCGGTCCCACTCCCCCCAATGATGGCACCCGTAGTCCCGAAATCCGCCCGGATGCCCCCAGCGGCATTGGGCATGGGTTGGGTGCCGGTTACGTCGGTCCCGACGTAGTTGCCCTGGACGATGGCATTGTCCGCGTCAATCAGAAAAATGCCGTGCTCGGTAGTGCTGCCGGAAAATAGGTTGCGGGCCGCCGCCGAATTCCCCCCAATGGTCACGCCGGAGGAGTTGATGACGATGACTCCGGAATCATTGTTGGCAAGCGTGGCGGTGCCGGCGGCGTTCGTGCCGGACTTGTTGCCCTGGATGATGCAATTGTTCGAGCCGCCGTTCAGGACGATGCCATGGAATTCGTGATCGGCAAATACATTGCCGTCGTTGGGACCAGTTCCGCCGATGGTGGTATTGGGTGCCCCGTTGATTGCGAGGCCGTTTTCGGCATTGCCGAGGGCGGCAGTACCCGCCGCATTTAGCCCGACAAAATTGCCCCGGAACTGGGTTCCGGAGATTCCGTCGATGGTGACGCCATTGCCGGTGATGCCGGAGCCATTGCCGGCGATAACATTTCCCTCACCGGCGACCGATCCACCGATTACGTGGTTGGCGCCGGATCCGATGACTTGGATGCCGCCGACTCCATTGGGGAGGGCGGCGGTGCCGGTCACGTTCAGCCCGATGTAGTTGCCCGCGGTGGTATCGGTGCTGCAATTCACAATCGACACACCAAAGACTCCGTTGCCCGAAATGAGGTTGCGTTCGCAAGCGGTGGCCCCCCCGAATTTGCAATTGTTGGCGTCGACTTCGACCTGAATGCCATTTTGGCCATTTCCGGCCGCGGCGGTGCCGGTAATGTTCGTTCCGATGTAGCACCCTGCAACCCGGCAATTGTCCGCCCCGATGAACTGAATGCCGTTGAACTGGAAGTTGCGGACATTGAGCGCCGCGATGGCCGAACCGGAAGCTCCGGCGAGGAATTGCAGGCCATTGTTGGAGCCACCTCCACCGTCGAGGGCCACTGCGGGATTGCCGCAGGGGACGTATCCTGGAGCGCTGGCCCCGTTGATGATGACGGGATCGGTGACCGCTACCATGGCGGAGGTCACGTTGATGGTGCCGGCGACGGTAAACACGATGATGTCGGTTCCGGCCAGGGCATTGGCATCGGTGATGGCTTGCCGGAAACTGCCGAATCCCGAATTGTTGAGGTTGGTCACCAAAAAGGTCGCCGAAGAAGCGGAAAGTGGGGCGAGCAAGGTGAGGCATGCAACGAGGGCCAGCGCCGACAAGCGGAAACGAGGGGAATTCATGTTCGTGTAATTAGTACAATAACCTACATGAATGTAGGAAATTTTAACCTCGAAATGAAGGAATTGTGTAAACAGCCGGTCAATTTTTGCGGAAACAGCCGAATGGAGGAGGCGGTTGGTTGGATTTGCTGTTTCTGGAGGGGCTTTTTAGTGGGGCCGTGGGGTTTGGATCAAAACAAACCCACGGCTAACCCAGTGCCGCGGTGTTAAAAAACCAGGGGGGTCGGAGG
>JBCCQH010000115.1:0-24311 GCA_039024435.1 Bacteroidota bacterium
GATTTTGCTATGGCATCTTTTTCCGCCTCTCTTCAGCTATTTTCTCGCCCATAGCTTTGGCTATGGACTCCAAAATGAGCTTTGAGAGACAAAAAAATCTGCGATAGCAAATTTCACAAACCAATTTTAAACAGCCTCTTAAATGGCCCTTAGTAAAACATCATTTACCTGAACAGGTCCCCTATCAAGCCCTCGCAACAATGCCTCCAATCCATCCTCGACCGCTGACCTCAGATCAATGGTCAATGAATAATTTCCCGGAGAATCCTCAACGACCTCAGAGATCGAGTGGATCAGCCCTTCATCATGGGCGTTCCAACGATTGCGCGCAGTATTGAGAAGGTCGGTCAGAGCCGTTGCTTGGCCTCCTACCCCGGTGATCTCCATTCGGACATGCGGCAGGACCATCACCTCGTACTGGACCGGGAAACTGAACGCATCTGGGGCAAACGGTTGATCCGGCGGCTGGCCTAGGATCTCATGTACGTCAGCAACCGGCAAATTATCCAGGTGGACCACCAGCTCATCTACCTCTTGTGTCGGCAGAACTGGATCAGAGCCTTCCACGGGCCCCCACGCGATCAGGGCAGTCACAGCGGCTGTTCCCAGGAAGAGATCGGCCTTGACCCAGGACAGCATTTGATTGTTCTGCACGGCAAAGCCTTCGGCATCGTGCGGCAGGATCAGCGCGGTATCAGGTCATTTTTCGCCCGTTTGGGTCAAAAAGTTGGCCTCAATGCCTCGCCCAAGCGCTTCGATGAATCGCGGATGCGCCCCCGTTGCGGTGGCAAACTCCTGTATGTATGCGGGGATGGTTTTCATGGTATTCATACTCAAAACGCGTGGCGCATTGCAGTTCGCACAATAGTCCAAACAAGTGGAATGAGAAAATCATCCGCGAGGCCAACACCGGACAGGCCATCGAGGACAATTGCCGCAAGCGCGATGATCCCGATTGCGGCAAATTCCCCAACGATGCCGGGATTTTCTTCCCGCCATTGCCCGGTGGCGCGGGTAGTATCCAGCCCCCCTCGTAAATCCGCTGAACCAGGTCAATGATGTGGTCACCAATGGATAATTAAGCAACTTCCAATTCCCCCAGGCCTACCCCCGACCCGAAAAGGCCACGCGCTGCGCACCGCGGGCCGCGCGCAGGTGGGAAAAGGAGTAGCGGGACTGGCCGGTCCGGTAACGGGTTCGTACGGAGGCGGCAGGCTGCTTTGTTTTTTCTTTGGCGTCCGCCCGCACGATCACAAAGAGGTGGGACCGCGACCGCTGGTTTTTCGGCTCGTGCTTCACCAGGCGACCTCCGACGGCTTGGACCGCGGCTTCCACCTCGGCGACCGAGTACTCCCGGGCTTTGCTCCGGTTGGGGCGGTCCGGCTGGCCGATGCCCAGGCGCCGCAACACCGACCGGGAACGCCGACCTCCAAGAACGTCTTGGGCCCAAGCCGGCAAGCGCCGCCATCCCCGGGACGGGACCGCGCTGACGAGGAGGAGCATCTCCGATACCCGCAGGGACTCGCGGATCAGATGCTCGGGCGAGGGGGCGTATTGCAGGGTATCGATGGCACTGGCCACGGCAAAATGGTCGGCGGAATAAGGAAGGTGGCGCCCGTCAAACAATACCGGAGTCCGATCCCCCCGACTGCGGTCCGCCACGTCAACTTCGTGCAGTTCCAGCGCAGTCTGGCGGAGGATTTCGTCTCCGGTGTACCCGGTCCCCGAACCAATGTCGAGAAATTTGCCCGCTTCGGGAAGAAAAGGGGCGAACTGCTGGTGAAGTTGGCGGGCACGGCAGACGAGAACTTGTCGAAGTAACTTTTTCATGATTGGCAACGGTGGTTGCGAAGGCCAGTGGAAGAGCGGGAGAACCCGCGGCACCAGAAGGTCGATTTTCCGGCGGCTTCGCTGATTTTTATTGCAGTAGTGGTCGCAATTCCTGAGCAAATAGCTTTGCGGGGTCGATCCCGCGGGCGTTTCGTGAGCCGGGTTCCATTGGGAGTCCAACCTGAACCCTACACGATAAAATTAGCTCCAGCATCCCGGGAATACTATCAATGGTGTTCCCAATCCTGGTGGTTTTGGCCGCCCGGTTCGCCGAAAGAATTGCGCCTAATTCCTACTGGTGCATTGACAATCCTCCAACAAAAGCGTACTTTTAGAATAACAAAACAAGCGCAGCCTTTCCTTTGAACGTTTTACATTACGAACAAGATGAAAAAACGAACTGCAAAGGAAAGCCAGGATCTTTCCCCCCGTAATTCTCAGGCTTCGAGCGCCCGGTCCTTTCCGGCGGCGCAAACCAGTTATCCCACCGCCCCCGCGGCGGATCAGGAAGCCCCCCTACAATTGATGCTCTCCGCGTATGCCGGCCCGGACGTGCTGGTGCAAGGCTACAATTTCAGCCAGACCGACGTGGGCAGCTATTTCCAGACACCATCGCCCAAAGGGCTGACCATCGGGCTGCTGATCAGCTACCGGGTGGGGTCACGACCGATCTTCCAAACTTTTCGCCCCGTACAAACCCTGACCGGTACTACCTACCAAAAGCACGGTACCATTGCCCCCTCGCTCCGTAGTGCGTTCGTACTGCTGCAGCGGAGTGCGGTGCCTGCGGGTATCCTCGCCCTCGAAGGCAATGAGGAAAAAGAAGACAGCGACGACGATGATGACAGCGGCGGTGACGAAGAACTTTTCCTTATGGAAGAGGAAGCCGACGTCGCGCTTGAGGAAAAGGAAGATCCCACCGAGTTACTCGGTGAGGCGAATATGGCCGAGGTCAAAAGCGACGGCGGAACTGGCGCCGATGGCCAGTGGGTCGACGGCGGCGGACTTTTCCCCGGCCTCGAAGTCAAAAAGACCGGCGGTAAGGTGACCCGCTACCGCAAAAAGGGCAAAGTAAAGGAGTACAATTGGAACAACAATGCTCTGAAAACCCGTTTTCGCCTCGGGGGCGCACGCGGCCCCGGCAATGCGGAGATCATCGAAACCCACAAAGCCACGAGCTTCAAATACGTGCAGCCGGACGAAGAGGAAGTCCCCGCCAAATCGGTCGGCTACATCGGCAATGTGCCGGCTCCGCAGTACGCCACCGACAACACCGCCGACAAGCCAGCTTCCAAGCTGCACGAAATGTACATGGGCGCCTTCCCCGAGGCCCAAGCGCCCTACCGCATGCGGACCGTCTTTGGGCTAAATATCATCGACGACGTCCGCGATCTCGCCAAATCCACCGATGATACCCGCAAAGCCTTGCTGGCGACCCTCGTGCAGGAACAGGGCAAGATCAACACCCAGGATGGTTACGGCGCGGTGATCGGCTATTTGCTCGCCTACCCCATCCAGGACAAGATGCACCAAAACGGCCGGGTACCCGCCGATTACGTCCGCAAAGTCATCGCCCTGACTTCGGGCGCCAACCTTGGGAAGGCCAACTTTCCATTTGCCGGGGTCCGCTACGGCATGATGTACAGCAGTATTGCGAAGCGGTTTGAAACTGATCTCAAGAAATACAACTACGATGTCTTCTACCACACCGGCGATGCGGACCTCATTTCACTGCATCCCCAAGGCGATGAGGAAAACAGCGTGTTTGAGGAATATTCGGCCTACATCGAGGGCCAGCGCAGCGGCACCGATACCTCCGACATCGCCCGACTCGGGGGCTCTTATCAGTTTGCGGACGCTGACATCTCCGCCGCTTTGACCACCAAATACGGAGTGGCGGTGCAAGACATCATGAATCGGACGGTGGCGATCACCAAACTGCTGAACGAGTTTGACATGAAGTTCCGCAGCATCATGAATGTGGGCACACCCGCCGGGTGGTTTGCCGAGCCGAACACCTTGCTCAATTCCAGTATTGTGGAACTGGATGCAATTGAAACGGCCATGACCCAACGCGCCGCCAAAAGCAAGGGGATGCCAGATTATGCCTTGCCCGTCCACAAGGAACTGCGCGACCTCGACGCCAAGGAAGCCCCCACGGAGTCGCATTTCCTCAATGATTCCAAGTACCGCCTCCAAACCAGCGCCCGCCACGACCTGCCTGCGGGCTATGTTTCCTCCGCTGATACCGGAGCGGGACTGCTCGAGGCCGGTCGGCAGTTCCACAATGCCCAGTTCCGCAGTTCCCAGGTGTCCGCAATTTGGAGTGCGTCCTACAAGAGCCTCACCAAAACCAACGCGGGCAGTATCTATGGCTATTTGGTGCAGAATGCCAGCTCGCTCACTTTGGCTCACCTGCGCAAAGACAATCTGGTGGGATTGACCGATACCGTCGCGGTTGGAGTGGGCCACGGGGCCTGGCAATGGATCAGTAAAGGCAACAACATTCTCGCCTTCCGGGAGATGACCGATAAGATGCAGAAGGTGCTGGTGGCTTACCATGCTACTGCCGCCAAGATCACCCAGCAAATCCCCGACGCCTGATTGCGGCCAAACAGTCCGGCGGATTTTGGGTTTCCCTTCCAAAGCCCACACATGGAACGACCCGAAATCCGACCGGTCCGTTATTCGCAGACCACAATTACTGAACTGATGATTCCCGCCTACGCCAACTTTGGGGGGAAGATTCACGGTGGCTTTATCCTCAGTCTGATGGACAAAATCGCCTACGCCTGCGCGGCCAAGCACTCCGGCGGCTACTGTGTGACGGTTTCCGTAGACCGGGTGGATTTCCGCGCTCCGGTCGAAGTCGGAGAACTGGTTTCCCTCCTGGGTTCGGTCAACTACGTCGGGAACTCCTCGATGGTGGTCGGCATCCGGGTGGAGGCGGAAAATGTCAAACTCGGCACCACCCGCCACACCAATACGTCGTACTTCACCATGGTCGCCAAAGACGAGCAAGCTCAGCCGACCCGGGTTCCCCGCCTGTGCCTGGAAAGCCGGGATCAGGTGCGCCGCTACCTCGAAGCGATCAAGCGCATCGAACTGCGCAACCGCTTCCAAACCGAACTCGACGATGAGAAATCTCAACTCAACATCGAGACGGAGCTGCACTTGCTGGAAGGACACCGCTGCGAAATCGCCGCCGGGGTATTTCCCTGATTCAAACCCCGAAAATCTCAACGTACGTCCTACCGGGTGTCAAGCCTCCCGGACTGGGTGGTCGGGGGAAAGGCATCAATCGCTCCGGGCTGAGGCACAGCACTCCAACGGAGAATATTCAATGCTTGCATGGAACTGGGTTCACCCGGGCAAATGGTTCCCCAACCGCTTTTCCACCCTGGGCCAGCATCTCGCACTCCATTTTTTTTCCATAAAAATCGCCCCCAATTCTCTAAAAAAGCCGGTTCGAAAAAATTAACTTAGTGTGGCATTGACACTTATAAAAGTTTGTTTAAATTTGATATGTACGGTGAGATCGGATATGCATCGGCAATCTGTTGCCCAAACGTGCCACCGACTTGCAAATTGAAAACCGCGGAGAAGCGAAAGTTGCGCTGCCCAACTGAATCAGAACCTCGGGAAAGTGCGGAAGCACTTCGAAACTGCTTCCACTCGTTCCTTCATAATAATTACAAATTGGATTCCCCATACTCGGGATGAACAAGCTCCGGAAACCGGGGCTTGTTTGGTTTTGGGGGCGACGGGGGATCAGCCCACCGCGAGTAGGGCAAAGGTGCGGCCATTGAAGGTTACCGTTTCGCCGGCCAGCTTGCCCTTCATCAGCTTGCCTACCGGGGAGACCGGCGAAATCGCCCAGTAGGTCTGCTCCGCCAGCTCGACCTTGCCGATTGCCGCAGAAAGGAAAAAGATCCCTTGGGGAGTTTCCACCAAACTGCCCAGGCCCACCCGGGAGTGAACTTGTGCAGGATCGATCCCATCGAGGGCCTGTTTTAACTGGGCTGACTGTGCGAGTTGAGCCGCGGCCTTGTCCCGCTCGATCTGCATCATGGCCCGTCCCGTCTCGTACTTGTCCCCGGCGCTGCTCTTGGTATTTTCGTTGGCGGCCGCCTGGGCCTCTTCCATCGCCGTCCGCGCCGCCGCGATGCGGTCTTCGACCAGCGTGCAACAACGCGCGTGCAAAGCCATTTTGAGTTCCGGAGTGATGGGCATGGTGAAACTTCGTAAATTATCCTTGGAATAAAAATGTTAAGAAATCAAGTTCCAAAATCATTTGAGAATAAGTACATTCGTGTGAAAGATCTAAAGAAACGAAAAAATACTATGGCCAGACAAAACGAAAGCAATTGGGATTACCAGCTTCGCCTTGCCTCAAAACGGGCACTCAGCACGGTTCCGTTCCGGAAGTCAAGCGCCCCGCGCAGTGCCACCCCAGTAAATAAGTCTCAAAAAAGTTCCACCCAGAAATAAATTCCCGCGACCCGGAAATTATATTTCCCCTTGTTTTCAATCTATGTATTATATTGTGTCCATCATTGGTGGACATTTTTATTTTTATGCTATATCGATCAACAGATTGGGACCGGGAATCCAAAGAAAAGGGCAACGCGGCCAAACCAAGTCACAAATGGCGACCGCCCGAAAGACGGGATTACGCACGTATCCTCCATTCTCCTTGCTTCCGCCGACTCCAAGGCAAAACCCAGGTATTTCCAAATCATGAATCTGATTTCTTCCGGAACCGCCTGACCCACTCCTTGGAAGTTGCGCAAGTCGCCCGATCAATCGCTGACAAGCTCAATGCTTCTGAGGATTTTTTTCACAAACACGGACCGATAAAAACCAGTATTGTAGAACTGGCCGGACTGGCCCACGATCTTGGGCATCCTCCGTTTGGGCACAATGGAGAGTACGCCCTTAACAAATGCATGCTGAAATACGGGGGATTTGAAGGGAATGCCCAGACGCTCCGTCTGGTAGCGCGAATTGAGAAAAAAGCCAAGGAAATCGGAGAAAAGATCAATGCGGTGGGCATCCAGGGTGCTGCCAGCACAGCCAAAGACAAACGGTTTGGGCTGAATCTGACCTATCGTTCGCTGGCCGCCGTGCTGAAGTACGATAAAGTTATCGAGCCCGACCCTGACGAGGAACAAGGACTGGTAAAGGGCTACTACGAATCTGAACGAGAGCTGGTCAAAAAGATCAAGGACAATGTCACGGGGATCAAAAACTTTGCGGAAGAACACCCGGAAATCGAATTCAAAACGCTGGAATGCGCCATTATGGATGTCGCGGACGACATTGCCTATTCAACTTTTGACCTGGAAGATGCTTTTAAATCTGGCTTCCTCTCACCCCTGGATATGGTTTCTGCCTCAGACTCATTGCTCGAAGCCATCCGCAAGGATGTAATTCGCGGTATGCCGTCTGCAAAAGCAAACAAGTACAGCATTGCGTACATCGAGAAGAAATTGTTCGAAATTTTCATTGAAAACTTCCGAACGGGACTGGATTCCATCCACGCCAACCTCCCTCCAGACGCGTTGAGCAACGACGAGAAAGCGCGCTACGATATCGCAACCATACTGGCCGGCGGGAACAACATCATTCGGACCATTGGGCAAGATGGATATCTCCGAACAGAGTTATCTTCGAAGCTGATCGAGCAATTCATCAGCGGTGTCCAGTTCATTCCCAACGAGAAATTTCCTGCTTTGTCAACGGTGAAACTTGTCGAACCAATCTGGGAAAAGGTAGAAATCGTCAAGAAATTTGTGTTCAATTCAATCATCATGGATTCCAAACTTCAGGTTCCGGAGTACCGGGGTTCGGACATTGTGGTCGACATATTCAAAGCCCTTAGCGAAAAAGGCGGTGAACGGCTGCTTCCCCGCGACTACCGCTTGCTGTACGATTCAGTCAATAAAAATCAGAAAAAACGGGTCATCTGCGACTTCATCGCGGGGATGACCGACCGGTACGTGATGGAGTTTTACGGCAGGCTGTATTCCGAAAATCCGCAAACGGTCTTTAAACCTTTGAGTTGAGAACACCGAGGAATCTTTTCGTTATTCGGCCCTGCTGGGCTGAATAAAGTAAAGTTTCGGCGCTATCTTTCCTTTTCCCATGCAAAACCCGGTATCCATCCATACCTTGCGCCAGCAACTCCCCCACAGCAACGGTGCCGAGCGCCAGGCCTGGGCCGAACGGCTCATCGCTGCCCCCACCGATCTGCGGCCCCTCCTGGAGCTCCTGCGCGCGGAACGCCCCGTGGCCAGCCGCACCGCCTGGCTCATCAGCGACCTCGCCGATTTGGCTCCCGCACGGGTACTGCCGCTGCTGCCGGAAATATTGGCCCACCGCCAGACCCTCGATGTCCCCGGCCTGGAACGCTCCCTCGCAAAATGGTGGCACCTCTGCGGCATCCCCGAACTCAACCTGGGAGAAGCCACCGACCTCCTCTTCCAATGGCTCGCCGATCCCAAATTGAATGTCTCCACCAAGCACCACTGCCTCGAAGCCCTGCTCCCGCTCATGGACCACTATCCCGAACTCCGCCCGGAATTTATCCTGATCCTCGAAGCGGTCATGGATGAACACAGTGCGGCCTTTCGCAAAAAAGCCCAAAAGGTCCTCGCCCAACGGCAAAGCCCGGGTCCTTGATGCAGGGCAAAATTGCTCGGAGAAATTTTTCGGCCTGGCGTGAATTCAAACTGCCCCCTGGCCCTGAGGCGCCACTTTCCCCTGCCCTTCCAGCTTGCGTACCAGGGCAAAGGTCGCTTGCTGGGCGGTCACTTCATTTTCCCCGGAAACAAACGCGTTGATTTGGTCGCCGGCCGCGATCCGTCCCTTCAGTCCATCGTGGAGCTGGAGATCGATCATGCCCAAAAGGAATGCCCGCACTTCCTCGTCGTCAATTGGAAAGGCCACTTCGATGCGGCGGCTTAGGTTGCGCCGCATCCAGTCCGCCGAGGCGAGGTAAGTTTCCGGAGCACCAGCGTTGTGAAAATGGTAAAGCCGGGTGTGCTCCAGGAATTGATCGACGACGCTCACAACCCGGATATTTTCGCGCTGGGCCTCAGTGAGCGGGGTGTAACAGCAAATTCCCCGCACCACCAGATCCACCTTGACGCCCGCATCCGCCGCCTTGCGCACCCAATCGATCATCTTGAGGTCTTCAAAACTGTTGACCTTGACCGCGATGTAACCCCGCTTGCCCGCTTTGGCCAGTCGGATCTCCCGCTTGATCATGGCATTGAAACGGGAACGCAGGGTGAAAGGTGCCACCAACAAGCGCGAAAACGTGGGCCGGTATTCCGGATCGCGCAACACGGCAAATACCTCGCGCAAATCAGCAGCAAAATCTTCCCGCGCACTCAACAGCGCGTGGTCACAGTAGATTCCCGCGGTTTTTTCGTTGAAATTGCCCGTACCCAAGTAGGAATAAGTTGCCGTACCGTTGGCCTCTTTTCGATGGATGGCGAAAATCTTTGCGTGGACTTTGAGGGCATTCACGCCGTAAATCACGGTAGCGCCTGCCTGTTCCAGGCGCTCTCCCCAGTAGATATTGGACTCCTCATCGAAGCGCGCTTGCACCTCGGTGAGTACAAACACCCGCTTGCCGTTTTGCGCCGCGCGCTCTAGTGCCTGGGCGATTTTTGAATCGCGGGCCACCCGGTACAGCGTAATGTCAATCGCGGTGACCGCCGGATCTTCCGCCGCCCGCCGCAGCATTTCCGAGACGTAGTGGTATTCCTGGTAGGGAAAACTCAGAAAGACATCCCCCCGACGCAGTTCAGCAAACCAATCCTTACTCGCTTCCAAGCGCCGAGAGGGTACTTTCTGCGGCTTTGGGTAATACAGGTGCGGCTGATCTTTGGGACCGGGAAAGCCGAAAAAATCGTAAAAATTGTGGTAGCGCCCCCCGGGAATCAGGCCCGCCATGTCGACTTTGATCTTTTTGCGCAACGCGTCGATGTCGCGAAACGGGATGTCCCCGTCAAACAGCAACCGCGCGGGCATGCCCGATTCGCGCTTGCGGATGCTCTTGCGGATCTTTTTGACGATGTCCTGGTCTTGCTCCTCATCGATGTACAACTCGGCGTCCCGGGAAATCTTGACCGCATACACCCGCTCAATTCCCGGCACAAACTTCTCCAAGTTGTGCCGCACGATGTCGTCGAGTTGTACCACACGCTGCTCTTTCCCCGGGGTCGGCAGGACAATGAATCGCCCGAAACGCGCGTAGTCCAACTGCAAGATGTACCGCTTCCCACCCCCAATGAGGTAGAGGTAGACTGCCTGATTTTTCAATTCCAGGCGCTCAGTCTCCGAAATCTCCCACCTGCGCAAGTTGCCGTGGAGGTGAGCGTCGTAGTGTTCCGCCATCCGCTTTTGGTCCGACTCGGTAAACTCGTCGCGCAGCAGATGGATACCTTCCTGGGCCATCGCCGGCAGAATTTCTCCGAAAAATATCGCCCCCAGCCGTTCCTGTTGGGCCCCGACCGTGAGGTTGATCTGGTCCAATATATAGGAGGGGCGGTAGCCAAACTTGTTTGCCTTGTCGCCGTGGTAGCGCTGAGAAAACCGGTGGCTGGCCACCCGGACCTTGTAGAACTCTTCGAGATTGGAGGAAAAGATCGCCACAAATTTGAGGCGTTCCATCAGGGGAACCGCAGGATTGGCCGCTTCTTGCAGGATGCGTTCATTGAAGGACAACCAACTGAGGTCACGGTCGAGGTAATTCATACGCTGGGGATTATCGATTCGGGGTTGCACCGCAGTATACCGCGCACCCGTGGGGAAGTTAGAAAAGTCTCCGCTGAATTTCGCTCTTCAGTGGACAATTTTTCCCGGGCAATGTCTACCGGACCGCCCTCCCGGTGACCACTCCGCAAAAAACCGCTTAAAACGGCTTTGCCCACTCTTTCCGGGCCATGATCGCCTTCACCTCGGCGTAGCTGATGGGGCGATAGTTATGGCAATCCACTCCGGCGTCGAAGGACAGTGAAGTGATGTCGTCCGGCAGCGTCCCGTGGGAATGCCCGTACAAATGCCAGGATCCGTGGTGGCTGGCATTCCAGACCCGCATCGCGTAGTGCAGCAAGACGATCAGCCGCTTGCCCCGGTGCGCATCGGGGTCCTTCACGGTCAATTCGTGGTAGTGCCGAACCCACTCAAAACGGTCCGACAAAGCGAGGGCCGAAGCTTCGTGGTTGCCGATGATCAGGTGGATGCGCCCGTTCAGTCGGTCCAGGATTTTGCTCAATTGGCCGGGGGCGCACAGCCCAAAATCACCGATGTGATACACCGGATCTACCGGTCCCACAACTGAATTCCAGTTTTCGATCAATGCCTCGTCCATCTCCGCCACGCTGGCGTAGGGGCGTTCAGTGTACTTGATGATGTTGCGGTGGCCGAAGTGCGTGTCGGCAGTGAACCAAATAGTATCCATTTTCTTTGGTTTGGTTTGCGGGGTTTCATCAACCCGATGTTATGAATATAGTTTGCGCCGTGAAAATATCAATCCGCGCCGTAGCTTTTGCCTTTTTCCCGCTGAACCGCCGAAATCCAGGCTTGAACCTCCTGAACGCTTGCGGACTTGGGTTTTCTGACTTCGGATTCAGTTTTACAGGTGAGGGATCCGAAACGGCAAACCTGCTCTCATCTCGCCGAACCTTATCCACATCGATTGAATATCCCCGCCCCCCTCGATATATTTGATCTTTTGACCTCATAAATGACAAACATTGAAACTCACCAAGGCGTTACAAGAGAAGCTAGAAGGCATTTTCAAAGCCCTTGACTACAAGGTGCGCTACGAAAAAGGCAACTTCAAGAGCGGTTATTGCTTGATCGAAGACCAAAACATCGTGGTCATCAACAAGTTCTACCCGCGGGAAAGCAAGATCGGAACCCTGATTGAGATCTTGCGGACAATTGAAGCGGACGTGAACCGCCTGGATTCCGCCCAACTCAAGCTCCTCCGCAAGGTCCAGCAAACTGAGTTACAATTGTGAAACTGACTTTTCTCGGAACTGGAACTTCCCAAGGGGTGCCCGTCATCACCTGCACCTGCGAGGTTTGCCGTTCCCCCGATCCCCGCGACAAGCGCCTGCGCTGCTCGGTCCTCCTGGAGGTCGGGGATAAGGTTATCGTCATTGATACCGGGCCCGATTTCCGCCAGCAAATGCTGCGGGAGCAAGTCATGCAACTCGACGGCGTGGTCTTCACCCACCCCCACAAAGACCACATCGCCGGAATGGATGACGTGCGCGCCTTCAATTTTCGCCAGCGCCGCCCGATGGACATCTACGCCAATGAGCTGACCCTCTCTGCGCTCAAGCGCGAATACGCCTACGTATTTGCCGAGGACCGCTATCCGGGCATCCCCGACATCCGCGTCCACCTCCTCAATGGTGCCCCCTTCGAAGCCGCCGGGATCGAACTTATCCCAATTCCCGTCATGCACTACAAGATGCCGGTATTGGGCTTCCGGATCGGCGATCTGGCCTACATCACCGATGCGAATTACATTCCCCCGGAATCCCTCGCCAAGCTGCACGGCGTCAAGGTTCTCGTCCTGAATGCCCTGCGCAAAACCGAGCACCTCTCCCACTTTAGCTTGAGCCAAGCCATCGCAATGAGCCGACAGATCGGACCCCAGCACACCTACCTCACCCACATCAGCCACCTCATGGGCCGCCACGCCATCGTTTCGGAGGAGCTCCCCGCCAACGTCACCATCGCCCACGACGGACTCAGCATCGCACTCTGAGCGTTCCCTTCCGCAAAACTGCCCCGCATGTTTTCCCGCGTCCATCCGCGGTGGGCAGAGCAACATTTTGTACCTTTAATCCCATGCCGGAGCCGAAGCCCAAATCCCCCCTGATGGAGCGAATCGGAGTGCGCTATTTTCAGCGTTTGTCCGAGAAGTACCCACACAATTTTTCTCCGGACGAAATCCACGTCCTCAATCCCCAGGAACGGCAGGAATTGCGGCGCATTCAGCGGAACAACATTCTCCGGGCGGGCCTGGCCGGGGCGATTTCCGCTGGATTGGGCGTGCTGGCCGGGGTGCTGCTCGAAAAACCAATGCTCGGCCCCTCCCCCAGCGATGTCCCCTTTGACGAACAATTTGGGTACCTTGCTGCGGTCATGGGCATCTCTACCCTAATCACCCTGATCGAAATCGCTTTCCTCTATCTGGATGCGTTGCGCAGCGTCCATCGGCTGTCGGTTACGGCGGGACTGGACCTCTTCCCGGACAATGAAGGCGATGCGGTCATTGCCACCGTGCTGGTCCGCGCCGCCTTGGAATTGCCCAATCCGCCGGACGGCAAAAAAGGGATCAATCCCCGCCGAGAAATCTCTAAGGTCCAATTGCTAATTGGGACCTTGGTCTACAAACTCAAGGCGACCGCCACCAACTTCATCGTAAAGGCCCTCGTGCGGCGGGTCGTGGGGCGCGCGGGTTTCCGGACCTGGATGGAAGTGACTGCTATGCCGGTATTTGCCTTTTGGAATGGGCTGATCGCCTGGTGGGTCATGAAACAAGCCCGCATCCGGGCGATGGGACCTTCGGCGGTCAAGGAATACACCGAGGTCATCTTTCGAGAAATGGGCGAAGTCGGCCACCGGGCCCGCGAGGAATCGTTTCAGGCGGTGGGCAGCGCCATTGTGCGCTCGGTCGACCTGCACCCCAACCTGATTTCTCTCATTGAGGCCCTGGAAGGGCGTTTCGGTAGTCCGGAAGAGCTTGTGCTCGATGATTCGGCGCTCTTCCTGGAGCACCTGAGCGAACTCAAAGCCAATGAACAGGAGTTTGTATTGCGCATCCTGGCGATGGCTTCCATCATCGATGGCAAGCTCAAGCGCCGCGAGCGGCAACTGCTCCGGGAAGCCCTGGCCATTTGCGGCTTCCCACCCGAATTGGACCGGATCAACCGCTGGCGCAAAGCGTTCGTCAAGGGCGATGAATTACCGGAATACCTGATCGTCAACTGCTTACCCGAACGGCTGACGGGTCCTCAACCTTCCCCGGCGCAACCGCGCAAAAGGACGATTTAAGAGGGTCCGACCGGCAACCGCTGGTGCCTACTGTACCTTGACCGCATCAATCGCGGCCGCCTTGACTTTTGCATTCAGGGTGGGCACCATCTCCGAAAAGACCATCCGCAGACGGGCCAGTTCCCGGTCGATTTCCGCGGTCACTTCCCGGCGAAATGCCTCCGCCTGCTCCGTGGGGCCGTAATTGCCCATGCTGCACAGCGAAGCTAAATGACCAAGTTTATTGTTGAGTCGGATCGGAAAATTGAGCGGATCCTGGCCGCTGCGGTTTTTGGTTTGGTACAGGGCCTCCTCCACCGCCCGCACCTCTTTTAAAATCGCCTCCGCATACTCCTGGATTTCGGTTTGGCTCGTGTCGGTGCGCTCCTGGAGCACCTGGATCTGCTTCCGTGCTTTCCGCAGGTCGATGATGGCCTGGTGCGTTTCGGTCAGCTTGTCCTGGACCTGCCGGATAAAGTCAAACTGGGCCCGCATATCGGCGAGTTCGGCGCCACTGCGGGGATCCTTCCGAATCTCAACTGCTTCTTCGGTCACTTGCCCATTGACGTTGAGCCGGACCTTGTAGGTTCCGGGGACCGCCTTGGGACCACGCAGACTGGCCCACCAAAGGATCATCCCGTCAAACTTTTTTGCATCGGGGTAGCGCATGTCCCAAACGAAGCGATTCAGGCCTTTCTTCAGCGAAATAGAATCCCGCTTTTCCTTAGCTTGGGTGGAAAAGGTGCGGATCGCATCGCCGTCGGCTTCGTGGAAGGAGAGACTGATATTCGTGGCTGAATCCGGGGCCGCGGCCAGATAAATGTACACCGGCACGCCTCCCGTATGGTTCTGTCCCGCCCGCCGCGACGGTTTGGCCGCCCCCGAGCCGTCCATGCGGTAGGCCAGTGCCGGCCGGAAAAGGTGAGCCGACTGCATCGCAATGTCCTGATTGGTCTGCCGCAATGGCCCCAAATCATCCAGTAGCCAAAAACTCCGGCCTTGGGTCGCGGCGATCAAATCATCGTCCTTCACCGCCAAATCGGTAATCGGAACAATCGGCAGATTCAATTGAAAGGGATGCCACTGCGCTCCGTCGTTCAGGGACACGTACAATCCCCGCTCGGTTCCGGCGTACAAGAGCCCCGCCCGCTCCGGATCGGCCCGGACCACCCGCACAAAGTGATCCGGCGCGATGCCTTCAGTGATCAGTTTCCAGGACTTGCCGTAGTCGACGGTGTGGAAGATGTAAGGCGTATCGTCCCCCATCTTGTAGCGCGTCACCGCCAGATACACACTGCCATTGCGCCGCGGATCAATCTCCAGGCTGTTCACCATTCCCCACTCGGGCATGTTTTCCGGAGTGACATTTTCCCAATCCTTGCCGTTGCGGGTGAGGTGCACCAAACCGTCGTCCGATCCCGCCCAAATCAGGCCCGGCTCCAAAGCCGATTCTGCCGCTGCGAATACCGTGCAGTAGTACTCCACGCTGGTATTGTCCTGGGTAATCGGTCCGCCGCTGGAACCCAGCTTCGCCGAATCATTCCGGGTGAGGTCGGGGCTGATGGTCTCCCAGCTCTGCCCCATGTCGGTGGAGCGGTGCAGGTGGTTCGAGGCGACGTACAACTTATTCGGGTTGTGCGGCGAGAAAAAAACGGGAAAATTCCATTGGAAGCGGTACTTCATGTCTTCGGCACCGTGCCCCATCGGGTTGTTCGGCCAGACATTGATCGCACGCTCCTCCTGAGTGGTGTGATTGACCCAGGTCAAATATCCGCCGTAGCTTCCCCCCACCACGATTTCGTTGTTGTCGGGCTTGGGCGCAAGGTGGGCACTCTCGCCTCCGGCCGTCGATTCCCAGTCCCGCTCGGTGATGTACCGCCCCCGGGACCGGTGGTGGATCCGGATCGCGGAGTTGTCCTGCTGGGCTCCGTAGATGCGGTAGGGAAAATGGTCGTCCGTCGTCACCCGGTAAAATTGCGCCGTTGGTTGATTTTCGTAAGTGCTCCAATTTTCGCCGCCGTCAAAGGAAATCTGGGCCCCACCGTCGTCCCCGATGATCATGCGCTGGGGATCTTCCGGCGCAATCCACAGGTCGTGGTGATCGCCGTGGGGAGCGCGCCGGGACTTGAAGCTGCGACCACCGTCCTTAGAGACCTGGTAGGAGACGTTCATGACGTAGACCTTGTCCTCGTCCTGGGTGTCGGCGATCACCCGGGTATAATACCAGGCGCGCTGGCGCAGGGACCGATCCGCATTCACCCGGGACCAGGATTTACCGGCATTGTCACTGCGGAACAGACCGCCTCCTTTGGCTTCGATCATGGCGAATACCCGCTCGGAGTTGACCGGAGAAACTGCCACCCCAATAATGCCGAGCGGGCCACCAGGCAGACCGGGACGGGCACTGATGTTTTCCCAATTCTTACCGCTGTCAGTGCTTTTCCAAAGGCCCGAACCTTCACCGCCACTGCTGAGGCTGTACGGCGTCCGGCGCACCCGCCAAGTAGATGCATAAACAATCCGAGGATTGTTGGGATCGAGCCGCAGATCAACCGCACCGGCATCCGGATTCACGTAGAGCACCTTTTCCCAGGTGGCCCCCCCATCCTGGCTGCGGTACACTCCCCGCTCCTCCGAAGACTTGAAGAGATCGCCGAGCACGGCAGCATATACGATGTCGGGATTGCTCGGATGGATGCAAATGCGCGGAACGTGCCGGGACTCGGGCAGCCCCACGTGCCGCCAGCTCGTACCCGCATCGGTTGACTTCCAAATGCCATCTCCCGAGGAGACATTGCCCCGGACTGTGACCTCACCGCCCCCAACAAAGATGACATTGGGGTCCGAATCACTCACCGCAACCGACCCAATGCTGCCGCCGAAGAAGCCATCCGAGATATTTTCCCAGGTCTGTCCGCCATCCTTGGTGCGCCAAACACCGCCGCCGGTGACTCCCATATAGTACAAATTGGGCTGGTTCGGCACGCCGGTCACTGCGGCGGAGCGGCCACCGCGAAAGGGCCCGATACAGCGCCACTGCATTCCCCCGAGCATTTTGCCCGGGGAAAAGGTGCGCTCCGCCGATGCGGCTTTTTTCTTGCCGCCCCGCTGGGCGGATCCGGCAGAAGGCAAAACGAGAAACAGGACGGCCAGCACCCCGGCGGTCCGCAAAACAGTACGGTACAAATACATACGCAATTCCATTGGAATGGGAAGTTAATCGATTTTTGGCGCATTCCCTTTCGCAACCGGCCAAAAAGCAAAAGAGCGGACCGAAGTCCGCTCTCGCAAAGTATACCGTAATTCGCAATTTGCCTTAGCGCAGGACCGTGATTGATCCCGTTTTCCGGACGGGGCTACCGTCCCATTCCACCGCGTTGATCACGTAGGTGTAGACACCTTCCGACAGCGGCTGGCCCGAGGCATCGACCCCCGTCCAGCGGAAGTTCATGTTCTCGGAGCTGTAGGTCAGCTTGCCCCAGCGGTCATAGATGTCGATCTGGAAATCGGTAATCAGGCGGGTGACGACGTTGAACTCGTCATTGATTCCATCTCCGTTCGGAGTAAAGGCACTCGGCACGAAGATGTTGACCAGCTTGGTCACTTCGATGTAGAGCGGCCAGCTCTGCTCCGAGGCGCAACCGAATTCGTTCACCATGCTCAAGGTGATGTCGTAGACACCTTCCTGGGAGTATTCGTGGACCGGTTGCTGGGCATTGGAAGTCGTTCCATCACCGAAGTCCCAGGTTTGGGAAGTCAGAGCGCCGTTGAAGATTCCGGTCAGATTGAACTCAACGATGGCGTTCGGAATTTCCACGGTGGTATTGGAGACTTGCAGTTCGACATTGGTTTCGGGGCGCACCAGGGCGACGATACCAGTCTTGGGCGAGAGGCAACCATCAGCGTCGCGTACAGCCACGTAGTAGGTCGTCGTAACGTTCAACGGCGGAGTCGTCCACATCATGTCACCGAGAAGGAAAGGATCCGTTGCATCCGGCGTGTAGAACCATTCCAATTCCGTTCCGGCGGGGAAGTTCAGGACTTCAAGTGTCGCGGGGAAGCCGCGGCAGACAGTATCCCCTTTTACCCCAATCGGAGGAATTACCGGTACCGCAACCGGAATCGTGATTGAGTTTGTGCAACCCCGTGAGGTTACTGTGGTCAGGGTGACGTTGTAAGTACGGGGACCGCTGGCCCAGAAGTGGTTGACATTGGGACCGGTTGCGGTGTTGTCCGCACCCGAGGCCGGGTCACCGAAGTTCCACTGGTACTGATCGATGGTTGTACCGAGCGGATCATTCAGGAACGAGGTGGCGAAGAAGCGGGCTTCAGTGAAGAAGCAGTGCTGCGTGTAGAAGAAATCGCTTACTGGATTCGGGTGGACCAGGACAGTACGCTCCCGCTGGTTGACACAGCCATTGCCGTCGGTCACAGTCAGGATCACGTTGTAAGTGCCCGGGCCGGGGAAGGTGTAAGTCGGATTCTGGAGGTTGCTTGTAATGCCGGTTCCGAAGTCCCACAACCAAGCGACAATCCCGCTGTTGGCGGTAGACTGGTCGGCGAATACCATGGGCTCACCGTCGCAGACGTCAGCAGTTTCGAATTCCGGAACCGGAAGAGCGTTCACGACGACCTGGCGGGTCACCGTATTCGTACAACCGTTATAACCCGTAACCGTCAATTCTACATTGTAGAGACCCGGTTGGGTAAACTGGTGACTCGGGTTCTGAGTACCGGAGAAGTTCAGGGAACCGCTCGCCGGATCATCAAAATCCCAGTTCCAGGCGATGATGCCGCCATTGCCGCCAATGGCAATCGTACTGGCATCGGTGAATTGTGTTTCCTCACCGATACATACGGTCGTGCTCGTAAAGTTCGAAGCCGGCGTCGCGTGCAAGTCAACCGTGAAGGTTGCGGGCGGACCCGCACAACCATTGTCACTGGCCACCACGTTCACGGTGGTCTGGGAGTTGATGTTGTTCAGCGTAATCGTTTGTGTCGTTTCGTTGGTGCTCCAGACCCAGTTTGTACCGCCGGTGGCGGTCAGCGTCGTGCTGCCCCCGGTACATACCGAATCCACTCCAGTGATCAGGGCGGTTGGCCCCGTGGTGACATTGATCGTCTGCTGCGTGACCGGACTGGAACAACCATTCGCGATGGCAGTCACGGTGTAGGTGGTGGTCTGGGTCGGAGATACCGTGATACTGTTCGTCACGTCGATCGTGCTCCAGAGGTAAGAAGTACCACCGGAAGCCGTCAAGGTCGCTTGGTCACCGATACAAATGTTGTTCGGGCCAGCGATGGTGGCGGTCGGCGTCGGAAAGACCGTAACGTCGACGTAGTCAATCGAGGTACAGAAACCGGAGGTGGCCGTCATCGTGAAGGTCAAGTTCACGGGGTTCGTGCCGGGAACTGTATAATTCAGCGAAGGATCGGGGATCGTCGTATTGTTCAGGCCCGTAGCCGGCGACCAGGTGTAGGATTGTCCCGTAGGCAAGGTTGTACTGCCCAAGGTGATCGGGTTGCCGGAGCAAAGCGAAATGTCCGGACCCGCATCAGCGGTAGGACCGGCGGCAATCACGGCGGTATCAGTCAGAACGGTTACGCAACCGAAGTTATCGGTGATCTGTACGTTTACTTCGTAACTGCCCGGACCCGGATAGGTGTGGGTGAGGGTTGCCGCAGTATTGTTCGGGTTCACGTTGAGATTACCGTCCCCGGACCACGAATAGACGTAAGGGCCGGTGTTGCCCGTACCGGGATTGGCCGTCAAACTGACATTGGTACAGCCAGTCGGCGTAACGGTGATTCCGGCGCCCGGTAGGCCACCCTGAACGTTGATGATAATGGTATTCTGATTGCTTCCCAGAATGGGACAAGCATCGTCCTGCGCAGTGAGGAGGAAGGTGTAGATGCCGGTCGCGTTGGGCGTCCAGGTAAACGTGACCGTTGGCTGGTTGCCTACGATGGTATCGGACTGAGCACCGGAGGTGAAAGTAGCGCCCGGGATGTTCTGGTTCCAGAAGACGGTTTGGGTTTGGCCCTGGTCGGGATCCTGAATCGGGAGTTGGAACGAGAGCTGCGTACCTGCACAAACAGTCACGTTAAAAGGTCCGGTAGCGGATCCGCCGGTGACATTGGTCACACCCGGCGTGGTGGGCGGCGTGTTGCCCGGGCAAGGAATCACCGTCATCTGGATATCGCGTACAATCGTGTTGATCAACTGGCCATTCCGCCATTCCTCAACGTACACGCACATGACAGCGGTCTGAATCGAACCCGGATTCGCGCTTGCGGGATTGGGAACGACCGAGATGTCGCCGGTGATGGCATTCATGGTTACGATCCAGTCCGGACCGAGCGGCTGCTGTGGGGAATACCCGGCATTGTAATTGACCTGGGTCGTACCGTTGCTACTGGTGTAGCACGGGCCGAGGGTATAAGCCAAGGAGTCGCCTTCGGGATCAGTTGCGCCCTGGTTAAACGTGTAAGGAAGACCCTGACAAATGTAGGGGACCGGAGGATTGGCAAATTGCGGTGAGGAATTACAGGGAATAATATTCGTGTTGAGCGTGGTTGAATTCACCCCGATGCCCTGATTGGACTGGCCGGAGGTAATCGACCCGTTTCGACAACACGAACCCCAAGATATCGTGTAGATACAGTTGGGGACATTACATATATTGTAATCCCGGAACCAGTAATACTCCTGGACCCCATTGATCGAGGCACCCGGAGAAGTACAGCCGGTAGCGGCTCCCGGACAAAGCGGAGTTACCTCCGTTGTCTGCTGCTGCGACCAACCACCGAGGGCTTGCGGCTGACCACAACCTGGCGTCTGGGCATTAAAAGAAATATTGTTGCTGATTCCGGAAGCCCCGGTGCAGTCACGGTAGGTGCGCATGTAGACCCGAATGGTGCAATTGTTGAGGCATTCGTAAGTGATGTCCACACCCATGATGTGCGAGGCCTGGGCTTCATTTGTGTAAAAGCTCAGTGCGAAGAGAAAACAAGCAATTACAGATAGCTTAATTCTGATCATAGCAGGTACAAAAATTGTTGTGGTGGGCCGCATTCAACTCTCATTTGAAAAGTCTGCTGATCCCGTTGTTTCTATTAAAACTCTGATACTATCCCGGGTTAAATGTCGGGATAATTATCAGTGTTCTTAGGCGTCCCGTACTGAGTGGGCAAAATCCTCGTTTCATCGGTTGTTTTTCCGTATTCCACGGGGATTCCCAACGGGCCGAATCGTGCCCAGGCGTCGTTAAGCGGCAATTTCCTCCCATCCAGTCGGATGAACTGCTCGTTTGATTGGACCTGGATTTTGTATGAATGGAACATATTCGCTTTTCCGCTCCCGATAGAGATTGCCCGATTTAATTTCCGATAGCCCTTTTGTCCTAATTGAGGGCTCTCACTCAGTGTTTCGAGGTCTGTAAGCTTTGGAGACCGGATTCTGTGTTTTCCTGACTCCTCAGGACAGCCCCCGGAAAGACCATCAATATAATCATTTTTCTATAGCATACGATCAAGATTACCGCCATTTCGGTACTTTGACGGCTGGCAACATGGCACAAAGGAGAAAACAGGGGCCGTACAAGGAGACTGTTCAAGAGGTTGCCTCAGGCAACGCTCAGGTGCCGACGATCCGGCATACGGTGCGTCGGTTGCGGGCCCGGCCTTCCTCGCTCGTTTCGGAGGTGACGGGCTGGGTTTCGCCGTAACCCTTCGCGTCGATGCGCGCGGACGAAATCCCCCGGCTGATCAGATATTTGCGCACTTCTCCCGCGCGGTTTTGGCTCAGTTTCAGGTTGTAAGCGTCACTGCCCACGTCGTCGGTATGCCCGCCAATTTCAATGCGGACCGCCGAATTTTGCTTCATGAATTGCACCAGGTTTTCCAGCTCGGTTTTGGAGCGGTCCAGCAGGTCGTATTTGTCCGTCTCGTAAAATATAGCGCTCATGACCACCTCAATCCCAACCTGAAGCGGGTCCAAAGTGATATCGACATCATAATAAGGTGTTTCCTCGCTGTTGATATTTTTCAGCGAGAAAAAGCGACTCGCAAACAGGTAGCCCGGCCGGTCTACGTAGGCGGCGTAGTCCTGGTCCATTGGTAGGGTCAGCAAAAATTTTCCGCTGGACTTGTTCGTGCGGACGGAACGGATCGTGTCCCGCGTTTCGATGTTGATGAAGGTCACCCGGGCGTAAAGGGGATCGCCGGTTTTGACATCGGTAACCACACCGCGTACGTAGGTCGTAAAGTTGGGCCGGATCCGCTCGTCCAGCTCAAACATGTAGATGTCAGATTTGCCGTTGGGGTCGTCACGGGAAGAATTGATGAAGCCTCGGGTACCGTCCGAGGTGATGTAAATATTGCCCTCCACCGCTGAGGAATTCAGCGGATAGCCGAGATTGGCCGGCGTAGTCCAGCCTTCGCCGGTATTTTTGCTGATAAACAAGTCCAGTTTTCCGTAGCCGGGGTGCTTGTCACTGGAAAAATACAGCGTCATGCCGTCGGCGTGCAGAAACGGCGCCACCTCGGTACCTTCGGTATTGATGGGAGCACCGAGATTTTGCGGTTCGGTCCACCGCCCCTTCTCCAAGGTCGAATACCAGATGTCGTAGCCGCCCAAACCACCCGGCCGATTCGAGGAAAAGTAGAGCGTCCGACCATCATTTGAAATGCAGGGCTGCGATTCCCAGTCCGGCGTGTTGATGATCGGACCCAGATTCCGCGGCTCCAACCATTTATCGCCATCGAGCTTGGAGACGTAAATGTCGCAGTTGCCGTAGCCATCTTTGCGGGAGCAAGCGGTGAAAAACACGTATTGCCCATCCGGAGAAAAGCTCGCCGCACCTTCATTCATCTCGGTGTTCACCGGTGCACCAAGGTTCTGCGAAGGTCCCCATTCGCCGTCTTTCATGGTGCTAAAGAAGAAGTCCTCGGTGTAATCGCGGTACTCCCGGTTAAATCCACCGGTGGATCCGGGCCGGCGAGCAGTGTAAAATATCGTCTGCCCGTCGGCGGTGAGGTAGGGCAGGTACTCGGAGAATTGGGTATTGATGTTGCGGCCCAAGTTTACTGGTTTAAAGGTGATGGCGTTGCGCAACGCCTCCACCCCCATTTTCGCTTTTTCCCGGTTTTTGAGCGCCGTATCGCGGTAGCGTTTCGGCACGGGTTGTTTCCGTTCGAGGAATTGGTCGTAGTTCTCGAGCGCTTCGTTGAATTTGTCCTGAAACAGCGCACTCTCGCCGAGGTAGTAGTAGACCACAGAATTGGGGGTGTGCAGGTGGTCGCGCGCTTGCTCGAGGGCAGCGTAGGATTGAGCGTACTGGCGCAGGGCAAAGTAGCTCGCCCCCATCTGCAGCCAGGCTTCACCGAAGGTCGGCTCGATTTCTACCGCTTCCTTGTAGAGGTTGATGGCGGCGAAGTAATCGCGGAATTTTGTTTGGGCATTTCCGTTTTGAAACGCTTTGAGCGCTTTCTTCGACTTGATCCCAAAATCCTCGGGTTTTTCTTTTTGCGCGTGGAGGGAACTGCCGAATCCCCAACCAATGGTCACAATCAGGAGGACAACAAGGGGGAAATGCTTCATATCAGGGGATATTGACGTACTTGTGGGTCTGCAGGCTGAGTTTCCATTCGGGATGCGCCTTGATGTATTCGATGGCCTGGTGGACCCGATCCCGGCGCGACCACTCGGGCTGCAAATACAGCAGGGTTCGATTCCGGTCGCAGTGCGCGGCCTGCTGTTCGGCCCACTTCAGGTCGTGCTGGTTGTACACGATTACTTTCAATTCTTGTGCCAAATTGTAATACTCAGGCCGGGTCGCTTTGAACTTTTTCGGCGAAAGTGTAATCCAGTCAAATTCTCCACTCAGTGGATGCACCCCCGAAGTCTCGATGTGGATCTTGAGTCCTTCCGCTTTCAGGGCTTGGGTGATGGGTCCCAGGTCGTGCATCGCGGGCTCACCACCAGTAATGACCACCCGCTCCGTCCCACTGGCCACTACGGTCTGCACCAAATCGACGAGCGGCAGAAATTGGTCGTCTTGGACGGTCCAGCTTTCCTTCACATCGCACCACACACAGCCGACATCGCACCCGGCAAACCGAATGAAGTATGCCGGGGTTCCCGCCCAGTGGCCTTCGCCCTGTAGGGTGTAAAAGTGCTCCATGATGGGGACTTGCAAACTCACAATCACAAATTTAGAATTTCCAACTGTTTAATTTTCAATTTTCAATGGTCGCTGCGCTTAGAGGCTGTTTAAAATTGGTTTGTGAAATTTGCTAGTGCAGATTTTTTTGTCCGTCGAAGCTCATTTTGGAGTCCATAGCCAAAGCTATGGGCGAGAAAATAGCTGAAGAGGGGCGAAAAAAGATGCCATAGCAAAATCGCAGAATTA
>JBCCQH010000116.1:0-23175 GCA_039024435.1 Bacteroidota bacterium
CTACCAGGGCCTCGTTTACGCGGCGGACATGGGAGCCCAAATCATCAATCTCTCTTGGGGGGGAACGTTGCGCAGCCGCATGGGCGAAGATGCGGTCAACTACGCCGCCATCAACCGCGGCGCCATGGTGGTCGCGGCCGCAGGCAATACGCCCCTGCAATTGGACTTCTACCCGGCCAGCTTTGAGCGTGTCCTCTCCGTCGCGGGAACCGAGCAAAACGACCAATTCTGGAATTCCACCCCCACGTTCGGCACGACATTTTCCTATCTGGTAGATGTTTGCGCGCCGTCCCGGGATATTTTCACCACCGGCGGCAACAACGGCACTTCAGCCCCTACCGGAACTTCTTTGGGCGCCCCCATCGCGTGCGGCATCGCCGGACTGGTCAAAGCAAATTTCCCGAATTACACCAACGCCCAGGTGCAGGAGCGGGTGCGCATCACTTCCGATGCCGGCATCTATGCCCTGAACAATTCCTCCTACGCCGAGCGCATGGGCATCGGGCGAGTAGATGCTTTCAACGCGCTTACCGCCACGACCCCGGGTTTACGGGCCGTCGATTGCGAATTTTACACCCCGGATGGGCAAGTCCAAGTGGGCGATACCGTGGAAATCCGCGTGCGCTTCGTCAATTTTCTGGACCCAGTCTCCAACCTCACCGTGGACTTGACCACGCCAAATTTCGGCCAGTTTGAAGTGGTCCACGGCAGTGTTTTCATTGGGGACATGGCGATGCTCGATACTGCCAGCACTTGGCTGGCTCCGTTTAAGATTGTGGTCCGAAATGGTACGCCCGCCGGTTTCCGCGGCTACCTGCGGTTCGGGTATACCGGCAACAACTACACCGATTGGCAGTACGTCCCGCTGGAAGTCGCCCCGAGCTACATCAATGTGGACCGCAACCGCTTCGAAATATCGATGAACGGGGTCGGGCGCTGGGGCTACATGACTTACCCGAATCTCAACGTCGGAAAAGGTATGATTATGGACGGAGTCGGTGGCATCATGAACGACGCCGGCTTTTTGCTCGGTCGCTCGGCGACTCAGGTTTCAAACAACATTGAAAATCAGTCGGGTAACCAGGCGGACAATCACTTCACGAATGTCACACCGATTCTCCGGACCGAGGGCGGGGTTCACGCCGATCTCGAAGCGCGTACCGCCTACAACGACGCCGGTGCCGGAGCCAGTGCCCTGGGCGTGACGGTATTGCAAAATAGCTACCAGTGGGAGCAAGCGCCCCACGATGGCTACATTGTCCAAGAATACCAGATCGTCAACAACGGTGCCTCCACCCTGACCGGTGTCTACGCCGGAATGTATTTTGATCTGGATGTGTACTGGCGGAGCAACAATACCAGCCGCTACGACACCACCGCACGCTGCATTTACAACTTTTACGAGACCTGGGCTTCGTTGTGGAACATCGGGATTTCCCTGCTGACGAATGACAGTCTGCACGGATTTGCCAGTCACCCCGACAGCTTCAGCTACTCGATTGCCGACAAATGGATGGCGCTCACCAGCCCACCGACCGCCGCTGATCTACCCAACAGCAACGTGGTGCAGTTTGCTTCCGCCGGCCCCTTTGACATTCCCGCCGGAGATACCCACCGGGTGGCGTTTGCGATTGTTGTGGGGGACAGCGTACCCCATCTGCGCGCCAATCGACAGCGGGCTTACGACAGCTACTGGTGCCTGATCCGCGGCGGGGCCAATGCCCGGACCGAACTCGGAGCGGACATCGTACAGTGCGGCGGCAGCGGTTCTGTGACCTTGGACGCCGGCGCTGCCCCCAGCAACTACCAATGGAGCACCGGCGCGACCAGCCAAACGATTTCCGTCAATTCCAGCGGCGCCTACTACGTTACCGTTTCCGATGGCGCTTGCGAAGACCGCGATCAGATTCAAGTCACCATTGATCCGGGACTCAGCAATCCGGGCTTTGCCTGTACCCCAAACGCAAATATCTTCGTCGGCGATACCATCCGCTTTCGGGATACCACCGCCGGCGCTTGGGAATGGGGCTGGGACTTTGGCGATGGCAGCACACTGTGCCCAATCACCCCAGAAGTCAGCCATACATTTGCCCAACCCGGCAGCTACACGGTGCGCTTGGTGGTCGGCAACGGGGCTTGCTACGATACGCTACTCAAAACGGTCCAGGTCGACACGCTAGTGGGCATTGCTCCGGCGCAATTGGGTTCAGAACTCAAAGTATTCCCGAATCCGGCGGAGGACGCGGTGGGATTCCGGTGGTCTACCGACTCGGGAATCGATCCGGTCACGTTCCGGCTCTACAATTTACTGGGCGAAGTGGTATGGCAATCGGAGCCAGCCACCGGTACCAAGGTCGAGGGTCGGATTGATGCCCGGAATTTGCCACGGGGCTTGTACTTCCTCCGCGCCGACCAAGACACCCAACGGCAGGTTGTAAGGGTGGTCTTCCAGTAAACAAGTGGAAAATTTCCCATTCTCAATTTCCGATTGCCAATTGGCGCTGGAGAATTTCCACTTGCTCGATTTCCGATTGGCGCGTCTTGGACGCGCAAACAGCGGTAAAAAGTTGCTCCAGCACGAGGATCGTAGCCGCACGGCACGCCGTGCGGCACCCGAGGATTTTCCGCGGAGAATTTCCGATTCATCAATGGCCGCTACACGCAGCGCACAATTAAAAAAACCCTTTCCTTCTGCGCGCACTGGAAATTGAAAATTCTCTCGCCCCTTGGAAATTTTTCATTCCGTGTTTAAACATTTATTACTTTCGCGGGGATATGCGGTTACTTTATATATTTCCCCACCCCGACGACGAGTCATTTGGTCCGGCGGGAGCGATGCGGCGACAAACGCTGGACGGACATGAAGTCCACTTGCTGACCTTGACCCGAGGGGGAGCAACACAAGTGCGCCACGAACTGGATTTGTCGATTGACGCAATGGGGGAAGTGCGGCTCCACGAATTGGAAGCGGCGACCGCCGTCTTGGGACTGGCTGGGCTGCACGTTACCGACTTGCCCGACAGCGGCCTCAAAGAAATGGATCCCCGCGCCATCGAGGCAGTCATTCGCACCGAAATTGAAGCCCTGCAACCCGCCATCGTGGTTAGCTACCCGGTACACGGGATCAGTGGATTTCACGACCATTTGGTCTGTCATGCCGTTGTGAAGCGGGTATTTTTGGAAATGAAAGACCAAGGAGCAGACTACCTGAAGCGCCTCGCTTTCTTTACCCTCGCCGAATCGGCGGCCGAGCAATTGCCCGCCAGCAAGTTCAATCTAAAAACTTCCCCCCCGGACTTGATCGATTGCGTGGTGGATGCCGGCGAAGCCGGTCAAGCCGCTTTTTTCCGGGCCCTGGATTGCTACGCTACCTACCGGGAAACCATTCGCCGGTCCAATGTCCGCAATATCGTCACCCGCAAAATTTCCTTTGAAATCTTCCAGGAAGCCCACGAACCGCCTCTGACCGATCTCACGGACGGGATTTGAATAGCCGTCGACTCACGATCAGATGGCTCTCCTCCCCTATTCACGCCGTACCGGGCGCTTCTTTTCACCTTTCTTCTTCTTGTTTTTCTTCTCTTCCAATTTCTTTAACTCGTCCAGCATTTCGAGGAAAAGCTGGACATCGAGTACGTTGTTGTCCCGATCCACGTCCGCGAGCCGGAAAGTCGGGTCCAATTCGATCATTTTGATGTCTTCCAGCGGCGCTTCCACCGCAAATTCGTAGTTGCGATTCGTCCAGTTCCAGTCGGACAGGACAATCCGCCGCCGATCCGGAACCTCATTCACCTTCTCCCCGCGCATGATCCGCAAGGGAATGTAATACTCCACCGTTTCCCCGTCCATGAAGGTAATCTTCACGTCCACCGGCATGGGCATCGCCCCGAATCGGCGCAGTTCCAAAACCGTCGCTGTACCCTTGCGCTTGTAATCAGAAATGGCATAGTCGATGGTGTGGGTCGTATTGGTCCAGTACTCAAAGTACCAATCGAGCTCAATTCCCGATACCTTTTCCATGACCCGCTTGAAGTCCGTAATCTCGGGATGGCGGAACTTCCAAGCGGCAAAAAACCGCAACATGCCCTCGGCAAAAGCCGCTTCTCCAATCACGTAGGTCAGTTGGTGCAGCATCATCGAACCTTTGGAATAGGCGTTTGTCGAGTAGGTATAATTGCGCTGGTAATGATCTGCGTGGGTGGTCATCGGCTCCTGAGCTCCCTCTTCCACCAGGTCAAAATAGCGCTCGTAAGCGCGGTTAAAGCCCCGTCCCCCACCATCATTGGGAAACAATTCGCCCATGATGACCGTCGTTGCGTAGCTGGTAAAGCCTTCGTCCATCCAGGAAAAGTGCGACTCGTCAAAGGCCAGCGCCCCCTGGAACCACGAATGCATCATCTCGTGGACCGAGACCCCTACCAAACTCTGCAGACCGCGGCGGCCAGTGATGAAAGTACACATCGGGTATTCCATGCCCCCGTCTCCCGCTTGAATGAAAGCGTATTGCTCCCAGGGATACGCTCCGAACCGGGCGTTGGCGATGGCAAATGCCCGCTCCATGTAGCCCGGCAATTGTGACCAGGTCTTCTCGGTAAGGCTGTCCGATTGGTAAAAGAAGTGCATCCGCGGGCCATTTTCGGCCTTTTTGATGACGTGCTTGTAATCCGGATCGGCCGCCCAGGCAAAATCGTGGACCCGTTGCGCCTTGAAGTGCCAGGTCAATTCGGTGAGCTTCTTCAGCGCCTTGTTGCTCGGCCCCCCTTCCGCCCCCGGATACCCGTGGCCGATTTCCTGGGGATTTTGCAGCACCCCAGTTCCCCCGATCACGTAGGACTTGTCGAGGGTGATCCGCACCGCAAAATCGCTCCATACACCATGGAATTCCCGTCCGACGTAAGGATTTGCGTGCCAGCCGTGGTGATCGTACTCGCACAATTTGGGATACCACTGGGACATGGAGAAACGGATGCCTTCGCGGTTGTCGCGGCCGGATCGGCGGATTTGCACCGGGCTTTGCCCGGCAAATTCAAACGTGAATACCGTGCTGTCTCCGGGTAAAATCGGCTGGGCCAGGTCCACTTCGAGGATCGTGCCCGCTTCCGTTACGCGCCCAGCCGCTTGACCGTCTTGCTGCAAATTGTTGACGTGCAGGAAACCCATTTCTGTGCCCGTAAGGCGCCCGATGCGGTCCCCTACCCGCCGGTCGGGATCGGCAATCGTGCGCGAACGAACGTCCATCATCGAGCCGGGCTGAAAAGCATTGTTGTACAGATGAAAAAATGCCCGCCGCAATGTATCCGGCGAATTGTTAAAATAGGTCAAGCGGGTGTTGCCCCGGTACTGGTTTTCGGCGACATCAAGGCGGACGTCCATTTCGTAGCGCGCCCGCTGTTGCCAGCGGTAGCTCTGGGCCGGAAGCACCGCCGCCCCCATGGCAGTCAGCAAACACAAAGTGAGAATACGAATAGGGAAATGCATGCAGATCACGTTTGGTTATCGCAAGGGAATTTCGTTCGAATTGTTCTTAAATCACAACGGATCGCGGATTTGTTATTGTATTCTGCGACATTTCTGCCGAAATTCCCCCGTATGCGCTGGATTTTGCTGTTCACATTTCCTTTCCTCTTGGCCGATTTTTCCGGGCAAATGACTTCCTCTGCGCCGCCGCACCACTGCGGAAATGATACCTTGCGCTACTTCTTCGTGGGACACTGCTACGATTGGCAATCGGCCGGCGTCGATCCGCGGGTCGAGGGATTGAACTACGAGCGCTATGACCGCATCATGCTGGGCGGTGACGTGTGCTCGGAAGCATTGTTTCGACGCCGAACTGTCGTGTACATCGACTCCATTTTTGACCTGGGGAGTCCCTATACCCACTACGTCATGGGCAACCACGACGCCCGCAACGAAAACTGGGAGTGGTACGAAGAATTCACCGGCCGCAAGACCTATTCCACCCACTCGGAGCACGGTTTGACCGTTTTTGTCCTGAATACCACCATCAATCCGGGCGACTGCGAAGAATTGGACGCTCAGTACCGCCTGCTCGAATCCATCTGCGACACCATTTCCGCTTCCAGCCACCTACTTATCCTGCAGCACCACGGCATCATGCAGGACGTCCCCGGACTGCCTAGCCGCATCCTCGACTACGCCAACTGGCAGATTCCCTTCTGGAACGCCAATTGCTACCAGGAAAATACGTTTTACATCGACGCCGTGTACCCGATGCTCGTGGAAGTCCAACAGCGCGGAGTGCAGGTCATCTCCGTGGTCGGCGACGGCGGCGTTCGGGAAAAAGGCCGCACGATGGAGACACCGGAAGGGCTGTACTACATCTCATCCGGTATCGACAATACCCGCTACGCCAACGACTCATTGGCCCTGGACACCGTCCCCAAAGACAAAGTTCTCATTTTTGAACACCTTCCCGCGACCCGCAGCCTCACCTGGGAATTCTGGGACCTCGATTCATTGTACAATGCGGAGAATTGATTGATTTCCGATTCTCAAGTGGCGCATAAAGAATTTCCAATGAAAAAGACTTCCCAACCTGCAATTGCGTGCAGCGCTCATCAGACAACAGAAATTCTAATCATCGGTCCAGCCAATTCTTGAACGCGGGGACACGGTCGCGGGCGACGATGATTTCCTGGTCATCGAGGCCCGGCAGGACGATTTTCATGCGGCTGTTCGTCCAGGCGTAGATGTGCGACCAAGACTGAAAACGGACCAAGTACTTGCGGTTGACCCGAAACCAAGCCTCGGGATCGAGCTGGGATTCTACCTGGTCCATCGAAAGGTCCAGCACATAGCGCCGCCCGGTCCCCGACAAAAGAAAAGTCGCCTTTTCCTGGCTGAAAAATGCCCGGGCTTCCCGTACCGGAATGCTCTTGATCTCCTCCCCTACCCGAATCATAAAACGGGACTTGAATTCCCGGGCCGCCGGAGATGCCGGACGCTGCAACAACTGCGCCAACTCCGCCATCGAGATTTGTGGCTTCAACCGCGCCACCTTCGCCAATGCTTCCCGAATCCGCTCCTCCGAAACCGGTTGCAGGAGATAATCCACGCCATTCGTGCGAAAAGCTTCAATGGCGTACTGATCGTACGCTGTCGTAAACACAATCGGACACGCCAGCTCCACCTGTGCGTAAATCTCGAAGCTCAAACCATCCGCCAATTGGATGTCGGAGAAAACCAGATCGGGAGCCGAATGTTCCCGCAGCCACTCCACCGCCTCCTCAACCGACTCGAGCTTGTCCAGCACCCGCGCCTCGGGCGCCGCCTTCTTGAGTTCCCGCTCCAGGTGATTGGCCGCGCGGGATTCATCTTCGATGATCAGCACCCTCATGCCGCCTGGTTTTCCAATATCGGTACCCACACCCGAAACGCCTCCGAAGTCTCCCGGACATCAATTTTCTGGTCCGAAAGGTGCGCGTACTGCTGCTCCATATTTTTCAACCCAATCTTCTTTGACTCGTCCCCGACCGAGCGGCGCTGCAGGTTGTTGCGAACCACAATGCCCGCCCCTTCCCGCACCACCTTGACGTGGAGCGGCTTCTTTTTCGTGGCCATGTTGTGCTTGACCGCATTTTCGATCAGCAATTGCAGCGTCATCGGTACGATCATCTCACCATCGCGCGGTTCGACCTCAATAGCTACCCGCAGCTTTTCCTCGAACCGTGTTTCCAGCAGAAACACAAACGACCGGATAAACTCCAACTCCTCCTTGAGTGGCACCAAACTCCGTTCCCGCGAATCGAGTACGTAGCGGTATAGATCGCTCATCTGCCGGATAAACTTCACCGCCATATCCTGGTCCTCGTAGACCAAATCGCTGAGGACATTGAAACTGTTGAAAAGAAAGTGGGGATTGATCTGATTGCGCAGCGCTTCGTAGCGGTAGTTGAGCATCTCCGTGTTGAGCTGCCGAGCCCGCAACTCGGAACTCTTCCAACTTTGGTAAAAACCCCGGGCCGCCAGGATCCACCCGATGCCAAACGAGATGATCAATGGCAGTACGCTACGGTCAATCGTCCATTGGAGAAGATCATCAGGCATGTCCGCCGAAAGGATGACCCGCAGCAGCAGCGAAACCGCCACAAAAGCCACTACGGTGTACACCACCATGGTCACAATCGACAAGAAAAAGCGCTTCATCGGCTGCTCCAACCAGCTCACCTTTCGACTCAGCCAGATCGCGATGTAAGCGTGCCCCATCCACTGCGTGAGAAAGATGACCGCGCTGCCCAAAGAAGAGATCGTGAAACTCAGTGCACTGCTGTGATCCGGCGCCGAAAAGAGCAAGGTCACCACCACGCCGCAGCCGAGGTTGACCAACAAAAACACCCAAAAAGACTTGAAGGGATATGTGACCGAAGACCAGCCGACTTTAGGTTGTGTTGCAAGTGCTTCCATGCTGAAAAAAGGTAAAGTCCGGCGCCGCCCAAGCCGCGCCGGAGTACAATTTAAAAATAACTTATTTTTCGGAACCGCAGTTCTGCTGGATCATTCTGGCAACCAGATTCTTGCCCCAGGTTGGGTGCAGCGGAGACTCCGGCGTAAAGTTGTCCCATTCCGCCGCCAGATCCTGGGCCGCAGCACAGTGCTTTTCCCCTCCCGAGCCAAAGAATCGCGCCGTACCGAAGTCCGTAGAAATCTTCACGTAGCGCAAGCGGGGATTCTTGGCATCAATCGCCAGTCCGTGGGCAACCGCCATCTGGGTCTTCATGCTGTGAGTCTGCCCGCGTTCCTGCGGATTTACCGCCAGGCGCGCCATCAGGTGAAACGCATTGAGGGCGTGTACCTCGCCATTGTCCGGGGCCATCTTCAACAAAGTTTCGATTGAGCTTTTCGCCTCGTCGAGCATCAGGTCTTGCTGCTCCGGCTGGCCCTTCAGCATAAAGTTGGCCATGATGTGGCTGTAAGCATGGTAGTAGTAGGGCAGCCATTCCTTCTTCTCCGCCTTCGCGACGATGAGGAACTGATTGGCGACCTCTTGCAGCGCTTGGGGAGATTCCGCTGCCCCCATCGCCTGTAAAGTTTCCGCCATCTTCTTTTCGTACTTGCCGCCGCCGGCTTGTACCTCAGTTCCGAGGATGATGAACAAGGCGAAGAGCAAGAGCACTTTGCTGGTGGTGATCAGAGTGGATTTCATGGTGGTGATATTGAGGGTAGTGGTTGACATAATGAATTTAATTTTGAAGCGGTTTACAATTTTCAGTTGATTTTATCGAGTTGATTTTTATCGTTGTGCGAAAGGGTGATAAAGCAGCCGACAACAAACATGCGGCGGGCGGCGGGCAGGATTTCGGTGGCCGCGTACTGACCGCTGGCGTCCGGCTGGGCCGCGTAGCGGTACCCAAACTGCTGGCGAAATCCCGGGACATTGCTCACCGCAACGTGAAAGATGACATTTTCGCGGTGCAGGTAGGTCCAGTTCAGGTCCAGCGACAGGAAAGCCGGCATCTGAGCGTCGTTGAACGCAGCCGTGTTCGGATCGTCGTAGCGGCGCGGCGAACCGTAGGTAAACGTCGCCCCGGGAAGCGACCGCCACGCCGGAATGAAGTGCTTGTAGACCACCGACAGATTGTGCGTGCTCACAAAACTCGGCGTCGCCATCTCCGGAAAGTTCCGGTGCTCCCGCTCGGTCTGAATGAACGAATACGAGATCCAGTAGTCGCCATTTTTGATCGTCTTGCGGTCCCGCCAGAACAAGTCCAGCCCGTAAGCGTACCCCCGCCCATCGTTGCCGTAAGCTGCCGGCGAGAAGAAAGGCGCATCGTTAAAAGTGACCAGATCGCGGTAGCGCTTGTAGTACGCCTCCGTCCGGAACGAGCGATCATCCTTGTGGTATTGGTAGTTGAGCATGTAGTGGTCCGCACGCTCCGGACGAAGCTGATTCGTGTAAAGCAAGATCTGCTCCTCCGCATCCTGGTGAAACTGTCCGTAGGCCAGCGAAAACTGCGAGTGATCATTGACCTTGTAGGCCGCCGCCATCCGCGGCGAAACATCCCAGCGATCTTGGTAGGTAGAACGCTCCAGGCGACCACCGACCCGAAAGACCAACTTCTCTGAAGCGTACAGGTCCACCTCGGCAAAACTTGCGATGCGCTGCTCTTGGTATCCGGCGTGTACCGAATCGTTTGCCTCGCGGTAGTTCAGATCAAACCGGTGCTGGTAGTATTCGCCCCCCATCCGAACCTTTAGCTTCCGCGCCGGTGCCCAGGTCACCACCGCCTTGCCGTGGCCCGCAACCAGATCTTCCTGCACCGCATTGCCGCTGAAACCCACCGCATCGCGGTTCCGGGTAAACGAGCCGCCCGTCTGCACGGCCCACTTTTCGTTCAATATGGTTTTCCAGGCACCGTTCAGGAACAAGTTCGCATTGTCCAGACCGTAGGCCGTCTCACCCGTCCCCGGATCCAAATAGTTCATGTCCATCTCCGCCCGGTTGTAATTTCCGTAAAACTTCAGCAAGCCCGACTTGCCAGTCTTTTGCCGGAAGTTCAGTTGCCCGCCCAGCGACGTTGGCGCCTGGTTCCAATCCAGGTTCTGCGGCACCAGCCCCATGTACGGACCGAGGTTCAAATAATTGAAGCTCCCGGTCAGGGCCCCGCCCTTCCAGACCTTGTTCCCGGCCACATCGCCGCCCACGTTCAGCAGCCCGATGTTCAGTTCGTCCTCCACCGCCAGCTCATTCGTCTCCAGCAACAGCACCGACGACAGCGCCTGACCGTACTCCGCCGAGTACCCCCCCGTACTGAAAATCGTTCCCTTGAACATAAACGGGTTGAAGCGCCCCCGAACCGCCAAACTCGGCGGCGAGGAAGTAAATGGCCGGTAGACCAGATTCCCGTCGATAAACGTCTGGGTTTCCCGGCCCGAACCGCCCCGCACAAACAAACGCCCCGATTCCCCCACCGTCGACGTCCCCGGCAGACTTTGCAACGCCCCAAACACATCCCCATTCGAGCCCGCCGTCGTCACCATATCGATGGCATCCAGGATGACCGCCTGCTTGCGATCACTCGCCTCAAACGCCCCCGCCGTAATCGTGACCGCCTTGACCTCCGAAAAAGACTGCTTCAGCACGATGTCCCGCTCGATCCGCAAACCATTCAGCCGCACCGGAGCCGCGTAAGGCGCATATTCCATAAACTCCGCCTTCAGCACAAAATCCCCTTCCTCCGTGGTCTCAATCAAAAAACGGCCCTCCGCATCGGTCGTGGTGCCATCGTACGTATCCTCCAGGTAGACCCGCGTACCCGGCAGCGTCTCTCCCGACTTATCCGTGACCGTCCCCGTGATCCGGGTTTGCGCGTATCCACCGACCGTGAACAGAACAGAAGCGAGAAGGATGAAGAAGCGTTGTGTTTTCATAACGCTTCAAAAGTGTCGGTTTTCCCCCCCTTCCGGAAAAAAGACTTACCGAATCGTAGAATCCGACCGACGAATCGTAGAATGCTCGGGAGGGCGGCCGCCGGCCCGTTCCCAAACGGCCCGGCACCGGGCTATCCGGCCTCGCTCTGCCCCCTCCTCCGTCGGCGGCAGGAGCTCAAACAAGCCTGCTATCCCTCCCGCAAGCAAGCCCGGTCCCCAGCCCAAGTCCCATGCAAGGATCGGAGCCGCAGACCACGGCCCGCCCGTTACGATCAAAGTATCTCCCCAATTAAACCCCCACAACATTTTCCCGTCCAATAACCCCATGAAGACCATCATCATCGCCCTGATTGCCCCCCTGCTTCTCCTCCAACCCGGCTTCGCTCAAACCCCCGATTGGCGGTAGGCGCTTTCCCTCAATGGGCCTTCCCTTGAGGATGAAATCGACGCCATCGCGTCCGACCGGGACGCAAACGTCTACGTCAGCGGAAAATTTGAGGATTCCCTGTACATCAGTGGTGATCCGGTGCCGCTGGTCAGTTTCGGCAGGGCCGATATCATGCTGGTAAAATACGATTCGACCGCGCCCACCAGTGGACCCGGCAGTTTGGCGGAACCGGCGAGGACAACGTTTTCGACGCCGAAATCGAATCCGACGGGCAGGACGGATGCGCATTCGGTCTGGGGATAGAAGGCACCATCTTTCTGGAGGAAAGCAACGGGAGCGATTCCCTGGCTCCCCCGCCAAATTCCACCGGCTCCTATCCCGTATTCATCAACTACGATCCGTCCGCTGACCTGGCCCACACCAAGCGGGCAGATTCCGCTTTTTCAGCATTTTTCGGGGAAATTTCCCGCAGCGGAGACCGCTTCTTTCTGGACGCACCCTACGGGATGCTGCTCCAATTGGGCCGTACAACCTTGACGTCCGCGAACCGAGACGCCGCCCTGTCTTGCCTCAAATTACCGTCCTCTCCCCTCGGGACCGCCCTCACCGCCGCACCGGACGCGACCTTTTCCGTTCATCCGACCCTGGCCCATCAGCGCATTGTTTTGCATTGGGGTGGGCAGGCCCCGGCCCCTGCTCCCAAGGTCCGTATTGTTGACGGCGGAGGACGCGTGGTGCGCACCGCAAACCTCCCCGCCTCCCGATGTATCATACAGGTCGCCTCCCTGGCCGCCGGCATTTACTTTGTGTCCGATGGTGTAAACGCAAAGAAATTCGTCAAGTACTGATTTACTTTTGCCCCAGCCTCACTGCCAATCCTTGCGCCGCTGCACCGTCACCGCATCCCCGATCCGGATCGTCCCCTCACCGGTTACAATCAGATTCTCCCCAAAGTAAATCTTACGGTCTCGCATCAGGTAGCGCGCAAGAGTGCGCAGGGGCTCCCGGCCCTTTTCCCCCGTCGTTTGGTCCACCGTCGTGACCACACACCGCGAACACGGCTTGCGCCCCTCAAAATCAACCGCCCCGATCCGCAATTCAGCCCAGGTAAACTCCTCGTTCGGCGCACCACCCGCCACCACCAGATTGGGCCGGAAGCGGTCCATCGGCACCGGCACCTGGCCCCGTTCCCGCAACCGTACATTCAAGTCGTCCAGCGAGCTCTGGCCGATCACCAAATAAGGAAACCCATCGGCGAAACTCACCAGCTCGATTTCCGGCGCATATTTGGGATCGACAATCCGATGCGAATGATCCGGCATATAGACAAAACGGCTGTCCTTCCCCAGAAAATCAGAGATCGCCGCATTGCTCACCTCGTCCGCGACCCGAGCTTTGACCTTATTTTTCCAGATCTTGGTTTCGATCAGCGCGCCCTCCGCCAGGACGCGCGGCAAGCGCGCCAGGAACTCTGGACATCCCTTTCGGCGCACCACGATCTCCTCACCTTGCATTTCGCACTGCAGGAGCGCCAGTTGAGCTTGCTCCCGCTGGCTCACGAAGCGGCCCTTATCATTGACGATCATCCAGCGGCGATCGTGCGCCGGACCGCGCTCCGTCACCGCAAATTGGGAAACCGCAATTCCCCCCAGCCCTTTCACCGGATAAATAAAAAGTTCACTCAGGTGCATCAAAACAGCCCCGTGATTCGGCCTTCCCCGTCGATGTCGATCATTTCCGCACTCGGAACCGTCGGCAGGCCTGGCATCCGGAGCATGCTCCCCAGAATCGGGATCAAGAAGCCCGCGCCCGCCGCGATTTCAATCTCGCGCACGTTCAATTCAAACTGAGACGGCCGGCCCAGCAACTTGGGATTGTCGGACAGCGAGGCCTGCGTCTTGGCCATGCAGATGGGCAAATGATCCAGCCCCAAACGCTTGATTTGGCGGATATCACGTTTCGCCTGGGTCTGGAACACCACCGTTTTCGCCCCGTAGACCTTTTTGGCCACCGCTTCGATTTTGTATTCGACCGGATCACTCCAGTCGTAAGTCGGGCGATAGGTATCCTGGCAGCTTTCGACCGCCGCCACCACTTCCGCCGCCAGCTCCTTGACGCCCGCACCTCCCTTTTCCCAACCATCGTTGACCGCGACCCGAGCCCCTAGCTTCTGACAGTGCTCCACCACCCGCTGCAACTCCTCCTCCGAGTCGGAGACGAAGCGATTGATGGACACCACCGCCGGCACCCCGAAGCGGTTCAAGTTTTCCAGGTGCTTCTCCATATTGGGCAATCCCTGGACCAGAGCTTCGACATTCGGAGTTTTGATCTCCGCCAATGCTTGCCCCCCGTGGTACTTGAGTGCCCTAACCGTCACCACCAGCACCACCGCCTTGGGCGAAATGCCCGCGTAACCACACTTGATGTTCAAAAACTTTTCCGCGCCCAAATCGGCACCAAAGCCAGCTTCGGTCACGACATAATCCGAGAGCGAAAGGCCCATTTTCGTCGCGATCACCGAATTGGTGCCTTGTGCGATATTGGCGAAGGGGCCCCCGTGGATGATCGCCGGATTCCCTTCCAGGGTCTGCACCAGATTCGGTTTGATCGCATCCTTCATGAGGGCCGTCATCGCCCCGTGGGCATTGAAATCGCGGGCGTAAACCGGCTTGCGGTCCAGCGTATCCCCGACGTAGATATTGCCCATCTTCTCTTTCAGGTCGGTGAGATCCGCCGCCAAACAAAGGATGGCCATGATTTCGGAGGCGGCAGTAATGTTGAAGCCGTCCTCGCGCGGTATACCCCCCGATTTGCCCCCCAGGCCGATTACGATGTTGCGCAAAGCCCGGTCATTCATGTCCATCACCCGCTTCCAGGCGATGGTCCGGGGATCCAGGTTCAAAGTCCGCTTTCGGTTCTGGATGTTGTTGTCGATAAGCGCACTGAGAAGATTGTTTGCCTTTTCCACCGCCGAGAAGTCTCCGGTGAAGTGCAAATTGATGTCTTCCATCGGGACGACCTGCGAGTATCCCCCGCCGGCGGCCCCGCCTTTGATCCCGAAGACCGGACCGAGTGAAGGCTCGCGCAGCACCACCGTCGATTGCTTCCCGATCTGATTCAGCCCCTCATTCAGCCCAATGGAGGTCGTCGTTTTCCCTTCACCGGCCGGGGTGGGCGTGATGGCGGTGACGAGTACCATATTGTGCTGCTGCACTTTTGCCTCATCGATGAGCGACAGCGGCAGCTTTGCCTTGTACTTGCCGTACATCTCGAGGTCTGCCTCCTTGACGCCGAGTCGTTCCGCAATTTCGCGGATGTGCTTCAACTTCGCTGCTTGGGCGATTTCGAGATCAGATAGGTATTTTTTTTCGGCCATATCGGGGATTATACGTGATTGATGGCGGAATATAGGAATATTTTTTGTGCGCACATAGCGCCGGGGAAAACGGCGCAATCGCCTGCCGCCCATCCCGGGATATCGCCGGCGCCAGATCGCCTATCCGGGCACAATTGGGATCGTGATCCGAGCCCCCCACAAGTAAAACGGGACCGCCACAATCGGCGGTCCCGTTTCTGAGTTGCAATGGACAGGGGACTTACTCGAAGACCACTTCCATCTCGACCCTCCGGTTCTTCTGGCGGTTGGCCGCCGAATTGTTCGGGACGATCGGCTTCGATTCACCGTACCACTCGACGATGAAACGCTCTTCGGCCACGCCACGGCTGTTGAGGTAATCCTTGACCGCATTCGCGCGGTTCTTGGAGAGCCTCATGTTCGTGGACTCGGCGCCCACGTTGTCGGTGTGGCCCGCGATGCGCAACTTCCAATCCGGCTTGCGCACCAGCAGCGCCGCCAACGAATCCAGTTCGTCGTAGGAAGAAGTACGAATGATCGACTTGCCCGACTGGAACTCGAGGTTTTCGAAGGCCAGATCCAGGATCTCTTGTTCTTCTTCAGTGAGTTCCGGACAACCGTTGTTCTCAGCCGGACCCGGCGTGTTCGGGCATTCATCGACATTGTCGGTTACGCCGTCGCCGTCGAGGTCACCGTAGGGACAACCCTGGTTTTCTTTCGGACCCGGAGTATCCGGACAGCGGTCCTCCTTGTCGAAGATACCGTCGCCGTCGAGGTCACCGTAGGGGCAACCGAAGTTGTCTTGCGGGCCGAATTCTTCCGGACAGCGGTCTTCATTGTCGTAAAGACCATCGCCATCCGTATCCGGACATCCGGCATGCTCGGGATCACCCGGTTTATCCGGACACTGGTCTTCGCTGTCGATGACTCCGTCGCCATCGCGGTCCGGACACCCTTTGGTTGCGGCGGGACCCGGCTCGTCGGGACAAGCATCTTCCTTGTCCATGATGCCGTCGCCATCGCGGTCCGGGCACCCGTTGAAGGCGGCCAAACCTGGCGTATCCGGACAATCGTCTTCCGAATCCTGGACGTCGTCGCCGTCCCGGTCGGGACAACCGTCAAACTTCGCGACTCCCGGCACATCCGGGCAACTGTCGCGCACGTCGATGATCTTGTCGCCATCGCGGTCCGGACAACCCTGGAATTCTTCCAGCCCCGGATCGTCGGGACACTGATCGTCCTTGTCCGGGATGCCATCCTCGTCGCGGTCTTTGGGCTTGCGGCCCATCGTCAGGTTGATGCCCGCGTGGACGTGAGCCGTGTTCACACTCTGGGGCGCAAACGGCGCCAGTAGGTTGTCGGTAACCGCGTAAAGTTGTACCGGCCCCGCATTGACCGAAAGCCCAAAACCCGGGTTCAGAAAACTTCGATTCATGAATGACCAAGTGGGCGATAATTGCAGCACCCGCCCCACGCGGAGGTTGTAGGAAGCCGTCAGCGTCGGGCGGAATTGGCCCTTGTAGACCTCACCACTGAAGAGGAGGCCCGCGTCCATATTTTCGTTGATCAAGTAGTTGGCACCCACATAAAAGCGCGGGATCGTCGGCGCCGTATACGCATCAAAACTGCTGTCCGGCGTAAAAGTGCCTTCCAGAGAGTCCAGCAGCGCGGTTCCTAGCGAGTCAAAAAAGTCGCCGTCGATGCTATCAAAATCCGGAAAATCATTGATGTCGATCCCTTCAAAGGTGAAGGTCGCCTGATCAGTGGAAACATTGAGCGGGTCGTTGCGCCAACGGATAAAACCGAGGTCCACCAAGCTGGCACTGACGCGCAGCGTGGAATCGATCACTTCCCAGTCAAAGCCCACATCAATGCCCATCCCGTGATTGCTCCCAAAAAGGTAGTTCGTGGGGGAAAACTCCGCATTGGCCGAGGTATCCTGGCCCAGAAGCGTGTTGTTGAAGCCGGAAGCATTGACCCGGAAGTCTGAGTTCGCGGTGAGGAAGAAGAAATCCGGATCGGTGGACAAGGAGATGTCACTCCGCTCAGTGCGAACGTTCCAGGTGCCATTCAGGTACTTCAAGCGCCCCCCGATTTTGAGCTTGCCATCGTCAAAGATGTCGCGCGTATAGCCCAATCCAATCTCCCGGTAACCACTCGCATCGACCCCGAGTCCCGACCAGTCGGAAACCGGAATATTGGCGTTGCCATTCCAAGCCAACTCCAGCAATCCCTTAGGATAGGTGAAGCGGGTAAAGACCTTCTCCGTAACGTTCAGACTGAAATAGCCTTGTCCGGAACGGAAGCCCACCGACAGGTAGTCGGTACTGAAATTGCCCATCAGGAGGTTGCGGTCATTGAGCTGACCCAGCATGTTGTCGACGGTAAGATTCAGTGAATCCCCGTCGAGTTGGAAGAGGTCCTTCCAGACAAATCCGGTGTTCACCCCTTGCACGTAGATCGAAGAGATGATCGGCAGACCGATGTTGATGTTCGTTTCCGGCGTCAGGGCCGGGTTTTGGTACATGGACTGGGGCGTCCAGTTCATGTTATAGAGCGTCAGGTCCGTCTGAGCAAAGCCGCGGCCGGCAAACAGCAGCAGCATCAGCAGGACCAATTTATTTTTAAGTTGCATTTTTTCGGTATTCAACTTGCGATTACAATTTTATTGATCAGCTGATGGGGATTAAAATTCCACCTTTACCCGGGCCTGGGCCTTGAGGCCGACCCAAAGATCGAGCGAGTAGGTCTCGAAGATTTTTACGCGGGTCTGGCCCATGTTGAAAGTCTCTACCCAGCCCCGAATGGCAATCTTGCGCATATTATTGGCTTCAAGATTTTCGAGCTGCTCCCGGGTCAAGACAATGTCCAGGGTGGAGCGAACTTTGTTGTTCTGATCGACAAAACCGGTTCCGTCGGGTGTCGGCGAGGCGAATACCTGGGAACGGCCGGTAGCAAAAGCCGAATCGATGACCGAATTCAATTGCTGCGAGATCGGCAAGGAATCGAGGTCGACGAGGTTGGAATCGCAGTAGTATGCCTGGATGTAGGCATCGGCGGGGAAACCGTTGTCGATGGTGATGCGGATGGTTACCGATACGACTTCTTCGATGTCATCGTCCAGCGGGAAAATATCGACATCGGCGACGGTACCGCGCGAAAAGTCGATCGCCTTGCCATCAAAGGGCAGAATTGCTGCCAGGCCCAAGCGAATCGTACTGGTGTCCAAGGCAAAGTTGTTGAAGGGCCCCGTACCGGGATTGATCCGGACGTCGCCGCCGTAGCGGATCAGGTCCGGATTCAGGTTCGCAATGTCGTTGACATTGGCGCCGCCATTGTTGCCGACCAACTCAAATGAGTCCCGCCCCGCGACCAGCCCCACCGCGGCGGGGACCGTGATCCCGCCGAAACCGTTGATGTCCAGGCTGTCCATCGTCTCAGAATTTACTGCGCGGAAGGGATTCACGTTGAGGTCAATCGGCATGCCGAAAGAATTCGAGATGAAGCCGCGTACAATCGCGCTGTCCCACTCGATGATTCCGCCGAGTTCATTGTCAAAAATCCGGACGCCGACCTGGTCCTGATCGATGGTGATATTTTGCTGCCCGAAATCACCGTCAATGCGGCGATAGCGCGGTCCTTCATTCAATCCCGCGTCCCGGCTCAAGTCAGCCGCGATGGAAAAGCCCGGACCGGGAGTACCGGTACCCGAATAACGGTAGGTGATCACGACATTGATCGTGTTCGGATTTGCCGACATATCCAGGATGTATCCGTTGAGATCCGTGTCAATCGTGTTGGTGACGCTGGGATCAATGCTGGAAAGGCTGAACGGCGCTCCATTCAGCGTAAGGTTATCGATGCGAACGCCCACCAACGTTGTGTAGGAGGTTTGCTGGGCAAAGGTCAAACCGAGGTTACTCTCCGCAAATTCGATGATATCGATGGCTTCACCGCTCGGAAAGCTCAGCGGAAAGGGAATCGTAACCGAATCGATTGCGGTCCCATTGTTGGTGACGTCTAAGACATTTTGGGGAGTGACCGGAACCGGCAATGTACCCGTCTGCCGATCAATGACCAAAGCGTCTTCGCCGGCGAGCAGGAACACTTCATCAAAATATTTGAGGGCCAACAGCCCGGTAGCCGGATCGATGGTAATGATATCATCGTCGTCAAACTCCCCCAGCACATCCGGAACGGTGATGTTTGCCTTGGCGATCGGCGCGGCGACTTCCGGATCCCACGTGGTGTCTTTCACTCGGTCTAGCTCAAAGTACTCCCGCTTGCAGGACGACAGGAACATTGTCCCGAAAGCGATAAGAGCGAAGCAAGAGAGGAACCAAGGGGCTCTATATTTGCTTATCCGCATACGTAAATTCATTTAGGGTTCTAGAAAACGTACTTTTTGGTATCTGAATTCGATCTATAAAAATAGAATTTTCACAGCTTAATCCCGTGAATTTCTGAAAAAATGGCCGTAATGACAAAGTTCGTTGACACTTGGGCGCATCTTTACAAAGATTTAACGGAAAGTTCTGAGGGCCTGCAAAATTTCGACGGACGGGCGGGATTACGGGATAGACAGGCCGCGGCGGCGTCTCTCCCGAACGGGAACAAGGTGGGTGGAGGAAAAGGCGGCGAAAAGTGGCCGATCAAGGGCCGCTTTTCGGGCAAAGTTTTTGCGCAAAATTGTCAAAGGAAGATTACTTATTGTATTGAAAAATAAACCAAGATATTTTGCCATACCCTCCGGTATACGTAGCGATGGCATTTCCGTTGGCATCGTAGACCTCGACGGTGTTCTCTTTGCCGAGGTAAAGCTGGCGAAACTCCCGCTCCCAGCCGATGGCGGTGTAATCGCCGGCCACCACCGGCCCAAGTAAATTGCCGTTGGTGGGATTCAGTTGGTAAGCGCCCAGGTTGGTGAGCACATAGCTGTCATTGCCCTGCCCCGCCAACCCGATAATTTCATCCGTCAGGTCCAGTTCCGATCCCGCTTGCAGGCTATTGGCCTCCAGAATCCGCAGTCGTCCCGCCCGGTTTTCATTTCCCGCCACCACCAAGCGGTCACCGTCCAGTTCCAGAAGGTAGTCCGTCCGCCAATCGGTAATGTAAGTCGCTTGCAGTTGCTCCGTGCCCGGATCGTAGTGGTCGACCTTGGTGGGCGTGCCGACCTGACCTTCCACCGATAGCCAAAGTTGGCTTTCACCAGCCAGTACCGCCTTCACCGGATAGGGCAAGCTGCTCCACGCGCCACTTCGATCTCCATCGGTCAGGTACACCGACAGGTAAGGCGGCACACTCGATCCGAGGTAGATCTGGTCTTGGTCTACGGAAACACCCGTGATGTTTTCCTGCACCACCCCGGTCGGGAGATCAATTGTGTAGAGTGGCGCGAGGTCATTCAACGACCAAACCTGTGCATTGCCGGTGGTGCTCTCCGCAGCGATCAATTGGCGGAAACGGTTGTCAACCTTCACGTCGGCCAGTTGGTTGCCGAGCATCGGGCCGGTCTGCAATTGCCCCAAGGTATCACGGTAATGCAGCGTAGCATTGCCGCTCCCATCCTCCCCGACCCACATCGGTCGCTGCAATTCCCAGGGCAGTTCGTCAATCAGGAGGGGAATTTCCGCCGTAGTTCCATTTCCGTGGATGTCCAGCGCGGATATTTGCAGTAGATACTCACCGGTCTCGGCGTAGCGACTGCTCACGGGCAAGCGAAATTCAAAGTCTTGGGACTTGTCCGACAGACTAAAGACTTCACTGCGCTCAAATACCGGCGGCGACGCGGGCCGAAACACGGTCACCACCAATTCTCCGAGTCCACTCTCGTCACTGGCCCGCCCCTGAATGATCAGTTCATCACCGGCGGTCAACTGCTGGTTGTCCCGGGGTAAATTGATCGATAATGACGGTGGCGTAGTTTCCACGTCATCCTCGCAGGCAGAGAAAAAAGCCGCCATCGGCAGGAAAAGCAGGCAAGTCAGGAGAAATAAATTTAAGCGAAAAGACAAAATAGAGTCGAATGGTAAAATTTCAGCCTTTTGGATTCTCTACATTAATTTACGGTTTCGGGAGGAAACTAACAACCGCACGTGCGCTCGCCCGTCGGGAATCGCCGGAACCCAAACGCGTCCAGCGATATCCACAGCCCAACCAAGGCCTATCCACCAGAATTTTATTTTTTACACAACGATGGAAAAACGCCGCCGAAATCGCCCTTCTTCGTTCGGAATCGCACCCAGTAATATCAACAAATGTGGATAACAATCCACATTGGCTGTGGAGAGAATCCTCGTACGTTAATTATGAAGGACTTACAGCATATCCCTAAGTCCGCGTGTACAACTTGTGGAAAAAGAAGTGAAAAAAGTTATGCGTACTTTTACCAACCAACTGCACAAAACGATTGACTGCGGAGGCTTATGATGAGTGATAACTATAAACCAGAAGGGGTAAGTTTTGCTTCCTCCAAAGAAAAATATTCAAATCGGAATAAGCCGTATTCCGCTGCGCCGCGCGCGGGACGCATCCCTCCTCAGGCGGTCGAAATGGAACAAGCCGTTCTTGGTGCATTGCTCTTGGAAAAAAACGCGCTGAACAAGATTGTGGACGTCGTCCGCGCGGAGATGTTCTACAAAGAATCCCACAAATACGTATTTGAAGCGGCTACCCAATTGTTCCAAAACTCCGAGCCGATTGATATCCTGACGGTGAAAAACTTTCTTTCCCAACAGGACCAGCTCGAAGCCGCCGGTGGCGTGTATTACTTAACCGAATTGACCTCGAAGGTTGCTTCGGCGGCCAACATTGAGTACCACGCCCGGGTGATCGCCCAGAAGTACCTGATGCGGGAGATGATCAAGATCGGCGATGGCATGGTTCAGTCCGCTTACGACGAGACAACCGACGTCTTTGATCTCCTCGACAAAACCGAGCAAGATTTGTTCTCCCTCTCGGAAACCAACCTGCGGCGCAACTACCAGGCCATGTCCGACTTGGTGGTCTCCACCCTCAAGAAGCTGGAAAGCATGGAAGCCAAAGGCGATGGGGTCACGGGGGTCGCAACCGGCTTCAATAACCTGGATCAGATGACTTCGGGGTTTCACCCCGCCGACTTGGTGATCGTCGCCGCCCGACCGGCCATGGGCAAAACCGCATTTACCCTGACGGCCGCCCGCAACGCGGCGGTGCAGCACGGGGTTCCGGTGGCTTTTTTCTCTCTGGAAATGGACGCCACACAGTTGGTGCAACGCTTACTTTGTGCCGAAGCCGAAGTGGATGCACAAAAGGTCCGGACCGGTCGCCTGGAACGCTACGAATGGGAGCAACTCAACAACCGGATCGGCAACTTGAGCAAAGCCCCCCTTTACATTGACGATACGCCAGCCCTCTCCATCATGGACCTCCGCGCCAAAGGCCGCCGACTCAAAGCGGAAAAAAACATCGGTCTCATCGTAATCGATTACCTGCAACTCATGACCGGCAACGTTTCCAAAGGCGGCAACCGTGAACAGGAAATCGCCGGCATTTCCCGGTCCCTCAAAGAACTGGCGAAAGAACTCAGTGTCCCGATCATCGCCCTTTCCCAGTTGAGCCGGGCGGTCGAGACGCGGGGCGGCGACAAAAAGCCGATGCTGTCCGACTTGCGGGAATCCGGCTCGATCGAGCAGGATGCGGACATGGTCATGTTCCTCTACCGCCCCGAATACTACGGGCTGACCACTTACGAGGACGGGACGAGTACCCAGGGCGTGGCCGAAGTCATCATCGCCAAGCAACGTTCCGGCCCGGTCGGCGAAGTCAAACTGCAGTTCATCAACAAGTTTGCCAAGTTTGCCAACCTTACCGATTACCGCACCGAACAAAATCTGGCCGCGATGGGCCTCAATCCCGGTGAAAACGCCAATTCCGTCGGCAATCAAAACACGATCATCCGCCCCTCAAAGATGAACGAAGACGAGGATGCCAATTTCCCATTTTGATTTCTGATTGACTGATTTCTAATTTCTGATTGTTTTGGGCCGCACTTTTTCGGGTGTAC
>JBCCQH010000117.1:0-23078 GCA_039024435.1 Bacteroidota bacterium
AGTGGCGTTTCACCCCACAAAGTTACGAAAAGTGGATGTCCGGAGGGGTTATCCCGATCCGGGGCGACCCGTACCACCGGCTACCGAACGCCATTTACGCCCGGCCCTCGGGCCTCAGTACCAAAGTTCCTTCTCGCTTTCCCAGGTCGGTTGTGCCGCGACGAAGGAATCGATTTCGGCAAACAGGGCATCGACCACAGCCTTGATCTGGTCGACCGCTTGGTCCAGGGCTACGATGGTGCCAAAGCCTTCCTCGCCGCGCTGCTTGAGCTCGACGCCGCCTTTGTCCAGGGAGCGCCGCGAAACCGTCACCCGCACCGGAATACCCCGCAGATCCGCATCTTTGAATTTGACCCCGGGGCCAGCGACCTTTTTCGGACGATCATCGAACAGGACCTCGATTCCAATCGTTTGTAGATCGGCGTAAAGTTTTTCCGCGGCGAGGATCACTTCCTCGTTGTCCGGGATGAGGACAATGTTCACGTGGAACGGGGCCACCGAAATCGGCAACCGGAGACCATCCTTGTCGTTGAACTGCTCGGCGATGCAGGCCAGGGCCCGGCCCACCCCGATGCCGTAAGACCCCATGATGATGGGTTCGGGCTTTCCGTTTACGTTCATAAATTTTGCGTCGAGGCCCTCCGAATATTTGGTGCCCAACTGGAAGATGTTGCCGACTTCGATGCCGCGCACCGCTTTGAGCGGAGCCTGACTCAGCGGGCAAGGAGCACCTTCGTAGGCGGAAACGATGTCCCCGACAAAATTCGCCGTGTAATCTCGGCCGTATTGCACGTTGCGCAGGTGATAGTCTTTTTCATTGGCCCCGAGGACAAAGCCGCCGCCCTTTGCGATGATATCATCCGCGACCACGACGACCTTTTCCGGGTCCATGCCGATGGTGGAAGCATAGCCCGCATAACCGCCCGCCGCGGCGATTTCAGCCTCGCTGGCCGGACGCAGGTCGGTAGCTTTAATCAGGCCCGCCAGCTTTTGCTGATTCATTTCCAGGTCGCCCCGCACCACCGTGGCGATGAGCTTCATATTTTCCTCACCAGGCATGCGGCCCATGAGAAAAACCATTTTTCCCAGTTGATTTTCTTCCATACCGAGGAACTGGGCGAGGTCCGCGATCGTGCTGGCATCGGGTGTCGCCACTCTTTCCATGGGCGCCTCAGTAGGCGTGCTGTAGACTTTCGTGAACGTCGCGATTTCCTTGTTGGCCTTGTAGCCTGAACTGTCGCAGATGAAAATCGTGTCCTCCCCAATCGGCGTGACGTACATGAATTCGTGGGCCATCTTGCCGCCCATCATACCCACATCGCTGAGGATCGCCACCGTCGGCAGCCCCATCCGCGCAAACATCCGGTAATAGGCCGTGTAATGTGCTTCGTACTGTTTTTGCAGCCCTTCCCAATCGGTATCCAGCGAGTAGGAATCCTTCATGACGAACTCCCGCACCCGAATCAGACCGGCACGGGGCCGCAGTTCGTCCCGGAACTTGGTCTGCAGGTGGTAGACCAGCAGCGGCAATTGCTTGTACGAAGTGATTTCCTGCTGGGCCAGCAGCGCGACGACCTCCTCGTGGGTCATGGCAAGCACGTGGGGGCTTTTTTTCCGGTCATCAAAGCGGACCAAGCTGTCGTCAATTGCATCGTAACGGCCGGTTTTCTTCCAAATTTCCGCCGGATGGACTACCGGCATGCACAGCTCCGTCCCGCCGATGCGGTCCATCTCCTCGCGGAGAATCTGTTCGATCTTGCGCAGGCTGCGCCAGCCCAGGTTGAGATAGTTAAAGATGCCCGAAGACAGTTGCCGGATATATCCGGCCCGCTCCAGCAGCGCATAAGATTGAATATCGGTTTGCGCGGGACTCTCCCGACGCGTAGTGGCGATCAATTGGGATACTTTCATCGTCGCCAAAGTTAACAATTATCGGATACTATATTTTTGGTTTCTCGGGCCCATTTGCGTCCGGTAACAATGCTATATTCCAGCGTCTTGCAACGGCGCTTTCCGCGCGTTTTGGGGAAATCGTTGGCCTGAATAAAGCGGCTGCGGGTAGCGCATCGGCAATTCCGGAGGAAAAGTGATGAGTGGGCACTATCGGGGAGTAAACTCAGCCCCGCTTGTCCCAAAATGCAAACCCAAAACTCAAATACGCATAAAAGTTGCGGACATTCGCCGCCGGCGTCGCATCGAAGGCGGGGGTAAAGTAATAATCCAGCCCCGGTTCGATGAACCAGGACTTCTTTTCCGGGGCCGGTCGCCGAATTTGTACCGCGAGGTGTCCACCGACCTGGACCGCACTGACCGAGGCGATGTCCCGCAAGGGGCCATTGAGTTCGCTGTCACTGACGTTGTAATTGCTCAGAAAAGGCAGCAAGACTTTTGGGCCGACCAACAGAGCCACTTCGCGCGGCCGGTGGTAATCCCGCGGGCGAATCTTCGCGTAGGCGCCCAGGCTGGCATTGACCGTGGCCACCGCAATGCGGCTTTGGGGGAGATTTTGGAACAGATTGCTGGCATCGGAATCGGTGGGCATAAAGCTGGCAAACCCGCCTTCCAGGTGAAACCCGTAGGCCTTTCCGCAGACGTAGTGTCCGTAGACAAAGCTGGCGTGGACTCCGGGTCCGAGCAAGGGGCCGGCATCTGCCGCGGTATGGAACAGCGCCAGACCACCTCCGGCATTGACCGAAAGCTCGTCGAGGGTGTACTGAGCGCGCACCCGCGGCGCACAGCAAAGCAACCCCAGCAGCAGGACCATTGTTCCGCACAAACGAAGGCTGCCGATTGAGGCCACAAATTGCCCCGCCTGGCGGGAAAAATTGCGAATTGCCCCTTTTCTCATGCGCGCTCGCAAGGCCACAAACACTTCATTCATACCTAAAGCTACAGAAAATCGCCGCAACCTGCGCCTCGGCGTTGGCCGTGAAAGGCAAATCCCGTAATTTTCTCCCAATGCAAAAGTTGCCCGCCATACTTGGGATCATCTTGTGCTCGGCCGCGTTTGCCGCTTGCGGGGGGGAATCCGCCGTGCCCACGGCTTCGAGCGTCGATCCCCTCACCGGAATCGACACTACGCAGGTGCTCATTTCCCAGGAAGAACTGGACCAAACCGCCGACATCCGCCTCACTCCTTTCCGGTCGGGAAATAAGTGGGGCTTTGCCGACGCCAATTTGAATTTGGTCATCGAAGCGGACTACGACTACGTGGACCCTTTCTTCGAAAACCTGGCCATCGTCCGCAAGGGCGGTGTGTTTGGGGTCATCGACAAACGGGGCCGCGCGATCATTCCGCCCCGGTTTGAGCGGATTACCCGCAGTGCCTGTGGCGTGATGACCATCAAGACGGATTCCGGCTACGTCCTGGTCAACCACACGGGCAAGCGCGTCACGCGGCAGATCTACCAGGGCGCATTTTCCTACACCTGTAGTGAGGGCCGCATCCCGGTGGTCGAGGCAGGCAAGATCGGATTTTTGGACAAAAACGGTCGGCAAGTTGTGCCCTGCAAATACGATGCTTTCCACCGGTTTTCTGACGGCGTAGCACCGGCTCGCCTCGGCAATTCGGTGGAAGGCAAATGGGGCGTATTGGACCAGCAGGGAAACGAGGTCATTCCGTTTGCCTACGAGACAATTTTCCCCTTTACCGACGGGCTGGCGGTAGCGGTGAAGGAAGATTCCACGGGAAATGAACGCTGGGGCGTGATCAACAAATGGGGGGAGGCGGTGATTCCGTTTGAATTTGGTGCGATCTCCGGCCAGTTTCGTGGGGAATATATCGTCTGCAAGGCATTTGATCCGGTGGAACTCTATTTGGAAGGCTTGGAAGACGAGTACAATACTTGGTACATTTACGACCGGCAGGGCCGGCAAACCGGGAAATCTTCCTACGAATTGTCGGACGATTTCTCCGACGGGCGGGTGGTGCTGCGCCAGGGCAATCAGTACGGCTATGCGGATGCCACGGGCAAAATCGTCATTGCGCCGGCGTACGACCACGTGTGTCCATTTTCCCAAGGGGTCGCTTGGGTGGGCAAAGACAGCCTGTACGGATTTATCAACCCCAGCGGTGAAGTTGTCGTACCGTTGAAATACGCCCCGGCGGGCGAGTATTTGTTCATGGAGGAGTGGGGAGCCTGGGTCACCGACGCTCAGACCGGAGAGGAATTTTTCGTGGACAAGGCGGGAAAGGAATTCAAACGATAGGCAAATACAGCAACGATGAAAGGATTTTTTCAATTGTTATTGTTTGGGGGAGCGGTCGCGCTTCTGGGGGTGGTGATCCGGGGCGTGAACCGAGAAGCCGGCTGGTTTGACGCTACCCATTTCTATCTGGAAGTCGATAAGCCCCTGGATCAGTCGAAGTTTCGCATGTACCTCGCGCAGCCTTTTGTCCAGGATGATTCAGGTCGGATCATGGCGCCGATTGAGTACACAGAAGTGCTTTATGATACGGCTTTTGTCCCGGAATTTCCCCGCGTGGGCGATCCCAATTACCTGGTACTGGAATACGACTCGATGGTGTTTCCGTTTGTCCACCACAAATGGAACGCCGACGGACAGCACGATTACTACATTTCTTTGGAAATGGAAGATGACACGCTACTCAGCGCCGCAGTGGGCATCGAAGGTCCCGAATCCGATAATTTCTACGGGCAGTTTTACCCCAAAACCGACAGCCTGATCCCAGTTTACGATAACCAAAGCAATCGAATCGAGGACGAAGAGGAAGCCGGCGATCCCCAAGATTCCACGGACGAGGCGACCGTATCCCTCGACTCATTGCTCTCCGTAGAGGGCGCGGACAGCCTGATCCACGAAGGGCGATGAAGACCTGCACGATTTTCAGCGAAAACCAAGATCTCCGAGCGGTTTACGAGCGATTGCAGGAACGATTTGGGGAAAATGCCATCGAACTCAAAGGCGAACCGGACAAGTGGACGGAGCTGACGGTCAAAGCGCGCCGATTTCTCCGGAAATCTCAGGTCACCCTGACTCCGCTGTCCCTCGAACGGGCGGATGGAGCATTGGAAGAGCGGATTTTGCAGATGCGGCACGTATTTTCCAGCATTCCTGCGGAAAATGAACCGATCCGCCGCAAACTGATTTACACGATTGACCGACTGCAATTGGGGATCGAAGCGGTCAGTGACCGCGCAATCCGCGACTGGGAAGAAGCCATTTTTGGTGCGGCAAAGGCCCTCGAAGGGTTGGTCTTCTGGGACGGCAACCAACTCCTGAACGAAAAAGGCCACGTGATTCTCGATTTCAAAGGCCGCACCCGCGTCGAGGACCTCAAGGTCAACGGGGATTTTCCCGAACATTCCCCGGCGGATGATCCGGCCGCCCAGGCGCGGCAAATCCGCAATGAGGCATTCTTAAAAGAGTTGGACATCCCGGTCAATCCTTATCTGCCGCCCGAATCCACCGCTGATAGCGTCCGCCTGCCCGCTTCGGAGGTGGTTCTGGATCGCGCTCTGGCTGCCTACGTTGTCGCTGCGCTCGGCCGCACGCAAAAAGACGACCTCGCTGCCCGGCTCATGCGGCAATTTGGGGTGCAGCGGGATATGCTGAGTTCCACCGAAGCCGAGTTTGTCTTTCCTCCGGAGCCGCGCGATCCACAAGCGGAATGGCCCTGGTTTTTGGCCTTTCGGATTGCGAAGGCGGAGGCCTTGCTTTGGGCGCTGAACTGCTTTGCGGAACTGCCTTACCCCGGTCAAGATGGCTCAGGCGGCCCCTACGACGACGAGCGGGTCTGGAAATTCTTTGCCGAAGCGGTTACCCGGGCGAAAATTGGCGCGCGCGCGCAGTTTCGTCCCTTGGAAGAGATCTTGGAGCAGGCGGACCTGACCTTGCGGTTGGAGTGGGCCTGCACCGATGCCTACGTGCAGAAGACGGCGCCCCCGGCCAATCTCGATCCGCGCGTCATCTACGAACGCCGGCAAGCTTTCCAATGGCTGCTGCGACCGGAAGAGCGGCACCGAGTGGTTTGACAATTTTCAACTTGCTGCGTTGAAATTTCCCCTTACCTTTCCGCAAACCTGGAAAACGCAGTGCGGGCCATTGCCGAGCACATTCTTTTGCGAAAAAATCTGCCCCGGCAATTTTCTCAGGGGAAAACCCAAGGGACGCGCGGCGAAAATCCCCCGCACCGTATATTTGCCCCCAAAACTGTCCCGACATCCATCGTCCCGGAAGATTTAAAATAATTTGGTGAAATCGTCCCGGTAAAATCGCGGGATGATCGGGAAACGCCCCCGAGCCGCTGAACGGACAGAAAATACACCCATTATGAACCGGTCGCTCATCGCGGGCCTTTCCCGCATCGCTCCCAATCTGGTGGTCTCGCTGGCCTACCGGCAAGTTACTGATCCCCAAATCCGAAAACTCCGGCCCCATGAAGACTTGACCCTGGACAAGGCCCGCAAATCTTGGCTGGATTTTCAAGGTTTCCGCATTCGCTTGTACGAATGGGGTGAAGGGGACAAAGAAGTGCTGCTCGTACACGGCTGGGAAGGGCAGGCAGGCAACTTTGCCGACCTCGTTGAGTGCCTGCTCGCCGCCGGATATAAGATCTACGCCTTTGATGGTCCTTCGCACGGCTACAGCAGCCGCGGGAAGACCAGTCAATTTGCCTTCACCGATTTGGTTGCTGAGTTGATCCGCAAGTACCGCGCTCCCAACATTGTGAGCCATTCCTTCGGCGGAGTCGCGACCACTTATGCGCTGTACCGCAACCCTGATTTAGGGGTCCACAAGTACGCGCTGCTCACCACGCCGGACCGGTTTCAGGAGCGCATTGATGACGTCGCGGCGGCAGTGGGCATATCGGAAAAAGTGAAAAACCGGCTGATCCAGCGCTTGGAAAAAGAGACCGGAGAAGAAATCGAGCGGATGAATGTCAGCGATTTTGTCCGGAGCATCAAAGTCAATCAAGCCCTCATCATCCACGACGAAAACGACAAGGTAATCCCCATTGAGCGCTCCCGCAATGTGCATAGGAACTGGGAAGTCTGCCGCTTTGTCCCCGTTACTGGCACCGGGCATTTTCGGATTTTGCGCAGCGAAATCGTCCTCGATGAAGTCCTGAAGTTCCTCGAAGCTTGACGGTGCGCACGGGCAGGCCCCTCAGGTCAGCCGGTCGCCGTTTTCCGCGCCGGGAAGCAGGGGACAAAACTCAGAATGATCGCAGCCGCAGGCACCAGCGTCATCCCCGTGCCAAGGACAAAATTCACGTGGCCGCCCAGATCCATGAAGAGAAAGGGACCCAGATCGGCCCGCCCGCCGGTGATCGACGCGAGGAAAATTGCGCGGTGGTCCCCCTTCCAGACGTAAAAAGCAGAGATGAAGGTCACCAGCCCGTCCATCCGATTGAATTTGTGCTGTCGGAGGCCGGCGGATAGTGGGCATCCAAGGTGGAAGGATCGACCTCATCCACGATGCCGCCCACGGCTCCGGCAATGTCGCCCTGGATGATCACCCCCTTTTTTCAGGTTTCGGATCTTTAAGCCGGAGCGGGTACTTTTGTCGAAGGGCCGTTGGGCCGAATTCATCGGGTTGATTTTTTATCCGGGTGAGGGTTGGGGTTTCGGGCAAATAAATCACGGCAACCTTACCGCCACTTTACCGTGACAAACCGTGTGTTTTTTTTAAAGGATTCGGGGGTATGGGCCAGGATGGAGCGCCGCAGTTCGGTGAGCAGCCTTTCCTTGGTAAAGTGTTTGTGGACGACGATGCTGACCTCGCGGACCGGTTGAGGATCCTCAAAACGCACTACGTGTCCGGCGTCAGCATCGGCGTCAAAGGACAATTCGGGAATCAACGTGTAACCCGATACGCTCTGTACCATGCGCTTCAGCGTTTCGATGCTGCCCCCTTCCATGATTAAGTTGCCGGGATTTTTCGATAAGTCAAATTGACAAACGTTCAGCGTTTGGTTTCGGAGGCAGTGTCCCTGGCGCATGAGCCACAGCCCTTCCGGTTGCAGGTCAGAGCTGTGGATCGGGCTCTTTTCCAGGATCGGCTGATCGGTATTCGCAAAAATCAAAAAGGGTTCATAGAACAGCGGAATCTCCCGGATGTTGGGCTCATTCAGGGGGGTTGCCAGCAGCCCGAGATCCAGTTGCTTTTGCTCCAGTTTTTCCATGATCCGCTCACTTTGCAGTTCCTCGATGACCAGCCGGGTGTCGGGGTGCTTTTCCAGAAAGTCCCCCACAAACAGGGGCAACAGGTTCGGCGCCAGTGTCGGGATGATTCCCAACCGAAATTCGCCGTCGATCCGGTCCCGTTCGTCATTTACCAACTCCTTGAGCTCTTCGATTTCCCGCAAGATGCGCCGCGCTTTCTTGATGAATTCTGACCCAATGGGGGTTGGGACCAAGGGTTGCTGACTGCGATCAAACAAGATGGTAGACATCTGCTCTTCCAACTTTTTGACCTGAATCGTCAAGGTAGGTTGCGAAACATGGCAACTCTCGGAGGCCCGGACAAAATGCCGGTGGGTGTCCAAAGCCACCACATATTGCAGTTGTTGCAGGGTCATATTTATATTTTAAATATTGCTGGTGAAATTATCTATTTGATAAATATCGCAAACTATTACATATTTGATAGGCAAATAGGAAAGAACCATTTTCTGGCGGATCCATTCACAAAAGAAGTTGAACCCATCGTCTGGAAAACCAATACTGCATTTACGCCTTTAGGAGCCGGTTTCCGAGGTTGAATCGTGAAACAATTAGCGGAACATTGCTCTTATTTATAATAGTTGAACTTTAATCATTTTCTCATTTCGGAATTGCCAAAAACTAAATTTTCTTATGTATCCTGAAAACAACAGCAACAACGAAGCCAAAGCGGATCGTTTAGCGAAATGTCCCTATCTAGGGGGCAAGCTATACAATGGCGCGGGTATGGGCATGACTAACCGCGACTGGTGGCCCGATCAACTCCGGCTGAACATCTTGCGTCAGCACTCAAGTCTGTCTGACCCGATGGAAGAAGGGTTTGACTACGCCGAAGAATTCAAAACGCTGGACTACGCCGCTCTGAAAAAAGACTTGGTCGATCTGATGACCGACTCGCAAGATTGGTGGCCGGCCGACTGGGGACACTACGGTCCTTTTTTCGTGCGGATGACCTGGCACAGTGCCGGTACTTACCGCATCCACGACGGCCGTGGCGGTGGCGGAGCCGGCATGCAGCGTTTCGCTCCGCTGAATAGCTGGCCGGACAACACCAACCTGGACAAGGCGCGAATGCTGCTCTGGCCAATCAAGCAGAAGTATGGTCGCAAAATCTCCTGGGCGGACCTGATGATCATCACCGGCAATGTCGCGATGGAATCGATGGGCTTCAAAACCTTTGGATTTGGTGGCGGTCGCGCCGACGTCTGGGAAGCCGAAGAGGATGTCTACTGGGGCCCGGAAACCGACTGGCTCGGGGATAAGCGTTACACGGAGGACCGCGAACTGGAAGCGCCGCTCGGTGCGGTACAAATGGGTTTGATCTACGTCAATCCGGAAGGGCCGAATGGCCATCCCGACCCGATTGCTTCCGCCCGCGACATTCGCGAAACGTTTGGCCGGATGGCCATGAACGATGAAGAGACGGTTGCCTTGATCGCCGGTGGTCACACCTTCGGGAAGACCCACGGCGCCGCCGATCCCGACCAGCATGTCGGCCGCGAGCCCGCGGGTGCTGGCATTGAGCAGCAGGGCATGGGCTGGCAAAACTCCTTTGGTTCGGGGCACGGACCCAACACGATTACCAGCGGCCTGGAGGGTGCCTGGACTTCGACGCCGACCCAGTGGAGCAATCAGTATTTTGAAAATCTGTTCAAGTACGAGTGGGAGTTGACCACGAGTCCAGCCGGCGCCCACCAGTGGAAGCCCAAGTTTGATGCGGGTGCAGGAACCGTTCCGGACGCCCACATTGCCGGCAAAAACCACGCCCCTTTCATGCTCACAACTGACCTCGCGCTGCGCATGGATCCGGCTTACGAAAAAATCTCCCGCCGCTTCCTCGAAAACCCGGATGAGTTTGCCGACGCATTTGCCCGCGCTTGGTTCAAGCTCACCCACCGCGACATGGGGCCCAAGAACCGCTACCTGGGACCGGAAGTACCCGCCGAAGATTTGATCTGGCAGGATCCGGTTCCCGCCGTGACCCACGAAATGATCAACGACACCGACGTATCCGAGTTGAAGAACCGCGTACTGGCGGCGGGCCTGACGGTCTCCGAACTGGTTTCGACGGCTTGGGCCTCGGCCTACAGCTTCCGGAACTCGGACAAGCGCGGAGGTACCAACGGGGGCCGCGTGCGCCTCGCTCCGCAAAACTCTTGGGATGTCAATCAGCCAGAACAGCTCAGTCGCGTACTCGGCGTACTGGAAGCCATCCGCTCCGAATTCAACGCGGCACAGGCCGGCGACAAGCAGGTCTCGATGGCGGATATGATCGTCCTCGGCGGTGCGGCCGGCGTAGAGCAAGCCGCCCGGAATGGGGGTCACGAAATCACGGTGCCCTTCACCCCGGGTCGGGGCGATGCCTCGCAGGCGCAAACGGACGTGGAATCCTTCGGTCACCTGGAGCCCGTCGCCGACGGCTTCCGGAACTACCGCAAAGAGCATCCGGTGCGCACTGAAGAACTGTTGGTCGACAAGGCGCAGTTGCTCACCCTGACCGCTCCAGAAATGACGGTGCTGGTCGGTGGTATGCGGGTACTCGGTACCAATTACGACGGTTCGCAGCATGGCGTCTTCACCGAAAACGTGGAAACCCTCAGCAACGACTTCTTTGTGAATCTGCTCACGCCACGTACCGTTTGGACGCCGGTGGACGATACAAAGGAAATTTTTGAAGGTCGGGATCGCAGCACCGGTGCCCCCCAGTGGACCGGGACGCGGGCGGACTTGGTGTTTGGCTCGAATTCTGAATTGCGCGCCATCGCCGAAGTCTACGCCACCGACGATGCGAAAAAGAAGTTTGTGAACGACTTCGTCGCCGCTTGGGTGAAAGTGATGAATCTGGATCGCTTCTAAGCGCAGTCCCTCGCCGCAAGGCGCACAAAAGTAAGAAAGCGGCTCCGTGAGGGGCCGCTTTTTTGGTTATGGTAAACGAACTTTCCGAAAAACGGAAAAGAAAAATCGCCGTGTTTTTGATTCAGTTGGATCCATTTAGGAATATTTCGGTTATTTTACATTTTATGTCACTGGGATAGGACCGCCAACGCTGAAACAGATTTCGCGTATCCTGGGGCCAGGTAGTCAACGATCCTGAGAAAATGGTCGCAAAAGAAATGGAGCAGCCGAAAATCGCGAACCCAGAGCGCGAGGCACAATCGTTTTTCAACGAGAATTTAAGCTTTACTCGATTCGGTCAGATAACCTCAGAAAATGAACGCCTGAAGCACACGATTGCCAAGTGCAATTTGAACCGCGATGATTTGGTAAAGCTGCGGGCCAAGGTGATCACCGATTTGAAAAACGACATCTTGCGTTCCAAGTACTCCTATCAGCGGGATCAGAACAAGCAAGAGTACGACAACCGAATACTGGACATCTTTCAAGCTCAGATCGGTAAAATTATTGTCAATGAAGCCTACACTGCCTTGCGCCGGTTCTTGGTGGCCGAGCGCCAGGCGGTCATTTCGGCAGCGGAATAAATGCAAGGAATCGGCGCTGCAGAGCTTACCCCCTGACCATTAAGCTCCGTCTACCCCCCCAGGGCAAAAAATTTGCCCCGCCGCCCTACATTGAATTATCCCCCTACCTTCCGTAATTTTCATTTTCATTTGCGGAGCGATTTATGGGGACTAATTCAAAGACGACCATTGCCTTGCGTACCACCAAAGCGTTGCTGTTCAGTGCGGTATTTCTGCTGGCGGCGATCCGGGTTGAGGCCACCCACATCGTCGGAGCGGAGATGTGGTACGAGTGCCTCAGCGCCCAGACCAATCGCTACCGCATCAACCTCAAGCTCTACCGCGATTGCCTGAACGGGCAAGCCGAATACGATCCCACCATTTCCATTTTCATCTTCCAGTCCAATGACCCCTCGCAGGTCCGCGTGGTGGACTTCATCTTGCAGCCCCCATCAAACATCCCGGCCCCAACCTGGAGCCAATGCACCGGCACCATTTATCCCCTCTGTGTGGAAGAGGGGCTGTATTCTGGAACGGTAACTCTGCCTCCGATTCCCGGCGGTTACGACGTCGGCTGGGCGCGCTGTTGTCGGAATTTCAACATCGACAACTTGTTCAACCCCGGTGACCAAGGGGTCACTTTTGTGAACCACATTCCGGGACCGGACGAGGCGGTGTGCAACAACATGCCCACCTTCAACAACACAATTCCGATTTTTATTTGTGTCGATGAGGAGTTCGTGTTTGACCACAGCGCGACCGACGTCGACGGGGATTCGCTGGTCTACTCGATGAGCCGCCCGTTTGACGGGCTCAATTTTCAAGGCTTTGGGGCGGGCAATGCCCAGCCCGGTTCCAACGATCCGGTGGTCTCCATCGCCAATCCCATGGGCCCGCCGCCCTACCGATCCGTGATTTATTCCAGTCCTTCCTTTAGTCCGGCCGGACCTTTTGGGCCGCAATCTGCATCGATTGATCCGCAGACGGGCCTGCTCCGGGTGCGTGCCCCCAATACTGGCGTCTACGTGGTAGCCATTTCCGTATTTGAGTACCGGGACGGCGTCCTGTTGTCGGAAAACAAGCGCGACGTCCAAATCCACGTGGTTCCCTGCCTGCCGCAAAACGATCCGCCGGTGATTTCGCACATCTTCCAGCCGGGCGATATCGTTGTGGGCGACACCATCATCCTCAGTGCCATTGATACTTCTTGCTACACGGTAGAAGTCCGGGATACGAACAACAACCCCATCATCGCGACCCCGGTTTCGGCCATCTTTTCCGGTCCCAATCCTCCCTCGGTCACCCAAACCGGCACCAGCCCCCTCACGCTGGATGTCTGCTGGAATTCGACCTGTGACTTCGCGAATTCTACCGTGGAACTGGTCATTCAGGCCTGGGACCAAAGCAACTGCCCCATTTACAATCCGGCTTACGACACAGTGTTTATCCGGATCGAGCCACCCGTCAATGTGGTCCCTGTAGTGGGACACCAGTTGCCCCTCAACAATCCTGCGGGGCCGGACACCCTGGTAATCGAATTTGATTCGACCGATTGCTGGACCATGTGGGTCGCCGATACGGCGAATACCGGCGTGCCGCCCAGCTTTTCTTATGTAGTGGAGGAGATCGGAAATTCGACCCCCACCGGCATCACGATGAACATCGCGCCCGATTTGAGCTTCCAGGACAGCATCCCCCTGGAATTTTGCTGGACCCCCGGCTGTGACAACGTGGAGAAGCTCTACCGGGTGATATTGCGGGGGGTAATGGACAATGCTTGCCCGCCCAATAACCGCGATTGGGACACGGTTTACATCTCCGTACCGGGAATTCCCAATCCGCCCCCGGTCACCACGCCCGACCTGACGGGCAATCTGTTCAGCAACGATACGGTGTTCATTGACGTCCACGAAGACTTGTGCTTTCTCGTCACGGTCCAGGATACATTTCCGGCGGTGGACCTGGACCTGAATGCGACGCTGGAAGCGACCGATAGCCAGCCCACTGGCGGCGTACTCCCCACAGCCCTGGTGCTTAACGATCAAGACAGCTTGTTGGTCGAGATTTGTTGGTACCCGACGTGTGACAATATCAACCGGACTTTCCGTTACATTCTGGAGGGGGTGCAGGAAAATGATTGTGGGCAATTTGCCCAGAGCCGCGACACGGTCTACATCGTCGTCAATGAAATCATCAATCCCCCGCCGGTCATCTCCCACAGTTTCCTGCCCGGCTACGAAGTCGATGGCGACACCATCATCATCGCCGCGGACAGTGCGGCCTGTTATGAATTTACCCTGCGCGACAGCGGCGACAATACTTTCCTGGTGATCGAAGCCTATACCGAACTGCTGGCGACGCTGGACCGCACGTTCCAACAAGTAGACATCACCCTCACCGATTCCACCGATACTTTACTGGCCGGGGAAGTGTGCTTCGTTCCGGGTTGTGATTTCCTGGACCAAACCCTGCAGGTCATCCTGGTGGGGCGCGATACCTTTGACTGTCGGCCTTCAAACTGGGTCTACGATACCACCTACGTGCGGGTGGTGGAGCCATTTAACAATCCCCCGACGATCCAAACCTTCCTCGGGGGGCTGCCGACTTCCGGCGGGGTAGTCGAGGTGGAGCCGCGCGGTGAGCCGTACTGCTACCGGGTGGAAATTACCGATCCGGACCTGGATGCGGCGGCCCTGACTGCGGAAGGGGTTTCGGAGATATTTGGGGATCCTTGGCGCTACGGAAATTCGGCGACGATAACTGCTTCCGGCACCAACCCCTTGATATTGGAGGTGTGCTGGGCGCCGAGTTGTTACGATTCGGGCAAGGAATTCGAATTGCGGATTTGCGGCCGGGACACTTCCCGGTGCGGCCTGACCGAGGAAGTGTGCGACGCGGTGACCTTCCGGGTACGTGACTGCTCGATTGAAGTGCAAAATGTATTTACTCCGAACAACGACGGCATCAACGACGATTTCATTCCTTTCCAGGTCTCCGGAGTGGAGTATTACCGCTTGCAGGTATTTGACCGTTGGGGCAAAGAAGTCTACCAAGGTCGGAGCGGCACCTGGGACGGCACTCTCGGCGGGGGCGGTGGTCAGGCGATGCCGGAAGGTGTGTACTATTACATTTTTGAGTACCAGTTCTGGTCCGCACTTGGGGTGCCCCTGAAAGACACCAAGGTGGGCTGGGTAACCTTGTTGCGGTAAAAAGCTCCACCGAGGCGTTTTTTACCCTTGGCCGTTGTTTTTGGGAAGTCGGGGCTGGGGGCATGCAACCCTCGATTGTTGGGGATTGTCTGTATATTTGAATTGACCCCTCGAAGGGGATTTAAAATTGATTTGTGAAGTTTGCTAACCCAGATTTTTGCGTCCCGCCAAGCTCACCGTAAAGTTGATCGCGTAATGGGAGGAGAAAATGGCCTCGCACAATCACCGAATCGAATTTAAACTGCCTCTACCTTGAAATGTTGACAAAAGGATGCGGTTTCCCGTGGTTTCGCGAAGGTGAAATCCGCGGGTACCGGTGTCACCTTTGCCGCGATTTTTTTGTAATTTCCGGGAACAATGAAAATGCTGAATCAACTCGGCGAATTTGGATATCTTGGTTATCAAGTGGCGGCGAATCTGCGCTATTCCATTCGGGACCGGCGTCGCTTGTGGTTCCAGATGGACCACGTGGGGGTCAATTCGATTCCTTTGGTGTTGCTGGTGGGGTTTTTTGCCGGAGCAATCATTGCCTGGCAGGGTGCTTACCAATTTCGCGGAATGGTGTCGCTCGACGTCTTGGGGGGACAAGCCTCGCGGGTGATCGTGATGGAAATGGGACCGGTGCTGACCGCGCTGGTGATCGCGGGGCGAATCGGGGCTTCGATGACGGCGGAAATCGGAACGATGCGGGTGACCGAGCAGGTAGATGCCTTGCGGACCATGGCGCTGGATCCGGTGCGGTACATCGTACTGCCGCGGTTTTTGGCCTTGAGTCTGATGATGCCCATCCTCACGGTGTTTTCAAACCTCGTGGGTATCCTCGGCTGTTACCTCGTATCGCGCTATTTTCTGGACATTACCCGGCAGACCTTTTTTGCTTCGATTAAGACATTTTTGGAGTTGCCGGATCTAACGGGCGGACTCGTTAAGGCGCTGATATTCGGGATGTTAATCTCATTAATTGGGTGTCACAAAGGTTTGTCCACAGCGGGGGGAGCCAGGGGGGTAGGCCGGTCGACCATCGCATCCTTCGTTCTTTCAGCCATATTTATCCTCGTTGGGGATTTTTTCCTGTGGCTTATCTTGTTCTAGCGTTTGTAGGAAAACCCGGATTTTCCTAAGTTTGTTGATAAATTTTACACGAACACCCACCTGGGATGAATCATTCCTCGGTATTTAAAACATCATCTATGGTAGCGAACCGTTTTGCTTATAGTTCTATTCTATTGGCACTGGCACTCATCTTGGTATGTCCGCTGGCTTCAATGGGACAACGGAACAAGGACAAAAACAAGGACAAGACGGAATTCAAGGGCAGCCCGGAAAAGATCATGGAGATCGCGGACGACCTGTACCGGCTTCAGCGTTTCGCCCGGGCCAAAGAGGCTTATATCGAAGTGCTCAAGAAAGATCCGGAGAATTACGTCGCCACCGTAAGGACCGCAAAAGCGAGCTACTTCATTCAGGAGTACGATGACGCGGCCCGCTATTTCGAGAGCGCACTCGAGATCGACAAAAACCGCAACGATACGGTTTACTTTGAGCTGGGGATGACCTATCGGGTACTCGACCGCCAAAATGATGCGCTTGAAAAGTTAATGGAGTTCCGCAAGCGGTGGCGGGAAAAAGACGATTACGCCCGTCGTGTAAAATTGGAAATTGAAGGCTGTAAGTTCGCGGAAGAAGAGCGCAAGAAAGATCCCGAGTGGAGAACCCGCTGCCTGGACCTAAATACGGCGATGGGGGAAAACTTCCCGGCGATTCTCTCGCAAAACGAAGAAGAAAAATACCTCGTGTTTACTTCCAGTCGTACCGAATCGAAGAACAACGAGATTTTCGAAGGGTACAATGAAGGCTACTCGGATCTGTGGATCGCAAAGATCGAGGACGATACGACTTTTGCCGTGGCAGAAAACATGGGCAAAAAGATCAATACCAAAAACAACGACGGAAACCCCACTTTTACCGCGGACGGACAGACGATGTACTTCTCGATTTGCAACCAGGGCAAGTTGGGTTACGGTTGCTCGATTTACCGCTCCACTTACGATCCCCGCAAGAAGCGCTGGGCCAAGCCACGCGTCGTGGAAGAACTGCGCGGTTCCAAGGAAGTGGTCGTGGATAGCCGGGGCAAAATCAAAAAAGTGCCGACCTACGATGTCCACCCGATGCTTTCCGCCGACGACAACATGATGTTCTTCGTATCGGACCGCGATGGCGGTTCCGGACGCCTCGACATTTGGTACGCTTCCTGGGAAGGGGACAAATGGTCGGAGGCTCAGAACCTGGGTGCCCGCGTAAATACGCCCTTCGATGACATCTCTCCGATGTTGAGCGGTAATGGTCAGACGCTCTACTTTTCTTCCAATGGCCAGGTTGGTTTCGGGGGATTTGACTTGTACAAAACCGAAGGTGGCATGGGTTCCTGGGGCGATCCGATGAACATGGGGGCACCGATCAACTCCACCTACGACGATATTTCCGGCTACTGGAGCGAAGATGACAGCAGTACTTACTTTGCTTCGAACCGTCCGGGTTGCACCGGTCGCGATGACATCTACTGGGCCAAGAAAAAAGAGGAAGATCCTTGTCAGTTTGCCGTACACGGTCTCGTCCTGGATAAAAAGACCCAGCTCCCGGTGCAGTTTGCGACGGTCATCCTATTCGAAATCGATTTTGAAGGCGATCTGATTCCGGTCGATACCTTCAAGACCGATCAAAGCGCCGAATACAACTTCGAAGTTGAGTGTGAAAAAGACTACAAAGTCTTGGGCAACGCCCCGGAATACCTCGCCAATGAGGAAGAATTTTCCACAAAAGGTGCCAAGGGGGTCAACGACCTGGAACTCAACATCAACATTGAACTGGAACGAATCATTATCGAGAAGCCGATCATCTTGAACAATATCTACTACGATTTCGACAAGTTTGATCTGCGGGATGCTTCCCTGGAAGAACTCGACAATCTCATTGGTTTGTTGCTGCAAAACAGCAACATCTCGATTCAGTTGGGCTCCCATACCGACTCCAACGGTACGGAGAACTACAACAAGACGCTTTCCGAAAACCGCGCCCGCGAAGCGGTCACCTACCTCATTGAGAACGGCATCGCGCCGGATCGCCTCAAGTGGTTCGGCTTCGGTGAGTCAAAACTCATCTACTTCCCGGAAAAGAATGACCAGGAAGAGCAGATGAACCGCCGCACGGAGTTCCAGATTCTCTCCATCGACTACGTGCCCAAGGAAAACTAATTGAAACTCCATCCTGAGGATAGCGAAGGGCAGATATGAACGTATTTGCCCTTTTGCCTTTTAATATGAGACCATGAGTGACCAAGGCCGATATGCAGGCAGAGGTGTTTCCCACGGCAAAGAGGACGTTCACGCCGCGATCAAACGCTTGGACAAAGGCGAATTTCCGAATGCGTTTTGCAAAATATCTCCTGATCTCGCGGGAGGTGACCCCAATTGGGTCAACATTATGCACGCCGACGGTGCCGGAACCAAGTCTTCTCTCGCTTATCTGTACTGGCGGGAGACCGGGGAGCTGAGTGTCTGGGCGGGCATCGCGCAAGATGCCATCGTGATGAATACCGACGACCTGATGTGTGTCGGTGCGACTCAGAACATTTTGCTTTCGAGCACGGTCGGTCGGAACAAGCATCGGATTCCCGGGGAAGTGATCTCCGCTCTGATCGATGGCACCGAGGAGTTCCTGCAACTCCTGCGGGATTACGGGGTGGACATCCGTTCTACTGGCGGGGAAACTGCTGACGTGGGTGACCTGGTGCGGACCATTATCGTGGATTCGACGGTGTTTTGCCGGATGCCCCGCCACGAGGTGATCGACAACCGCATCGTACCGGGCCAGGTCATTGTCGGCTTGGGGAGTGCAGGCCAGGCCCATTACGAAACGGCTTACAATGGCGGTATGGGCAGCAACGGCTTGACCAGTGCCCGCCACGACCTGTTTTCCCGGAACTACGCCGAGCACTTTCCGGAGTCCTTCGATCCAGAAGTCCCCACTGACCTCGTTTATACCGGTCCTTATCGCCTGACCGAGGTGGATGAAGTGACCGGGATAACCGTCGGCAAGCTGGTTCTGAGTCCCACGCGGACCTATTTGCCAGTGATGATGAAGCTCTTCGCGGAATACCGCGATCACCTCTCCGGATTGATCCACTGCACTGGCGGTGCTCAGACCAAGTGCCTCAAATTCATGGACCAGGGGCACGTCATCAAGGACAATCTGTTTCCGATTCCCCGCCTATTCGAACTGATTCAGCGGGCTTCGGGAACCACCTGGCGGGAGATGTACCAGGTCTTTAACATGGGGCATCTCCTGGAGATCTTCACCGACGAATCCACCGCCCGCGCGGTAATCGACATCGCCACGGAATTTGGGGTTGAGGCGCGGATTATCGGTCGGGTGGAAGCGGCGGAGAGCCCCTCACTCACGATTTTAAACCACGATCGCAGCTATCATTACCAATGAAAAGTATCTCATTCATTTCCAATGTTTCACAACGCTTTGCCGTTCGCGGCCGGTAAGCCATTGGAAACTGATAATTGAGCATTGGGCAATTGGAAATTCAGATGGACCTTCTCCGACTTATCACCGCAGGCAGTGTTGACGATGGCAAGAGTACCCTCATTGGGCGAATGCTCTACGATTCAAAATCGATTTTTGAAGACCAATTGGAGGCAATTGAGCGGACCAGCGAGCGCCGGGGCGACGAGCACCTGAACCTCGCCCTGCTGACCGATGGCCTGCGGGCCGAGCGGGAACAGGGCATCACCATTGATGTGGCCTACCGTTACTTTTCGACGCCGCAGCGCAAATTTATCATCGCGGATGCGCCTGGCCACATCCAGTACACCCGCAACATGGTGACGGGGGCTTCGACTTGCGACCTCGGTGTCGTGCTGATCGACGCGCGGAAGGGCCTGTTGGAACAGACCCGCCGCCACACCTTCATCATCAACTTGCTGCGAATCAAGCACCTCTTTGTCTGCATCAACAAAATGGACTTGGTGGACTATGCGGAGGCTACTTTTCGCGCGATTCGTGAGGAATTTGAAGCTTTCTCTTCCAAGTTGCAGATTCCCGATATCCGCTACATCCCGATGAGCGCCCTGCACGGGGACAACGTGGTGGAAGAATCGCCGCATATGCCCTGGTACCGCGGGGGAAATTTCCTCTACAATCTGGAAAATGTCCACATCGTGAGCGACGACAACCGGGTGGACTGCCGTTTTCCGGTGCAGTATGTCATTCGCCCGCAAAGTGCCGAGCATCCTGACTACCGCGCCTACGCCGGACAGGTGAGCGGGGGCGTATTCAAGGAAAACGACGAAGTCATGCTGTTGCCTTCCGGATTCACCACGCGGATTGCTTCCATTGATACCGCGGACGGCGCGGTCGCGCAGGCATTTTCCCCCATGTCGGTGGCGATGCGCCTGGCCGACAACTTTGACGTGAGCCGGGGGGATATGATCGTTAAGCCAGACAACCAGCCGGAAGTCTCCCAGGATTTGGACATGATGGTGTGCTGGTTCAATGACCAGGCGATTCGGCCCCGGGGCAAATACGCGCTGCGCCACACCACACAGGACCTCCGCTGCATCGTCAAGGAGGTCCTCTACAAGATCAACATCAATACGCTGCACCGAATCGAGGACGACCGGAATCTGGGCATGAACGACATCGGGCGGATTCGGGTGCGCACGACCCGCCCGGTTTACTACGATCCCTACCGCCGCAACCGCTTGACCGGAAGCGTGATCCTGGTGGACGAATTTACCAATGAGACCGTCGCAGCCGGGATGCTGATCTGATCAAGTTCCACGTACCAGTTCCAAATAGGCCTGTTCCCGTTTTTCCAGATGAAAATGGGTCGTGATCCGCTGCCGGGCCGCCCTTCGCCGCCCCTCCTTGTCCGGCAGGGCCAGCGCTTCGGTCAACAAGGTTGTAAGCCGCGCGGGATCGCGCTGGTCCAGCAGGAGACCGGTGTCCCCCACAATGTCGGGAATACCGGCCACCCGGGACCCGATGGGGATACAACCCGCCAGCATGGACTCAGAAATGGCATTCGGAAAGCCCTCGCTCACCGAAAGTTGCAGGTAGAATTCGGCGCGGGCATACCGCTCTCGCAACTCTTCCGGGGAGACAAATGGGTCCAATTGCAGATTGGGAATGGCCTTGAGCTCAGGGGAAGGCTCGATCAGGAAACCGACCACTACGAAGGTGCAATCGGGAAAAGCGGGCGCGACTTCCGCGATTAAATCAATGCCCTTCAGCACCAATTTAGAAGGGTCGGTGATCGCGGCGACGGTGATAAAGGTGCGGGGCTGTTTTTGGGCGGGGTTGACCTCCCATTTGGTCGGGTCGTAACCATTGTGGATGGCGGTGAAGGGCGTTTTTTCGCGCAGCCCCGAACAAAACGCATAGGCGCCTTGGCGCGGAGGATCAGCGGGGTGCCGGTAGTACTGGTCCTCGCGCTCCATCAGGCTGGCGTGGACCGGAATGAGCCGGTGGGCGGAGCGGTAGGCCCGGCAGGCAAAGCGGCCCTGCAACGGTTTGCGGAAGGTGCCGTAATTGATCGAAGGAAAAGAAACGCAGTCGGTGCCTCCCAGAATGATGTAGACCCGCTTTCCGAAAAGCCTCCCTAGGACGGCCGGGAGCAGGGCGTGGTAGCCGCCAAACATGACAAATATCACCTCGGTGCGGGGAAGCTTCCCCAACAAATAGAAAAACTGCCGAACCAGCATCCACAGCAGTTTGAGGGCACCTTTGGCCCGGAATTCGCGGTGCTGAATCGGGAAGTGCCGGCCCAAAAAGGCGATGTCCTTCCGCACGAAGGTCGAACTGTTTGAGTACAGGTAAAGGATACGGGGACGCGCCATGGTTCAGAGGCGTGCAAACCAGGCGGAGAGTCGGTAGCGCAACTTGCGCCAGCGGATGGCATTGGTCGGGAGAGTAGACATCGCCGGATAGGGCTCCTTTTGTTTGAAGACGATGATCTGGTAATCGGGAAGGTTCAGCGTCAAATTGTAAGAAATCAGGGTATCGATGTAAAAGCCGCTCACCGCAATTTTGGGCATGTACATCTCCGTGTAGAGCGATTGGTCGATGATCTGTAAGCTTTCCGGACGGTTGATCCGGGCCCAGTCGAGCGAGAGGGGATGGGGAATGTGGACAAAGACCATTCCGCCGGGATTGAGGTGCCGGGCGTAGGTCTGGAACAGGGCCTCGTGCTGTTCTATCGGGATGTGTTCCAATACGTCGGGCATCAGCACCACGTCAAACTTTTCATCCCGCTGAAAATTGGACATGTCCGCGACCAAAAATTCAATGTTGCGGTACTTGCGCAAATTTTTCTGGGCAACGGCCACCCGATTGGGACTGATATCCACGGCCAGCACCTGCCCGCGCTTGACGTAGGGGGCAATCAGACTGGTTACCGTGCCAAACCCGCAGCCCACCTCCAGAACTTTGTGGTCGCGTTTGAGTCCCGCCCGGCACAACTCCCGGAAGACTTTGTAGTGGCGAACGTTTAGCTTCAGCCCGGATTCCTCTTCTTCGAGGAATGAATCGTAGAATTCAGAAACACGTTCTTTACTTACTTCACTCATCTTGGTCGCCTTCATTGGTATATACAGTAGGCAAAAATCGTGAATTCCGTTTCCTTTAGCAAATGATCCCCGGGGACTGAAATTGCGGCCGCCGGTGAGGCACATCTCGGAGACACAAGAGGGGAAAAGTGGGCCGATCCGTCAGGATTGAGGGGAAAGTCCAGCGGTAATCTGAGCGAGAAGCCCCAAAGTTAACGAATGGTCCCCAGCACGGGACGAAAGGACCCGCTGCCTGTACGTACGGCCCCGGATCGCGGATTTGCGTTTTTTTGGAATCGGCTTTTGGTGCCTTTTGGCGTACATTTTGCCGGGACGGCGCAGGCCGTCCGGGAAAGAGATCTGCAAAATCAGTTAATATTGTGTCGTACTTCGTGCGTTGCCAGGTTCAACGCTTGCGGTCCAAGGCTCCGTCTTTTTGCATCGAGGCGATTTAAAATTAAGGTGTAAGAGGCGGTTTAAAATTGGTTTGTGAAATTTGCTATCGCAGATTTTTTTGTCTCTCAAAGCTCATTTTGGAGTCCATAGCCAAAGCTATGGGCGAGAAAATAGCTGAAGAGAGGCGGAAAAAGATGCCATAGCAAAATCACA
>JBCCQH010000118.1:0-22877 GCA_039024435.1 Bacteroidota bacterium
ACGGTGACCAGTTTGCTGGGATTTGACGAAAAAGGCAAGACCTGTTTCATTTCAGCCGCTTTCCCCAATCCGACCGAGCGCCGCACTTTTGCGGTTGACTTAAAGAAGGCGGAGATGAAGGCGCTGACGCCCCTGGTGGGCAACCACAGCAGCCAGGTCCATCCTTCCGGAGCCTACCTGATTGATTCCTGGACGAGCCGCAAAGTGCCGCGGACGATCCGGATTCTGGACCGGAAAGGGTTGGAAGTGCAGTCGTTACTCAAGGCGAAAAACCCGCTCAAAGATTACAAAATGAGTTATCCGGAGCTGTTTGCCATCAAATCCACCGATGGAACGACCAATCTGTGGTGCCGCATGTTCAAGCCCGTGGACTTTGATCCCGCGAAGAAATATCCAGTTTTGGTTTACGTATACAACGGTCCGGGCGTGCAATTGGTGCGCAATACCTGGATGGCCGCTGCGCCCCTGTGGATGGCCTGGATGGCGACCCAGGGTTACGTGGTCTTCACCATCGATGGCCGGGGTTCGGCCAATGCCGGCCGGGATTTTGAGCAAGCGAGTTTTCGTGAGCTCGGAACCATCGAAATCGACGACCAGCTCGCCGGAGTGGACTACCTGAAGCGGCAACCGTGGGTGGACGCGGAGCGCATGGTGGTTCACGGTTGGAGCTACGGCGGATTCATGACCTGCAACCTCATGTTGCGGACGCCGGATGTCTTCAATGCGGGCGTGGCCGGGGGACCGGTCATCGGCTGGGACATGTACGAGGTGATGTACACTGAACGCTACATGGACACCCCGGAAACCAACCGCGAGGGCTACAAGAAGTCTCGGGTCACCAATTACATCAAGGATCTAAAGGGAAAGCTGCTACTCATTCACGGAACCAATGACGACGTCGTGGTGTGGCAGCACAGCTTGCAGCTTTTGGAGAAAGCCATCGACGAAGGGGTGCAACTAGATTATTTTGTCTATCCCAATTATGCCCACAATGTAGGCGGTCGCGACCGCTATCACTTGATGGAGAAGGTTCTGACCTATTTGATGGACCACAACAATTAAGCGTTTACATCAGCACAATCCCGACGACTTGAGCATCGGCCGCCAGGGCGTCTGCATCAATTATGGGGGGAGCTTGGGCGAAATCAAAGCCGGGTGACCGGACCAGGAAGACCCGGCGTGGATACTTCCGGCTGATGAGTTCGATGACTTGGTAGGCGGGAAAAGGCCGTGCGATCCAGCGGCGGCTTTTGGATTTCAATTTCGACCAGGCCATGCCGACATGGACGCCGCGCTTTACCCGTAGTTCTGGTGTCTCGATGCGGATGCGGGACACCGAGCAGTGCGTTCCAAAATCACTTTCGATGAGGACCAGGCCGTCCGCGTATTGCACCGTGCAGACCCGCCACTGGTAACCGCCCTCATCGGCCAGGGATTCAGAAAGGGCGCGCCCCGCCAGTTGTGATAGGCCGGCCTTGGGCATAGGATCGCCGATGCGCAGGTAAGCAAGGCCGTCTTTTTTCAGTTTTTCGGTTCCGCTGCATCCGGGCAGGGACAAGAGCAGCAGGGTCAGGACCAGCAAAACAAGAAGGGACGAGGTGCGCCGGGCAGAGGATCGGGAGAAAAAGGAAACAAGCAATGTCATGAAGTTTGCGTTTGCCGGTATAATGTACGCCGCGGAAAAAAGATACAGCGGCCCGATGCAATATTTGCCGGTTTACTGCGGTCATTGTAGTAGAATGTCACCATGCAGTTGAACTCTTCCGATATCGAGCGGCAACTGGTCGAGGCTTGTCGGCGGGGCGAACGCTCGGCCCAGTTTCGGGTCTACCAGCGCTACGCGAAGGCGATGCTCAACACCGCCCACCGCATCCTCAACGACGAAGAGGAGGCGAAGGATGTCTTGCAGGAGGCCTTTATCAAGGTGTTCGCAAAAATTGATACGTTCCGCTTTCAGAGTACTCTTGGCGCCTGGATCAAGCGCATCGTGGTCAATACCGCAATCAATGCCCAGCGAAAGCGGGGCATCGTGTTTGACATCTATTCGGAGGAACTGGAGCGGATTCCCGCCCCGACCTCGGATGCGGGAGACGAAGCATTTGCCCGGAAAAATGCGGCAATTGCCCGTAATGCGCTCAAGGAACTGCCCGATGGCTACCGCGCCGTGCTCAGTTTATACCTGGTCGAAGGCTACGACCACCGCGAAATCGCAAAGATCCTGGGAATTTCCATTTCCACTTCGCTTTCGCAGTACAACCGAGGAAAGAAACGTTTGCGTAAGATCATAGCTTCAATGAACGAAGATGGACGGACTGGAAAAATATTATCACCGCCACCGAGCGGAACTCGACGAACTGGAACCGGATCCTGAATCCTGGGCCTTTTTGGAGGAGCGGTTGGACCGAAAGCGGACCTGGGCGCAATTGCCGACCTGGATCACGGCCGCGGCGGTATTGATCATTGCGGTGAGTGTGTCCTGGGCGCTATTGCGGCCGGAGGGCGGTATTTCCCCTCCACCACAATCGGCCCGGGCGCTTGAAGTCGGGCAGCCATTTCCCGAATTGTCTTTGCGCAATCCTTACGGAGAATTGATCCCGCTGTCTTCACTGAAGGGCAAGGTGGTACTGGTTGAGTTTTGGGCGTCCTATTCGAAGGTTTGCACCGAGGAGCACTGCTATTACTTCCAGCCCCTGTATGAGCAGTACCGCGAGCACGGATTTGAAATTTATGCGGTGAGCGTCGATTCGAGTGCCCACGGTTGGATCGAGGGCATCGAGCGCGACGCCTTGCCCTGGATCAATGTTGCAGACATCGGGGAAGCCCATCCGGAGATTCCGGGCCGCTTCCGCGTAGAGGATCTGCCTACGACTTACCTGCTCGACCAGGAGGGACGCATCATCGCCCGCAACGTCGAAAAAGACGATTTGGAGGGATATTTGGAGGGATTGCTGTAGCCCCTCGGCGGTGAGGGCTTGCGGAAATCCGGTTACGCTTCGAGAAAAAGAATTGTATCTTGGCGGTAGACCCTTCCCAATGATCTGCCTCCGTATGGAAAACATCCGCACTGCAATCACCGAAATGTCGGGGGCGACCCCGGAAAGCACCGACGAGATTTTGGCGCATCTGCGTCCCATCCACCTCGAAAAAGGAGACTTTTTGCTCCAAGCGGGCCAGATCTGCCGGCGCTATTTCTTCATCGAAACGGGTGCGGTCCGCTTGTACTATTACCGGGAAGCACAAGATTTTACCGTGTGGATTGGGACGCCCGGACAAATTTTTACTGACTTGGAGAGCTACCTCGATGGGGTGCCCTCGCGCATCTGGATCGAGGCGATTGAGCCGAGTGTCGTTTTTACCATTGATCGAACCGCCAGCGATGCGCTTGCCGCCCAATCCAATGCCTACAACACGACGCTGCGGCGGACGGTGGAAATTGCCTTTGTGAGCCTCAGCCGTAATGTCATGTCTTTTCAGAGCGAATCGGCGACGGATCGTTACCAGCGCCTGGCCCAAGAGAAGGACTGGCTGCGGCAATACCCGCTGCGGTACATCTCCAGTTTCATCGGGATTACCCAGAGCACCCTGAGTCGCATCCGGGCGCGCCGCCGGTGAGTTTTTGCCTTAGAGCAATTTTTTTCTCGGGCCTTCCCGATAATTTGCCCGCTCATCTAAAAATAAAATGAGTATGGCAATTGCGATTACAATTGGAATCCTGGTCTCGCTGGGAACAATATTTTTGGTTTTGGTGCGCTTCCTGCCTGCCGAAGTGGAGTACATCGAGTTGGTGGAAGTAGCGGCACCGGTAAACCGGGTGTACGACGCAATCCGGTTTCAGGAACAATTGATGGAATGGAGCGCTTGGCCGAGAGAAACCGATTCCCTCTGCGAAGTCGCCCACGTGGACGGCAAAGTTGGCGCGCAAACGGTCTTCATGAATCGAAAAGGCAAGCGGTTCGGGTACCAGGAAATCACTGGCCTGCAGGCAAATGAGCGGGTGAGCTTTTTTCTAAAAAGCCACGTGGCGCCGTTCGAAAAGGATGTGCGGCTTGAATTCCGATTGAAACCGATTCCGGATGACCGAACCGAGGTGATGTTGTGGTTTCGGGAAAAGTTGCGCAAGCCCCATTTCCTGATCGCCTACTTTGGGGGAATCCTGGGCTGGGTCCGGGAAATGCACCGCAAAGACCTAGCCGGTCTCAAGGAATTCGTGGAGTAAAATCCTCGGTCAAATGTTGTTCTTGATGAAGCTCAAGTCGGTGTAGACACCGATCAAATCGCTTTTTACGTTGTCGAGCAGGTCCAAGTAGCGGCCGTGCTTGGTAACGAATCCTTGGAGATCGTTGTTCTTGCCCCCGGTTGCCTCGCGGAGTACCCCGTACCGGGTGTAAATGGCAATGATGTTGCGGGTTTGATCGAACCAAACCGACTCGTATTGCTGGACTTTTTCGGTGACAGCGGTATAATAATCTTCGATGGTGCCCACCACCAAGGTCGATGCTTCACTGACCTCTTTGTTGCCCTTGTGGTACTTCAGAACGATGATGCGTTCCTGCAAGTGGACCTTGTGCTCGCCCAGTTTGACCTGAAATTCTTCGAGGATGGGCGTGTGTTCATCGATGATGGTGGTAACTTTTGCGACTTCATCGCTGACTTCTTTGTCTTGGGCCAATGCGGCCCCGTACATTCCGCCGAGCAGCAGAACAATAAACATGATCTTTTTCATGGAAACAGAAAAATTAAAAATGTGCCAGTTCAACAAGAAGTCTAATATACGGCCTTCCGGGAAAATAAATAGTCTCTATTTCCGTGACGCATGCGGAAATTCCGAATGCATTTCGAACGGAGGGTGGGAGTGACGGAGAAGCTGTAAAAGCAGATTGGTGAAATCTGCGTGCGCAAACTTCACCAATCAATTGCAGATACCTTTTTCGTTTTAGGTGGTAGCGGTCAGTTTCGCCCGGTAGTACTCGCGGTTGAGGCGGGCGATGTTGGTCAGTGAGATTCCTTTCGGACATTCCGCCGAGCACGCTCCGGTATTGGAGCAGTTACCAAAACCTTCGCTGTCCATCTGTTTGACCATATTGGTGACGCGGCGCTGCCGCTCCACTTCACCCTGCGGAAGCAACGCGAGGTGGGAAACTTTGGCGCTGACGAACAGCATAGCCGAGGCGTTTACACAGGCCGCAACGCAGGCGCCACACCCGATGCAGGTCGCCGCGTCAAAGGCCATATCCGCGTGGTCTTTCTCCACCGGAATGGCATTGGCGTCGGGAGCCTGACCGGTACTCACCGAGATGTAGCCTCCCGATTCAATGATCCGGTCAAATGCGCTGCGATCGGTCACGAGGTCCTTGACCACCGGGAACGCCCCCGCGCGGAACGGTTCAATCGTGATCGTATCGCCATCGCTGTAGTGGCGCATGTGCAATTGGCAAGTGGTGGTGCCCCGCATGGGCCCGTGGGGCTGACCGTCGATCACCATGCTGCACATGCCGCAGATGCCTTCGCGGCAGTCATGGTCAAAGGCGACGGGATCTTTGCCTTCCCGGATCAACTTATCATTCAACACATCCATCATTTCCAAAAAGGAAGCGTGCGTGTCGACGTCCTCTAGCTGATAGGTCTCAAAATGACCTCGGTCTTTTGCGTTCTTCTGTCTCCAAATCTTCAAAGTCAGCTTCATATCGCTCGCGTAGTTGAGGGCGGCTGCCCGATGAGTTTTATTTGTAGCTCCGTGTTTTGAGCTCTACGTTGTCAAAAATGAGTTCTTCTTTGTGCAAAGTGGCGGGCTGTCCCGCTCCATTGTGCTCCCAGGCGGCTACGTAGGTGTAGTCCTTGTCGTTGCGCCGCGCTTCCCCGTCCTCAGTTTGGTACTCGAGGCGGAAGTGGCCGCCGCAGGATTCCTCCCGGTCGCGGGCGTCCTGAATCATCAGCTCGCCGAGTTCCAGGAAGTCGGCGACGCGGCCCGCCTTGTCGAGTTCGGGATTGAAACCTTCCGCTTCACCGGGGATGCGGACATCGTGCCAGAATTCGTCGCGGATTTCCTTGACTTGTTCGGCCGCTTTGTCCAGGCCGTCGGCCGAGCGGGCCATGCCGCATTCGTCCCACATGACCTTGCCGAGACGCTTGTGGAAATCGTCGACAGTTTGCTTACCGTTGACGTTTTTGAGCTTGTGAATGCGCTCCCGTACTGCGTCTTCGGCCTCATCGAATCCCTTGGCGTCGGTGGTGATGCGGGGCGTCCGAATCTGAGTCGAAAGGAAAGAACCGATGGTGTAGGGCAGCACGAAATAGCCATCGGCGAGGCCCTGCATGAGGGCGGAAGCACCGAGGCGGTTGGCTCCGTGGTCGGAGAAATTTGCTTCACCGGCGGCGTACAAACCGGGGATATTGGTGCTGAGGTCATAGTCGACCCAGAGGCCACCCATGGTATAGTGAACTGCCGGGAAGATGCGCATCGGGCGCTGGTAAGGGTCTTCACCGGTGATTTTTTCGTACATCTCGAAGAGGTTGCCGTAGCGAGCGCTGACAGTGTCTTTGCCCAATCGCTCGATGGCAGCGGCAAAGTCTAGGTAAACCGCCTGGCCGGTTTTGCCGACGCCAAAACCTTTGTCGCAAGCGTCTTTGGCGGCACGGGCGGCTACGTCCCGGGGGACCAGATTCCCGAAAGCGGGATAGCGGCGTTCGAGGTAGTAATCGCGCTGGGATTCGGGGATATCGTTCGGGTGGCGGTTGTCATTTTGTTGGGCCGGTACCCAGACCCGACCATCGTTGCGCAACGATTCGGACATCAGGGTAAGCTTAGACTGGTACTCGCCGGACACCGGGATGCAGGTCGGGTGGATCTGCACATAACAAGGATTTGCAAAGTAGGCGCCCCGTTTGTGGGCTTTCCAGGCCGCACTTGCGTTTGATCCCATCGCATTCGTAGAAAGGAAGTAGACGTTTCCGTAGCCTCCGGTTGCGAGGACCACCGCATGGGCGGAGTGGCGCTCCAACTTGCCGGTCATGAGGTTGCGGGCGATGATGCCGCGGGCCACACCATCGACCAGCACGAGGTCCATCATCTCGTGGCGGGCGTACATTTTGACCTGGCCAGTTGATACCTGGCGGGCGAGGCCGCTGTAGGCACCGAGCAACAACTGCTGACCGGTTTGGCCCCGGGCGTAAAACGTACGGCTCACCTGAACCCCCCCGAAGGAACGGTTGTCGAGCAAACCGCCGTATTCGCGGGCAAAGGGAACCCCCTGGGCGACGGCTTGGTCGATGATGTTCACGCTGACCTCGGCGAGGCGGTGAACATTTGCTTCGCGGCTGCGGTAATCGCCCCCTTTGATGGTATCGTAGAAAAGGCGATAGACGCTATCGCCGTCGTTGCGGTAGTTTTTGGCGGCGTTGATGCCCCCTTGCGCGGCAATTGAATGGGCCCGGCGGGCGCTGTCCTGAAAGCAAAATGCCTTGACGTTGTAGCCGAGTTCTCCGAGGGTCGAAGCGGCGGAAGCCCCCGCCAAACCGGTCCCGACGACGATGATGTCAATCCGGCGCTTGTTGTTCGGGCTCACCAGGGGGACACTGCTCCGGTAGCTGGTCCACTTATCCGCGAGTGGCCCGTCCGGAACTTTGGAGTCCAGGGTAAATAGTCCTTTGAGAATTTCTTCCGTGTTGCCTTTTTTCAGTATTCGAGCCCGCATAGTCTAAAAAATTAAATGATGATTCGTTGCTGTGAATGGGATGGATCTAGGGTATACGTTATCCAGCAAAAAATGTGTCCAGATAACCCGTATATTTAATTATGAGGAAGTAGATCGGGATGGTCGCAAATGCGGCCGGCACCAAAACGGCAAAGCCCAAACTGGCCTTGTCGATGATCGGTGCGTATCTTGGGTATTTGATACCTAAAGTTTGAAATGCGCTCTGGAAGCCGTGAACCAAGTGAAATCCGATGATGCCCATCGCGAGGATGTAAATGATCGAATACCACTCGACGGCAAATTGAGCGGCGGTTTTGTGCCACAAGCTGGCCTCAGTCACGTCAAAATTGTCCGAGGTATACATAACGTCGCGGTAGGAAAACCGATCCATATCGATTCCAATTCCAATCTCCACTCCAAAGCGCGCCCCGAGGAAGAAGGACAGCAGGTGCAAAATCAGGAATACCAAAAGGATGGTCCCGGTCCACTTCATGTTGCGCGAAGCCCAAGAACTGGTTTTTGCCTTGCTGCGCACGGCGTATTTGACCGGTCGCGCCCGATGGTTTTGGATCCAAAGTGAGATGCCATCGTAGATGTGAATGGTAAACCCCGCAAACAGAATGACCTCCGCAATTCGGATGAACCAAGTGTGGCCCATGAAAATGGCGTAATCGTTGAATGCGGCCGGACCGACAAACAACAAAAGGTTTCCAGCGAGGTGAACTACGAGGAAGCTGATTAGGAAAAGTCCACTCAGCCCCATAATCAACTTCTTACCAACCGAAAAATTAAATACGCTTGTGAGAGTTGCCATAAAAAAACTGCCTCCACGGCGCTTTTGATAGTTCAATATACTCAATCAAAGGTATACTTGCTAGGGGGGAATGTCAAGCCAAAAAGGCAATTGAAACAACGTCGTGTGGGCGTAATTTCGCCGTTTTTAACGGATATACCTCGTTTCCTGGTCCCGCGAGCAACCCCGATTTGCCCCGTCATTTGGGAGCCCTACCGGCTACCCACGACACCTTGGCCCACGGCTTGTTCGGTGATTCGCTTTTTTTCCGGTTGACTCTTCCGGGCCTTTCGGATTTGTACATGGATTATAGCGTTTTGTTCCAGCAGATCGCCGCGCGCCGGGATTGGTTCCTTCACCCCTCCTCGGTCGCCGCCGGAATTGTCCCCCCGAACACCACATTAATGTGATCGGGGACCGGACCCCACCGGAGACCTGCCCGACCGGGGGCCAAAACCGTCACCCGTGCGCTCCTCCGGGCGAAGCGCACGGGGCAGACAACCGGTAATCAGGTGGGGGACCGTTTGGATACCTAATGTACCGCAGCGGGCTCCGCCCGACATTTTGCGAATTGCGGTAGATGAGTGCCACACGGCACGCCGTGCCCAGGCAAGGATTTTCCAATCCGGTATTTTGAACCTTCGCCCCCGCGCAACGTTTCTGCGCCGGGGCATCACGAATTTTTTTTAACTTTACCGGCTAATTCACTGGTTTACCCTTAGACTCCCAAACTGCAAGCGATGGATTACCTCCTGCAATACTTCGAATCGATTTCGCAATCGCTAGAAGAGATCAACTACGTCAAGTTCCTGCTGAACCTCTCAGTGACGGCGGTGATGTCTTCTCTGCTGGCTTTGTTTTACGTGCGATTCGGCAATGCCATAAGCAACCGGAAGCGATTTGCCCGGAATTTTATGCCGCTGGCGATGACCACGATGGTGATCATTTTCATCGTGAAATCCTCGGTTGCGCTCTCTCTGGGACTCGTGGGGGCCTTGTCAATCGTGCGTTTCCGCTCGGCGATCAAGGACCCGGAAGAGCTGACTTACCTCTTTCTGGCGATTGCGGTCGGGCTGGCGGCGGGAGCCGATGAGGTGCTGATCGCGATCTTCGCCACCTTATTTATCATCGTCATCCTTTATGTGCAATTCATCTTGCGGAAAGGGACCGCCTTTAAGTCTTCTGATTCGATGCACCTCAACCTCAGTAGCAGCAGCAAAGACCTGAAGGCGATCACCGAAGTGCTGGGAGAAATATTTCCCTTCGTCGAACTCAAGCGGGTCGATCAGACCGACGAGCGCATGGATGTTTCCTTTGTGGTCGAGGCATCCTCGGTGGACCAAATAGAATCGGCGCGGCAGAAATTGATTGATCTGGCCGCCGATATGCAGATTTCGTTTGTGGAGCAACGTAGCATTGCCGTATGATCATTCGCCAGGACAAGCGGGGAAGCCGACTGTCGCCTAAAATAGTGGTGTATCTGTTGGCCGCACTGTTGGGGCTGGGGGCGGTGTTTTTTATCCTGCGCGCACGGACCACTTCGCAGGGAGCCACCTACGCGTTTTGTGGGATGGAAGAGACGCGCGAGGAGGGAGAAAAGACCTATTTTGTGGTAGATGGGCGTGATTTTAGCCACGGCCAAACCCAGAGTGATGCGGAAGCAAAGTCGGGTCGCTACTCTTGCCTGCTGTTCGAAGCGGCGCCGTTTGGGCCGACCTGGGAGACGGCGGAGGTCCAGCCGGGGGAAATTTACGAAGCAAAGATCTGGCGCAAGACCGCCGTTGACGCCGGGCTGTTCATCGCCAGCGGGGACTGGGGCCTGTACCAGCGCTCCCTGATCACCGGTAAGCGCGCCGCGGGTGGCTGGGAAGAACTGGAATTGCGGATCGAAGTCCCCAAGTACATCAAATCCGGAACCCTCAAGATTTACCCTTACAATCCCCGGCCCGAGCCCGCCTACTTCGACGACATGTCCGTCCGCAAAGTCGGGCAGGAGAAAATTGCTTCTACTTCGGTTCCGAGCTACGGCGCCTCCGATTCGATCCGCACGCTGAACCTCATTCTCGGGGAAAAAGGCGAAAAAAAGCTGCGGGACAAGCGCGACCAGGCCCTGCGCAAGGGCCTGCTCATCTCCGGCGACAATGATTGGGTCAAGTGCAAGATCGAAGAAGGCAAGGCCCAGTACCGGGGCAAGTTGCGCCTCAAAGGAGACTGGCCCGATCACCTCCGGGGCGAAAAATGGTCCTACCGGATCAGTCTGGCCACCGGACAAGCCTGGAACCGGCTGATTACCTTTTCCATTCAGTCGCCCACGACCCGCTACATGCTGTACGAGTACATCTACCACCGCTGGCTCGAACGGGAAGACGTGCTCACCCCGCGCTACGACTTCATCAATGTAAAGGTGAACAATATCAACAAGGGGATTTTTGCCTGGGAAGAGCACTTCATGAAGCAGATTCCCGAGTACAACCAGCGACGCGAAGGACCGATTCTGAAATTTGTGGAGGATGGCTTCTGGGACGTTCAGGAAAAAATCATCGCCAAGCGCGGGCTGCACCTGGAAGAGCGGGTGCCGATCTTCCGCTCCTCCAATATCGAAGCCTTCGGGATGGGGCGGACGCTGAAGGACTCGGCCTTGTTCCAGCAGTACCAGATCGCGCAAAACCTCATGTACGAGTACAAAACTCAGCAAAAATCCATTTGGGATGTATTTGACGTCGAGCGCATGGCCCGCTACTTTGCCATCGTCGATGTCGCGCGGTCCCACCACGGATTCATTTGGCACAATCAGCGGCTTTACTACAATCCGGTGATCTCGAAACTGGAGCCCATCGGATTTGATGGCTATACTTACTCGGGGCCTTACGAATGGCTTCCGCGGCCGTTTTTGGGGCATTCGCGCAATTTCCGCTACATGCAACCCGGCTACAAAGAGGCCATCTTTGAGCGGTTTTTCCACGATGAAGCGTTTGTGGCGATGTACGTGCGCTACCTGGATCAATTCACCCGGGAGGACTACCTGGACCAACTCTTTGCCGAAATCGGGGCGGACGTCGACCAGCGGGAAGCCTGGTTGCAGAAGGAATGGCCGACCTATTCATATCCGCGCTACTTCTTGTACAAGCAGGCGGCAAAGTTGCGGACGCTGATGTATCCCATGCGGGAAACATCTCTCAAGGCTCACCTGCAGGGCCAAGGTGCCGCCGGCGGCTACCGCTACAAGGTCTTCAATTACCACAACTTGCCGGTGATTCCCCTGGGGGTGGGCAAGCGCAAAGGGGTGGTCACGGCAAAATTTGACCGGGACACCTTGTTGGGGGCTTACGCCAATGAATTCCCCGCGGAGTTTCTGGATCTGAACGCGGCCGAGACGGGCAAGTGGGTGATGTTCCGCATCCCGGGGCTGGACTCGATTTTCAGCGTCGAGTTGCTGAACTGGCCGGTGCCGGAAGCATTTACCCCCGAGCAAGAACTCTTTTCGGACTTGCGCCTCGCAAACGATCACATCTACGAGCTCGACGAAGTGAACAAACAGGTACGGTTTCGCACGGGGAAATACCAAACGGATCGCGATATCCTGATCCCGCCGGGCTACGAAGTTTGGTTTGAGCCGGGCGTAGAGCTGGACTTGATCAAAAAGGCGAAATTCATTTCCAAAAGTTACGTGCTGATCTTCGGGACGGAAGAACGTCCGGTGATCATTCAGTCCTCCGACCAGTCGGCGAATGGCTTTACTATCTTGCAGGCCAAGCGCAAATCGGAATTCAATTACGCGGTCTTCGACAACCTCAATACGCTGGCCTACAAAGGTTGGAACCTGACCGGAGCGGTAACGCTTTATGAATCGGAAGCTTACATCAAAAATTGCCGGTTTGTGAACAACCACTGCGAGGATGCACTGAATCTGGTGCGTTGCGTTTTTACCATGGAAAATTCCTACGTGGGCTACACCTTTGCCGACGGATTCGATGCGGACTTCTGCAATGGGCGGGTCAACAATTGTTTCTTTTATAAAACCGGCAACGACGGCATGGACTTCTCGGGAAGTACCATGACGATCACCGATTGTGAGGTGGATCAGGCGGGGGACAAAGGGATCAGTCTTGGGGAAGAATCTACCGTCACCGTAAAGTCGGCCAAAATCTCGAATTCGGTCATGGGCCTGGTTGCCAAAGATTTGACCTCGGTAAAGGTCGATTTCGTAGAATTGTACGGCAACCAGACCGCATTTGCCGCTTACCAAAAGAAGCCCGAGTACGGCCCGGCGACGATCACGGTAAAAAAGTCCAAGCTCGAAGGCAATGAAGAGATGTACTTGCTGCAGCAAGGTTCGGAGTTGAAAATCGGGGACAAAGTGATTAAGGGCAAACGCTGATGCGCTACGAACGCAAATACCGCGTTGAAGAGTTGGGCCTGGCCGGCGTGCGGGCGATCCTGGAGCGGCATCCGGTCTCTTTTCGCACCTTGTATCCGGATCGGCAGGTAAACAATATCTACCTGGATACCCGGCAGATGACGTTTTACCGGGAAAACCTCAGCGGGGTGAGCCAGCGGCGCAAGTACCGGATCCGCTGGTACGGGCCGGATCTGCTTCAAGTGCGCCGCCCGGTATTGGAAATCAAGCTCAAAGACGGAGAACTGGGGGAAAAAGTCTCCGCCGGACTGCCCGATTTCGCGGTGGGCCGCTATCCCGATGTTCAGCAGGCTTTGCGTTCCGAACTTCGGGCCCTTGCTTACGCGGCGCCTGAAACCGACGCTGCCCCCGAACGAGTCGAAGCGGACGCGGAGGGAGAATCCGCCGTGGTTGTCCCCAAACGCCGGCCCTTTCCCGTGCTCGATTTGGTGCCGGCTCTGCTCAACACTTACCGGCGTTCTTACCTCATTTCAAACGATGGGCGGTTCCGCCTGACCATCGACCGGGAAATGCACTTTTATCGGATGGGAGCCGGATTTCGCCCTTACCGGAACTACGCTGAGGACCGGGTCGTCGTGGTGGAAGTCAAGTACGAGGCCGCGGACGATCCGTTGTACTATACCGTGGGGCAGTATTTGCCTTTCCGCCTGGGCAAAAATTCCAAGTACGTCAACGGAATGCGCTTCGTGGGCAACGTGTGATTGGCGATCTGCTTCCATTGTCGTAATTTTAGGCATCAAACTGCACAATGCATCCCCAATTCAATACCTATGAAAAAGATTTTCCTGTTTCTGCTGTTTGCTGGCCTTGCGGTCACCGGTCTCCGTGCCCAAAGTGGCTTTGAGGGCCGCATCGAATTTACCATTGAGGTCAAAGGCGCAGAGGCCGAGCAAATGAAGGCTTACATGCCGACCGCTTATGAATACCTCATCTCAGGGACAAATATGCGGATGATCACCATCGGGGGCATGGCTGCCGCAATGATGGGGGACATGGTCATCCAAGGTGAGGAAGGCAAGGTATACATGGTCAAGGATGATCAGAAGCGTGCCTTTATCATGCCCGATACGGAAGACGAGGAGGAGGAAGAGGACATCAATATTCAGGTCGAAAAGATGAACGAAACCCTGGAAATTGCCGGCTATACCTGCCAGAAATACAAGGTGATGGTCCCCGCCGGTAAAGGTTCCGAGGACGCCACCCAATACATGTGGACGACGACCAAACTGGACGTGCTCCAGCCCTCGTCGGTGAAAGCCGCCGAGTACAACCTGTTTGTCAAAGGACTGGACGGTTTCCCGCTCAAGGTTGTGACCACTACGAACGGCATGACCTTGGACATGACGGTCCGGGAGATCGAAAAAAAGTCGATCCCGGCGAGCAAGTTTGAAATCCCTTCTGATTACGAGGTGACAGAATTCAATCCGGCGTCGCTGATGGGGCGTTGAGCCTACAATCTGTCTCTTCTTTAGGATTGCGGATCGCCTGCTCCCCGGCAGCGGTCCAGTAACCAGAGCATTTCCGCCGCTTCGGAGGCGCGGATCGCTGCAGCCATGTCCTGGCGCGCGGTGGCGGTAGCCGGTGGGCGTTTGCCCAGTCGTTCCACCCAAACGGTAAATTCCCGATAACCTTGCGCAAACCGTTCCCCGAGGTCGCGTTTGCGGCGGATCAGTTTGCGCAAGGTTTCCGCCGCGCGCAGCGCCTCTTCGGTGCGGTCCTGATCGTAAAACGCCTTGATTTGCAGCACCCGCTGCAAGATCTCAAACCGGGGAGCACCAGTGCGCAACAGAGCGCTTCCCCGCAGTACTTTTCCGTAATTTTTTTGGTGGTAGGCCACCATCAGTTCGTGGAGCGCTCGTACGGGAACCCGGTCTTGCCCCACGAGATGGTCCGCATACTGGGTTAAAAAATCGGCCGCCCAGTCGACCTCGCCGGCAGTGCAGGCCGACTGGACAGCGGCCCGGAGAAAAGGGATGGAAAGGCGTCCCTCGCTGAGCAAGGTGCCTTCGGCAAGCATGGTCCGGGCAAGCTTGCCGGTCCCGGTGAGGGGAGCCTCCAAGTATTGGCCCAACTCGCGGCGTTCCTCGGCGCTCAAGCGGGCGACGGTCTCAAACAATAGCATCAATTTCATTGGCGAACAAAATAGATATCAAATCATATTTGAATGGCGTTCGAGACAACAAAAGAAAAAAATTAAGCAAACAAACTGAATTTTTTGTCTTTGGGATCCTTGGTCCCGTCGACCACTTTTGTCCGGTATTACAATGAGAATCAATCTAAGCCGACTCACTTCAAATCTTTTAAAACCAACTAATTGACAACGATGAAAATTTTTGTGAAAAATGGGACCGTATTGGGTCTCCTGGCCGGAATACTATTGCTTTCGGGTTTCTTTTGTAGCATTGATCCGCCGGGGAAAGCGTATTCGGGAAAGACTTCGGAAACCCACCATACCATTTCGGCGGAGGAGTACGATGAGGTCTACATGGCCTTCAGCGATACCGTGACCATCCACTTCCCCTTTACCCCGACGGTGGACATTGTGCCTGGAAGTCTTGGGCGACACTCTGGAACTGGTCGCTCCGGTCTACATGAGTGGTAAATCGGGCCTGGAAGGTGCGTTTGCCGTCCGTCCGGATGTCTTGGTGCTGGAAGCGGAAACGGCGGAGGGCTTGGGGCGCAGCAGCCGGGGCTTGCTCCGTGAACTTGGCTTTTTGGAGGACGAGGGCCGCACCCGCTACCTGACGAACAAAGTGGTGTTTCGGAGCCAGTCGCCGAAGAACGATGCCGGCCTTGAACTGGCGACGCGCCTGCGCCGCTACGGAGATGTGAAGGAGGTCTATTTCGAAAAAATCCCCCTTTACCTTCCACTGTGCAGTGTTCTGAACGACCCGCTTTACGGCAATGCCTGGCATTTGCGGCAGATCCAGTGGGCGCCCGAGCTGGTGGGCTGCAATCACACGACCGTGATCGCGGTGATCGATCAGGGAGTGGAATTGACGCATCCGGATTTGTCGCTGGCCTCACCGGGACTGCGCCTGGACGTCATGGCCCTGAATGGTAGCCCGACGGGGAACCACGGAACGCCCTGCGCCGGAATTGCCGCCGGGATTGTGAACAACAGCGAAGGCATCTCCGGGGTGGCGGGCAAGGCCCAAATCTTCCCACTGGCGGTGCGCTACTGGTCGGACTTGGAGATTGCGAATGGGATCAACTACGCGGCGGCTTTCGGCGCGGATGTCATCTCGATGAGTTTTGGCGTGTACGACAGTTGGAATTACTGGGACTACGGGCTGATTGATCCGGAGATTGTTTTTGCCGACAACCAGGGCACTTTCATGTGTGCGGCGACGGGAAATGAAAACCGGGAGAATCAGATGCGCTACCCGGCCAAGCATCCGCTGGTACTGGCGGTGGGTGGCTCTAACCGCGATGATCGGCGCAAGGCGCAAGGTGACACCTCAAGCGAGCCTTTTTGGGGGGCGTGCTACGGCGAGGAAATTTATCGGGGCAGCCCGACCGCGATCAATGTGGTGGCGCCCTGTTTGGAAATCCCGGCGACGGATCGCCTCAGCGGCGCGGGTTATTCTCCCGACGATTACTTCCTGACGTTCAATGGGACGTCTTCCGCAACGCCAATCGTGGCGGGCCTGGGGGCCTTGATTAAGGCGCGCTACTCCTTTGCCGGGAACAGCACGGTCAAGCGCATCATCGAAAAGAGTGCGGACAAGATCGGACCATACGCTTACGTGTACCGGCCGGAGTACCCGAATTCTTCCTGGTCCAGCGAAGTGGGCCACGGTCGGGTCAACGTGCGCCGCGCGCTGAAGCTGGCCAGGGAGATGCTCTCCGGGTACGGCAGCGATTGCGCTACGGATACCCCGGCTTCCGTAACGGGCAGTCCAGTCATCGCGTTCTCGGTGGTGGGCAAGGGTCACGTTTCGGAAGGTCCGGAGAAGCAGTTGTTGGAATTCAGCCACGTTCACCTCAATGAAGGCGGTGGATTTTCCCCGGATGTTTTCCGGGTGCCGGTGGATGGCGTCTACGAATTCAACTGGGACTTTGTGCGGGACACCCTTTATCAGGAAGGTACCGAAGACGATGTCTCCATCTACCTCAAGGTCAACGGGCAGACCATTTCGGGACCGGCGTTTGCCGGGCAGATTTTTGATAAGTACGCGCGGGCGACCGGCACGGCGAGTCTGATCCTCCGCCTGGTGCAGGACGATAAGGTGAAGTTGTTCGTCAACAGTGACAATGAACACAAGCGCCACATTTTGAGCTTCCACTGGATTGGTCACCGGATCGGTTGACGGATGGCCTGCGGGTTTGGCAAGTGGGAATTGCCGCTTCCGGGAAACCGGGGGCGGCGATCACGGTTTTTATAATTTCCAATGGGAGAATTTTCAATTGACAATTCTTTCATTGGATTGGGTAGGCGGTGTGGAGGCGCTGGGCGAGGCCTTCGATTTCTGGCCGGCGGACGAGTACGGCCAACCATTCCGTCGGGATTTGTGCGGCTCCGTAGTACAGTCCGGCGAGGCCGCCGGCGATGGCCGCGGTCGTATCGGTGTCGGATCCGAGGTTGACTGCTTTGAGGACGGTATCGGGGTAGGTCTCGGCGTTCAGAAAGCACCAGATGGCTGCTTCGAGGCTGTGTACTACGTAGCCGCTGGAGCGGATGTCTTGCTCGGGGGTAAGGGAAAAGTCCGGGCTCAGTAGTTTGCGGAATTGCTCCCGTTCGGAGGGGGCAATGTTGGCGGTGGTGAAAAATGCTTGGATGCGGGTGACGGCGGTTTGGAAGGCGGCGACTTTGTCGCGGCCGGCCACGATTTCATCCGCGAGGAGAAGGTAGTGTAGGCAAGCCAGGGCGGCGCGGATATGGCCGTGGGTGAGCGCGGAAACTTCGTGGATGGTGCGAAATTGGGCTTCGATGCTGAGATCGGATGGGGCCTTGAGGTAGAAATAGAGGGGCAAGATGCGCATCAGGGAGCCGTTGCCGTTGGTGTACTCATCGGTTTCTGCGGTGAGTTGGGGGAAGTCGGTGGTCCGGCTTTCTTTCATCATACGGGTCAGCCGGGTGATGGCCTTGGCGGTGGTGATCCCGATGTCGAAGAGCTTGCCGTGGGGCGTCCAGTAGGCATGGTCCCGCCAATTGATGAAGCGCCGGGTGAGGTCGGGCAAGCTGAACCCTTGGGCCAGGCTTTCGGCCAGGCAAAAGGTGAGGGAGCTATCGTCCGACCAGGTGCCGGGGGGCTGGTGGTAGGTGCCGTAGCCGCGCATCGTGGTGACGGGATTGTGTTTGAGTTCGGCGCGGGAGCGAAATTCAACGGGGACTCCCAGGGCATCGCCAATGGCCCCGCCGAGCAGGGCGTCGTGTGCTTTGGTCATGGTAGCTGCAGGTTTTGGGTCGGCAAGATACGGGATTTGGTGGTGATACGAGGCGCCGGGACGGAGCGCAAAATGTCCGGGCTCGGAAAGTTCAATTTTGGTCTGTGATTTTGAAAATCTAAGTGGGTTAGATTGTGGAGTTTTTGCTGATCTGGGTGAGGTGGATTGGTGCGGTTCGCGGGATCGAGACGTAGGCAAAGGGGATACTTCGGTGAGAAAAGGAATTTTCTCGGGCAAGGAAAACACTGTTTTGGATTTTGCGTTGCGATGTAGGCGATATGGATTATATTTCGCAGGGCAATCCAACTGAATTACTTGGGTAAAATGAAAAACCGGTACCTCGACCTCATCGATCAGACATTTGACTTTCCGCAGGATGGTTTCCGGGTGGAAGACGGGGAGTTGTTGTGGTGGGATATTCCGCTGATGGACATCATCAAGCAGTACGGAACGCCGGTCAAGCTGTCATATTTGCCGAAAATCACCGATCAGATTGAAACTGCGCGCAAGCTCTTCAATGTTGGGCGGGCAAAAGCCCGCTACGAAGGCGAGTACAAGTTTTGCTATTGCACCAAAAGCTCTCACTTCTCCTTTGTGCTGGAGCGAGTGGCGGAGTCAGGGGCTCACATCGAGACGTCTTCGGCATTTGATGTGAATATTATCGAGTCGCTTTACGAGGCGGGAAATCTGGACAAGCAGCGCTACATTATTTGCAACGGCTACAAAAAGGATCAATATCTGGAAAACATTGGGCGGTTGGTGGCCCAGGGGTTTGAAAATGTGGTGGTGGTGCTGGACAATATGAATGAACTGCGTCGGTTGCTACCGCACATTGAGGACGCGCCCAACAAAGTGAAAATCGGACTGCGCATTGCCTCGGAGGAAGATCCCAAGTTTGAGTTTTACACCTCCCGCCTAGGCATCCGCTACCGGGACATTGTACCGTTTTACGTGGACCAGATCCGGGAACTGCCGAATGTCGAACTGAAAATGCTGCATTTCTTTATCAATGTGGGCATCTCGGATTCGGCATATTACTGGACGGAGTTGTTGAAGAGCATTGAGGTGTACTGCGCGCTGAAAAACATTTGCCCGGAATTGAACAGTCTCAACATTGGGGGGGGATTTCCGGTCAAGGATTCACTGGCATTTGAGTACGACTATGAATACATGGCCGAGGAGATCGTGGCCCAGATCAAGGAGAATTGCCAAGTCCGTGGGGTGCGGGAACCGGATCTGTTTACGGAGTTCGGCTCGTTTACGGTGGCGGAGAGCGGGGTGAATCTGTACTCGATTTTGGACCAGAAGCAGCAAAATGACCGCGAGAAGTGGGACATGATCGATGGATCATTTATGACGACGCTGCCGGACATCTGGGCGATCAACAAGCGCTTTATCATGCTGGCGATCAACCACTGGGAAGCGCCTTACGAGCACATATTTCTGGGGGGACTCACCTGCGACAGCGACGATTATTACAATGCGGAAGCGCACAGCAACGCGATTTATTTGCCGCGCTACAAATCGGATCGGACGCAGTACATCGGTTTTTTCAATACTGGCGCCTACCAGGAAAGTCTGGGGGGATTCGGGGGGATTCAGCACTGTTTGTTGCCTAGTCCCAAGCATATCGTTGTGGACCGCGACGAACAGGGTGAACTCACAACGAAACTGTTCTCGAAGGAACAGAGCTATAAATCAATGTTGAAGATTTTGGGTTACTGATTGCTGTTTTTGGTTTCGGTTTCGAAGCCGAAGAAGACGACTTTGACTTCGTCCATGTCCAGGGAGCGGTAGAATTCCAGGGCGCCTTTGTTGTCGGAATGGGCGTTGAGGAAGGCGTAGGTGATGCCATTTTCGCGGCAGTGGATCTGAAATGCTTTCATGAGTTGCACTCCGATGCCGCTGCGCTGGTGCTCGGGATGGGTAGCGAAATCGTAAATCAGTACTTCGCGGTCGCCATTGGAGAGGACGATCAGCTCGTAGGCGGTCAGTCCGGCAACAACTTTGCCTTCTACTTCCACCACGAAGGCGATGAATGCCGGATTGGCCAGCAGTTTGGTCATGTCGTAGGTACGCTTTTCCGGCCGATCCCAGGGCGCAAAAGCCGCATCGAACACGTCGAGCAGTTGATTTGCCGCCGTGAGTTCCTCAGGACTCAGGCGTCGAATCACGGTGGTGGTAGGTTTCGGTAGCATAGTATCAATTAACGAAATACTACTCTAATTAAATCACAAATTCGAACAAAATCTACTTTTGGGGGGGATGAGAATTATCATTTTCTGAAAATGCCGGCTTGATTGCGCCCACCGGGTCTTGCGTGGTGGGGGTAAGAGGATGAAGCAATTTTGTTTTTCCAGGTGCAATTTGAACAATCAAGGGAGGAATTGCTTCTGGTTCCAGAGTTTTTAATGAGTTTCCCACATTATTTTGACGTATTTGAGATAATTTATACATTACAAAAGAGATAAAATTGGTAGGGAAAAATTTCCCTTCCCTCACACAATACCGTTGATTGCTATGAAGGAGCGAACTCGCGCCCCCAAGGTTATTTTGCAAATGAAGGGGCAGAAAAAAGAGGATGATTTTACTGCGTCTCAATTTGCATTGAGTTTTCCACCCCCCGGATTCAAATTTTCCGAGCAGGAGCCGATTGCCATGGAAGAGCCGTCTCCGGATGAGAAAAATGCCTTTCCAGAAGCCTTGCCGGGGGTGGGGGTGCCGCTTTTTGAGCCGCTTGAGGTGGATCCTAAACGGGAAGCGGAACTGCAACCCGAAGCGGAGGCGGATGCTGCGGCTCTGGCGGCAGGTGAAGTAGAGTCGAAATTGGAGGCCGATGCACCGGATGAAGTAGTGCTGGACAAGGAGGAAGCGCAGGAGGAGGCAGAAAAACGGGAAAAGGAAGAGGAAGCGGAGGAGCGCCGGGAGGAAACCGAGGAAGCCAAAGGACCGCTGACCCGGGAGGCGGAGCAGGAGATGGACCAAAAACGCTCGGAGGACGAGCGCGGTCTGCATGAACCTCTGACGCCGGAATTGGAACCGGCGCCGCTGGCGGAATCGGCGATGGACAATCCGCTGGAAGGCATCGGGGAACAAGGGGAGCTTGCGTCGTTTTTGCCGGTGGATTTGCGGGAGCAAATGGAGCAGAGTTTCGCAGTAAATTTTTCGGGGGTCAAGGTTTTCCGCGGTTCAAAGCTGGCGGAGGAGAACGGGGCCCGGGCGTTTGCGATGGGGGAGGAGTTGCACTTTGCGCCTGGGGCGTACAATCCGGAAACGCCGGAAGGGCAGCAATTGATTGGGCACGAGCTCGCTCACGTGGTGCAGCAGCGCAAGGGCAAGGTGCGCCCGGATCCTTCTCCGGAGGAGGTGTATCCGGCGGGGATTGCGGTAAATACGGATTCGGGATTGGAGCAGGAGGCCGACGAAAAGGGAGCGGCGGCCGCGCAAGGAAAGCAAGTGTCGACGGGGGGTACACCGGCTGGGCCTTTGCAGTCGGCGCCTCCGGTCGCTCAGGGATGGATGGGGGCTTTGGGCCGGGCACTGGCGGGGGCTGGACGCTGGGTCATGCGGTCCATCGGGCGGGCTCCCAAGCGCCGGGGACCGGTGGGAAAGCCGGTGCAGGCACCGCAGGTTCCGAGGAATCCTTATCTTACGAAGCCGCAGGGAGCGCTCGAAAAAAGTAAGCGGAGCTTTGAGCGGCTGCTGAAGGAGCACAAGAAAAAGCTGAGGGATTACAAACAGAATCCGGACGCTTTTGACAATTTGGGTAAGCTGAAGCAGGTTCCGCCGGAGGTTCGGCAGCGGATCGTTCGGGGGCGGATTCTGGAGCTCCAGCGCCAGATGGAAAAACACAAAGGCGAGTTGAAAAAAATCGAAAAAGCACTGAAGCAAAGTGGAAAATAAACCGGAAAATCTCAGCTTGGCCCTTTCGGATCTGGGCGCTTGTATGCAGCGGATCTTGGGCTACCTCACCGATCTGGGCGAAGGGCATACCTTGACCCAGGACTTGTACTGGAAGGTTGGGGATGTGCGTTACGAAGTGGCCGAAACACCTGCGTTGGCGGTTGGCTCGCTGAGTGATGATTGGCGGGAATTGTTGGCCCTGGCCCGGGATGCGGACCGGCCGGTTACGGCGGTGGACCTCGACCGCCTGGCGGCTTTGCTCGGTTATTTGAGTGCGGAGATCAGCCGCGATTGAGGGGCAGAGGTGAGTGCAATGGCCGATAGTGGCGGGGAGGCTCCCGGACGGTGAGGGGCAAGGCTCCTTTCGGAACTGGGGAAACGAATATTGTCAATGCGCTGGGGGTAATCCCCGTGATTTAATCAACTAATTTTGGAAGCATTAAGCTGGACCAAATATGGGTCTGGCTTTTTTTATTGGTTTGGGTTCTCGCCGGGAGTTTCCGTCCGGCAAGTTGGCGCGGGTGGGGAAAACGGCCTCCTTGCATCCGGCCTTTATTCCCCACCCCCGCCGTTTTTGCCCGGCGGAAACTCCCGGTGAGGGGGGGCGATGGTCCAGCTCCCTGAGCGGTTTCCGCGGGGCTTCCCATTGGCTCCGGATCCTGTTCCTCCGGCTTTTTTCAAC
>JBCCQH010000119.1:0-22873 GCA_039024435.1 Bacteroidota bacterium
ATCGTAGTGCCATTGTCGACCGCCGTTTCCGAGTTGTCCGGCATACCGTTGGCGCCGACCGGACCGGTAAATTGACCGGTGGCGTTGTCAAAGTTGGCCGGGACCGTCCCGCCATTGGCTTCGACCGCATCGGCAAGGCCGTCATTGTCCGCGTCGATGTCGTAATGGTTGGGCACGCCGTCAAAGTCGGAGTCATAGCGGTCATCCACTCCATCGGAATTCGCATCCACGAAACCCGGAGTGGTAGGATCTTGCCAATCGGGAATGCCATTGCTGTTTGAATCCTGATTCGGATCCAGACCCCCGAGTTCGGTGATGTCCGGAATACCGTCATTGTCATCGTCGATGTCAGTGACGTCGGGAATTCCATCGTTGTCATTGTCCGGGGCACACGAAATGCGCGTGCTGTCAAAGTTATTCGTGAAGTCACACTCTCCGATACCGTTGTTCGGGAAGACCACCGGCGTGGGATTGAAACCAGTATCATTCGCTACGATAAACAGGTCAAAGGCACCGCCTTGGTCGGGAATCGTCCGAACAAAAGTCGTACAGGTGCCATTGGGCAGCGAAGTTGCAATTTGGACTGAATCGATGAAATTGGCCCCCGGTAGGCTCGGATCACCCGCGTAAATTGCGGCCGTACCGCCGCGGGGGAAGACTGCCGCGGCGCTTTGGTTGCAAATCTCGAAGGTAACATCAATCGTATTCGGCGCCATGCCGCAATTCGTCAAGTCAATGTTCGTAATGCTCACCGTGGCGTCCGAAGCAGCGTAAGTTGGGGCGCCGCCGGAGGTCAACTCCGTGGCCTGGATGTTAAAACCATTGATGATGATTGAGTCGCCAATGATGTGGTGGTTCTGTTGCTGGATCGGCACCGAAAGGTCGTCGTTGATATTCGTGATCCAATAGGAATGCTGATTCCACACTTCACGGGCATTTACCCAGGAGTTTCCAACCGGACCGAAAGCCGTAATGTAGCCGAACAAGCGGTCATCAACCCCAAATCCTTCGGAGCAACCGCACACAATTTCTGCCTGATCGTCGGCATCGACGTCGAGAATAATCGGGTGGTTGGCCACCGTACCCCCTCGGCACACGTCCGAAGCAAGCTCATTTCCCGTTGCCCCATCGAAGACGTAGATCGAGTCTTCGTCCTGGTACACCACTTCGACCTGCCCATCTCCCTGGAAGTCAAAGAGCACTGAGCCAGTGAAGCCCGACTCATCCACGGTGGTCCGCTGCCAAAGCACGGCGAGCCCAGTGTTGAAGTCATCCAGTACGCGGTAGACATCTTCGGTTACGACGCCCACTTCAAGGTTGCCGTCACCGTCGAAGTCGCCCACGTTGCACTGACCGATCGTCCAGAACGTCCCCGAGGTAAATATCGGGGAGATCGCGATAACGGTCGGCGTTTGCAGGTCCCAGACATACACAAAAGTCTGATTCGGTCCGGCAACATCCGTGGAGATAATCCCGTCGAGGTCGCCATCGCTATCGTAGTCGGCAATGGCGGTAAATCCATCCCCTCCCGGAGGTGCGGCAGCAACTTGTACGGTGACCGCACCGGTTCCGACATTGACCGAGTAAACCCGGTTGCCGGCAATCAGTTCCAGGCCCGCGCAATCGGCACAGAACGCGTCGGGGAGCACATCCGCCGCGACGGACATGCCCAGACCGATCAATCCGCCCGAAGCAATGGGTGCCGCGACCGATCCCGTGGGCGGAAAAGGTGCAACCCCAATTTGGGCTCCCGTCTGGCCATTAAAAATGAAGCCACTCGCGTACACTTCCGGATTTCCGTCCTGGTTGAAGTCGGCGATGTTGACGACCGGCGTCAGCGCCGGCACCAGCGACGGCGAGGTCCAAAGCAGGTTGGTATTTCGGTCATAGCAGCGAAGCGCCGCGTCGATCCCGATCACGACCAACTCGGCAAAGCCGTCGTTGTTCATATCACCGAGGGCCATCCCCGAAGTTTGAAAGGTCGGGGCATCCACTGGCATGACAATCGAGTCCTCGACCGTGCCAAAGATTCCGTTGATAACGTAAATTTTTTCGCCCGGTCCGGATCCCGGACTGATTTGCTGGTTGTGGCTGTAGGCAAAGACTTCCGCCACGCCGTCATTGTCCCAGTCACCCGATACCGGAGTGACGGTGCTGAAAATATCGAACGCTGCCGTGTCGGTGCGCCACTTGGGACGCATCCCGAAATTGCCGGAAGTCGGGGCGTACTGACAGGTAGCAGTTTGCCCGATGAAAGATCCGGAGCAATCGGCATTGCCATTGCAATCACTGTCGTAACAATCGACAAAGCCATCGTTGTCGTCATCGATCCCATTGTTGCAAACCTCCTGAGAGAAACCTCCCAAAGTGAAGCACAATACAAACGCAAGCATTCCAAAAGCACGCAATGCAATTGATTTGACCATACGGGTATGAGTAGTAGTGTACATAAGTGTTTTCGTTCCTGACTGACAAAAAGACTGAGTTATCCGCCGACCACAAAGGGGAAGAAGTTTATTTTGTACATGGCTTAAAAAGGACGGTAACCAATCGGTGTAGCGACCTTTCATTTAAGGTAAGTTTTGCTTCGAAGAGCGGCGTCACAGACTTGATCTCAGTGTGGTTGATTCAGTGGTCAATTTCGCACTTTTTTTTCGTTTTTTCTAGTCTTTTAGATAAATGCTGCCACTCGGGAGTTCAGTGGGGTAACTACCACGACGTAGCTTAAACCGCGCTTGGGTTGGAAATTTACCGGATGCTGGGGGAACGCAAATGCAATTTTTGTGTATTCCGCGACAATGTAAATGCAACTGCCGCAACCCATCGACGTGGGCTGCGGCAGTTAAATTTTCCGCGGTAAAATTACCGCTTACTCGACGATGCTGAATTCAACCCTACGATTTAGATAATGCAGCGGTTCATTTTCCTTGCTGTAAATCCCGGGGAGGTTTTTCACCAGTAAACTTTCCGCGCCTTTGCCTTCCAGAATCAAACGGTCCTTTTCGATCAGGAAAATATCGGTAAGAATGGCAACGACGGCTTGGGCCCGCATTTTCGACAATTGGTCGTTCTTTTTACTGCGTCCTCGGACATCCGCGTGGCCGATCACATTGAGTTTCAGGTTGGGATCATCCTGCAGCATTTTGGCTACCCGATAGAGGTCAGGATAGTACTCCTCGCGCACCTCGGACTTGCCCAGGTCGAAGTTGATGATCGGAAATTCGGGAGCGGCTTCGACCACGCCACCGGCCTCAATGGTCTTGCCTTTGGCGTCGGCCTGGGCTCCATCCGCACTGTTGGGTTCGGCGTCGAAGAGGTCGATCACCCCATCATCATCCGAATCGAGGGCAACACCACTCTTGTCCACTTCGGCACCCTTTGGGCTGAAGGGTTCCTTGTCGCGGAAATCCTGAATGCCATCGCCGTCGGAATCGAGGGCCCGACCTTGAGCATCAACCATGACGCCTTCTGGCGTATTGGCTTCCTTGTCGCGGTTGTCTGGAATACCATCGTTGTCGGTATCCTTGTCCTTGCGGGCGCCAAAACGCTTGAGGTCCCTTACATCCGAATAGATGGTGCTGAGCGGATTCTGCCACCAGAGCGATTCTTCCCCCTTGCCCAGGCGGAAATTGATGCCAATGGTAGAAAACTGCAGGTAGTCCGGATTCGCGGTGAGGGTGTTGGTTTCCTCCCAGCGGTGTCCGTCGAGCAGATCGTCGCCGGTCCAGGTTACCCGGTGTTCCAGGGAAAGCGACACCCGACGGGACATTTTAAAGCCGATTCCCACACCCACGATGCCCGATGGCACCAGGGTCCGATCAAAAATCTGGCGCCGGTTCGAATGCCGTTCCGCAGGAGTTTCAAACTCGCCATCCAGCAAAGCGCGCAAACTGTTGAGCGTTTCCCGGCGGTTATCCGGATCTTGCGGATCGGTGCCCGCGATATTGGTAAAATCGTAGATCCCACCCGCATCCCGGGCATCAACATCGGTCCGGTACAACAAGCCCCCCAAACCAGCAAAGGTGTAAAAACTCACCTTGGGTTCACGGTTGTTGAAACTGATGTTTCCGAGATTGGCCACCAGCTGCAGATTTGCGTCCCAATACCGCATCCGGTAATTGTAGAAGACGAAGTCGTAGGTGGCGTCCTGTATATAATTGATATCGTTGTCGCTGGTTCCGTTCCAGGCGTGGTTAAAGAGAAATCCTCCATTGGGTCGCCAGTTCAGGCCCCGTGCGTAACCGGTTCCCACCGCCCCCCGCAGGGAAAAAGTGTGGCCGAGGGCCCGCCGGAGATTGACGCCGATCCCGAGGCCGCGCTCGGCGCGGACATCACCCGAGACATAAGATAATCCCTTTTGCACCCCCAAAGACCAATTGTTGCGCCGGGGCGGGGGGAAAGCTTCCTGGTTTGACTCGTACATCGCTTGGCGCAGCTTGTGCTTGTCGCGCAGGTTGACCGTATCCTTGGCCACCGTTTGTGCGGACACCGGGGCAAAAAGAAGCAGCCCCAGGATCATCAACGCAATGGTACGCGGCTTCGTGGGTAAATTCAGGTTCATATATTTAAGGTTTACAGTGATCGGTTTTTTGCGGCAGTTTCAATGTGATTCGGCGATTCTGCAATCACAGATTTCACCAACCAATTTCAGGCCATCTTTTAGAGGCGGTTTAAAATTGGTTTGTGAAATTTGCTAGTGCAGATTTTTTTGTCCATCGAAGCTCATTTTGGAGTCCATAGCTGAAGAGGGGCGGAAAAAGATGCCATAACAAAATCGCAGAATTAAATTTAAACAGCCTCTTAGAAATGCAAAAATAGGAAAGTCGACATGGCAAAGCAACACTTCGGAAATATTTCAATTTTGGGAATAATTGCCCCAAGCGGCACATCGCCAAGTCACTCCACGCAGTATTTATTGATTTGGTCGGCCGCGCGGTCATCCCCCAAATCGAGGGCGGTGCGCCAGTCCGAGCAAGCTTTGCGGACATTTCCTTCAGCGTAAACGGCATTGCCCAGGCCGAAAAATGCCGCCGCCTGCTTGGGATCCAGCAAAATCACCCGGGAAAAATCATGGATCGCATTTTGGGGCTCCTCCAATTCCAGATAGAGAAAGCCCCGGTCCAAGATCAATTTGATGTCGTCTCGCTCGATGGCCAGGGCGCTGGTGATGTCTTTGACCGCTTTTTTCGGCTTTTCCATTTTGCGCCAGACCAATGCCCGCTCCACATAGGCGGCTTTGAGGATGCGTTCCCGCTTGATTGCCTGACTGAAGTACTTGCGGGCTCCGGTCAAATCGCCCTGTCTTTCGTGGCAAATTCCCCGGCGGAAGTAGGCATCCGCTTTCTGTTTGTCGAGTTTGATCGCTTCGGCAAAATCTACATCGGCATCGGCGTATTTTTGGGTGGCCAGCTTCGCCAATCCGCGAAAATAATAGGCTTGTGCACTTTGGGGATCGAGGTTAAGTGCCCGAGTGGCATCTTCAATTGCGGGCGCGTGCTCCTGCATGCGCAGGAAAGTCAGGCTGCGCCATTCGTAAACCGGAGCGTATTCCGGAGCCAATTCGGCCGCACGGGTCAAGTCGTCGCGGGCATCCCCGTATTGCTCCAAATCCAGTTCCATCTTCCCGCGCCACAGCCGGGCCATCGGAAACTGGGGCGACAGGGCGATCGATTTGTTGTACGCTTTTCGGGCGGCGACGTATTCTTTTTCGTTGTGGGCATTGCGCGCCCAACCGTACCAAGCCTGCCAGCACAGGGAATCCATGGCCAGGGCGCGCTGAAATTCACGGGTGCCCCCCTTGAGGTCGCCAGATGCGGTGCGGATCCGGGCTTTCGCTTCCCGGTAAAGTACTTGCTGCCCATCGATGCGGATCGCCCGGTCGATGTCCCGGAGTGCTTCTTCGTATCGGCCCAGACAGTTGTAGGACAAGCTGCGCCCATAATAAGCTTCCGCGTATCGTTGATCGAGAGCAATGGCCCGGGAGAAATCTTCCTGCGCGTACTCGCAGGCATTGCACTTGAACTTCGCCGCGCCGAGCAGGAAATAATCGCGCGCACTGAGTTGCTGGGCGGTCGATTTTCCCGCCAGTACGCACAGCAATCCGAACAATATACCTTTGTAAAATGAACTCATCCCGTTTTTCCTGCCCAGTGAACCAGATAAACCTAAGCGGCGGTTTCAACTAAATCCTGCGCGGTTGCACGGCAGACTCTCCAAATCAGTTTTGACCGCCACCAAAACTAAACATTTTTTCCAGCGCGATTTCCACAGGGTGTTCACAGCCCGCAAGTTCCCCGCCGTACTTGGGCGCAGTTTCCACTGACCATAGCTGCCCGAAGCCAGAATTTCCGGCTTCCAAGCAGAGCGCTCCCGGCCCAATTGCAAAAAACAATGTACTGATCTTCAATCTATTATAAATATATTTGAAAAAAATCCGTATTTCATGCAACGATTTGCGGTTGGCCTCCATCTACAGGGAAACACAACGCGAAAGCAGGAATGAAACTATTTGCGGTCAAATCGGAAGAGCAAAAACTGGCGGAGAGCTGTGCCAAAGGCCGGTCGGCGTCTCAGGAAGAGCTCTACAACCGCTACCGCCGCAAGATGTTCGGCGTCTGTCTGCGCTACACCGGGGACCGGGATACCGCAGAAGATGTTTTGCAGGACGGTTTCATAAAGGTGTTTAAAAGCATCGGCAGCTATTCCGGCAAGGGTTCTCTGGAAGGCTGGGTCCGGCGCATCATGGTCAATACTGCCCTGGAATACCACCGCAAACGTGCGCGTATGCATCCGGTGGTGGACATTGACCAGGCTTACAACCTCGACTCAGGCCACGACCTGGTCAGCGAAATGAGCCGCGCCGAAATCCTAGAACTGATTCAGGACCTGCCCGACGGCTACCGTACGATCTTTAACCTGTACGCGATTGAGGGCTATTCGCACCGCGAAATCGCCGAACAACTCGACATTTCGGAGGGAACTTCGAAGTCACAACTGGCACGGGCCCGCTATCAATTGCAGGAGAGCATTCACCGTTTAAAGTCACATCACTATGGAGAAGCGAAGTAAATTCGACGAGGCGATCCGGGAATCGGTTTACGGTCTGGAAGACGAACCTTCGGCCGCCGTATGGGCCGGAATCCGTTCCGAAATCGGGCCGGCCGTCCCTCCGGGCCGCGCCGTGTGGACCTACCGCATCCTCGTCGCCGCCTCCATCGCCTTTTTGTTTGCCCTGGCGTTTTTGTTGAACCGAAAAGAAGACCAGCAAGTGACCCCCATCGCCACGCAGCAAGGAATCGAAACCGCACCGCTCGCTCCCACCGCACCACCGGTCCGGGACCAGTGGGCCAGTGAACCGCAGGATCGCCGCACACCGCGTCCGGAAAAGGCCCTGCCCTGGTACGGCCCCGCTTATCCGGAAAGAGAAAATGCTGGCTACGCCGACGAAAGTGGGCAACCGCTTCCGGAAATGAAGCAGCGGGATACGCCAGTGGAATCCCCGGCCCCGGAGCAGTTCGTGGAACGGACTCCCGAAGAAATTGAAGAAGTTCCCGTTCCGGAAATGATCCCGGTTCCCCAAACAAACGATCAGGCCATCGCGGAAAACACGTCCCCACCGGTTCGCCGGGGTCGCAACCGCAGTTTCCGTCTTCCTCGGGTGGACGACCTGAACACCGAAAAAATCAAAGAAAAATCCCGGGGTATTCTGGGATCCATCGCCAGCGGAGCCCGGGATGTGCTCGGAATCGATGCCCGCTACGCCAAAACGGAGAAAGCAGATACGCGCACCACGGCCTTCAATGCAAATTTTGGCCTGTTTCGCATCAAAAAAGTGAAAACCGTTAAAACCAAGCAACCATGAAATCTCCCAAATCCATATACAAAGCTAAAACAATGATCCACTCAATGCTCGCTATGGCGCTGAGCCTGTCCCTAAACCTGACGTTCGCCCAAGGCAACGAAACGGCCAAAGTCGTCTCGGATACGGTCGAAATCAGCATCGGAAACAAAACCCTGTCCGTCATCACGGACTCCACCTCGGAGGGCCGCGACGTCCGCCTGCGTACCAGTTCCCAAGACGATAATCAAAGCAATTGGGACATGGGCAATGACGACAAGCGCAAGCCGCGCAAAACGGTCACGGTCGATTTCCTAAACATTGACCTCGGTGCCCAGTGGCTGACCTTTGACCAGTCCTTCGATGTTCCGGTGGAGTACAATGCGCTCGACATCAAGCCACTGAACTCAACCAGCCTCAGCCTCCACCTGCTCAAGACCAAGGTGCATACCCTCAAGGGTCACGTCAATTTTATCACCGCCCTGACCTTCGAAAACAACCGCTTCGCCTTCCGCGAGTCGACTACCTTGGTCCCTGGACAAGATTCCTTGACCATTATCCCGGATAGCCTCGGCTACCGCAAGCACAAGTTGATCGCTTGGTACGCCCAGATTCCAATCCTGATCAACTTCCAGACCTCGCCGAACAATCAACGCAAAAACTTCCACCTTTCGGTCGGGGGCTACGCTGGACTCTTCCTCGGTGCCCACACCAAAAAGAAGTACAACAATGGCGACAAGGTAAAAGTCAATGACGACTACAACCTGGAGACTTTCCGCTACGGCGCAATGGCTCGGATCGGATACCGAAACGTAGAAGTATTTGCGAAGTACGATCTGTCCCCCCTCTTCCGCGAAGGCCAGGGACCGGAAATTCGCCCCTTTACCTTCGGCATCTCCCTGACGGGCGCGCTGTAACCAGGCCCGGCACGAAACGGGAAGCCCACTCCTTTCCGTTTCGTTCTTTAGATAGTTGTATCATTCCCAGGTCATCACGACCTGATCGCAAAAGGAAAACACTGCGGCGACGCGGTGTTTTTCTTATTTTGGCGGGATGGCGGAATCTGCTCCTTTTTCCCCCGATGAATTCCGCCGCCGGCTGGCGGATCGGTTTGCGGTATCCATGCCGATGCCCACTGTGCCGCCCAACCACGACGCTGAATGGGCCGAATACCTCATCGGAGTCCTGGGTGAATCCCCCGAAGACCACTTCGCCCACGCCCTGGCCTACCGGGAACTCGAGGAAGGACTGGGGCAGTTGGGGATTGCTCCCTCCGCCTGTGAACCGGCGGCCCACCTGGGCCAGTTGATTCCCTGGCGGGGTCGCCGCGCTGCCTGGAATCGGCTCGGGGAAGCAATGGAACTCAAATTGCCACGTCTCGGGGCCCCACCCTGGCTGCAATCGGTGGTCGGAGCCAGCCTACTCGGCAGTTTTGTCCTGATGTTTTTTTTCCTCTTGTGGGGATTCGGCCTGTTTTGGGCGATGATCGCGGTCTTGTACGGCATCGAACGCTGGCTGCCGATGTTCTCGTTTCCGTCTCTGGGAGCGGCAGTGGCCCGGATTGCGGTCCTGAATCCTGAGTTGAAGTACGAACTGTCCGCCCAGCCCGAAGCCGTGGCGGCGCTGGTGGCTGATTTTCGGCACCGGCACTTTCCGGAGGATTGAGGTCCTGGATCCGGCCACAAGGCTCCCGGCACGCAGATACAAATTGACGCCATGGCCGGTGGCTGCGGGGTCAAACTGGGTTGGGGGGCGACTGACCCCGGGCAGGTTTCACGTTGCGCGAGTTGAGATTCCCAAGGCCGACCACAATGAGGCTCTGATTCTTCGAATAGCCCGCTTTGAGCGACCAGCGCCACCGCAAAATCGCTTCAAGGATTGACCACGACCTCAAGGATCTCGTCCGATTTCCCTTCCTCCGCCAACCGAAGCGCGTTCACCGAGAAACTGGGAAAGACTTCCTTTTCAATAAACTTTTTCAACAACTCACCCGCCGCAACTTCGTCATCTTTGTGGTAACAGACGGTGATCCCCGCCCCGGGCATTTGGCCCAGTAGTTTTTCGATATTTTTCTCCTTGCGCGCCTGGTTGTCCAGAAAAGGGGCGGGAAAACCCGCCGCCGACAGTTTTTGTTGCAGCAGTTTGGCCCGGTCTTTGACCGCCTCGCCCGTACCCACCGGGCGAATCACTTTGATGTAATAGCCATTGAGTTGGGCCAGGGATTCGGGCAAGTCCTGCCTGCGCTCATCCTGAATTCTGATTTTCAACTCTTGATATTTTTGTCGCAGTTGGGGCGCCTCCGGCTGGGATTCTCGGGCGTAAACCACGCGCCGCAGGGCTTCTTCGAGTTCCCCGATGTTGCTGAGGGAGTCAGCTTCCTGGATGATATGTTGGTAGTTGTTGAAGGTATCTCCTCGACCCCGGCACCAATCTGAATTGATCATACAAGCCACCTCGGATAAACCAATCGTTAAATCAAGTACCAGTACGACGACTCCGAGAACCCCAATGACGCCACCAGCCCACTTTAATCCTTTTTTCATAATTTTTCAATCCAATGTTTCACAATTGCCTCATAAATGCCGTTATCTCGAATTCTTTGAGGATCAAAAAGCACAATCAAGTTAAAATGAGAGGCTGAATATTGCAAGCAATCCGCCCGGAAATCTTCGGCGGTTGCCCCCCTCGGCATATTTCCCAAAATCACCTAAATTCGCACCATGCGCCTTGGGTGGATATTTATCGGGACAATGCTGTTCGGAACGCTGCTTTCCGCTCAGGGTACCTCGCCCCACCAGTGGCAATTGGAAGAATACTATCGCGCTGATTTTTCCCGGGAACGCGACTACGACAAAGCATTTCGCATCACCAACCAGGGCAAACGCAATTCCGCTCAAAAATGTACCATGCAGCGGCAGGTGTACGGATTCCATCCCGCCTGGCGCGGCACCGCTTACGAGAACTATGACTTCGGACTGCTGTTTGCGATTGCCTATTTTGGGGCGGAAATCGATCCGGCGGGCGGATTTCGCACCACACACCTTTGGCGGGAAACCCGCCTCGTCGAGTTGGCCCACGGACGCGGGTCCCGGGTGGACCTGACCGTGTATAGCTACGATCCCGCCGCCAACCGGCGCTTCCTCGCTGACGAAACCGCCCGGGCCGCCACCATCGATTCATTGGTCGCCCTCCTCAAGGCCCAGGACGGCGATGGAGTGTGCCTGGACATGCAAGGCATCGCGGCCGATAACGCAGACCAATTTTCCAGCTTCATCCGGCAAATGGCCCTGGCATTGGCGCGGGAAAAGTCCTACTGGCAATTGTCGGTGGTGCTGCCCTCGGATGCGGCGGCGCTACCGCTCGACTTCCCGGCCCTGGCCCCCTTCGTGGACCGCTACCTGATGATGGGCTACGATCAGCGTGGCCCCCGCGCTCCCCTTGCTGGCCCCAACCTCCCCCTGCGGGCGGGTGCGCCTTGGGGAGAGCGAAGTGTAGAGCGTGCTTTGGACCGTTACCTCAGCCGAGGGATTCCCAAGGAGAAATTGCTGCTGGGCATCCCCTACTTTGGCTACCAATGGTCCACCGAGAGCAAGGAAGTCGGCGCCCGCACTCTGGCCTCTGCCCGAACCTTGCCCTACCAGGAAATCAGCCGCCTGGCCCGATTGCACCCTCCCCAGCTCGACACGGCGAGCGGAAATTCATATCTCGCCTGGACCGAAGGCGCGACCGCGCAACAAGTATGGGGACCGACGATACAAAGCCTCCCCCGCAAATACCAAATGGTGAAGAAAAAAGGCATCGCTGGGGTCGCGATCTGGGCCCTGGGCTACGACCACGGAGAGGACGCGCTGTGGGGACTCATCCGGGACTACTTTGCCGATTGCGACGCCATGGCCACCCAGCGGGACAACGAACGCCGCAAAGTGCTGGATGGTCCTACCTCGGCCGAGCGCAACCGCAACAATTGGATTTGGATTGTGGTGGGCATGATCGGGCTGATCGGCTTCATCATCTTTGCCCGGCGACTCAAGTAGGGCGAGTCCTTGCCCCCACAGCTAAACAGGATCAAATACCCCCAAACAAAAAAGCTTTGGTCCCGCACAGTGGCCGGACCAAAGCTCGTTTGGCTCTTATTTCTTCGTGGATCAGTGGTGAGCCGGCGGTAGGATCACCCGGTCGATGACGTGGACCACACCATTGCTGGCAGTTACGTCGGCGTTGATCACGCGGGCATTGTCGATCAGTACTCCACCTTCGGTCAGGGTGACCTTTACTTTGGAGCCCTGTACCGTGGCGGCACGCTGGCCATCACCGAGGTCGGTCGAGAGAATTTTCCCCGGAACGACGTGGTAGGTCAAAATATTTACCAATTGATCTTTGTTTTCTGGCTTGAGGAGATTCGCCACGGTGCCTTTGGGCAGCGCATTGAAGGCATCGTTGGTCGGGGCAAATACCGTGAAAGGACCGTCGCCTTTCAGAGTGCTAACCAGATCGGCAGCTTTGACCGCGGCCACGAGCGTGGAGAGTACGTCAGTACCGACGGCGAGATCAATGATATCTTTTGAGTGTGCGGTGCGGCCCCCGTAGGCGCTGGTCGACACGTTGCTTCCGTTGGATGCGTGCTTGGAGCTGTTGCACTGCGCTTGAATCGGCTGGGCAATCAGAAGTGCGGCGAGCATAAGCATGCCCGCAGAAAACAGTTTCATCGTCTTCATACGTTTTTTGTTGTGCTAAGAATTTTTATTGATTCTCCCTTTCGGGTTACGATGAGATTAACGGGAGACTTCCACAAATGTTCAGAAAATCAAGACTTTAACACTTGTTAACAAGCAGGAAACGTTTGTTAACACTCGCAGCAAAACGAAAGCCGTGGAAGGGCTTGCGCCACTTCCACGGGACCAATCATTGAAATTGGAAAAAACAACATTAGAACCAAACAGACGGAAATATGTCTTTTGACGCGGCGACTCGGCGGGTACCCGGTCCAGAAAAGACCGAGTGTTCCCAGTGAAAAGCCTTATCCCCGGCTGTTTGTATCCGGCGGGGTAAAATCCAATTCGTTGCGGGAAGATGGTTTGGTTGAACGGCCGGAGCCGGTTCGGGTGGGCCACCCCAGACTGGGCAGGGAGACCTTTTTCTTGCCTCCGGCCTCAGAATCCGGAGTATTTGAGCGCAAGGGTGCGCGGGTGGTTTGTGGTGATATCATGGATCGAGTTGATAGCAGGTTAAAATTGGTTGCTCAAACGCTTGCGGACGACAATTGCTCCCAGTATGGGTTACATTTACCGTGACGCAAACTGCGGTTGATGGTTATTCAGGTGCGATAAATAATAGTTATTCCAAATGCTTATTTGGTACTGCTACGTCCCCTGCTCTAAAAGGTTGGGTGAAAATCGAAAAAGTTTTCCCCGTGGGATACATTTATCGGGCTGGACAGGACAGGACTTTACTTGAGTGGCGGTTGAAATTTTACTTCTTCCGAGCGCTTCCGGCCAAAAAAGGCGATCATAGCGCCCCCCGTGGCAAACATGAGCAGACTGTAGATGGCCGGAGGTATCGAGATGGTTCCATTTTCCAGGATACCAAGGGCAATCCCGATGGCCAGGGTACCGTTTTGAATGCCCGACTCGATGGAAACAGTGACCGACTGGGGCGTACTGAGGCGCAACAACCGGGCGGAAAGGTAACCCAAGCCCATCGTCGTCACGTTCAGCGCTAACGCGGCCGGCCCGGCGAGTTGGAGCGAAGTGAGCAGATTGTCCCGGTCCTTTATGACTGCCGCGACAATGATCAGCGCCAGAAACACCGCCGAAACAATTTTGACCGGCCGCTCCATCTTTCGGGCAAATTTTTCGTTGCGGGATCGAATGTACATTCCGATGGCGACCGGGATAACCGTAATCACGGCGATTTGCAAAATCATTTGCACGACGTCCACCGCAATCTGCTCGTCCTGCGCCAGAAAATGCAGCATGGAATAGTTGACCACGATGGGAATCGTAATGATAGTGATCAGCGAGCTGATGGCGGTCAGCGTAATCGACAGTGCCGTGTCCCCATTCGCGAGGTGACTGATCAAATTTGAGGTGACCCCCCCGGGGCAGGCCGCCAGCAGCATCAGCCCTACGGCCAACTCCCCGGGCAGCGCAAAGGCTTGGGCCAGTAGAAAACCTACCAGCGGCAGCAGGAGCAATTGGTTGCTCAATCCCAGCAGAGTCGCTTTGGGGTGCTGCACCACCCGGCGAAAATCATTCAAGACCAGGGAAAGGCCCATGCCCAGCATGATGATGAACAGCGCCAGCGGCAAAAATATTTGGGTGAGAATGCTACTTTCCATGTGCTTTGCTTAGGAATGAGCACCCAAATTAAAAATATTTCGGAAAGCAGCCTGGTAAAGGAACGGACCGCGAGCCGTGCATCCATAAGAGGGTCCACCCCAGCGACGGGGTGGACCCAATGGCATTGCCTGGTATCATGTATGCAATGCAGAAGTCCAAATCGTGTTTATCCTACTCGGGTGAGGGTTTGGGTATTCGAATACATGGATTTCCATACTTTGAGTTTGATACTGCCGTCCGCTTTGAGGTAAACGTTGCAGTTGACCGTTTTGCCTTTCCGCGGTGCATAAAGGGTTCCGCTTACCCAGCGGCCCTCCTCGTAGCGGAGTCCAGTAATCACGTCCAGTCCGAGAACGGGCCGGTTCCGCAGGCTGGAGTTGGGGTTGTTGACGTCTTTCTTTGCGTGCCCCTGCCGGTCATTTGGCTCGGCAAGCCAGACAATCTTAGCGTGGTAGCGGTTGCCGTTCTGGTATATCTTCAAATGAGAGGTTCCTTCTTCGTTGGCCCAGGTCCCCAGGATTTTGTCGGCGGGGGTTTGAGCCGATAGTCCTAGGCTGAAGAGCAGCAAAAAGCTGAAAATGGCAATGGTTGGTTTCATAGTTTTGATTTCTAGAAGTTTGGTATTTGCTTGAGGATACGCCAGGTGGGCAGGAATCGATGGGAGACTTCCAATGAAATGACCATTTTGCCCGGTGAATTGGACGGGAGAGGAAATGAAAAGTCAACCCGCTCCGGCGACAATGCGAGGTTGCGGGGAACCGCAGCAAAATCCCCCCAAAATTTAAACTCTTTGGGAGAGGATTGCGTTAACTTTAGCAATACACTTATCGATCAGGGTAATACTTGATCTGTTTGGAGTAAATCCGCGCGCAATGAACTACCGCAAAATCTCTTGGTTTCTCGGAATCACCGTTGTATTCCTCATCGTTCTGGCAACAAACCTGATCGACCAAAACAGTTTCCGCAAAGTTCGGGACTCGACGGTCAGCATCTATGAAGACCGTCTTTCCAGCAAAAATTTGCTGTTCGATCTGGTCAAGCTCATTAGTGAAAAGGACCTCGCTAACGCCAATGCGGATACAACCTTCTACTTGGCGCGCAATGGAGAAGTCAATGTCCAAATTCACACCTTGTTGACTTCCTTTCGCGACTCCGACCTCACGCAAAAAGAAATCAAGTACCTCGACTTGCTCGACCACGGCCTGACCAAGCTGGAGAAACTGGAAGTGCGCTTCCTCCAGGACAGCATTGCGGTCGACCACGTGGCCATTGCCGAAAAACTCGACATACTGAAAAAGCGGTTGAACTCCCTCGCCGAGATCCAGATGCAAGAAGGGCGCACCCAAATGGAAATGGCCAAAAGCGCGGTGGACTCCGCCGAATTGCTGGCCGAGATCGAGCTTTATTTTCTCATTTTCTTGTTCGGCGCCGTTTTGTTGATTGTACTGACTTCAGGAAAACGCAAGAAAAAGACGGCCGGCTAGGCTTGCTGCTCGGTGCGCCTCCGTGCGAATCCCGCGAACTTTGACTTTTATCGATCACCGGTAGTCCCTCGGATCGCCGGAGCACTCCACTCGTGATCCGTACGCTTGACTCCGCACCATCCGCGCGGTGTGTACCTGGACGCCGGGCCCGGTTTCATTGCGGTCCCTGCCCGATCCTCCGATTCCGAAAGCGTCGCAGCGGCTAACCGCCCAGTTCCGTTTTCTTGAAACTGCTGCGCAGCACAAAATAGCCCAGCAACGCCGACAACAAGGACCCAATAATGATTCCCAGACGTTCGTCAAAGGTCATGTCCACCCCGGTTTCTTCGAAGGCCAGCGATCCGATAAACAAACTCATCGTGAAACCCACCCCGCACAACAGCGAGGTACCGTAGAGCCGCAGCCAGTTGATCCCGGCGGGCAGTTTCGCCAAGCCCATTTTGACGAAGAGCCAGCACAGCGAGAAGATCCCCACTTGCTTGCCGATAAACAGTCCGGCCATGATCCCCAAAGGGATACTGTGGAACACCTGATCCGCGGCCATGTTGCGCAAGTCGATCCCGGCGTTGGCGAAGGCAAACACTGGCAATATGAAAAACGCAACCGTTTTGTGCAGGTCATGTTCCAGGCGCTTGAGCGGCGAATAACTTGGATCGTGCGGGCCCCGCATCGGAATGAACATCGCCAATACCACGCCGGCCAGCGTGGCGTGAACCCCAGATTTCAGGGTCGCTACCCACATGATCAAGCCCACCAATATATAAGGACTCTTCGCGACCACCCCGCGCCGGTTCAGGATCCAGAGGGCCACGATGCAGACTGCGGCCACCACCAGAGCGGTCACAGAGATCTTGGAGGTAAAGAAAAAGGCAATGATCAGTACTGCCCCGATGTCGTCAAAAATCGCCAGTGAAGTCAGGAACACCTTGATCGAGACCGGCACCCGGCTGCCCAACAGGCTCAAAATCCCCAGCGCAAAGGCGATGTCGGTTGCCGCCGGAATCGCCCAACCTTGCATCCCGACCGGATCCTGATAGTTGAAAGCCACGTAAATCAAGGCCGGAATCACCATTCCTCCCACCGCCCCGATTCCCGGCAGGATGATGTTGCGCCGATCCGAAAGCTCTCCTTCTAGCAATTCCCGCTTGAGTTCCAGCCCCACCAGAAAGAAAAACACCGCCATCATACCATCGTTGATCCAGAGCAGCAGCGGTTTGGCGATCTCCAATGATCCCACCGCCACCTTCATCGGAGTCGATAACAACAGCTGATAATAAGGCTCCAGCGGAGTATTGGCGATGATCAACGCCAACGCCGCCGCTCCCATCAGCAACAGGCCTCCGGCGGACTCTTTCTGCAAAAAATCGCGGACGATTTTCGGTTGCCTCCCGAGGGCCCGTGGCGCGCGTTTTCGATCTGTAGCCGTGCTCATGGGCGGCAATTTACGGAATCGTACCGTTTCGGTAACGGAAACATTTCGATTCACAACTGACGACTGTCGTGCTGCGCCGAAAAGCGGCTTTTTGTGCGTTTTTTCTTCACTCTCGGCAAAAATTTTGCGAATTAGAATGTAGACTTTGTCGTGCTCGTAAGTACCTGCATTTGCCACTGGATCGAAAATCGGGTTTCCACGATCCAACTTTTCTACCCGTCGCTGAGTGCGGGACCATTACGCCGCCGAAAAGTGAAGTAAATAAGAGCTTTAACTGAATCAGGAACCGATGTTTTTGAACGCATCCCAGGAGCTATTCGTCGCCGAAATGGTGAACGTCTTCGCCGCTTTACTTACCTACTGGGCCTTGGGAAACAAGAAACGCTACGGATGGCTGTTTTATCTTGTCTCTTCGATCGCCTTGGTGTACGTGCTGTGGCACAAAAATTCCATGATGTCCGTGATCAACCAAGGCATGATGTCGATCCTCGCCATCAAGAATTTCTTTTTGTTCCACAAACCCAAAAGCAAAATCCACCGAAGCTTTGAGTCGCTGACTTTTGCCATTTTTCTCAGCAGCTTTGCCCTGATCCGCGGCTGGGATGGCCGGGCGATCAGTGAGGTCCTGCTCTGGTCGGCGATCATCGGTAAGACCCTGCTATTGGGCAAGAAAAACACCTCCGGTTGGTACTTCCAACTGCTTCAGCAAGCGCTTAGCATCATATTTGGGTTGTACCAGGAAATTTACCTCTACGCGCTAAAAGGGGCGGTCTTTGTACTGCAAGGGATCTGGGGGCTCCGCCAATGGCGGCGAACGGCTCCCCGTCCCGCGACGGGCTGAATGGGCCCGGAATAGCCGCAATCCGGTACCGCACAGCGGACTACGTCCCGGAAATCCGCGCCATCTTTTGGCGGAGGTAAGCCCGCTCAAGTTCGTTGGTCGCAAGCGCGATGGCCGTTTCGAGGGCAGAACGGGCCGCACCGACATCGCCCCGCTGGAAGTGGTACTCCGCGTAGCCACCGTGCAACAGGTAGGCCCGCCGCCCGAGGCCACTGGCATCAATTGCATCCAACGCCGCTTTGGCTTCAGTAAACTGTTCCAACTGCAAGTGGACCATCGCCAAATTTAAGCGCCCCGGATCTCCAGGATACTGCGCATTCATCTTTTGGTAAAGCTTGAGGATCTGCGCCCAGTCGGTATCGGCAAAGCGAATCGCCCGCACGTGTTGCCCGGCAATCGCCGCCTCATAGTGGTAGGCCGACCAGTCCGGATAATCGGCTGAGCGGGCCAAGGCGTCATTTCCCAGAAGAATCAAAGGCATGTACCACCTCGTGCGGTCCTGGTGCGCCAAATCCACAATTTCTCCCTGCGGCCCGATTTTGCTTTCCAAACGGGCCGCGTGGAAACACATCAACGCAAACAGCGCGTAGAGTGCCCCGGAGCGGAATTGTTCCTTTTTCAACAGCAGTTGCGCGAGGCGGATCGCTTCGCCACAGAGGTCCCGGTTGATCAGTTGCTCGGCCTTGGTGGAGTGAAAGCCCTCGTTGAAAATGAGGTAGATGACTTGCATCACCGCCGCCATGCGCGTGGGCACCTCCGCCGGTTCGGGATAGACGAGCTTCACCTCCCGGGCCACCATCGTTTTGCGCGCCCGCTGCAAGCGCTTTTTGATCGTGTCGTCCTTCATGAGTAGCGCCGTCGCCACTTCTTTCATCGAAAACCCCGAAATCGTACGCAGGGCAAAAGCGATCTGTTCTTCCCGCGACAGCACCGGATGGCAAGCGACAAAAATCATCCGCAACTGACTGTCCTCCACCTCGTGGTCCAGGAAAATCTCGCGGATTTCCAGAGCCGCTGGTCCCGAAATCATCCGGCGCTCACGGTCCTGATCCGATTTGATTTTGCGCAGCAGATCGATGATCCGGTTGCGCGCCGCGCGCATGAGCCAGGCTTCCGGGTTGTCGGGAAAGGTCTGGCGCCACTGCAAGGTGGCCTTCACAAAGGTATCCTGCACCGCATCCTCAATCGTCTCCAGGTGCGCCAAACCAAAAACCCGGGTATAAACGGCGACCATCTTTCCGTACTGGTGCCGGAATAGATGGTCGACCATTTTGGCTTCCATTACTGGTCAAATTTCATCAACTCCCGGATTTCCACCGAACTCCCAAGGTCATAATCCGGAAAATCCTGAGCAATCTCCACAACCGCTTCCAGGCTTTCCGCAGTGACGATGTAGTAACCGCCCACCAGTTCTTTGCTTTCGGCAAATGGGCCATCGGTCACCACGCGGTCGGGCCCACTAACCGTGATGGCCCGGTCGTGCAGGGCTTCTCCGGAGCGAACGATGCCTTGTTTTTCCATCTTGTCGCCCCAGACAAACCATTTGGCCATGCGTCCTTGCAATTGTTCCGGAGATAGGCCCATCTCTTCGTAAGTGGCGCCGATAAATATCATCATGAACTCTTTCATAGTAGAGTAAATTTATTCCTCGTTTACTTTCTTCGTGCGTGCGCTCCGGAACCAGGCCGGAACTCCGACATCCACAGCCGTGATCGGGGGGAGGTGGTTCTGAGTGAAGCACTTGCCCCACCCGATGGGAGGCTCCCGGAGGGTCGGGATTGCGCACCCCTACAATATAGGGTTTAAAGTGAATTTGCGGGGTCTCCCCCCTCAATTGACCGAGTGAAAGGCCACCCGGTTGCCATCCGGATCAATGAACTGCGCAATGTAACCGTGCTCTCCAATGGAGGTCTTGGGCACAATTACTTGCCCGCCAGCGGCTTCCACTCGCGCCAGGGGCACCGCAAGGTCCTCGCCCCCATTGAGGTACACCAAAGCGCCCGTTTGTGAAGGCTCGTAGCCCGGACCGTGAATGATACTGCCCCCGACGCCGAACTCCATGTCCGAGGGAAAAAACGCCATAACCGAACCCAATTCTTTCATTTCCATGATTTCCATTTCGGTCGCCATTACTGCTTCGTAAAAGGTCTTTGCGGTAGTAAAATCTTTGACTGGGATTTCAAACCAATTCAGTGCATTTTTCATCGTGTTTAGGAATTTGTGGTTGAACATTTGCCCTTATGACGAAGCCAACTCCCGCCGGGGGGACAGCAGAAGACATTTTTTTCAAAAAAGTTTTGGGGGCGGATAAATACGGGGGAGGGTAACGCACTAAACTTTCATTCCATGCTCTGTCTGCCTGGCCCAGATCGCTACGGCGGGAGCCCATTTGTCCCGCTGACTCGGAAATCGTTTATTGGGGAAAACCCAACTGCGCCATGGAGCCTTCCCCCATCATCTTAGAAGCCTGCGTCGACAGCTTGGCGGCCGCACAAGCCGCCGAACGCGCCGGAGCCGACCGAATCGAACTGTGCGGGGCGCTGGAACTGGGTGGAATTACCCCTTCGCCGGGACTCATTGCGGCGGTCTGCGAACGGGTCCGCCTTCCGGTACAGGTCTTACTGCGGCCCCGGCCCGGCGACTTTTGCTACGGGGCCGGGGCGGTGGCGGTTATGGTGCGCGACGCGGCGTACATCGCCCAAGCGGGTGCGGCCGGCATCGTTACCGGTGCCCTCACCGCGGAAGGAGATCTGGACCGGAACACCCTCGGGAAAATCCAAGTCGCTACCTCCCTCCCCCTCACCTTTAACCGGGCCATCGACCACGCGCGCGCCCCCCGCACCCTGCTGGTAAACCTGATCGCGCAGGGCGTAAAACGGGTTCTGAGCAGCGGGCAAGCCCCTTCGGCAGCGGCGGGCACCGCAATTTTAAAGGAGTGGCAAAACGACTGTGGAGAGCAACTCACCATCATGCCCGGCGGAGGAATCCACGCCGGAAACATCGCCGCCTTGATCCGGGAGACGGGTTGCCGCGAATTCCATTTTTCCGCCGTTCGACTCCACACCGCCCCGGCGCGGGGACCGCGCTTAGGCTCCCGAGATGCCGGCAAGGCGCATTACCGAGCATTTCCGGAGAAAATAATCGCCATGCGTGAAGCAATTGCCGCCCGGTAGCCCAGTTCAGCGCGACGGGACGACCAGTTTTCGGGGAATTTCCAGGACAAAGTGCGCCCCTTCCACTTGCCCGGGATCCTCGGCGGAGATCTTGCCCCCCATGCTCCGCAAGAGGGACGCGACCGTCGCCAGCCCGATGCCCATATTTTCCCGGGTATTTCCCCCCGCGGTCTCAAACAGGCCGAAAATCTTGTGGCGGAAACCCGCCGGAATCCCCGGACCATTGTCCCGGTACACAACTCGCAATTTCGATTCCGAAACTTCACACACAAGATGGATCACGCAGCGTTCGGTCGTACCGTGCCGCAGCGAATTCACCATGAGATTTTGGAAGACGCACTGGAACCCCACCCGAAAATGTTCCAGGTTCAGGTCGGTCCCTTGCTGCTCGAAAACGGCATCGCGTTCTAGGCCCGCCACCGCAAAGGTCCGCGCCAGCAGCTCCCGCAAATTAAATTTTGTTGCTTTGAGTGGCATCCGCACCATGCGGGAATGGGCCAGCAGACCGTCGGTCATCGCCCCCATGTAATCGGCGCGTTCATTGATCTGCTGAATCCAACTCCGGGCCTGCGCCGGCAATTGCTCCCAATAGTCCTCTTCCAGCCACTCCGCAAGCGAGCGAATCCCCCGAATCGGGGTTTTCAGATCGTGGGACAAGCGGTAGCTGAACGCATCCAATTCTTCATTCAAGCGCGAAATTTCCCGGTTTTGCGCCTCCAATTCGCGGTTTTTGAGCCGCAGTTCCAGCAAGGCCATGACCTGCACCGCCAGGGCCCGCAAAGCCGATTTCTGGGCCTCGGTCAAGTCGCCTGGCTTTCGGTCGATGACACACAGCGTGCCCAGAGGATAACCATCGCTCGTGGTCAGCGGGGCCCCCGCATAAAAGATCACGTGCGGATCACCGGTAGTGAGGGGATTGTCGTGAAAACGTTCGTCTTGGGTCGCATCCGGCACAATGAGCAAATCTTCCGGGGTGTGAAGGGCGTGGGCACAAAAGGCCAAATCACGCGAAGTTTCCTGAACGCCGAGTCCGTAGTGGGACTTGAACCACTGGCGGGTAGGATCGATCAGCGAAATGAGCGCAATCGGCGTATTGCAGATCTGCGAAGCGATTTCGGTAATCGCGTCGTATTCCGGCTCGGGCAGCGTGTCGAGAATCGCGTAGCGGTCCAGGGCGAGGATTCGGTCCGACTCATTCGGCGTAGGCGCGGGGATCAACATACTTCTGGGCAACCCCCGTTTCAGCAAAATGGTTTGGAGAATTTCCAATTGATTGATTTTCGATTGGTGCGTTTGGAACGCGCATCCTACTAAAGTTGGGCTGATGATTCCTCTCGTAGTCGCATTCAAATTTATCAATTTGAACACCGGACCGCGGAGGCATACTCAATTTCCAATTGGCGCGTCCTGAACGCGCATTCAATAAAATTCAAAACACGATTCTTGCCCCAGAGACGCCGATTCAAATTGACAAATTGGGATGACTCACAAGCAATTTCCCTCGGTCATAACGGCAGACCGCGGTCTACCGTTACCATCAAGGAAACCGACGATTTCCACCTCAATTGCCCATTTCCAGGTAGCCAGTGGAGGAAAATCCGCAAAAATCACAAAACCCGCATCCTTGCCGTAGAGGCGGTTTAAAATTGGTTGGTGAAATTTGCTATCGCAGATTTTTTTGTTCGTCGAAGCTCATTTTGGAGTCCATAAGCTGAGCTATGGGCGAAAAAATAGCTGAAGCGGGGCAGAAAAAGATGTCATGGCAGAA
>JBCCQH010000120.1:0-22855 GCA_039024435.1 Bacteroidota bacterium
CCCTCGCAATGTTTGTTCGCGGCAGCCCACGCCCTCCCGCTACGATCAACCATTGCCCCCACTCAAAACCCCTGAAACGGGTCAAAAACGTGCCGCCCATCCCCAATATGCACCACGTAGCGCTCCAGGAGAATCGCCCCCCGAAACCCCCGCCGCTTGTATTCCGCCGCGATATCCGCCTCCGAGAGGCCGTGCTGCGCGTAAGGCGCAACCAAGTGGTAATCCGACAGCCGGCGCAGGCCCGGATTCAAAGAAAACCCACTCCAAACCCCCAAGTGATCCGGCGTCACCAAGCGGTACAAATCGTCGTACACCGGCTCCTCCACCGGATGCCCCATCGTATCGTGCAAAGCCCGCAACGTGACCATCACCACCTCGGGACGCCGCCGCAAAACCTCCAGTGATTTTTCGATGAACCCCGGCTGCGTAAACTCCCAGTCATCCTCACAGTGAAAAATATAAGGCGTCTCAATCGTGCCGTACAAGCGGTCCAAACTGTGGATGTGACCCAACTTGGGAAAATTGAAAATCACCTCAAACTCCTCATCGTAAGTGTCGAAAATCTGCCGGCAAGTATCCGGAACCCCCGAATCTTCGATGATGATCTTCCGCGCAATGGGATAGGTATTGTGGCGCAAAAAACTGTCCAGCGTGTGCCTCAACAGGTCAAAACGCCCACAACTGGTAACCGCCAGGGTGATCTCTTCCATAGTGCAATGCGTAACTAAAAGCCCCTTGCCGCCGGTGCGGCAACCGAATATAGAAAGAACCGCCGCTCCCGCCAAACCGAACCTGGCCGCAGGGCAGACAACCGTCCCCCCCGGGAATCAGGAAGCAGGAATAACCTACCGGCCATCCAGTCCGGCGTGCGCACCCCGAGCCTTTACCAACCCCGGGCGATTGTCATCCCCCCTCGATCACCGCGCAAAACCCCAATCCGAATTGCGCCGCAAGCCCGCATTTTTTAACTTCCCCTTCACCCTTAACTGGCACCGCCCCCATCCGGACATGACCCATTCGCGCGATTCCCGTCCCCCCCGACCCACTTCCCGGCTCGCCGGCCGCCTCGCCGTAGAAGAAGAACTCGCCGCCGAACACCACGAGTCCACCGCCCCCAAACGCCCCCGCCTGCACGGCACCCCCCTGGTGAGCTGCATCATGCCCACCGCCGACCGCCGCGAATTTGTCCCTTACGCCATCCAGCGCTTCCTCGCCCAGACCTACCCCCAAAAAGAGCTCGTGATCGTAGACGACGGCCACCAGAGCTGCGAAGACCTCATCCCCGCCCACCCCGAAATCTACTACTTTCGGCATCCCGGCGGCATCACCCTGGGGGAAAAACGCAACCACTGCATCGCCCAAACCCGCGGCTCCATCCTCCACCACTGGGACGACGACGATTGGACCCACCCCAACTGGCTCAACCTGCAAGTGGGCTGGCTCATGGCCAGTGACGCCGACATCGTGGGCCTCGCCAACCTCTATTTCTACGACCCCGTCCACCGCCAAGCCTGGCAATACGACTATCCCCCCATCGACCCCGCCTGGGTCCACGGGGCCACCCTCTGCTACCGGCGCGACTTTTGGCGGGACAATCCCTTTCCGCCCCTGGACGAAGGCGAAGACTGCCGCTTCCTTTGGACGCCCCAGCCCAAAAAGATCGAAAAACACTCCGGCAAGCACCTCTTTGCCGCCACCGTCCATACCACCAATGCCAGCGAAAAATCCGTCACCGACTCCCGCTGGACGCCCCAACCCTACACCACCATCGAAGAAATGCTCGGCCCCGACCTCCCCGAAATCCGGGAAATCCTCCTCGCCCGTCAATGGCGCTGATTCCCTTCATTTTCCCAAACTCCCCCAACCCAGAATTCTATCCCTCAAGCGGGCGGCTACCGCTCACCGCGGTACCAGGCTGTTCCGGGAGTTCGCCGTGCTCCGTCGTGCCGGCCTACCGGACCGACCCGACCAAGTCCCTCCCATCCTTGCCGCAGTAGGAAAATTTTCAATTCGCGCGTTCGGAACGCGCACCCTTCCTGCGACGCAAGCAAAATCCGCTATCGCACACCGATCACAGCCGCACGGCACACCGTGTGGCCCCCGAGGATTTTCAAATTGCCGGAAAGAATTTCCAATGGGCCCGTTCCCAACGCGCAATCAACCGCAAATAAACCGATCTCAAATATGAATTCTTCCCGCAGACCCGCGGGGTTTCCGCCCCCTACGGCCACGAGCAGGTATTCTGTGCCCATCAACACCGCAAAATCCATCCGCCCCCTCCTTATGCGATTCAACAACCCCGCCCGTCTCCCGCAACCGAACGCTCTCTCCTTGCTTTACCGCTTTACCCACCGATAACGCCGCCCCGCCACCTCCAGCACGTACATCCCAGCCGGCAGATGCGCCACCCAAATGCCCGGCCCCAAAGGCTGCTGCGCCATCACCTTGCGGCCCCGCAAATCATAAATATCCGCGAAGCGAGCCGTTCCACCACGCAACCACAGCCGATCCGAAGCCGGATTGGGATAAAGATACCCCGCCGCGCGCGGAACCAAAATCGACTCCGGGCGGGCCACCACCGGACCGTGGTGCAGCCGCAATACCTGCACATCAAAAAGATTTCCCGCCGCCGTATCCGCCCGATACCCCGCCAGTAAAACATCACCTTCCGGCGTCCGCCCAATGGCCGTGGCCCCCGCTTCCTCCCCCTCCAATCCCCACCAAAAATGCCCCTGCTGCCCGTAATCGGCGATCAGCCGCAAGTCCTCGTCCACCACCGTGAGCACAAACAAATCCGACGTGTATCCCGGGGCCGTACTTTCCGGAAACCGGGATTCCCCCGCCACCATAAGCTGCCCAAACTCGTCGCCCAGCATTCCGCGCAAGCCGTCGTGATTCCCCGCAAGGTCAAACGTTTCCACCCCCACGTTTTCGCCTGTGAGATCCATCTGCAGCACGTAGAGATCCGTGTCCCCAAAATATTCATCGACTTGCGCCCCGATGGCGATGCCATCCCCGTGGCGCACCAAATCCGAAATCACCGTGCTTTGGCCCGGATTCAAATCGGGAAACCAGACCCCAGCCGTCCCAAACTCCGGCACAAGCTCCCCCGCCGAATCGCACAGCATCAGCATCCCCGTCGCGTGGACACTGGTGAAAAACGAGCCCCCGAACAAATAACGATCCCCCAGATCCAGCAGAGCCTGGAACCGGCCGCCGTCATTGTGCTGCACGCGGGCATCGGTCAAACCATTTGCCTGCCGCCACACCCGAATCCCCGCCGTACCGAAACTCGAATCGCGCCGCCCGACCGCATCCAGTCGCCCGATCAGTGGCATCTCCAAGTGCCAGGCCGAAGTATCGCTCGTCGTGCCGCAAAACAGCAGTCGACCATCGCCGAGGATGCGGATGTCCCCCCCGGCATTGAACGTCCCGACGAAATCCGCGCAAAAAATCCCATCGTTGCCAAACTCAGGATCAAAATTGCCCCGCAGATCCAGCTTACCGATCACCACCGATTGCGTGTCCGGCGCGCCTCGATTGACTTCGGCAAGGAAGACAATCGCGCTGTCCTGCAAGTCCGCCGCTACGATCCGCGAGTTCGCGAAGCCGGCCAGATCGCCCCGCAAGTACCCCCCCATCCCAAAATCCGGATCGAGCCGGCCGGAAGGATCCAGCTTGACCAGCAGGAAATCCAGGTCGGCCACCGGAAGGTACTCCGCCACTTGCCCCGCGAGGTAAATGTTGCCCGCCGCATCGCCCAGCAGCGCGGCCACCTGATCATCCGCTCCCACGTGGACGCGCGCCCGCCCCCGGTCCCCAAAACTCAGGTCCAGAGTGCCCGGAATCTGGCCCCAAACCGAAGTCAGGGGCCAGATTGCCAGCCAGAAAAAGACTTGTAGCCCGGTGCGGCGCATTCCGAATCAGTGCTGCCGCACGATGCGTTGGGTGACGCTGCCATTCGGGCCGGTCACGATGCAGTGGTAAAGTCCCGCCGGCCAATCTGCGACCTGAATCGTCAGCGCATTGCCTCCCGGCGACTGCGCTTCAAACATGCGGCGGCCTTGGAGATCCACTACGCCGATCCGCTCCACCACCGTACCGGTCTGCCACTCAACCCGGAATTCCCGCTCGGTCACCGAAGGAAATATCCGGACGTCCCGGGGACGCAAATCTTCCGTCGTCGCGGTCAAAGCGTCGCACATGGCACTCCCGGGAATGGTGATGTTGTTGTTCGGATTGAGGTTGGCCATCGTGACCACCCCGTAATAGGTCGGCCCAATGAAATAGGGAAAAAAAGCCTCGTTGTTGGCATCCGCAATGGTAAAGTACGCGTAAGTGCCGTTCGGATAGTCCGGCGTGATGCAGAAGCGGCCGTTGTGCTCATCGAGGTCCCCGAGGTTGGCGACGTATTCGTAGTCCTCGATGTACTCGCCGAGTGGATGGTTCATACTGACCGCCGGACCGTGGGAATTTGCATTGAGGACCGTGCCATCGGGCAGGGTTTCACGCACCGTGATGTTGCGCAGGCGGTAGCTGGACTGCATCTGGGCGATGGCGCTGTTGGGATTGTTCGGATCCGAGTAGCCGTAGGGACCATAAATCGGGTAACCATCAAAGGCAAATCCCACAATCGGCGAATGCTGAGTCGAGGGAAAATCGTAGAGCCGGAACGGCGTGGCGTGGCTGTGGTAAGCTCCCTGCTGCTGCGGGTGTGCCGCGTAAGCATCGTCCAGCGTGGCCCCTTCGCCGTACCAGGCGTCGCCATTCCAGATGCCGTCACCCATGTTGCTGTTTTGTTGCGCCTGACCGTCCCAGGAAGATCCGTCGCCCATGCCGAAGATGGGTACCCCATTGATCAGTACCCCGACGGCAAATATGATCGGGGCCTCGGTGACATTGGTCGCCGGTGCAGGATTGCGGGGAAATTCCCAGGTGTAGTCCTGGGCCGAAGGTGCGCCTGGATTGGTAAATTGACCCATGCTGTCCACCATGCCTTCGGAGCGCACGAAGACTTCCGCCGCCGTAAAGCAGACCTGCAAGACGTCCGCCGAGTCATTGGTCGTGAAGAAGGTAAAATTGGGATTGTTGGGATTGCCCGTGTTTTGCCAGTAGGAAGCCGTGGCCCCGGTGGTATTTAATTTCCACTCGGTCAGCAAAGGCTCTTGGGCCCAAAGCGATGCGCTCAACAGGCAAAAGAGCAGTGCGAGAATAAAATGGTAGCGATTGTACATGTTCTGATTGATTTTAATTGGGTGAGATCAAAATAACAATTATTTGCTTGCCAGCGGGGCGCTTGGAGAGGCAAAATGGACTTTTGTCCGAGGTGGAGGCAAGGGAACCACGGGAGGTTGCACCTTGGCTCGGATTGGGGAAGAAAAGTAGAACCGTCTTCTCATCCCTGCTCTTTTCGGCCGTTAACTTTCCCGCCGAAATGTGCTTCGAAAATCGCCAACTCCCCAAACCTCGTTTTTGCGCTGATTTCGACTTGCCCTTTAAATGCGCAATGGCCGCAAACCCATCCCCTCCAGGAGGAAAGAAAGCTTCACCACCGGCCCAAAATTTCTCTAAAGCGCCAATTGCTATACCATCGCGTTTACCTTGGTCACAAAATGTGCGCTTGTGTTTCCCCTTTTCGCAGCATCTTTCTGCCATACAGGACGTCGTGCATCGAAGTGTGGGCCATCGGAACACACTTGATTTTCCACCATTCAAATTAGCGATTATGGCATTTTTAATTGATGTAAACTTTATCGGTGAGCAAGAACTGAGGCTCAAAGATGAATTGGCCTCCGAGGGATTCTCCCTGGTTGGGTTCAAGGGCGCAGCCAATGGCGCCTCCATGGTTGGGGTACCGGCTTGGTTTTCCATTCCGGTCCGCGACTTACTTGATCGAAACCGCATAGCCGTTGACCTGGAGTTCGGTGTCTTTGTCTTCAATGAGCGGGACATTGACCGGAATACTGTCTTGACACCGCAGTCGCGAATGGGTGCAAATTTGTCCGATAGAAATAGCTTCATCCTGAGTGCATTTGGGCAGCTCATGCCGGATGGCAATCCCGGCATCGAAGGCACGATTACCGTACGGAGCGAACGCCAACTGGGTGATGACCCAGTTCTGGTCGGGATCGGAGCCGAGCTCGACGGTGAGATCCTGCCATTTTGTGTTTACGTCCTCCGCCCCCAGAGTACCGTCAACATGGAACCCCTGGAAGACGTGCTCCTGTTCTTTGCCCAAGGTCCGACGCGGCAAGGAAGCGTGGTGGGGACGGTAACTACGCCGGGCGCCAAATTCATGCTCAATCAGATTACCCAGACCTTTGACCTGCGGGTCATCGACAACACCTTCGGCTTGACCAACCGAGCGGGATCCAACCCCGTCACGCCCGTTTCTGCGGGCGCCAATATTGTGCAAATTTTGAACGCTTGACCGAAACTATATGAAAGAGGAGGGGCGGAGTGTCCCTCCTGCATGCAAAAATCGATTTTTCTCGCCAAGACCTACCTCACCCAACCAATTGCCGGGCATCGTTACCCAAGCAGTGTCCTGCGACCTGACTCCCCCATCCGATCAATTGCCCGGAATCTCTTTTGAATCTCCGCTGAACAATGCCTACTTTTAGACCGAAGAAATAATGGGCTTCATCGTGGTCCGCCACGAATTATTTATCGGAATTGCGCGGAATGGCGCAAAAACACAATTAATCAGGCGACATGCCCGATCAGGGGACTTCAGCGCAGGTCATCGGGATGCACTTCATTTCAGTGCCCGGTGGAGTTGTGCCCACGGAAGACATTCCCGAGATTGCTCCGGCGGAAGTCAAGTACGTGCCCCGTCCCGCCGCCGATTCGACCGGGAGCGCGCCCTCGGTGCTGCCTTCGGTGGCGATCACTCCGGCCGATTTTCCCTGGACCCTCGGTGCTGATCTCGCCCTGATCCTTCTCGCCGAACGTGAAATCGGTACCGATGGCGTTTCTATCGTGCAGAAGTCCGGCCACCATTTGCCGGAAGTCCTGCAAAGCAGCCGCCTCCTCCCCTATGCGACCTCCGGGAACAACCGGATCAATCTCCTTCAAGCCCCAGTCGGCTGGTGGATTCAAAATCTACCTCCCGCCCAAATCCGGTCCCAACTCGCTCACAAACGGATGCAGTACACTTCGCCGACCGCATCCCGGCCCGAGCAAGCCGTGCTGCTGGCCAGCCGCCTGCCCCAGCCCGGGGAAAAGCACCATGCATTGCTCGTCGCTTACCCGCACACGACCGCCGAAGACAGCGCCGACGGAAAGTTGGAGTGGCCGATTTTATTTCAATGGGAATACACCGCCGGCGAAGATGCCGCCTACCGCCTCGCCGGCCCGGCGATCAACGGGCTCCCGAAATCCCTACAAACCGCTTTGGCGCCCCTCACCGACAAGCTGTTCTTTTCTCAGAAGACATTTTCCGAGCAAGTGGCCAGTGCGGGGGCCACCGCCGCCCAAACTACCACGCTGCTCCGCACCGCCCAGGTCGAGCGCCCCGCATGGGAATTTTTTATCGAAAGCGAAAAAGTGGACCTGGCCTTTGTTCCCGTCCTACCCCCGCGCATCGTCCCCCAAGCACTGTGGACCGGAGCAAAACCCGAACTCGGCAATCCGCGCCGCTTCCTCCCCGGCCTGCCTCAGGTCTGCCTCAACCAGGGGCCTTTCTATCCGGACCCTGCGCCCTTCCATGCCCCCACCCTTCCCGCACTGGAGCCCAATGAATTGATCTTTGATACCGGCACTATCCCCGACATCAGCCATTCGGTGGCCTGGCAATTGGGGCAGACTCTCGCCAAAAATGAGCGGAACTTTACCCGCGCGCTCATGCAGTGGCGCTGGCAGCGCCCCGACACCCCCAATCAGGCGAAACCCGCTCCCCCCCAAGTCACCCAGTTCCTGGACGACCTCGCCCACTTCAAGGGCATCCCGGTAGAAGCCCTCATTCCCCTCACGGAATTGCTGCCCCGGGGATCGGCACGACTGTTTGTGGTCGATTTGCCCTGGCTGGCCTGCCTCCTCGACGGCGCCTACTCCGTGGGCCGCATGACCGAACAAGACCTCAAACAGGACGCGCTCTACCGCCCCTACCCAATTTTGCCGCCGGCACTCACCGGATTCGTCCTGCAATCGGAAGCCCTGAGCCTCTGGGAAAGCGTGCCGGTCGAAGCTTTTGACCAGAAAGGAAGAGCCCTTGCGCCCTATCTCGTCCGCAAACTCAATTCCAATACACTCCTGGCGATCTTCCGGGGCTACCTCGCCGCGGCGGCCATCTTACCCGCCGCAACTCTGGCCTACCAATTTTTACCGACGGACCTGATCCGCCCCGACCCCAACCTTCAGATCACCTTGCGCGATCCCGCCGGTGGCGCATTTCTATCCCCCCAGATCGATCTCCCCATCGTCCTGAATTCCGCGGAAACCCCCTTGTCGTGGTCAGTGGAAGAAATCGGAACTGCCATCGCCCGTCACTTGCAGCGCCCCCTCACCGCCGGAATCCTCGGCCTGGAACTGATGCAGGAAAATCCCGACCTGATCAAGCTCGCCCGCGATGCTTCGGGCAATCCCCAGGTCTCATTGGTGCCCCGCCCAAGTCCCGTCTTGGTGGCGGATGACCTCGCCGACATCGGTCAATTGCTGAACCAGGTCCCCCCCAACGGAACTGCGCCCCCCTTCCTGGTTGAGGCCGCCGATCCCCTGATTCCGCCCCCCCAAGCCCAATCTCCACCGGTTGCCCCACCACCGGTCACGCCCCCCAACCAACCCCCCGCCGACAACCCGTCCGGCAAAGGAGGACACGACCCCGCAAACGGCGGTAGTGGCGGAGCAAGTTCCAAGTCGGGTGGAGGGGACCATTCCGGAAAGCCGCCTCCCCCCAATGATCCCCCCCCGATCCCCCATCCCGTCCCGCAAGGCCCGTCCTGGTGGCAGAAATTGGGAGATTACCTCCGGGCCCATCCCCGGACCATTGCGCTGCTTGTGCTGCTGCTGGTATTTCTCTCAGCGGGGGGGTTGCACCTCGTCAATTCTATTCGCGCCCGTTTCCGGCCCGATCCCCTGGTCACCCACTTCCAAGGCTTGCAAAGCATGGAGGAACTGCGCCTCGTCGAGCAGGAATACCGCGAAGTCATCCCGATCACCGACAAGGACGGCCGATTGGAATTTTTGATTCAAGCGCCCGCGCGCATTTACGGAGCCATGGACATGACCCGGCTCCAATTCGAAAAGCAAGAAAACGGATACCGCGTGCATTTGCCCCCACCGATCATTTCCGCGCCCTACATCGATCTGCACGACATCCAAACCCTAGATATCCGTTCCCGCAAAATCAGCCTCTTTTTGGCCGGGGGCGGGAAAAAATTTGACCGGGTATACGCCGAATTCAAGCGGGCAATCAAAGCTACCGAGCAGGGGCTCCGGGAGAGCGCCCGCACCAATGGAATCGAAGCCGATGTCCGGCGGGAAGCCCGCCACTATTTTCTCAACCTGGGACGGACATTTGGGGTAAACATCACCCTTGAAGACCGGGATACCGATCCGATCAACCGCATCGAGGACCGGATTCGCGGTCTGTTTGACCCCACTCAGCCGGATTCCACCCGCCCGGCAAATCAAGCCCCGCCCGCGGAGGACGAAGCCCGGCGGCGCGAACGCCGGCGGGAAACGCGAGAAAGGAGGCCTCAATGATGGGATTTTTGCTCCCCAAACTGCTGGCCCTGCTGGGCACCCGGGCGGGCCGCATTGGATTTTTGGTGCTGCTGATTGCCGGGCTGTACTTCCTGGTTCGGGGCATCGTCCACAGCAATCGCCTGAACCGCCGGCCGCCGGTAATCTCACTGCTGGAAAGCTCCCGGGACGTAGAAGAATTGGAACTGGTGTCGGTCAACAGTGAACACGTGCTGTTCTTTGGAGAACCGACCCGACGGGAAAAGATGGCGGAAAAAGCCATCCAAGATTCGATTCGGGGATTCCAGCGCCTGCAACGCGTCCTGGGCAACATGCAGTCCGCCCATACCGGCTACCTCAAGGCCCTCGCCGCCGAGGAAGCCGACTACGCTGTCTTGGCAAAACTGAGCGCCCGCCGCGATTCTGCCTTGGCCCAGCTCAACCAACTCGCCGTTCCGTTCCGAAAATTTCTCACTCAACTGCAAACTGGCGATTCCACTTCCATCCAAACAAAATACGGAAGCGGCATCGCCAACGCTTGGCGCCAGTACCACAGCGCTTCCAACTCGGGCCGTGCCCAACGTATCGCCCAAAAAGCTTTGAAACGAGCCTTTCACACGGAAAAAGCGGCCCGCTCTGCCGCCTACGACCTCGCCCAGAGTGCCCGAGAGAAATTTACCGACAACCCCCAGCGACGGGGCTACCAAAATAGACTCCGCCGCCTCGAAAACATCTACACCGCTCAACTGTCCGACTACCAACGGGTTCAGGCGGAGCAAGCGGGGCTGCGCCAGGCAGCGATTGCGGCCGAATCAGCCGCCCAGGCTTCATTTGCGGCGGACAACAATAATTTCACCACCGATGATCCCAAGTTGCTCGCGGTCATCCCCGCCCGGCTCACCGCTACCCTTAATTTGCGAAATGCCAAGTTCCAGATCGACGCTGACCGGGTGATCCTGGTTCACCTCGATTCCCTCGACTTTACCCAAGTGCGCACCGATATCCAGAATTCGGAGTATTTCAATGCGGCCTCGGGTGGCGTCGGAAACGTCCGGAATTTATACGGAATTCTGTTTCTGGAGCTGCAATGGGGCCTGCGGGAAATCGAATACGAAGCGATGCGGGCCGCGCACAGCCCCCACATCCGCAAGCGAAGTTGCGAAAGTGCTTACCGGTACTTTGAGAGCCTGACCAATCCGCTCGGCTACCAGGTTCGGCTGGTCTTCAAAAGCGGCGAGTGCGCCGAGCAGGATCCCGTCCAGCCGGGTCAGCCTGATCTGCGTCCCCTGCCCTTGCCGCAGGATACCATCTTGCCGCCCCCGCCTTCAGATTCGGCGGGAACGGTGACTCCTACCCCAGCGGCGGACCCCACGAAGCGGGCCCGGGGCATCGACGTGTCCCAATTCCAGTACGACATCGATTGGGCCAAGGTCAAGGCAACCGGAGTCACCTTCGGGTTCAGCGAAGCAACCTACGGCACGCGCTACAAGCACGCGACCTTTCCTCCGCAATGGCAAGGCATGCAGGAACAAGGGATCGCGCGGGGCGCCTACCACTTTTTCCTCGCCGGAACGAGCGGGGTCGCCCAAGCGGAATACTTCCTCTCGGAAGTCGGGGAGGACATCGGGGAGTTGCCGCCGGTGATCGATCTGGAAGGATGGCCCACCGGTGATCCCAAGGACCCAAGCCGGGGCGTGGGCGCTTTTGCCTACAACAATACGATCACCAAAGCCAACTTCCTGCGCGAGGTGAAGGCTTGGCTCAATACTGTGGAAGAAAAAACCGGGATCACCCCCATGATCTACACGACGGACAATTTTGGCGATCACTACCTCACCGACACCGCATTTGCCCGGTATCCCCTTTGGATCGCCAACATCAATGGGGCCGAAGAACCCAACTTGCCTACGGCCTGGCAGGGTGCATCTTGGTGGTTTTGGCAATACAAGCAGGACGTTCCTTACTCCGGGGTGCAGAGCGATCAGCAGGTGGACCTGGACGTTTATGTCGGGGACATCGAGGATCTGCAAAAATTGGTGGCGGCCCAGAAGCGGGGGGAGTAAGCGGCAACCGTGCCCTTCTCAACGCGCCGAGTGCCGCCCGATCAGGTAAGCGACCAGGGTCAGCAGCACGCCGCCCAGCGCCAGCCAGGGAAAGTAGGGATCGCCTTCGCCCACCAACTCGTGTACCCCCAAAATTAACACCAGCACCGCCAGGGCCAACAGGAACAAAAAGCTCATCGGTGTAAATATCGTCTGCCGGGCTTTGCGATTTGTGAAGGCGATCAGCATCAACAAAAACAAGCCTACCGCCCCAATCGGCAAAATCAAATCGCCCAGAATCACCCAAATCGAGCCATTGCGGAAAAATTCCAAAGGATTGGCTGCGTTTTGGGAAGCCCGCTGGCGCCGCTGATGACGGACAATTTCCAAGTGTGAGGGGCCGGAAGCGGGCACAACGGTTAGCGGCGCCGTATCCGGGGGAAGGGAAACTGTTGTGGGGGCGGTATCCAGCGGGATTTGCGCTAAGGTGTCCGGCAGGAGCCCAATTGTGTCCACCGCGAGTCGTGCGGTATCAAAGCGCTCGCGAATATCTTCCGGTATCCCCGACCAGGTAGTATCCGAGCCGCGCCGGAGCGAATCGGATTTCGGCAACAGCCCGGTGCTGTCTTGACTAAGGCGATTTTGCCGTTGCCGGTCGCGTTCGGAGAGTCGCTCTTCCTTCCGCTCCCAGCGGCCCAGTTTGTTGATCTTGCCCACCGATGAATCAGCGGTGATTTCATTGCGCAACTGCTCGATGCGGTTTTCCAAGCGCTTTTCTTTGCGGATCAGGCGCTGGTCTTTCTTCAGTGTATCCGGATTTTGGGCTACGGTAGGACGCGGAAAGCCTCCCAGTCGAAAGCCAGCGTGGCGCTTGAGACTGCGCCGCAGCCGCGCCTGCCGCCGATCCCGCGACTTGCGCACTTCCTGGTCTTGGACAACTTCCGTAGGCGGAACCTGTGCCCTTATTTCGGAGGAAGTACCCGAAAGCAGCACAAGCACCAGTATGAACCCTGCATACGTGCGTAAAAAAACCATATCCGTCAACAATAGATGAAAGTCGACCTTAAAATACAATTTTTTCGCAATCGGGCCTATTGCAGAGAACGGACAAAAATTTTGTCTTGGGAACTGTTGGGCGGGAAAATCGCACGGCGAGCCACGGCTGATTGTGCATCACAATCCCTTCGTTGCTCCCGCATGACAACTTGGGGAAGCGTTCTTTGATCGGCGCAGAACCGTCGGGGAGACCGTTCTCCATCTGAGGGCGAACAACCGTTTTCCTCAGCCTGGCACTGCCACCGAGTGCAAAATGCGGGAGGCAAAAGCCCCCCAATTCCCCACCGAATAATGTGGATAAAACCCTTCCGAAACCGCCTTGGAACCGGGGAAAACCATTCCCGGTTCCGACTTTCAACATTTGCCATTTTTCCACCGAATGAATTTGGAAAGACGGCAAAATACTCGTATTTATACTCTGGATAATGGATATATGGGTAGGGCTTAAAGTGTGAATTGTTAACAATTCTCCCTTCGTGTAAAGGCCCAAATTGCAACTGCCAGGATTTGTCGGAACGGGTAAAACAATGTCCCCGCCCGCGATCCGTTGAGTGCAGTACTAAGTTAGGGTAACTTTTGCGTTTGGTCTTGGCTAGCCCCCATACATTTAACATTGGCAACTCGCGCCGGTTTCTGCTGGTCGCGCTGGTGATATCGAATTTCGAATTGTAAGAAAAACACAATTTTCCTATGGTAGACAGCATTTTTAACATTGGCGGCGACGACGATTCTGGATCAAAGCAAAGCTTTATTCCCAAAGAATCCTCGCTCCATGCTTCGAAAGTCTGGACAGATTTTGAAAACAAACTGGAAGGGCTTGAGGCCAGCATCATCAAGCAAGACAACAAAGACCTGCAAGAACTGGCCGGGAAACTGGAAAAAGATCTCGATACCACGGAGATCCAGCTGACGGAGGACTCCATCACCCTAAATGGACAGCATCCGGGCCTGCGGTATCCCACGATCAAACAGATGAGTGACCTGCTGAAGCCACAGATTGAGCAGGTATTGACGCTATACGCCAATCCTCCGGTGCCACCCAAAATGCCGGAAGGTTCCCCGCCCAAGCATATCGTGACCAAGGCCCAGTTCAAAAAATTCGAACAGGAACTCGTCAAGTACCAAAACGACCTGGCCAAATACGAGAAGGATCTCGAGTCGGTGACCAGCAACATCTTAAAAAAGGTGCTGAAGCCGCTGGAAGCCCTACTCGCTCCGCCGACCGGCAAAAAGCAAAAGATCGCCCAGGCCACCGAAATTGAGTGGCTCGAAAACTCGGTCAAAAGTGCGGTCGCCAGTGGGGTACGTTCCCTGACGGTCCACGATTTTGCTCCGCTGTTTACTCCGGGCAAAGCCACCGGCACCACCCTCGTCGACGTCCAAAACCGTTTGATTACGGACATGGACCACGCGATCCAAAATTCGCCCCTGTTTCCGGACGTGCTCAATTTCACCTTCGTCGACAACATCAAGGCAGAAATTGTCCTTCAGATTACCGACGCGATCTTTGGGACAAGCACCGGCTCGCCACCTTCCTCGCCCCCTGGCCTGATCACAACCCAGGTCACCGGTTCACCGCCCAATACGGTCGTCACCGAAGAAGTCACGCTGAACCAGTCTGACCTTACCAAATACCTCAAAACCGCACTGGACAAGACCTTTGACAATCTGGGCGAAATGGGCTTGCAAGGCTCCGCGATCTCCTACGGTGAGTTTACCGAGAAAGCATCGGAAACCAGCACCTACATCGCCAATCTGGTCAAGCTCGTCAAGAGCTACGATACCATGGTGGCCCAGGCCAAAGATGCGACCATGACGGCCGCCCAAAACATTTCTTCGACCCGCATCACGATGGAGGAATTCGTGGAAAACTACGGCGAAGCGAAGAAAGCCATTCTTGCCGCACGCTCCAGCCAGCAAGGCACGGACAGCTTAAATAAATTCATGATCGACAAGCTGAACAGTTCCCAAAAAGTGGTCGACAAAATGCTGCCCGAACTCGCCGGCCACAACAATCCCTCGAACGCCCAGAACATTTCCAATGCTGAACTTGCGGGGGTCAAATCCGCGGCCGCCGTTGCCGGCCTCAACGAAACTTCTTCCACGTTGTCCGCTGACGTAAACACGGCTTCACAGAATGCCAAAGCCATTCTTACCGATGCCCAGACCGACTTCGACAGCGCGCTCAAAAATCTCAAGACCGCAATGGCTACTTACACCAAGTCGGTTGCGTCTTACGTGAACGCCGAGTACAACTACAACCTCAGCTTCCAACTGCAAATTGCCGAATTGGACGCACTCAAAGCGGTGGAAAAAATCGCCGGTCGCTAGTTTCTCACTCTTCATTTATTGACAACAACATCACCAAATAAGAATAATGGCAACGTCAAAATCCAGCAGTTCTAAGCCGTCCACCTCCCCCCCGGTCTACGCCACCCTGCCGAGCCCTCCCCCGCTCCAGGTCCCGGCCGAAGACAACCAGGCGACGGCACAAACCAAGGACTACATCCGCCAGTTGGTCAACCGCTACGAAAAGGTGCAGTCCCAATGGCAGGTCCAGGATGTCATCTACAACACCGCCATCGCCGAAGAAAAAGAAGCACAAGAAGCGGTAAACGAAACGGCCAAGATCTTGCAAAATCTGCAGGCGTTTTACAACAGTATTCTCTCGGCCGAGACCTCGATGAAAGAGCTGCAGAGCTTTTTCCAGACGACCACTCCCCTGGTAAATCAGGCCAAAACCAGCATCGGCAAAACCGCCGAGGACATGTACACTTCTTTCAAAGACATGAAGGAAGCCAGCCTTGCCGTTGAGTATTGCCAGGCCATCATCAAAAACTACAATGCCTACCTGTCGGGCGAAAGCCAAACCGACCCGCAGCAGAATACCAACTATCCCTCCGACACTGTCATCACCCCCATTGACAGTGTCACCGGGAAAGCGGAACTGGCGTTGAAAAACTCCGAAACCTCGATTGACGACACCCTGCTGGCCCTCTCCCGGATCACCCGCTTGGACATCATCTCGAAGTACCTGGGCAATGAGTTGACCACGGCAATCAAGATGCTCAACCGCATGAAAGCCACCACGCGTTCGCAGTTGGTGGTCGCACAAAAGAGCAACCAGAGTGCCCGCGCCGCCCTCGAACTGGCCACCGGACGCGCCAATTCGGCTACCGAGCTGCTGGAGAGCTATTACAACCTCCTGCTTATGCTCAAAGCCGAGATCGAAGCGGCCCAGCAAGCCGCGGCCGGCGTGAGTCTCCAGCAGACCACCACCGGTTGATCTACCCCACTGGATATCCATTTGAATTGAAAAAAAGCCGCCCCAGTGGGGCGGCTTTTTTTCAATTCAGGCGGGCATGATGCGTTTTGGGTTGTCTTTGAGATCATTTTGCCGGCCGTAGTTAATGGGCTCAGGCTGGTCGATTCGCCCCGGTTAGGGTTTGACCAAGGAGCAGTAAGGTGCGAACACGGTTCCAGCCCGAATGGTCACGAAAGAAATGTATTCCACCAGGCTTTGACATAGGTTGTCAATCAGGTATTGCATATTATCATCCAGACGAAGGATAATTGTAGACTCTCCATGATGAAATCGTAGCTTTTTGGTGATTTCGACAAGGATGAGAAATTGATGCTCCGCGTTCCCCGATTATCAGGGAGGGTGCTTCGTGTATTTAGGATTGATGATTAGGCAAAAATGAACCGAAAGATTACCCACGCCTTGCTATTTTCGGTGCTGGTGCTGCTTTCAGCTTCGCCGCTGGAGGCACAATTTCCCCAAACCAACCAGCCCACCGTGCCGGGCATACCGAAACCCCAAATGCCGGGGACTCCCCAACCGGCCACGCTCGGCCCCGGAAACGTGTTCAAGCACGGTTATACTTCCCCGGCCACGCAGCCGAACAGTTACCGCCTGGTGTTACAGCCGGGGCAACCCTCAACGATGCACCCGGCGAACCCGGAGCCGGACTACACCGTGCCATCGAACTACATTGACCCGTTCAAAGCGCGGCGCGACGAGGGCCGAATTACAGCCCTGGAATCCACCCTCCGGGACGTGTACGAAACCGAAACCCGGATTAGTTACGATCTACCGGCACAGACCACCGGCACGGCGCACTACCGGGCGGCATACAAGGAACTTTCCGCCATGCTCAACGGCACCAAGCCCGACGACCTGAAACGCGCCGTGTTCCTCGTTGAAAACGCCTGGAACGGCAACACCGGAAGCTACGCCGATTTCTGCAAGTCCATCGACCAAATGGCCGCTGATTGCCGGTACTTGATTTCCAGGGCGAACGAGCAGGATAACGAGACGTGTAACATGGCCGTGTTTGAATATTTGAGCGACACCACCCACGTACCGGGCAAGGCCGGGCTGGAAACCCATTTCCCGATCCGGTACGACTTCGACGATTTCATGGGGAAGCAGGATTGGAGCAAAATGTTCGTGACAAAGCTGGTCAAAACCGGGACCGGCCAATGTCATTCAATGCCGCTGCTTTACCTGATCCTTGCCAACGAGGTCGGGGCAAAGGCGAATCTGGCTTTTGGTCCAAGTCACATTTACGTTAAGTTCCCCGACGGTCGCGGGAAACTCCGCAACCTGGAACTAACCAACGGGCGATTGACAACGGATGCCTGGATTGTCGGCTCCGGCTACGTCAAAGCCGAAGCCGTGCGCCACGGCATTTATTTCGATACACTTACCACCCGGCAAGCGGTCGCCCTCTGCATGTTCGATCTGGCAAAGGGCTACGGTAGAAAGTTCAGCATGGACAAGTTCGTGCTGGACGCGGTAAACGCCGGTCTGGAAGTCCACCCGGCGAACGTGTACGGCCTGATGCTGAAATCGGACTTTTACACCCTTTGGTTTGCCTACGCCCACGGACAAGCTGGCAAGCCTTCCCTCCAGCAAGCGAAGACCAACCACCCCAAGCTGATCGAGATTTACAACCAGCGCAACCGGATGTATGACCTGATCGACAGGACCGGCTACGAAGACATGCCCGACGAGGCTTATGCCCGGTGGCTGTCATCGGTGAACGCGGCGGCACAGGTCCGGCAAGACAAAGCTATCCGAACTGAACTCCATAACGATTGAGGACTATGAAAAAGACCCTGAACCTACTATTGATCTTTTGGCTTGCATTCGCCTGGACGGCTCATGCACAAACCGAGGCGGCGGGACCGTCCAGTTATGCCGGAGAACCGCTTTACGAAGCTGCGTTCGATTCCATCCGGGGGATGCTGGACGGCACAAGGCCGCTGTCCTTCAAACGGGCTGTATTCCACACCGAAAATGCCTATCTGGAGGGGCGGCTGGATTGGAATTCCTTTGATTTGAGCATTCGCAACCTCTCACAGTTTACCGAACTGATACGGAAATCGCGGAGACTTCTTTACACCGGGCCGGACAGTCTGGAAGTCCAAAAGAATGCTGCAATCTTTTCGATCCTGAAAGATTCAATTCCTTTGCTGATCGGAAACGATACGGTATGGTTGGAACCCATGCAGTACGATTTCAGCGACTTCAACGGGCGGCTGGATTGGTCGCAAATGTTCGTATCGAAGCTACTGGAAACCGGGAAAGGAAATTGTCATTCCCTTCCGTTTCTTTACAAGATTTTGGCCGATGAAACCGGGGCGAAGGCATGGCTTTCGATGGCTCCCAACCATACCTATATCAAGGCCCGGACAGAAAAAGACGGCTGGTACAATACCGAATTGACAAGCGGGTACTTTCCGAACGATGCCTGGATAATGGCCTCCGGGTATATTCACCTGGACGCGATCCGAAATAGCCTTTACATGGACACACTTAGCGACCGTGAAGCGATTGCGGCGGTGCTGGTGGACCTTGCGCAAGGGTATGAACGAAAGTACGGCACAGGGGACGGAAATTTCATTCTCCGGGCTTGCGACGAAGCCCTGAAAGCCTACCCCGAATTTGCCAACGCCCTTTTGATGAAAACCGAAACGGAGCGGCAACTGCTTTTCAAGCGGCACGGCCTTACATTCGGCGCGGCGGAGATCCCGCCGTCATTGCGGAGCGATTCTGCTTTCCAGACACTTACCGACCAGTACGGCCACATCAATCGCATGGGCTACCGGCGAATGCCGGACGCAATGTATTTGGATTGGCTGGTGAGCCTGAAAAAAGAATCCGGGACTTTCGACGACAAGGACGTGATCCGTTACCGCCCTCCACCGAATTACAAAGCAAACAACCCTTTCAAAGACCTGGGATATGAAACCGAAGTCCTCACCCTTAGCCAAGGCAAGTACATTGAGGACTTCGACCTGGACAGCCTGGAAAGGATCGGCGCGGCGGTTTACAACTGGCAGACGGGGCGAATTGCTGGATTCGTCCTTACAGATACGATATATTCGGAATACTCCCTGGAACCGGAGATTATCAGCCGGTGGCTTTCGCCCGATCCGCTGGCTGACGAGTTTCCTAGCTGGTCGCCTTACAACTACACAATGAACAACCCTGTCAATTTGATTGACCCAGATGGACAGGCTCCCGTACTTCCCCCCGGTCCTGGATATGCCCAAAGCCACCCGGTTTCCAAAGCGATCATTGCCTATAACCCGAATATCTGGAGGGCATTTCATGGTAGCAACAACACGTCTACGATCCACTTCCATCAACATGCAAAGGGACTTGCGGGACCGGATGCCAGGGGAAAAGCAATCGGGGCGATTGGTGAAGGGTTATTTGCTTCCCGGTTGACAAGCCACCCCTCGGAAACCAAAAGTGAATTATTCATTGGGGCTGATGTTGGAGGATTTCATCACGACAGTTATCAACGAACGTATCTCTACACATTCGCCGCCGGGAGGTTTGAACTAAAGGTAAATCATACCGATATTTACGGTAATAGTAGAGGCTCTAAGGTTGAGACTTCTAGGTCTGGATGGATAAGTCAAGGGACGATTTCTTACGAAGTCAAAACGCTCTCAGCCAACTCCGACCCTTCGTTCATCTTAGCCCAATTCCTGTCTGGAGTTTCACAGGTAACGGCCCGTACAAAAGCAGCCGATGCAGGTGTACTTGTGTTCGATCAAGATGCTTGGAATACCGTTTACAATTCTCCCCTACGCGGTGATTTAATGAGTGCGTACAACGAACTTACGGAGCTTCGAAATTCACAAGGCAATCAGGTCGGATTTCTTCGTTTGGAACAGGGACTTTATGACGATGCAAATAAATCTTATCATGCACTAAAGGATCGAATCAAAGGCTTATGAAATCAATTTTCAAATTTGCGATCATTGCACTTCCCTTGCTCCTATTCGGCTGCACGAAAGAAGACACCAGTTCCCAAACCAACGCACCAATGCTATACAAGTTGAACGAGGCTATTCAAAATCCTAACGAAGTTCAGTTATTGCAACTTACCTTGGATGAATTCAATGGCAAGTCTTTCGACGGAGCGGACTTTCCGAATTCGGTCTTTTTGACGATAACAACACCCGGCTGGAATGTCTGGCCTCCGGTAGAGGGCGACCCCAATTTCCCCGCCGTGAACTGGTCGAAACTCTTGGGAATGCAAGCCCTCAAACAGTTGGACCTTTCAAGCATTCCAGTAACAACCGTCCCCGCTGAATTGGCAAGTCTTCCAGTACTGGAGGAACTTAGCCTATTCCTTTACATGCCGGTGGATATAAACAGTGATGCCGTCGAACTAGACAAGGTAAAGTCCCTGCGAAAACTGGATTTAGGTTTTAGTGTTTTTTCGCCCGAACAGCCGCCCGTTCTGATCGAGAGGTTGGAAGGGGTTGAGGTCATCGCTTCGACCGTTATAGCACCGGAGTTCCAGGACAAAAAAGAATCAGAATGACCACGACCGCACCGCTCCCACGGCCACAAGGAAACGGAGAAATATGCGCGGAGTCCTAGAAATTGTACTATGGAGTACTACCTACTATACTCCATGCGCGGGTGCGCAATATGGACAGTCCAAGAAAATCGTTTGGAACGAAATTGGTTAGAGGGGGTTGGTTAGAAAGCCGAAAATCGCCCCCCCTTTGCAGGAAGTGCCGATTTTCGTTTCTTTGCAGGGCGCCAACTTGGACGGATTTTTTATTGTACCCACCTGGATCATCTTTGTCATCGCCATCCCTGAAAAACAAGCTCAACCGCCCTCTTTCCGCACCATTAACCCGTACCGTTCACCGCTTCGCTTCACATCTCCTCAAAGTAACGCCCTTCCTTCTGCATCTCCCGCCGGATGCCCACCAGAATGTCCTCCTGCGTGATCAACCGCTCCTCATCCGAATAGAAACGCGTCACGACGTAACGCAAAATATTGACGATTTCCCCGCCGGTCAGCTCGTAATTCTGCGCGATAACGTCGAAGCGCACCGCAGGATCCAGGTTGCGCACCGACGAAAACGAATTCTGCCAAATAACCGCCCTTTGGCTGGCTTCTGGGGTAGGGAAATGCACCAATGACTGGAAGCGCCGCACAAACGCATCGTCCAAATTGCGCAGGAAATTCGTCGCGAGAATCACCACTCCAGGAAAGTCCTCAATCCGCTGCAACAGGAACGAAACCTCCTGATTGGCGTAGCGGTCATTCGAAGAACTCGTCGCCGTCCGCTTGCCAAACAGTGCATCCGCCTCGTCAAAAAACAAGATCCAGTTGCGGTGCTGGGCCTTGTCAAAAATCCGGCCCAAGTTCTTCTCCGTCTCCCCGATGTACTTCGAAACGATCAATGACAAGTCGATCCGGAATACCTCACGCTGCGTCATGTGCCCCAAAATACCCGCTGCAAGTGTTTTTCCCGTCCCCGGAGGCCCGTAAAACAAACTCCGGTAGCCCGGCTTGATGAACTTTGAAAGGCCATCCGAACGCAAAATCTCCTCCCCGTGCCGCACCCAGTTGATGATCTCATCCAGGTCACTCATCGTGGAAAACGGCACAATCAAATCTTCCCACGTCAGCGCCGTCTGAATGCGGCTTGCGGGAAAGTCCGGACTTTGGTCCGGCAGAATCTCGTGCCCACTCACCAAAACCCCCAGGAATTCTACCGTCAATTCCAGGCGAAAACTGAAATACGTCTCCTCGTCTAGCGCCGAGGGACGCTGGATCAACCCCAGCGAAAACAAGCGGCTGTCGCGCCGAAACAAGTCAAAATGCGCGATTCGCTGCTCTAAATCACTGCCACAAAGCACAAATAGAGCCGTCTCCGCCGTGGGCAAAAACCCTTTGTGGACCTTGCCGATTTCCCCGCCGACCTCCGTAAAAAAGCGGTCCAAAACATTGTTCCGCACAAAAAAGACATCCAGCAGATTTGGCAACAACTGCGGAGCCAGCGCCAACAAGATCACGATCCGCTCCCCCAACGTAAACCCATACTCATCCCCACTCTGATCAAACGGTCCCTCCGGCTTGGGGTACGGCACCGGAATCGAATTCAGGTCCACCGGCGGCGGCTTCTCCCCCTCATCATCGGCAAAATACGCCTGTAAACGCAGATCGATGATCTTCTCCAACCAAGCAAAATGCTCAGTGAGGGACTGGGAAATGACCGCGTCGGAGGGGGCTGATTGCTGTTTAGGATCCATGGCAAATTCGATTCTAAGGGTTAGGCTTTCCAGTCGACTTCCAGCACCTTTTCCATCCAGGACAGGCTGATCATCGAAATGCTCCAGGGCAAAGTCTGCAAAAGCAGGTCAAACGCCTTGCTTTCCACGTTCAATTTATAGCTTTCCGCGCGGGACTCAAGGCTTCCCTCCCGCAGCAGGAACGATTCGCGAAACGTCGTCACACTCGTCTCCCCCAGATTTGTCCAGTGGCCAATGGCCGCCTCCAACATGCTTTGCGTCATTTTTTCCTCCTGCGCGGTCACCCGAATACGGGTCCGAAAGATCGGCAGGGTCAGGGGAACCCCGCACAGCACTTTATTGAGCACCAGTTCCGCCTCCTCCGCTTCCGTCTTTCCCGAAGCAATATATTGCAGCAGAAAAACCGCCCGCTCCTGGGCAAACGAAGAAATAAACCCCGCATCGTTCATCAGCCCCACAATCTCAAAAAACCGCCCCAGATACGGCCAAA
>JBCCQH010000121.1:0-22662 GCA_039024435.1 Bacteroidota bacterium
CTAGTGTGAAGATTCATTAAAAAGCGAACTTTATATTTCTTATATTTGTTCATGCCAAGAAAAGGTAATCCAATTGTTTTGACCGATGAGCAGAGAACTGAACTTCTGAGTCTCACCCGGTCGCAAAAAATCCAGCACAGATATCATGTTCGCGCCCAAATTGTGCTCATGCTGGCCGATGGGAAGTCCTATGATGAGGTGCAGCAGAAGTTATCGCTGAGCAGAAGCATTGTCGCAAAATGGAAGAAGCGATTCGTCGAAGTAGGGCTCGATGGGCTGAAGGACAAACCTGGTCGAGGAAAAGCCCCGATTTACAGCCCCGCCGACGAGGCCCGGGTGCTCGAACTTGCCACCTCCAAACCGCCCAAAGGGTATTCTACCTGGAGTCAGGGACGCATTGCCAAGGAATTAGGGATGAGCCAAAGCACCGTTCAGCGCATCCTCAGTCGCCAGGATCTTAAACCTCACAAAGTCGAGTACTGGTGCGGAAAAAGTACCGACCCTGAATTTGAAGCCAAGATGCTGGAAGTTGTAGGTCTTTACCTCGACCCGCCAGAAAATGCGCTGGTGCTCAGTGTCGACGAGAAGACCCAGATTCAGGCGCTTGACCGAACTCAACCCGAATTGCCCCTGCGCTCGGGGAAGCCCAGGCGACAGACGGCTACCTACAAAAGAAACGGGACGGTTTCCCTGATTGCTGCCCTGGCTGTACACGATGGGCAGATCACAGCCAAAACAATCGACAAGAACAATGCGGACAACTTCTTGGCTTTCCTTAAACACATTTACAGGAAATATCCCCGCAAACAACTCCATATCATTGTCGACAACCTTGCGGTCCACAAACATCAAAAGGTCAAAGAGTGGGTGGCGAGCAAACGACGGGTTAACATGCACTTTACCCCCACCTACTCCTCCTGGTTGAATCAAATCGAGATCTGGTTCAACATTCTCACAAAAGACGTGCTCAAGGGAGCGGTTTGGACATCGAAAAAGCAGCTTGTCGAGCAGATCATGGAGTATATCAAATACTACAACCTAGAACGGGCAAAGCCATTTCGGTGGACATACGATGGAACCAAGAAAAATAGTTCACTTAATACTGGATCGATACACTAGTCGCGCGGAATCTCCCCCCGGTGGAGCGGGTGGCCGACAATCGCGCTGCGCTGGGAAAATCGCCGAGGCAAATTTGTCCTTCACCCGAGGCGACCTTTTGCGGCTGCCAAGTATAAAATCGCTAACTTCCGGCCTCACTCACTGAACCGATACCCCATGCAACCCATCGAAGACAGCCTGAAGTTCAAGTCCTGGTACGCCGCCGTCGAGAAAAATGGCAATGCCATCCACAACGTCCGCGACCTGCACACCGTCCGCAAACGCAATGGTACGGTACTCTTTTCCATGGTTCACATGCAGGCGGACAGCCCGGAGGGCAATCCCCTGCTGCCGGTGGTCTTGATCCGGGGGCATTTTGTGTCCATCGTGACCGTGCTCCGCGATGCGGAAACCGGGGAAGAATTTTTCCTGCTGGTCCGGCAGCGCCGCGTCGCCAATGGCGCCCTCTTTTACGAGCACCCCGCCGGCATGGTCGATGAGCACACCGACCCGTTCGAAATCGCCCTGATCGAATTGTATGAGGAAACTGGTCTGAAAGTGCAACGCGACCAATTGCGCCTGCTCAACGACGAACTGTATTACAGTTCGCCCGGCCTGCTGGACGAGGGCGGCTACTTTTTTGCCTGCGAAATCGAATTGCCCCGCGCCGAAATCATGGCCTACCACGAAGCCGCCCACGGCGAAGGCGGTGAAGGCGAATTCATCCACACCTACGTCGCCACTCCCGCCGCAGCCCGCCGCCTCATCAAAAACTCCAACGGCCTTTTGGGCATGTTCCTTTATCGGGAAAAGGGTTCTGATTTCTGAGCTCTGATTTCTGATTGGTGCATCTTGGACGCGCAAGCAGCGATGGATGAATTTCCAATTGCCTGATTTCCACTTTCCAATGGGCGCGTTCCGAACGCACGCTCGACAATACTTAAAACCTCACCCCAAAGCTGATCTTACCCGCAGCCACGCGGAATCGTACGCGGCTGGAGAGCAAGGATCCATTGGAAATCGAAAATTCCCAATCACTCCTCTTCGTTGAGGCGCTTGAGGCCCGGACGCCAGCCGGGTTGGTGCTGGAAGACTTCGATGATGGCGGTTTCCTCAACTTTGGGGACGGTATAGGGCACCAACATCTCTTTGAGGTGCTCTTCGGTGCGGTCGTAGGCTTCGCGCACGTCGTTGGCATTGACCAAAAGATAAGTCGTGACCTTCTTTTCCTTTTCGGAATCCTCGTCCACGACGACGTAGACGACCTTGACCTTGAACCAGAGTTCGGTGTCGCCGTAAAAGACGACTTCCTTGATGTTGCTCCGGGCGACGCTCATCATCGTGACTTCGCGCATCCCCTCCCCCACTTCCATCATGATGCGGCTTTCGGCCTCGGTGAAGCTCATTGCGTCGACGAGGTACTGCTCGGAAACGGCTTTGATGAGGCCGTTGTCCATTTGTCGCAAAAATTTAACCTTTGTTTGGAACCACTCAGCCATGGGATGCGTTGTTTAATTTAAGATGGCAAAAGTACACGAAACCCACGAATATGTGAAAAATCCGGTCGGGGAATTTTGCTTTTCCTTACATTGCCTTGGCATGGAAAATTTGCAGCTACATCAGGATCCCCAAACTCTGCGCGCATGGTAACGCTACTGATCGTCATCGTGACCGTTGCGGTCAGCTACCAAGCCATGAACAACTTTGCGTTCCGGGAACGGTTCATCTTCCGCATCGCCAATGTCCGCGCGGGCGAATGGTACCGGCTCTTTACCTCGGGCTTTATCCACCTGAGCTGGATGCAGGTGTTTTGGAATATGCTCTCACTGTTTTTCGTAGGGCGGGTCCTGGAGTTCAGTTATCAGGGTTATGCCTCGCCAATTTTGGCCTACCTGGGGCTCTATTTTGGGAGCATGGCGGCGGGCAATGGCGTGGCCTATCTGATTCGGCGAAATGATGCCATGTACACCGCCATCGGTTCGTTCGGGGCGATTTCGGGGCTGCTGTTTGCCCTGGTCACCGCCAATCCGAACATTCCCTTTTTCTTTTTCATTCCGGGGTGGATCTTCGCGGCGATCTTTGTATTTGGCAGCATTTACACGTTTTCCCGGCGTCCTGGCGCGGCGATGTCCGTCGAATCGAATCTCGGCGGGGCGCTGTTCGGCATGCTCCTCGCGGTGGCGATTCAGCCTTCGCTGGTCCTGACGAATTGGTGGCTGCTGCTCCTGCTGGGCGTACCGACCGGCGTTTTCCTGTACCTCGCGGCAACCAATCCCCTGTTCCTGATGGATCCCGGCAAGGCGTTTTCTTCGGGCAATACGTTTTCGCGACCGGCCCGGACCCGGCAGCGCTCGCGGCCCGGACCGCGGGTGGTCCACGTGCGCCAATCGGACCGCAAATCCCCCAACATTCCCACCCGCTCGGAATTGCAGGAGGAGTTGGATCAATTGCTGGAAAAGGTGGGCAAGAAAGGCGTCGAGGGCCTGAGCAAAAAGGACCGCAATCGCCTGGATGAGTTGTCCCAGATGCTCGACGGCAGCCAGGCGAGTGACCGCTGAAGCGGCCTCCCCACCGGTTTTCCCCACCAAATTACCTTTGCATGACGTCCATTCCCTCTTTCCCCTTGAATCACGGTTCTGCCATCCCCGCCTTGGGCTTGGGCGTGTACCAAGCCCGCGAAGGCCCGGAAGTGGAGTCGGCGGTGCGCACGGCCCTCGATTGTGGCTACCGCCTGGTCGACACCGCCGCCTTCTACGGCAATGAACGGGGCGTCGGGCGGGCCATTCGCCAAAGCGGCCTCGACCGCGCCGAGGTCTTCGTCACTTCCAAAGTCTGGAACCGCGACCAGGGCTACGCATCTACCCTTCGCGCCTTTTCCGACAGCCTGGCCCGCCTGGACCTGGGCTACTTGGATCTCTATCTGGTCCACTGGCCGGTCAAAGGGAAATTTCGCGCTACCTGGCGGGCCCTGGAGGAAATCTACCGCTCGGGACGCGCCCGCGCCATCGGGGTGAGCAACTTCAAGGAACATCACCTGAACGATCTGCTGGCCGAGGCGACGGTGACCCCTGCCTTGAACCAAGTGGAACTGCATCCGCGCCTGCAACAGTTCGCGCTGCGGGAATTTTGCACCGCCCGCGGCATCGTGGTACAAGCCTGGCGCCCGATTCTGCAGGGCCAGGTCAATGGCATTCCCGAACTGCAAGCCATCGGGGAGCGCTACGGCAAAAGCGGCGTGCAGGTCACCCTCCGCTGGATGCTCCAATCTGGGATTTCCACCATTCCCAAATCCACCAATCCGGCGCGGATCGCCCACAATGCGGACGTGCTGGATTTTGCGCTCTCGGAAGCGGAGCTGCGGGCGATTGCGGCCCTGGACAAAGGCCGGCGGGTCGGTCCCGATCCCGATTTTATCGACTTTTGAGGACCGTGGGGGAGGAAACACAAAAAACCGCCTTTTCTGCGGGGCAGAAATGGCGCTTTCCATTTTGGTCGGGCAGTGCCGGAAGGCTCAGAATTCACCCCCGGCCCACTTGTCTTGCAGGGCCAGGTACTTTTCTACGGGTTCGCAGGTCCACCAGTTGATACCGTGCTTTTTGCACACGTGGGAGTGAAAAATGAGTCCGATGGTCGGATGTCCAATGATGAACATGAGGCTGAAGTGTTCCAGCCAGAAGATCAAGGCGCCGGAGACGCCCACGTAAAAGATGAATTTGCCGGGGATCTTCCACCGGGGCCGCACAAAGCGTCCGGTGTGCCGATAGCCGAGTCCCCAGACCACAAGAGCCAGGATGAGGTAAGCGTACTGATAGGTTTGCATTCCAACTTATCCAAATATGAAAAATCAGTTGCCGAACTGATGGCGGTGAACGAATAGAAATGGCGTCGTTGCGCTGGTTTTACTGGGTTTTAAGAAATTACGCGACATAGAGATAACGAATGGATCGGGGATGATATTTTTTCGGGGGCAAAAGAAAGCAAGGGAAATTGATGGATTTGCTGCATTCCCGAATCCTCCCTGGCACACGATGGATCTGGTTTCCGCTGCAAATCGCCGGGACCGCAGCAGCGTGATCGGTTGCCTGGTTTCGGTCTTTGCTTTGTAGAGACGTATTGCCATACAATTAGAAAACAACTTGGAATCGCAGGGAATGATTTATGACATTTCTCGATCCATTTTGGACGCAACGAATGCTAACAAAAGAAAAATGCACTGATGTGGAAAAGATTTCTGACGTGTAGGGGGAAAGTAGTATTTTTTCTCAAAAACTTTTTACATATTTTACTATCTCTCTTGGAAGGAGATTTTGGCCGAGGCCCTATTTAACTGTTATTAAAATTTCAATAAAAGTGCGTATTGGGCCAGCGCAGAAACTTTTATTGACATGGAAACCCAATTTACGGCGGACACGCTCTTCATCTCATACGGTATAAGTTCGAAGCAATTCGAGGGAGGAGATTCACATGGATGATCCCCGACGCTATTTCGGACTTCCGACCCAGTTGGCCTGTCTGCTTCTCTCCTGGTTGTTGGTAGACCTCGTGGTGGCCGATCTCCTCATTCCGGAAATGGCGCGTTCCTGGGGCTACGTGATCGGTTTACTCCTTTACACCATTGCGAGGTGGGGTTTGGTAATTATCGTGAAGGCCCACCAGCGCAGAAAAGCCCGCAAAATCAACGCCGCGATTGACCTTGAAGTACAGCAGGAGATCCAAGAAATCGAAAATGCCCTGCAAGCAACGGACCTCCCTCCGGTCGACCGCGAGAAGCTGGACAAGCGGCTCAAACAGATAAAATCGAGCTTTCTCCGACAAAAATTGGATGCAATTGCGAAGAAGCTGGAAGGGCGCAAGCAGGATTATTCCTTGTGAGATCCCGGAAACAATCGCCTGCGTCCCAGAAAGATGCTTTTATTCACCCACCGTTGATTGTCCCCCGATCAGCCGGATCCAAAGCCAGCAAATGGTACAATTTGTCCTGGCTCCGCCAACAAAGGGCATTGTCAAGCAGCAAGAGGTTGCGGTGCTGAGGTGCGACTTTACTCGGAGGATGGCAAAAATCAGCCCCGATCCCCGTAGAGTCGCATCGGTCCAGGCAATGATCACGAAAAAAGTTGCGTCAGAATTGCTCCAGCGCCACGAAAAACACCAAGTGGTTCAGATTTCGCTCCCCCCGCCAACTCTGCACGAGGCGGCGAAGTTGCCTTTTCCCCGCAAGGTCTCCGGAGACATTCAGGCAATACCGCAGCGTTTGCCGCAGATCGTACTCGGACAGATAGTGGAGCAAAATGCCCGGACGACGACGCCGGGGCGGTTAGGTTGGTACCAATGCATCGTTCGGTTGGGTTATCGGAGAAATTGTGGGAATCGTGAATGGACCTCCCCCACTCAATCTTCACAGGTCACGATGATCCCGCCGATGTGTTCCGGCCCGATCAGCATGACCGCGGCAGTGGGAAATACCCGCTCGGGCACCAGGCCCTTGAAGGAACGCATCCCGGTGCCGGCCAGGTCCAGGTCGGCATTCGTGAAGGCGAATACTGGTTCCCCAATCTGGGCAAATATTCGCGCGGTCATTTCCACCGCCGCCGCTTCTGGCATCAGGGGCACATCGTAGGTGAGGCTGCGGGTCAGCAAAGTGTAGATGTAGCCCATCGCCGGTTCTGGCTTCAAGCGGTCCCAATCGTCGCCCAGGGCAATGAATTCGCCCCGCGTGGCCAGCCAGGCATCCAGTTCCTGGGGCATCCGGCCCGGATGGGGGGCCCGCTGGTCCCGGTCCCGGAGCGTCACCGCAAAGTCCACCAACATCCAGTCGAGAACCTGCTTGATCTCACGCCGCATCCGGGCAATTTCGCGTTCTGGTTCCATGGTTGCGGTTATTCTGGCCAAGAACTATTGACGTACCAGCCGCCGTCAATGCGCGTATCCGTGACGATCCGGGCAAAGGTTTTAGTGGCACTGAACTCGGTGGTAAGCGGATTGTGCGGATCGCGCAAACGCACCTTCCGCGGATCGCGCTTCCAAAGGGGACGCTCCCCAGCCGCCCCGGGAAACATCAGAGTGTTGCCCTTGAACGTTACCGATTCTCGGTTCAGGTACTTGGGGAGATCACGGGGGATAGAATAGTTCGCGTTGATCGGGGGATCGGTTTTTTGCAGGTTGAAGGAACCTCCGCCCAGCGGTCCCCGCAGTTCTAGCTTGTTGTTGTGGCCCCCGGCCGTCGCTACCTGAATCAGCCGGTCCCGGGCTGCCTTCCAGTTTGATCCGCCCATGTGCTGCAAAATTGTCTTTTTGAGCGAATTGTTGGCGATGGTTACACTTTTAAAATAGCCGGCCCGCCCAGGGTTGCGGGGATCGTTCAATACAATGCGCAAGGCTTGGTCCCGCTGGGTGGGCAAGTAGCCACTTCCCCGGATGTGCCGCAAGTGCGTGTGTGCCCCAGAATTGAGGCGGGCTTCCTCACGGACATTGGTAAACTTACGCACCGTCTGGCCATAGTTTGCGCGCAAAATCGCCTTGATGATCTTCTTTTTGTTGGCCCCGTAGTGGTTGATCAGTGCGTCCCGGGCCATGCTGGCACGCTGGCGGTTTTGACCGGTGGCCTCATTTTGCAAAGGTTGCCGGGGATCTGCATCCCGCCACAACTGTTCGACACTGCGTCCTGCCGGATCGATCCCCGAGCCCGGATAGAACGTCCCTCCCCCACCCGAAGCCGAAGCGCCCGGAACGATTGTTGCATTCGGAGCAATGATCACCTTGAAATCGACATCGCCGTCTTTTTCATCTTTCTTGGTGGGAAGGAAATCGACCCGGAGCTTGACCGTCTTGCCCTTGACCTTTTTCCGGACTTTGGGTCCGTACTTGCCTTCGAGCTCTTTGGCCCGTTTTTTCCGGTCGGCGTGGAAGGCTTCAAAACTGCTGAATCCCTTTTTGGGTGCCTTCTCCAATTTGTCTTTGACTTCGGTGGCAATCTTGACGTGCTTCTGCTTGTCCTTCGCGGTCAATCCATCTTTGTCCTGCCCTTTGCCTTTCTTCGTCCCCTTTCCGCCGCGCCGGAAGATCTTGCGTGCTTTCTTGATCACTTTGTCGATGGCCTTGTTGATGCGCTTGCGGATCTTTTTGATGATCTTTTGCACCTTCTTGGTCAGGCCGGTTACGCCCACCAAGGCCGCCAGGAAGCTGATCAGGACCGGAATTGCCTTCGCGAGTGCCGTTTCAATCGCTTTGGCCACGCCCGCGACGTTGCCCCGGGCAATCGCGCGGATCCCGTCGGTGAAGGCCCGCACCAATTCAAAGATCTGGGCCGCCCGCTCGATGAAGAACTTCGCGACGTCGATGATCAGCATCGCCGCCTTGATGAAGGCCCCCGCTGGATTCAACAGCCCCATGATCCACTTCACCCCCGCCTCGATGACCTTGGTGATGACCATGTCGCGGATCGCATCCATGACCACCGTCTGCAAGTCCTGAAATTTTTCCTTGACCTCTTCCCAGAGGGCCTCGATGCCCCCCGTGCGGATCCGTTGGAACAGTTCAAAACCGTATTCCATGGCGCCCACGACCTTCTCCCCCAGGAGTTTCACCGCCCGGTTGCGGAAGTAGTCCCAGGTCAGCCCCAGGACTTGCAGCACGAGGCTGAACACCCCACGCAGGGAGAAAATATTTTCCGGCAGCGAAATGCCGACCCCGCCCAAACTGCCGGTCAGCCACTCGATCAGCCCGGTGATGATGTGGGTCTTGATGTTCTTCACGAAGTTGTTGAACCCCTCGGAAACGCCGTCGATCAGGTTGCTCAAGAACCCGATCGGGTCGCTGATGATCGCCCCGATGGCTTCCACCACCGCTGCCAGCAGTTCGAACAGCATCTTCGAGATTTCGATGATCTTGTTGATCACCCACATCAAGGCCTGAAACGCCTTGCCGATCCAACCCGCCGCAACCTCGTTGCGGATCTTTTCGAACGTCTCCCGCAGCGAGTCGACATTTTCCTTGTAGCTCTGGGCCAAATCCGCCGCAAGCGTGTCCTGCTGCTCGTAGACGGTTTCTTCCAGGTCGCTGTACTGGTCTTTGAAGCCCTCGTAGCTGTCCTGCGCCAACTTTTTCTCCGAATCGGACAAATTGGAGTACAGCTCTTCGTGCTTCGCTTTGCCCAGCTTGATCCGGTCCAGGGCGGCGTTCAATTCCTGCGCGATGTGTGCGGCAATCCGGTCCAAGATCCCGTTCATCGTCCGCAGGAACCGCGCTTTTTCCCGAACAAATACCGCCTCGATGGCTTCGGTATCCGCCCCGAAAATCCAGTCGTCGATCACCGTCCAGCCGTAGATCGCATCGATCTGCTTTTCGACGTTTTCCTCAAAGGTTTTCATCGCCCGCTCGGCATCCTGTTCGAAGTTCTCGTCGACGTAATCGGTGAGGTCATCCAGGCGCTTGGTGACGTCTTCCTTGGTCAGGTTGTAATTTTCCTCAAAGGACCGGTGGATGCGTTCCTGGTCGGTTTCTTCCTGCTTTTCCGCCCCTTTTTGGCCCCCGAGTACCTTGAGCAGGACCTGGGCGCGGGTGCCGTACATGGCGATCAATTTGTCCTTGCCGTGCTTTTGCGCGTAGGCGCGGGCCCGGTCGAGCGTGGACTGTTCCTGCTTGCGGTAGCGCTTGGGCGCTTGGGCCGCTTCGTTTTGGGCCTTGTTTTTGCTTTCGAGGGCCCCGGTAAATTTCGGCTCGTTGGAGTTCGCGAGCTGGCCTTCGGTGACGTCGTGCTTTTCCATCACCTTGTCCAGGTCTTCGCTCTCTTCTTCCATCGAGATTTCCTGGTCGTGCTTGGGCTTGGGCACCGCAGCCCGGGGGTTGATGTTTTTGGGGGCCTTGCCCGGATCCTGGGCCAGCAAGGGCTGTTCGGTAAGGATCGCGCCCGCTTCGGGACGTTGGGGAGGCTCTTTCTGGCCGGCGGTTTTGGCCAATGGACCACTCACCGCTTCATTTTCCGCTTTGACCTGCGCGGCGATGTTGTCCTTGATGCCTTTGATCGGCTTTTGCTCCTTGAAGTCCTCGGCTTCATCTTCGGTGTCGGGCAACTGCTTTTCCAGGTCGTCGAGGTTCTGGGCGAGGATCTTTTTGAAGCCTTCGGCGGAAATGGGTTCCTTCTTTTCCGGAACCTCTTCGTCCATGCCGATGAGGTGGGCGCCGCCGTCGCGGGCAAATTCCTGATCGGATTCGGGCAAAAGCGCGGCGGCATCCACTTCCGCGACCTTTTCCGCGGCATCGGGATGGGCTTGTTGCTGGGTGGCGGTCGCCTTCACGTGGGCGATCTGGACCTGGAATGCCGGATCGTCTTTGGGGTCGGTGGGGGACAATTTCGGGGCCGCGGGACTGGCGGCCGGTCCTTTGGCTTTGCCTTTGGACTTTGCCTGGGGGCCGGTCGATTGCTCCGCTTGTCCGGCGGTGGCCTTTTGGGGGGTCAACTTAGCGGTTGCCGGAGATTGGGGGACGACGGGATCGGCAGCTTGGGCGCTGATTCCGCTCGGAGAGCTACTTGTTCGGGCTTGGGGGGCGGTCTGGGGATCCGGCTTGATCGCGTCCTGCTGAATGGTGTGGGTCAATTCGTGGGCGATCAGTTCTTTGCCGGCTGCGGATTGGTCGTCGTATTCGCCGGCGGCAAAAAACACGTCGCGCCCGGTGGTGAAGGCTTTCGCGGCAACTTGCCGATTGAGTTCGGCGGCGCTTTGGTCCCGGTGGATGCGCACTTCGGATAAATCGGTTTGGAACCCGGCTTCCATCTCGCTTTTCACTGGCTCGGGCAGCGGCTCGCCCATGCCCTTGCGGGAATTGAGCATCTGGTGGGTATTCTCGGAGGTGGTAAATCCTTGGGCGTGGTTGCTGGGCGTGGCTTTCCGGCGGACTTTCTGCTTTGCCCTCATCTGCGCGTCCTCGTCGGTCATCATCTGCGCATCTTCGTCCGCCATCATCTGGGCATCTTCGTCGACCATCATTTGCGCATCTTCGTCGACCATCATCTGGGCATCCTCATCGACCATCATCTGCGCATCCTCATCGACCATCATTTGCGCGTCTTCGTCGACGTTGCGCTGCAGGGGTGTTTCGGGTGGTTCATCGGTGCCCGATTCCCGCATGCGTTGGAGGGATTGCTTCGCCGATACCTCTTCGTCCGGCATTTCCTGGATTTCTTCCTCGGCGGCGCGCTGGACTTCGGTGGGCCGCCGATTGATCCGCTGGGCCAGACTCGGCTGGGTACGGACTTGGGTTTGGGGCTCGTTGCGGCCGTGGACGACTTCGTGTGCGGCCGCGTCGGCTTCCAGCTCCGCCGCATCGCGCGCGGGGGCTACTTTGAGCTTCATTTGCCAGGAATCGGCGGCACTTTCTTTTTCGTCAACCATCCGCTGCAATTGGAGGCGGGTGCGGGATTCAGAGGTGGTGCCGGGCGCAATTTTGGCGGCCGTCCGGGGATCGGCTGCGGTACGTTGCGCATTGGTCGGAGTAGGTTTGGAGACTCTGTTTGCGTATTTGGCCATCAGGAACGTTTGTTAAATCACCCTGAATATAGGGATTTCCGCTGACTGATTTCTGATTTCCGAAGCTTTTTCCGCCGCGTGAAAGATTTCGCCCAAAAGTCCCGCGGAAATCAATCCGCCATCCTCCGATGGCCACGCCCATGACCGCTCCGGCTCCGACATCGGAAAGCCAGTGAAAGCTGGCTGAAACGGCCAGCAGGACCGCAATGGCGTACAGGACATTCAGGGTTTTGGCCCGGGATGAATGCAGCAAAGGGTGAAGCGCCACCGCCATCGCCACGGTGACCAGGGTGTGCCCCGAAGGCCAGCCCTCCACCAAGGATTCCCACCAATTGTCCCCGTTCATGAATCCAAAGCGGAACGCGGCGCTGAAGTCAAGCGCCCCCAGCGACGCAAACGGCTCCATGTCGACGCGGTTGGTCACCATTTTCAGCACAGTCGACAGCAAAAAAGCCGGAACCAGGCTTCCCACGGCGACACACAACCGCACTCGGTCCCGCTCTTTTCCCCGCCTTCGGTAACGCAGATTAAATACAAGGGGAATGGCCAATGGGACCACCATCCCGGCCAGGACAAACGGTACGGCAAGCACCACCCAGTGGGGCCGCGGCGGGAATATATTCGCCCACCACCAGTCAAGGCCCGTCCCCACCAGCGCCACGGTCAGTCCGGTCCCCAAAGCGAGGGCCGCCAGCCCGATCCCCCAACGGGGAACATGGCGGCGAATAGATTCAGATTTGCGCATCCGTTTGGGGGGTGGCTTAAAAATGAGGATGGGCATTGGCGGCTTCGGTCAGGGGGACAAGCGGTTGGGAAATGGACCAATGCTCGGCGATGCGGTGTTCATTGTCCAGGCGAAACCAGTCAAACGTCACCCGGTCTGCCTCCCCAAAGTAGTGGGCGTAGCTCATCACGAGGTCGCCCGATGCCACCAAGCGCTTGCGGTCGTGGGGCATCCGTCCTCCGGGCTGCTGCGCGAGTTGATCCAAAAGCGCGGTATGGCCCGTTTGCTCACCGGCACTCGGATGGTGGTACACGTAGCCGGGCGCGACCAGTTCCGGGATCCGCCCGGTTTCGCCGCGGTTGTATACGTGGTCCAAGAAGGTGGTCACGGTGGCTTTGTTCCGGGCCACGTCCGCCCGGTCGACCGGCGCTTCACCATTGCCCGGGCCCGCCAGGACTTTGCCCAATTGGTCCGGCGGAATTGGCACCAGGGCGTCCCAGTGCTCGGCAATTTGGCCCTCGGCGATGCGCCACATGTCGGCGCAGTAGAGTGGATTTTCGCCCAAGGGGTTGGGCGCGGTGTAGTACCCCAGGTAGGCCATGGTGTCGCCTTCGGTCACCCAGCGCACGGCGCGGTACCCAAAGTCAAAATCGAGCATTTCCTTGACGTGGGCGATGCCATCCTGGGCCCAGGGGTTGTGCTGAATGAAGTCCGGGGCAAAGGTCTGTTCGACCACCGGGGCATCTTTGGTTTCCAAAATGGCCCCCATCCCGCGCCAGACGAGTTCGAGGTTGTGTTTTTCGTTTTCGGTGAGGTTCATGATTGAGCAAATTTTGCGGTTGCTGATTTGGAGATCCGGGACAAAGTATCGTTATTGGTCTGAAATTAACAAGTAGTCATTTAAAAATGGTATAGTCATTATTTTGTGACTATTGCTGATTATCAGATGATTAATTTTTCACCGATGGCGCAAAAAGTTGAACATTCGGACTGTCCCGTGACCTACTGCATGGGCAAAATCGGGGGCAAGTGGAAACCGATCATCATCTTCCTGGTCCGCAAGGGGGCCAATCGCTTCGGGATTTTGCAGCGGGGAATCGAGGGGATCACCAAGCAGATGCTCACCAAGCAGTTGCGGGAATTGGAGGCGGATGGGATTCTGTCGCGCACGATTTTTCCGGAGATTCCGCCCCGGGTGGAGTACGCATTTACGCCGTACGGGGAAAGTCTGTTTCCGGTCATCGATGCGATGAGCGATTGGGGATTGGCGCAGATGCCGGATTCTCGCTGATCCTTTCTGTATTTTTGCCGCATGCAGCATTTCGATACCATCGTGGCGATTTCGACTCCGCCGGGCGTGGGGGCCTTGGGGCTGATTCGCCTGAGCGGGCCCCAGGCCGTGTCCATTGTCGACCGCGTCTTTTCCAAGGATCTGTTGTCGGCGGCGGGCTATACGGTGCATTACGGCGAGCTTTTCCAGCGCGAACCGGTTTCGGATGCAACGGTGGCGGCATTGGACCAGGTCGTGGTGAGCATTTTTCGGGCGCCCCGCAGCTTCACCAAGGAAGATGTGGCCGAGGTCTCGTTTCACGGCAGTCCTTTTATCCTGCGCGAGGCGCTGAAGTTGTTCGTTGCATTGGGGGCGCGCCTGGCGGAGCCGGGTGAGTTTACCCAGCGCGCCTTCCTCAATGGCGCGATGGACCTGGCCCAGGCCGAGGCGGTGGCGGATTTGATCGCTTCTGCTTCGCGGGCGGCCCATGCGGTGGCTTTGCAGCAGCTCAAGGGCGGCGTCTCAAAGAAAATCGCGGCTTTGCGCGCGGAATTGCTGGACTTTACCAGCCTCATTGAACTGGAACTCGACTTTGGGGAGGAAGATGTCGAGTTTGCCGATCGGGAAAAGTTGCTCGCGCTGGTTCGCCACATCCGCGGGTTGATCGCGCGCCTCGCGGAGTCCTTCCAGTTTGGCAATGCCATGGTGCACGGGGTGCCCACGGTCATCGCGGGCCGTCCGAATGCGGGCAAGTCTACCCTGCTGAATGCGTTGTTGCAGGAGGAACGGGCCATCGTTTCCGATATCCCCGGGACGACGCGGGACACGATCGAAGAGACCTTGGTGATCGAGGGGGTGCAGTTTCGCATCATCGATACTGCCGGCCTCCGCGACACCGACGATGCCATCGAATCCATCGGCGTAGCGCGCACCCGAGAAAAGATCGGCCAGGCCTCGATTGTGGTGTATTTGTTTGATCTGCTGGGTACGTCGTACGCCGAGGTGGAAGCCGATCTCGCCCCCCTGGCCACCGCAACGGCCCGCCTCATCGTGGTCGGCAACAAGGCGGATGGGCTGGCCACGGATGCAGCGGCGGCGGCCCAAGCCCACTGGGCGGAGCATTTCCCGTCCGATTGGTTGCAGATTTCAGCCCAGGAAGGCCGCGGCCTCAACGCCCTGCGCGAACGCCTCCACACGGTGGCCATGGGCTTGTCCTCCGGCACCTCCGACGTGGTGATCAGCAATGTGCGGCACTTGCAAGCCCTCGAGAAGGCAGGGCAGTCCCTGGCCGAAGCCGAGGAAGGCTTGGGGCTGGGGATGACCCAGGAGCTGGTGGCGCTGGACATCCGGCACGCGGTGCACTATCTGGGGGAGATCACGGGCGAGATCACGACGGATGAGGTTCTGGGGAATATTTTTGGGAAGTTTTGTATTGGGAAGTAAACAGGATAAACAGAAATCACAAAACCATCCACAAACAACCTGTTTATCAGCAATTTTCAATGATTACCAGCGTTTCAGATTGATCAATTCTTATCGCTGATATTGGTCTTTTTTGTACCTTTTTGTACCTTGCTTATACCTCAAGGGCTGCGAGTAACGCAAAAGCCCTTTTTAGGGGGAGATTATGGCACAACCTGACACACTCAGGCACAGCCTGGCACGCGAAGACACAAATAGGCACAGCCCATGAGCAGTAACATTCGGGTACAGCGCATTTGCCAGCATTGCGGCAGCGAATTCACGGCCAAAACGACCGTCACCAAGTATTGCAGCGATTCTTGTGCAAAGAAGGCATACAAGGCCCGGAAACGGGCAGAGAAGGTGGGCAATGCAAAGCAGGAAACCCGCAAAGTCATTGCCCGGCCAATGGAGGAAATCAAGGCCAAAGAATTCCTGAGCATTGCCGAAACGGTGAAGCTGCTAGGGATCAGCCGCCGGACGGTTTACCGCCTGATCCGACGCGGCGAATTGCCCATTGTCAAGCTGGCAGGACGTACCATTGTCCGCCGGGCAGACCTGGACCGGAACACAAAGCCCGGCCCGGTACCACCTCCGCAACCGGGACCGACCGCCACGAAGCAACAGATCGACCCGGCGCAATGCTACACCATCGGGGAAGTGCTGGACAAGTACAGCATTTCCGATAGTTCGCTGCGAAAGCTGATCCAACGGGAAGACATTCCCAAAATCCGGCGCGGAAAATTCGCCCTTGTACCCAAAGCCCAAATAGACGCGGTACTCGCAAACGCATAACACCATGACCAAAGTTTCATTGAGAAAAAAGGCGATTTCAAAGGGAAGGCACAGTCTTTACCTGGACTTCTACCCGGCGATCAAGCATCCCGATACCGGCAAAATGACCCGGCGCGAATTCTTGAAAATGTATGTCCTGGACAAGCCCAAAGGCGCCCTGGAAAAGCAACACAACAAAGAAACGCTGGCAATGGCGGAAGCGATCCGGGCAAAGCGACAAATCGCCCTGCAATACGATGAACATGGTTTCCTGAGCAAGTCCGGCGGCAAACAGGATTTTGTGGCCTACTTCGAATATCTGGCAGACAAGCGGACAGCCAGCACCAACAATTACGGGAACTGGAAAAGCACCCTGAACTATCTACGAAGGCATACCGGCGGCAGCATTGAAATCCGGCAAGTCGACGAGGAATTTTGTCGTGACTTCCGGGATTCGCTGCTCACGGATGGATCGATCAGAAACCCGGATCAGCCCCTTTCGCGCAATGCCGCATCCTCGTATTACAACAAGTTCAGAGCGGCATTGAAACAGGCGGTGAAAGACAAGCTGATCAGGGTGAACCCGGCGCAATACGTGGACCCGATCAAGCCGGAAGACACCAAGCGGGAATTCCTCAGCCTGGAAGAATTGAAAGCCGTTGCCGCAACTGAATGCCGTTTGCCAGCCCTCAAAAATGCAAGCCTGTTTTCCTGCATGACCGGGCTACGTTACTCAGACATAACGAAAATGGTTTGGGGAGAAATCCGCTATTCAGAAACCGCCGGTCATTTGCTCCGCTACCGCATGAAAAAAACGGCTGCTCAGGAAGATTTGCCCCTTTCGCCGGAAACGGTGGCCCTGCTCGGTGAACGCGGCGCGGACAATGAGCGCGTATTCCCTACCCTGCCCAAAAAGCTGAACGATTCACAGAATGACAAGCTGAAAGCCTGGATCAAAGCCGCCGGGATTGACCGGCATATTACCTTCCATTGCTTCCGGCATACCTTCGCGACCCTGCAATTGGGCGCGGGTACGGACATATACACGGTTTCAAAGCTGCTCGGACACAAGAACGTGCAAACCACCGCGATCTATACGAAAGTCATCGACGAAAAGAAGCGGGAAGCAATGAACCGGATTTCCTTGAAATAGCCTTGAGAACGGAATAATGAACATGCCATGAAAGACTCTCCTAAGACAGTATATCGAACCTGTGAAGGTTGGCTGAAAGGTGAATGGTCTACACCCTCCTTCGGAAATAGCAGGTCTTTTTTTCAGCAGGTGCAACCCTTCGAATGGACTGACCCGGATACGGGAATCACTAGGATTTTGACCGAAGATGAAGCCGCCAAAATTGACGAGGAAAGGCAGAAAATCTGGAAACACCAGTTCGGCATTCTCTTTGAAGCGGAAAGGAAAAAATTCGAAAAACGACACAAAGCCAGCCTGGAAGGGGAAAAGCTACGTGTCGATACCATTGAAGATATTAAGCGCATCTTTGACCGGACATTTCACCCGGAACCGCTGGACCAGATCAGGAGAAACGTAAGCCTTCCTCCCCCTATAATGGCACCCTATTTCGGTATCAATAAAGAATTCATTTTGCCGGTCTTGCCAAAGGTTTCTAACCATAAAATTTGGGACATGCGCGAAGCGGATAGAATGGCCACCTTTGAGGATTTCCAGCCCTACTGGATTATTCAAAATCCAGCGCAGGACGTTTCGCAAAGTGCGATGATGAGGGCCGAAGTTTACAAGGCATTGGCGCGGTGGCTGGAATTCTCCTATTTGAGATGGGAAGGCAATCCGAACATGTACCACCCAATAGGCATACACGCTGCAAACATATTCCATGAAGACGGTTATGTGGATTCTATGGCCTTGGCAGACCCGATCAGGTACATAGCCATGCCAACCGAAAGCAATCGGGCCATCTACTTGAACCGTTGGGGAATTTCGTCTAAAAGCGGCCTAACCGCGCTATCCATTGAGGAAATCAACGTTCAAGTTCGTTCCTTTCCAGATCCGCAGGACCGAATCAAATTGCTGTTCAAAATACGGGAAGCCTATGACGTTAATGAGTTGGTCATGTTCAACCTAGATAAGCCGGTTTACCGCTCTTTGATTCGTGCAATGTTTGATGCGTGGCCAAAGATCAACCATGAACGATTTATTCAATGGTGGAATGAAATAAGCGGATGGAACGGCCCGGCAGTGAAAACGGCTACCATTCAGCCGCCGGAAACTAAACCGGCACCTCAGCCAAAAAGTGAAATATTGTACCAGAAACTCAGGAAATACCAATTCTTTGGGTTGCCGAAAGTTCGCATACTATCAGATGAAGCAAAGGTCCAATTGATAGGTATCATTTCCTCCGCAAATTTGCCGTTTCAAATTGCCCTGCTTGATCATCTGGAATTCATCACCTACCTGGAAAAAGAACACACAGAAACCAAACAAGAAGCCAGAAATGTTTTGGGCGGCTTATTGGGTGCATCTGAACGCAATGTGAAAGGAAATATTTACGTGCTCAACCCCAAGTCAAAGGAAAACCGCAAACGATACACCGCCCATCTACAAGTCCAAAAAGCAATAGAGGAATTCGAAAAGTTAAAATAGGGAGTACGCCCCCCTTTTTGCCCCAAAATGCCCCTCCCATATTCGTTACCGAACCTCAAACGGTAGCGAAATATGAATCTTTCATTTGAACAATTGCCCGAAGCCATTGCCGACCTGATCAAGAAAGTTGGCAACATTGAACAGCTTTTGACAACCAAAAGCCTAGCACTCCCAAACCAAGAACCAGCACCCGAATTGGGCGGGATCGATCTTGCCATCAAAGTAACCGGATTCAAAAAGCCGACCATCTACGGCAAAGTCCAGCGCGGCGAAATCCCGCATTACAAACGCGGTGGGAGGCTGTTTTTCACCCGGCAATCTCTCTGTGAATGGATCATGGAAGGGAAGGTCAAAACGGCAGCAGAAATCGAACTGGAAGCGAATGACTACCTGAAAGGCAAACGCAAGAAATAGCCCGGAATGGTGGAAAAATCGCATCGATCCGGCGAGCGGGAAAACCAGCCATTGAAGCCCGAATGCCTGGCCCCTGCTCCCTATTTCGTAGTCCCGGTTGAACTTGCTGAACATGTTCTCCGCGAAGGCATCGCAAAATCATTCCGAACCTTCATTTTGCTGAAATTCTATTCGAATGGCACCATCAACCGTGACCGCCTGGATAACGCGGCCATCATGCGCCTTTCCGGGTGCAAAGACATTCGGACTTTCGAAGGTCACCTTGACCAATTGGAGGAACGCGGGATGATCAACAGGTCCAAACGCTTGATCTTTCTCCGTTCCTTCGATTTCATCCGGGTACACCTGGAATTTCAATCTTCGACCTCCTTCCTACTTCATCCCGAACACCTGGACCACCTGCAAGAAACCTTGTTCGCAGCGGTCATCGGTGGCATGCTCAGATTTCAAGAAAAAGTCCGGTGGCTGCAAGCGCGAAAAAAGAGACGTGCAAATCAAAGCGGTCACCGGCATTTCTCCTACCCTGCCGTATCGCTCACGCTGGCAGCAAACAAAACCGGCCTGAGTAGAACCAGGACCAGCCAATTGAAAACGAAGGCAATTCAGATAGGCTTGCTTTCCTCCAAGCCGCATTACAGACGTGTGAACCTCCGCGAAGCACAAGTCAGGCAAGCCAAAGCACATGCCCCTGAAACCGTCCGCCGAATCCGATTTATCAATGGGCAATTCTTCGAACAACTCACCGACGAATTGCATTGCCACCTGATCCTGAAAAAGAGACGGAACCGGAAAAATGTGACCCATAGGAAAGAGATATTTACCACAAAAAAAATATATCCCGGACTTCTCTCCCAAAGGGGAAAAAAGGTCAAAAAGAGGGGTACACAATGCGGACGGCCCAAACAACTAATCAAATAGTTATGAATCCATCGACCCGGCAAATTTTGAACGACCTCAAGCGGATGCACCAGGACCACAACCGCCGGAAATATCCGAACCTTCCCCCCTACGCAATACCGCCGGGAAAGTACACGGTGAAGGATGCAAACGGCCTGACAAAGTGTGTCATCGCCTGGATTCAATTTCACGGTGGCGTGGCCTACCGGATCAACTCACAAGGTCAGTATGACCCGAAATTGAAACGGTGGCGGAAGGCAGGAACCCGGCCCGGCCTACCTGACATCATCGCTTGCATCGCTGGACAGTTTGTAGCCCTTGAAATCAAGTTTGGAAGGGACAAGCAAAGCGAAGCCCAAAAAGTCATAGAAGACGAGATACACGGTGCGAAGGGTGCCTATCTGATCGTCTCCAATCTGGACCGCTTTGTTGAGTGGTTCAGGAATAATTATTGTCCAACTTCCTTAGAAATCTAGGTTACATTTTTTTTGCCATGCCAAAACCGTCCACCTTTCCGCGACTATTCGACGACCTGCCACAGCTCGCCATCGGCTACCTGAAGAGGAACCAATACTTGCAACCTGGAAAGCTGGCAGCAGGTACGGTGAACTGGACCTGGGGCAATACGGGAAACCGCGTCGCATCTATCCATGTCTTAGCGGTGATGAACGATCCACAGCCGGAAGTTCACCTAGCTTTTGCCTACCAAGGAAAGAAGGTACAGCAGCGAATCGAATTGACCACACTGCAAAGCAACCTGGGACTAGGTGTATTGTGGTACTTCATTTGCCCCCATACCGGGAAACGGTGCCGGAAACTCTATCTGTCCAATGGAAGATTCACCCATCGGGAAGCAAGCGCGGGCGAATGCTATCAATCGCAGATTGCTTCGAAAAAGGAACGGCATTACGAAAAGACTTACGGTGCGATCTTCGCAGCGGGCAGGGCATGGGATACGATGCGGGAAAAGCACTTCAAAAAGTATTACGCGGGAAAGCCTACCAAGCGATACCGGCGACTCATGGCAACCGCGATGAAAGCGGACCTACAAGACTTGCCCCCACTCAAATCATTCCTCTGATTGAAAATCGAACAACTCTTTCAGCGATATTCCCAACGCATCCGCATAGGTTTTCAAAACGCAAATGGTGGAATTGCTTTCGCCCCGTTCGATCCGGCCCACCTGCCGCAAGTCAAGAACGGACGCATTGACCACACCTTCCTGTGTCATGCCCTTCGCTTTACGCAATGCACGCGCACGTCTCCCCAATGCCTTCAAAAATTCGTCGTCCCTCGTGGTGGCCATATTTTTTCGAGAATCAATAGGGCTATAATGTCCTAATTCTCTATATTGGATGTTAGGGCTAATTCGCCCTATTTTGTTTACCAAAATGGAGAGTTATGAGCAAGACAGCAGACACATTGTATCTGAAAATCAACCGGATGGACCCGGAAGACTACCTGCAAGATGTACGGGTAGGGATTATGGTGTGCATCCGTACACATTTCGAAAGCCCGGGAGACTTCACCACCGACGAGGAAAGGTTCTACATGGGCAGGGTGACAGATTTTCTGATCTACCTCACCAAAGGCAAGCTGGTACAGGTGGACCCGGAGACGATCAACGAAGTAGGACCGCCAAGGGAGCAGGACCACACGACCAGCGAAAGGAGGGAAACCCCATGAACAATGCACCGCATTTGGGCCAACTGATCGACAAGTACCGGGAAACCATCGGTATGAGCAAAGCCGAACTTGCCCGTAGGATTAACACCAGCAGGCAGAATATCCATTTGATCCTTGCCAAAAAGAGCCTGGACACCGACCAACTACGGGAAATATCCAATGCCCTGAACCATGATTTCTTCCAATACCTCGCCCCTGCCGTACGGATGCAACCGCAGCGCGTGACCTTGAGATTTTCGGAAGTCGAACTTGTGGGAACGCTTGAGATAGAGCAATTGCCGCCGGATGACTTTCCGCTACCTCAAGAACACATGGACAAGGACACCGATTGATTTCATGCCCTTCCCGATCTTGCGGCCATCGCTTTCCCGGCGGTGGCTTTTTTCATGTCCGGCTGTTCCAAGTTGGAAAATGAATAGTCATTACAGAATGTTACAAAACATATACGAACATTCTTGCTTTGTAACACGCAGTAATGTATCTTTATATCAGTTGATCAAGCACAAAGGACATGGCAAATTTCATCGCATATTACCGGGTAAGCACCACCAAGCAAGGCGAAAGCGGTTTGGGTTTGGAAGCACAGAAAAAGTGCGTGGAAGATTTGGTCATGTCCCGGAGCGGCGCGATCCTGGCCAGCTTCACCGACATCGAAACCGGCAAGAAAAACGACCGGCCCGAACTGCTCAAGGCGATCCGTACTGCGAAGGAAGAAAAAGCGGTCCTGGTCATCGCCAAACTTGACCGCTTGGCCCGGAATGCTGCTTTCATCCTGCAATTGCGGGACAGTGGCGTTGAATTCGTCGCCTGTGACATTCCCGAAGCAAACAGCCTCACCATTGGCATCATGGCGATCCTGGCACAGCAGGAACGCGAAATGATCTCAGCGCGCACCAAAGCGGCCCTGGCAGCGAAGAAAGCACGCGGCGAAAAATTGGGTAAGCCTGAGAATTTCACCCCTGCCGGAAGGCGCAAAGGTGGCGAAGCAATGAAAGCGAAGGCAGCAGCGAACCTGAACAACCGCCGGGCGACCGGCTACGCCAATGCTTTGCGGGACCAGGGACTCAGCTTGCAAGCCATTGCAGACCGCCTGAACGCGGAAGGCTACGAGACTGCAAGAGGGAAGGCATTTAAGCGGACTACGGTGATGCGGTTGTTGGGGTGATTTTTCTCCAAATTTCTTGCATGTGTAAAG
>JBCCQH010000122.1:0-21341 GCA_039024435.1 Bacteroidota bacterium
ATCTTTGACAATTCTCGTCCTTGGGAAAAACTCTCCGGATAAATCACGTTCATTTCCCGCGAATTTTAAGGGGCCATTTTGGCCCCTTTTTTTGTGCCCTAAATCAGCGAATTTTTTGACTGAAATTACACAAGACAAAGTACAAAATCCACACCCTTCACTTACCTAAACCGCCCATAACACCCCCTGAAAGACCCTAGATTCGGTAAACTCAATTTTTTTAGGTAAAATCATCCCTAAACCTTATCTATCAGCAGACTAAAAATTTGTTTGAAGGATTTAGGCATCTCTGTATATTTGTTTCTGTGCGACGTTGGAGTATCATGTTCATCCTCGGTCTGTTGCTGGCGACTGCCTGCCAACCTTCCCCATCGGACCCGGACGCCGGTCCCGATCCGGCACCCAGGTGTGCGGCTCTGGATACCCTGATGGCGACTCTGCACGCGGTGGACAGCTTGCTCCCCTTGCCGAACAATTGGCCGAACTGCTCGGATCGGCTCCGGCGTGTGCTCGACCTCATGGAACGCAACGTACGCCAGGGCGATGAAAGCTGCCATTACCTCAATCAACAAAATTATCCGGAGCGGCCCCGTTTCCTCTTCGTCGACCACCTCGCCGACCGTATCCGCCGCGATACCCTCTCGGAGGGGCTCTACTTCTTTGTGCGGTTGCGGGGTATCTTCAGTGATGACCCCGAAATCTCCGAGTATTTCTCCGAAGAACTCGCCCACGTCGCGCTGGTCAATCCGGTGGCCTACCTCGACTACCTCCACGCCAATCCCGACCAGGAAGTGATGCTTCTCTACAGCACCAAGTGGACCCTCCTCGATGCCGACCGCCTCATCGGGCAGTTCTCGGGCTTGGAAGGCTCGGCGCCGGTCGTCGATTACCTGCGTGATTGGAAAGCGGGTCGCCTCACGGGCGAACGCTGAACTTTCCTTCTCCGGCAAAGAATCCGTATCTTGCCCAGTATGATTCCCCATCCCAAAATCTACCTCATTCCGGGACTCGGCGCCGATGGACGCTTGTTTACCGGTCTGCGTGAAGCGGGACTGGAATTCGAGGTGCTGGAGTTCATTCCGCCCCACAAAGGCGAATCGCTGCACGACTATGCGGGGCGCCTCGCCGCTCCCATCGATGCCACCCAGCCTTTCATCATTGGCGGCGTCTCCCTGGGGGGTATCCTGAGCGTAGAAGTCGCTTTTCACAAACGTCCCGCCCAAGTCTTGCTGATTTCCTCGGTCAAAAACTCGCGGGAATTTCCGTTTTATTTCAAGCTCAACCGTTATTTGCGCCTCCATCGGTTATTTTCGGGCAAGTTTTTCAAACGCTTTGCCCCCCGCGATCCCCGGCGGGGCATGGCCCCTTACAAGTGTGAAATTCTGGACCAGATGCGCCGCGATGCCGATCCCTGGTTCGTGCAGTGGGCGGTGGACGCGGTCATCCATTGGCGACGAAAAGAAGCCCCCACCGACACCCTCCACATCCACGGCACCCGCGACCTCATGTTTCCCGGGCTGTTGCTCGGGGAGCGGCACAAAATCCGCAAAGGGAGCCACGTCATGGTGCTGAACCGGGAGCCAGAGATCATGGAAATCCTCCGCGCAGAACTGGCCTCCCCCGTTCAAACTGCGTAATTGAAGGAGCGCTGGGGACGAACATCCGGTCCATCCCCAGCAAACTTAGCGGTATCCACCGACGCAGGGCTTTGTTCCCCTTGAAACCGGTTGGTCCTCCCGACCGTCTCTGTGCCGCTTAGGTGACCAAGGAGCCGGGGATTTTCTTATTTCTGGCGGACGCCCGCGGAAAAGCTGGCTGGCTTCCTGGGGTTTTGTTCACGGCATTGCTTAATTTGGGGAATGCACCACGTCCTCCCGGTCGATAATGAAATCGAACTTCGCTCCTGGCGCAACCAGGATGCCCCCAACTTGCTGGAATTGATTTTGGCCAACCGCGCTCACCTCGCGGAGTGGCTTCCCTGGCTCGACCAGCGCGGAAATCTGCAGCAAGTCGCCGACTACATCACCCATTGTCAGTTCTCCGCCATCAGCAACAAAAATCGATTCTACGGGATTTGGGCGGACAATGAACTCGTCGGGGAAATCGCCCGGACGGGCACTTCCGAGGGGCATTTCTTTTGTTCCATGAGCTACTGGCTAGGATCCAATGCCCAGGGCCGCGGGATCGTTCACCGTGCCGCCGGTCGCTTGCTTCAGTTCAATTTTACGGAAATGGGCATGAACCGGATGGAGATCCGGGTAGCGATGGGCAATGCCCGTAGCCGCCAGGTGGTCGAGCGCTTGGGGTTTCAGTACGAAGGTTATCTGCGCCAGATCGAGTGGCTGAACGATCACTTCGTCGACCATGAGGTATTCTCCTTGCTGCGCGCCGAGTGGGAGGCACAAACCCCGGCGGGTCAATAGCTGGTCTCGCGCTCCAGAATCGTCCGGAACGCCACAAAACGGTCTTTGTAGCGGGCGGTGTGATCGGCTTGCAACGCGGGTGCGGCTTCTTCCTGATAGCGGACATAGGTCGCCAAATCCGGACACTCGTACTGCAAGTTGTAGGTGGCCAGTCCGGCGTCGGGCGCGGGTTCGAGGAGTTTTTGCAGGTGGGCCGTTTGGAAAAAGCCGGTGGCCATAACATCGGGAATGTGTACGCGCTGCATCCAGGATTTCCAGTCGGCTTCAATCGTCGCGTCAATGGTAACGGTCACGCTGTAAATGATCATGGGTATGCTCCTTTTGGCGAATTATTTCTCCCTCACCACACTTTCCTTGAAATGTTTGTGGTAGGTATTGTGCAGAAACCAGCCCTCAAAGGCCTCATATTCGTCGCGTCCCTCTTCGTACCAAGCCAGGAATTCCTCAGGGCGGGCATCGTAGAGCAACCAGTAGGTATAAGCCCGAAAATGGTTGCGTCCAGCGATCAAACGGTGCCACTCCAAGAGTCCATTGATCGGATGTTCAGGGTAGCGCGCAGGAATGTAAAACGCCACGAATCGCCGCAGGGACACCAGCAGTTCCAGGGTGAGGACGTAGTTCGTGTCGGTCAATTCGGAGGCGTAGGCCTCGTCGTATTGCTGGGCGTACGCGGGCACCGGGGTGGTGTCGCCCGCTACGGCCACGTGCAGGGATTCGGGCACCTGGTAGAATTTCCATTTGAATGCTTCCTGGAAATCAAACCAGCGGGCGTCGTCGTAGGCCTGCAACAGCAGTACACTCATCTCGCGGGTGCGCTCCCCGATGCGGTCGAGGTTCAGGTACATCTCGGCGTAGGCCGCTGCCCAAACGTAGTCGCCCCGGCGGTGGTGGACCTTGGCCGCAAAGTAGTAGTTTGAGGGGAAGGTGGGATTGCGGCGGATGCCTTCTTCCCAGTATTGCAGGGCGATGACGTCGTTGTCACGACCGTACTCGAGGATGCCCATTTCCAGGTACAGAAGTCCGGAATTGGGGAAGCGTTTCAGGCCATCGCGGTAGGTCTGAAGTGCTTCGTAGATTTTGCCCTGCTCATCGAGGCTGTTGCCGTAAAGTTGCCAGGCTTCAGGCCGGCCCCGCCGGCGGTTCATCATGGGCTTGACGAGTTCCTTGGTCTTTTCGAACTGCCGGTCAAAAAAGTAGGCCTGGGCGAGCTGGATGGGGTATTGGGGGTTGCGGAGATCGAGTTTTTCGGCTTTGGCGAAGGCTTCGATGGCTTGGCGGTACTCACCTTTTTCCATGGCGTTGAGTCCCTGGACCGACATGCGGTGGGCTTCGGCACGTTCGTCGGCGGTTTGGGCGGGCATAGGGACCGCCCACAGCAGCGCGATGCCGGATACCAGGATGTAGTGCAGTAGCTTCATTGGCTTGGGGGAGTAAGATGCGAAAAGGTAGGGAGGATGGCAAGGGAGTCTGCGGAAGAGACCATTTGCTTGTTTAAGGCAATGCGCATCGCGGGCAATTTCTTATCTTTAGGTTATTGAACACGTGATCATCCCGCAACATGAATATTGAAGCCCTGAAACTTGATATTATCCAACGCATTTCCCAAACCGCCGACCAAGACCTTTTGGAAAGCATCCTTTCCCAACTGATCGACGATGAGATCGCCATTGGCATCTCCAATGGAAAAAGTTTCACGCGGGGCGATTTGAAAAAAGACATTGCGGCCGCCCGTGAAGACCATGCCCAAGGACGCACTTGCGATATTCAGTCGGTCCTGGCAATTGTAAAATCCAGGTACAACCAGTACCCAGCGCAATGACGCTTACCTGGAGTGACCAGGCCCTGCGGCGCTTGGAAGACGCCTATGAAGATGCTTTATTGATCTCCCCCGCGTACGCTCGCCGAATCAGCGAAGGCATCATCCGCACCAGTGAACTGATCGAGCAGTTTCCCAGGATCGGCATATCGAAAGGCACGGTCGGAGGCTCCGACCGAGAAGTGAGGCCCTTCCCTTTTGAGCACTACCGAATTTTTTATGAAATCACGAATGAAGAGATCCTAGTCCTGTCGGTTGTGAATTCGAACCTTCCCTTCAACAAATTGTAAAGTTGCCCCCAACCGCGTAACCGACTCCGACTTTTCCTCCGCTACTTTTTGCGCATTTTTCTAAATTTGCCACCTACCGGAAACGCGTCCCGCAATCGGCAGGTTACGCCTCCGGCTTAGTCCGAACTATGAACGGCACACGCACACTATGATCTCGGTCCAGCAACTCACCAAGGTTTACGGTCCCCAAAAAGCCATCGATGCCATTAGCTTTGACATTGGGGCCGGGCAGATCGTCGGGTTCCTGGGGCCCAATGGCGCCGGCAAAACCACCACCATGAAGATCATCACCTGCTTCATGCCGCCCAGCTCCGGCACCGTCCGGGTCGACGACCTCGATATCCAAAAAGATGCCCTTGCCATCCGCAAGCGCATCGGCTACCTGCCCGAGCACAATCCGCTCTACCTCGACATGTACGTCCATGAATTTCTGCGTTTCGTCGGGCGGCTCTACAAAATCGGCAGCAAGGAACTCAAGGCCCGGGTTACCGAGGTGATCGAGCAGACCGGCCTCGGACGGGAACAACACAAAAAAATCGGAATGCTCTCAAAAGGCTACCGCCAGCGCGTGGGCCTCTCCCAAGCCCTCCTCCACGACCCCGACATCCTCATCCTGGATGAACCAACCACCGGTCTCGACCCCAACCAAATCGTCGAAATCCGCAACCTCATCAAGGAAATCGGTGCGACCAAGACCATCATCTTCTCCACCCACATCCTTACCGAAGTGGAAGCCATCGCCGACCGGGTCATCATCATCGACCGGGGCCACATCGTCGCCGACGAAGACATTGACACTTTGCGGGGGGGCAACAACAACGACCGCGTACTCCGGGTGGCCTTCGACAAGCCGGAAACAGGCCTGTCCGCTCTGGTCGCAGACCTCGGCGAAGCGGTGAGCCTGCGCCAGGAAGACAATTCCGGCCATGAATTCATTTTCCAATACCCCCGCGAAACCGACCTGCGCCGCCCAATTTTGGAGTACAGCCTTCAGCAAGACAATCCCATCCGTCGGCTCCAGCAATCGGAAAAAAATCTGGAAGAAATCTTCCGCAGCCTGACCCAGACGCCGTGAACAATATCTGGACCATATTCCGCAAAGAGGTCGCTTCCTTCTTCAATTCGCTGGTCGGGTACATCGTCCTGGTCGTCTTTTTGGTGCTGACCGGACTGTTCTTTTGGGTCTTCGACGAGCACGTCCTGATCACCGGCAAGGCCAATATGGGCCTGCTCTTCCAGTATGCCCCGGTATTTTTCATTTTCCTCGTCCCGGCGATCACCATGCGCTCATTTGCCGAAGAAACCCGCAGTGGCACCATCGAGTTCTTGGTCACCAAGCCAGTCACCGATTGGCAGATCATTTTGGGGAAATTTCTGGCGGCGGCATTCCTGGTATTCATTGCCATTCTGCCCACCTTCATCTATTATTTTACCCTCGCCGACCTGGCCCTGGATCCGGGCACCATCGATGCGCCAAACAGCCCGGAACTGCTGCAAAACTTCAGTCCCACCTACAATACGCCCCTCGACAACGGACCGATCCTCGGTGCCTACATCGGACTGTTTCTGCTGGGGACAATCTTTGCTGCGCTGGGCATATTCAGTTCGGCCCTTACCGACAACCAGGTGGTGGCTTTCGTCGCCGGGGCCTTCATCAGCTTTTTCATGTACTTCGGGTTTTCTTTTCTCTCGAATTTGGAATCGCTGACCAGCGTCAACCTGACGATTGACCAACTGGGCTTGATTGCGCACTTTGAATCGATCAGCATGGGCGTCGTGGATACGCGCGACATCGTCTATTTTGTAAGCGTCCTGGCCCTGACCCTGCTGCTGACGCGCCTGGTATTGAACTTGAAGCGGAGATAAGCCATGCAAGGGAACGCAAAACTCAATACAACGCTGCAAATCCTGCTCCTGGTCGGGATTGTAATCGCAATCAATGTGATCGGGGGCAGCTTCGCCCGGCGCATTGACCTGACCGACGACCAGCGCCACACCATCTCCAAAGCCTCGGCCGACCTGCTGGAAAATCTCAACCAATCCGTCTTCGTCACGGTGTATTACGGGGGCAATCTCCCCACCCATTACAAGCAGATGGAGGAGCAGATCCGCACGCTGCTGATTGAGCTGCAGCAGGCATCGGACTACCAACTGGACTACCAATTTGTCAATCCAGACGAAGACCCGACGATCTTTCGCCGCTTTGCCGAGAAGCAACTCTTCCCCTTCCGGGTGAGCACCCCGACGTCCTACACCGCGCAAACTGAGACCCGGGTATTGCCCTACGCCCAGATCACCGTCGGCCAAGAGGACGTCATGATCAATCTGATCAACAACTGCATCTTCCGCTCCCCGGACGGCCAAATGGATTTTTCGGTTTCCTGCGCCCTGCAGCGCTTTGAGTACAACCTCATCTCCAGCATCTACAACATGACGCGGGAGAAGTTCAAAACGGTCGGTTTTCTGGTGGGACACGACGAATACCCCAAGGAAGCCACCGGCGACCTGCAGCGCGACCTCGATCACTACTACAATTTCATTCAAGTGGACCTGCGCCAGGGCAAGCCCATCGGGCCTTCGAACCTGGACCTGCTCATCGTGATGCAACCGGACAGTGCCCTCAGCGACCGCGAAGTCTATGAAATCGACCAGTACATCATGCGCGGGGGACGGGCGATTTTTCTGGTCGACAATGAAATCCTGGACTTCCGCATCGGGGAGCAAATGAGCACATTTACCTTCCTGCGCAACAGCAATCTGGACCTACTTTTCAACCGCATGGGCGTCAAAGTCAACGCCAACCTGGTCAAAGACCTCAGTTGCGGCCAGATCAGTCTGGAATCCTACACCACGGCCTACGGCAATGAATCGCGCCGGCAATTCTGGCCCTACTATCCGCTCATCCGCAACTTTTCCGGTCACCCCACGACCCGCTACATCAACCGTGCGATGATGCGCTACGCGGGCAGCATCGATACCTTTGCCGTGGAAGGGCTGCGCAAGACTGTCCTCTGCAAAAGCTCCCCCAATACCTGGCTCAAAAACGGCACCCAGTTCATCAACATTGACCAGGAAGTCCAGCAGAAACCGGACCCCCAAAAATTCGTAGATGGGGGACAAATCATGGGGCTACTGCTGGAGGGCAGTTTCACTTCGGCCTTCGCGCTCTATGGGGCGCCCCAGGATCCCGTTTTACCCCCGCCCAGTCAAGCCGCTCTGAAATCCTCGCGCGCCGACACCGATCCCCGGGTGATCATCATCTCCGACGGAGAGTTTGCCGTTGCCGACGTGGTCAACGGGCAGGCCCGCCGCCTACCCGAGGAAAACAAAACCCTGATGATGAACCTGATCGATTACATGACCGGGCAGGACATCATCACTCAACTGAGGGTCCGCAATTTCCACGACCGGATGCTGGACCGGGAAAAAGTATTTGGCCGGGAAACCCTCATCCAAGCCGTCAACATCGGATTGCCGGTAATTCTGGTCATCTTGTTTGGAGTCGGCCGCTCGATTATTCGCCGGCGGCGCAACAAAAATCTAAAAATCGAATCATGAAACGAACCTTGGGACTTCTCGCCCTGCTGCTTGCCTTGGTTGCGGCCTACTTTTTGTTTTTCTACGAAGCGGCCCCCGACAACATCTTTCACGTCGACGTCACCACCCGCATCGGCGTGGTCGAACTGCAAACGATTGCCAAGGGCGAGGCCAAGGACAAACTCCGCCTCGAACGACAGGAAAACAATTCTTGGTCGGTCAACGGCACCTACACTGCGATTCAGGCCAAAGTCGACGATTTCCTGACCTTGCTCACGCAAATCCGCGTGGTAAACAAACTCGAAGAAAAAGGCCAGCAGAGCGCGCTCTCCCTCCTCAAGCGCAACCACACCCGGATCGATATCCTGGACCGCGACGGCGGCGAACTCAAGTCTTATCTTGTCGGGGCAACGGCCCAGCAACAAACCGCCAACATCATGATGATCTCCGGGGCGGACCAAGCCTACGTCGTGGCGCGACCGGGTTCAGAAGGCTACGTTTCGATCTATTACAATACGGAACTCAACAACTGGCGGGAAAAGTTGCTCTTTGCTGTGGAAGGGACTGACCTGCGTGAGGTCCGCACGGAATACCTCGATTCTTTGAGCAACTTCCAATTGCGCCGCACCGGTGCCGATGCTCCCTGGACCATCGGTGAAGGTGTCTATGCCGATGAGGAGCGGGTAAATGGCTACCTCGATTTGTTTGCCGGTAAAGTGTTCGCCGAATCCTTCGTGGGCGAACAGTTCCCCGGTCTGCGCGACTCCCTGGAACGCCGGACGCCGGATGCCAAGTTTTCCTTTGTCACCCTGGATGGAAAATCCAAAGCGCTCAAGCTGTTTGCCCGTCCGGAGAACCCCAACAACTTTTTCGGCTTTGTGCAGGGCGGTTCGGAGCTGTACACGGTGCAGCACTTCGTCGTGGACAAGTTCCTGAAAACGGGGGATTATTTCCAGAAGAGCGGAATTTGAAGCCTGCGGCAGCGGGGAATCAGCCGGCTCAGGTCGGCAAACGACCAACATGTCAAGGCTTAGCGGCGGTTTAAATTTAATCCTGTGATTTTGCTATGGCATCTTTTTCCGCCTCTCTTCCGCTATTTTCTCGCCCATAGCTTTGGCTATGGACGCCAAAATGAGCTTTGAGAGACAAAAAAATCTGCGCCAGTAAATTTCCCCAACCAGTTTTAATCAGCCTCTTAGAAAATCATTGCCTGCGAGGGCAAAGATCCGCGCGTTTCCCCATTCAGCAATCTTTATTAATTTGTCGGTGTGGCAGATCTGAACGTCTATTTTTACGTCCAGCCGCAGGAAAAGGGCGGCTACCAACACAATTCCATTTCCCTGGCGCAAGGATTGCGGGAACTCGGTATTCCTTACGCAGCGAGTGCGGACTATTGGCAAGAGGCCGATGGCGCTCTGCTTTTTCGGCAGGATCCGGCGGTCGATCCCGCCGACTTCTCCGTGGTGGTGGTTTCGGAACAATACCTGACTTACGGCAATGGCAACTTTCCGGCGGGTTACTTTGACCTGCCGGGGAAAAAGGTGTTCCTGACGACCGGTGACGGCATGGAACTGCACAAGCAAATGCGGCAGCGTCGCTACCAGCGGTTTGACCTCATCCCAACCTTTTTGTACGGCGGGCTGAACCATCCGGACAATTTTCAGCCCTGGGCCTTCGGGTTGTCGCAGCACATGATTGATTTTTCCCGCCTGGACGGGAAGAAATCGCCGCGGATCTGTGTGAATTACCGGAATTCACACTCGGTGCGCCAGCAAGCCCAGGAACGGATCTTTGACCAGTTGCCCCCGGAAATACTGGATACCCGGCGAGACCCCTTCAACTGGCGAGAACTCGCCGACGCGGAAGCTTATGAGGACTTCCTTGTTTTCCAAAGTGGCGGCCGCCACCAGAAGGACTATCTGGAAAGGATCGCCCGGAGCTCGGCCACGGCCACTTTTGGCGGGCATTTCTACATCAAGCCCTGGATTTGGGGCTGGTATCCCTTCAAATTCATCAACTATTTCGTGGAAAGTGCGGCTTCGATCGGGCGCATGAACCACCTGATGAAATCCATCGGGCTGCACACGAATCACACCTACCGGATCTACCAGTGGGATTCTTGGCGCTTCTGGGAAACACTGGCCGCAAAAAGCGTCGCCATCAATGTCGATTTTGAAAAGTATCGCTGCATCCTGCCGGTCATGCCAGAAAATGGCAAACACTACGTCGGGGTGGACCTGAAGAATCCGCAGCCGGCGATGAAGCGGCTGCGGGATGCAACGGCGCTGCGGGAAATCGGCGAAGCGGGCTATGCCTGGGCACTGGAGCACTACTCACCGGTAGCGCAAGCCCGGCGTCTGCTGGCTTATCTCGGAAAATGAGCCGCAGTAGGCCACGGATCCATTCTGGAGGGCAGTAAATTTGCTTGACAAATGGTAAACCATACCGGCAACATCCAGCATATCGGACAGGTGGGCGCATTTATCCACAACTCCTTTATCCACACCGCTTTAAATAATTTGCCCTATTCGCCGAAAGATACTTAGATTTGTAGCGCTCCAAGCACGCTATTTAAAATGGATCCCATCTTATGAACTTTATTGTTTCCTCCTCGGCTCTCCAAAAGCATCTGGGCAAGGTCAACGGGGTGATCCCGTCCCGCTCGGTGTTGCCGATCATAGAGAACTTCCTTTTTGAGATTGAAGAAGGCAATTTGACCATCTCGACCACCAATCTCGAAATCTCGATGCAGACCTCCTTGAACATTGAATCGCGGGGAGGCTCCATCAAAATTGCGGTTCCGGCAAAGATTCTTCAGGACATCCTCAAAGAGTTGCCCGAACAGCCAATCACGTTCTCCATCGATGAGGAAACCTTCGCCATTGAAATCAGTTCGGAGGTCGGCAAGTACAAGCTGAGTGGCGAAGATGGACTCGACTTTCCCAAAATTCCGGTGGCCGAAAATACGCAGTCGGCCACGATGCCGGTCAGCGTTTTGCTCACTGCGATCAACCGTACGCTGTTTGCCGCCTCGACCGACGAAGACAAGGCGGCTTTGAATGGGATCTTTTTCAAGCTCGGTACTGACGCGCTGACCTTTGTCGCCACCGACGCCCATCGCCTCGTGCGCTACCGCCGGGTGGACATCACGGTGGAGACCCCGGCGAGTTTCATTGTCCCGCAAAAAGCCCTCAACCTGGTCAAAGGATCCTTTGACAGCAATCAGGAGCCGGTGCAGATCGAGTACAACGACAGCAACGCTTTTTTCCGCACGAATTCACTGCTGCTGGTGTGTCGCCTCATTGACCAGAAGTACCCCGACTACGAGAATGTCATCCCCACCGAAAATCCAAACCGGCTCAACGTCGGTCGTCTGGAACTGCTCGGCAGCCTGCGGCGGGTAAACATTTTCGCCAACAAGACGTCCCACCAAGTGCGGTTCAAGGTCGTCGGGAGCACCCTGGAAATTTCCTCCGAAGACCTCGACTACGCGAACGAGGCCCGCGAGACCCTCAACTGCCATTACGAAGGCTCGGACATCGAAATCGGGTTCAACGCTTCGCTGTTGATCGACATCATCAAAAATGCGAGCACGCCGGAGATTCTGGTCGAAATGTCCACACCGAACCGCGCCGGCATCGTCCTGCCCAACCAGCAGGAAGAAGGCGAAGATGTCCTCATGCTGATCATGCCGGTCATGCTGGGCAGCTACGCGAGTTGATCCTACACAACATTCACGATTGTCATCGGTTATTCTAAAAAACAGCGAACTATGAATAACTACAACCTTCTGGCCCGAGCCCTGCGACTCGACTTTCTGAGCCTAGAAGAGGGAGTTTACCTGTACCACAATGCCCGAACGTCCGATCTGACGTATGTCGCCAACGAGATGCGCAAGATCAAAAAGCAAGACACCGCCGGGGTGGTCACATGGCAAATCGACCGAAACGTGAACACAACCAACGTTTGTGTCGCCAACTGTAAATTTTGCAACTTTTTTGTCCCGCCGCATCCCAAGTTTGCGGACAAGGCTTACGTCACCCACGACGAAGTCTACAAGAAAAAGATCGAGGAGACCTTTGCCCTCGGCGGGGACCAACTGCTCCTCCAAGGCGGCCACCACCCGAACTTGGGGCTTGATTTCTACGAAGAGACGTTCCGCAAACTGAAAGTGTGGTATCCTTCTCTTCGCTTACACGCCCTCGGTCCGCCCGAGATCGTCCACATCGCCGAGTTGAGCGACCTGAGCTATTTCGAGACCTTGCGTCGATTGCAGGCGGCGGGCCTGGACTCGCTGCCCGGGGCCGGAGCGGAGATCCTCGATGACCGGGTGCGCCGGATCATCTCTCGGGGCAAGTGCAACGGGGAAGAATGGCTGCAAGTGATGCGCGAAGCCCACAAACTCGATATTACCAGTTCGGCCACCATGATGTTTGGGCACATCGAGACCATCGAAGAGCGCTTCGACCATTTGGTTCGCATTCGGGCGGTCCAAGCCGAAAAACCCGCAGATGCCAACGGCTTTCTGGCCTTTATCCCCTGGCCCTACCAGGACGACGGGACGCTCCTGAAAAAGGTGCGCGGCGTCAAGAACGAGGTTACGGCGACGGAATACATCCGCATGATTGCCCTGAGCCGCATCATGCTCCCGAACATCGACAACATTCAGGCGAGCTGGCTCACGGTGGGACCGGAAGTCGCCCAGGCCTGTCTGCACGCAGGGGCCAACGACATGGGTTCGATCATGATCGAAGAAAACGTGGTTTCAGCAGCGGGGGCTCCGTTCCGCTTTACCTCCACCGAGATTCAGCAGTGCATCATCGATGCGGGTTTCACCCCTCGCCTCCGGGATCAGTTGTACCGGTTCCGGGCGACACCGGACGCCTTGCGCGACAAGATGCTGGCGTAGGGGATTTTTACGCCACTTTTCTCGGAAAAAGCGCACATCAAGAGGCGGTTTAAAATTGGTTTGTGAAATTTGCTAGTGCAGATTTTTTTGTCTCTCAAAGCTCATTTTGGCGTCCATAGCCCGAGCTATGGGCGAGAAAATAGCTGAAGAGGGGCGGAAAAGATGCCATAGCAAAATCGCAGCATTAAATTTAAACCGCCGCTAAGACAAGTGTCCGAATTCTTTCGACACTTGTCTTCCTTTTTAAATTTATTTTATGCCGGTTGCCAATCCCTCTGAAATCCAACCTCAACTCGCCCAGGAATTCGCGTAGCTCTATGCCGCAGCCGGTGCAAAGCTATCCGAAAGCATCACCGATACGGAGAACCAATTGGAGATTTCCTACACCGAAACGGAAAACCGATTCGGGCTTTCCAACCTAATTGCCGACAAACTGACCCTCACCCAGTTGATCGATCATGGACTCCCATTTGCAGTCTTCGAGATGATCGCGCAATTGACTCCGCTTTCGAAAAATGACTAGACCGATATCCTTGGCCTATCCGGTCGCTCCCTCGCCAGATACGAGAGAAAAGCACAATCATTTGCTCCCGTAGACGCAGAAAAAATATTCGAAATCGCCGAAGTCACCAAAATCGGCTTGGATATTTGGTGATGTGGACCGCCTGCGCTCCTGCCTCGAAACGCCGAATTTTAGCCTTGGCAAAATGAAACCCATTGACCTTTTGCGCAATTCATTCGGCAAAGATCTGGTCCTGGGTGAATTGCACCGCATTGACCACGGTATTATAGCCTGATGGAATTGTATCGCCTTACCCGAAAAAAATAGGCGGCTGAACTGTCGGGAATTGGGGCGGCCATTGCCGGCGGCCGATGGAACAGCCAGGGAACTGAAATGATCTACACGGCTACCCACCATTCCCTTTGCATGGCGGAAGTTGCGGTACATTTTTCCTTGGCGACGATGCCCAAGGATTACATGATGCTGACCATATTTGTGCCTGATCATACGTCTGTCACTACGATTTCGACGGCTGATCTTCCTCGCGAATGGCGCGACTATCCCCAGCCCGCCTCCACCAAAACGGTGGGGGACGATCTTGTACGCGCGCGAAAAACTTGTCTTTTGCGGGTTCCCTCTGCGGTCACGCTAGGAGATTACAAAATGCTGATCAACCCCAGTCACGCTGAATTTTACGATATCAAAATCGTGGAATGCGTTCCGTTCCCTTTTGATCGACGCCTATTCCGCTGAGCCTCACTCGACCTTGATCGCGCAGCCCACCGGAGGGACTTGCGTGACTGGCACCCCCGATTCCGAAAGCAGACTCTCCAAAGCGTCCCGCAGGAAAAACTTTTCCGCCCGGTTGGCCATGAGGGGATTGTCGTCGATTTTGCCCGAGTAGACGATCTGCAGGCCTTCGTCGGTCCATTTTCCCACAAATGCTTCAGGATTCTTGGTCGCGCCGAGGGCCTTGGCCAGTTGGGCCGCGCGGTCTTTCACGTAGGGACAAGGATATTGCTTTTCGGCGGCGCGCTCGGCCATGAGTTCCAGCCGGTCGTCACTGGACAACACTGGCGAATTGGCATTGATGAGAACAAAAGCAATGCCCCGGGCTTGGTACTCCGGAATCATTTCCAGTAAGCGGTCTTCGTACTTTTTCGAATAAACACAGTGGTTGCTGGTAAAGATCACGGCGATGCCCAGGCTATCCTGATAATCCGCCAGGCGGATTTCACTGCTATCGGTTGCCAACAGGCTCAGCGAATCCAAGGGCTGTGCATTCCCGGTGAGGGATAGACCGCAAGCCAGCAAACAGAGAGATATGGCACGGAGCAGTTTCATTTCAGCTTCCCAGCATCTTGTGTTTGTTGATGATCAATTCGATTTCATCCCGTTCGGTAAGTCCGCGGATGGCTTCCAGTTGGTTGCCCTCCTGATCGTAAAGCAGGGTCAGCGGAATCCGCCCATCCCAGGCCGGGTAGAATCGTTTGATGAAGGCCGCTTCGCCTTGGGTGCGGGCGTAGGTAGTAAAATTGACCCCCAATTCGGTCAGGAAGTCCCGCAATTGGGCTTTGGCGTCTTTCTCTTCGTCGATGGAAACGAGCAATACCTTTACCCCCGCTTCAGCGTCATTTTCCAGGGCCACTAAATCCGGAATCTCCCGCTTGCAGGGCTTGCACCAGGTGGCAAAGAAGTTGACCAGAATGTAGGGGCGCTCACTTTTGTGGATGGCGGTCAGCAATTCTTCCTCGCTGATGCCCATTTGCGGGCGCGGTGCCGGGGAACCATCGCCGAGTTGCTCACTGCGCTGGCAAGCTTGGGTCGTGAGTAAAAGTAAGCAACACGCCAGCAAAAAACCGGTAGTAAATCGTGTATGTTTTCTCGATTCCATTCGCGTTCAATAAACCCAAAACCGTGCCACTTTGTTGTAGGGCTTTTCGCTCGGGATTGATGATCAAATGCTTTCGGAAGGCAATCTCTCCCTTTTTTGCGTGCATTTTGAAAAGGGTCTCCTTAGCACTCCAAATTAGGAAAAATAACCTTGAATCACTAGCCGCTTCGTACTGGTCCAGCTCCTGGGGATGCATGAAGAGGAAGCGTGTCCGGGGATTGCGCTTTTTACTCAGGTCCTCCAGATCGATGGAGACGCGGTACACCTCCGAAGCAATCGCTCCGGAGTACATATTGGAGTGGGAATACGATATGTGAAACGAGTGATCACTGAGGTAAGGCTTTCCCGTACTCTCGTTGAGCGACTCAACGCGGTGGGTAATCTTGAGCAATTCTTTGAGGCAAAGCCGGCTGCTCATCCATTCCAGGCGCTTTTGTGGGTGCGAAATCGAACTGAGGATACGTTGTTCATTTTCGTAAATGCTCAACCGATCAAGGAAGTAGCGTTCGTCTTCTTCCACATGCCACATGCCCAGGTAGACGTCGGGATCGATACTGGGCAAGGGGCGAAACGGCATAGATGATTCGGTTTTTCAATGAAGATAGCGAAGATCTAGGAAATAAAGAAGGCAGTGGCACCCCGGACCCGAGGCATTTGCCCGCAAAATGGGACCCTGCTTTCTGGCTCAGAAATACACAAAGACGCCGCGTAGGGCGTCCTTGTGCAAGATTGATTGATCGCTTGTAATTCGGAAAGCACCGATCAACGGCGGCGGCGCTTCTTGACGCGTTGTTTACCGGAACTGCCGCGGGAGTTCTTGATGGCATCCTTGCCACTGCTGTCGCCGACGTCGACACCGCCATTGCGCATCCGGCCACTGGTTCCGCCCTGATAGTTCTTCGCTTCCTCCATGGTCACGCGGGTACCATCGATGTAGGGCACCACAAATGCATCACCGATGCCGAGCTTGCGGACATTGTCGCGAAACTGCTCACAAGTGGGCAGATCGCGGAAGCGCCCGATCAGGTACTTGTTCATGCCATCGGCGGTCTCTCCTTCAAAGTTCCGGTCCATGTCCTTGGAGTCGGGCTTGATTTCAAAGTATACGTAGGCACCGATCTGTACCCGGTAGACGAGGCCGGGAATGATGTCTTTCTCGTTGATGTTTTTCTGGGCTTCGTAGGCCCGCTGCAACTTCTCGTACTTGGTGTTGAGGGCGGCGATTTCCGCTTGTCGGGCACTGAGCAGAGCTTGCAAGCTGTCGATCCGGTTTTCCAGGGAGCCAAATTTGTTTTGCAGATCCTTGTTGCGCTCGGAGAGCTCCCGCAACTTCTTATTGGCCGTTTCGAGGTCGTCGCGCAGCGACAAAGGCGTCTTCTTGTAGGACTTGGCCTTCTTTTTCCACAATTTCTTCTCCGCTTTTTCTTTTCTTTTTTCGGCTTTGCTCTTCTTTTGGGCGGCGACCGGCTGGCAGATTGCCAGGGTCAGGAACAGAACAAACAGGATACTGAGATATCTTTTCATGGCTATTAGCTTTTAGGGCCTTCCGGGTTACAGATGTCAATAAAAGTGAAGTTAAGTGGATTTTGCCGCATTGCAAAATAGGCTTTAGACAGGCGTCCTTAATTCTGGACAGCTAAAAAAACGGCGATTGCGCGCATTTTTTACCGGCCAAAAAAAGGAGGATTACCCGCACCACAGCCCACGAAATTGCTCGCGGCTACGGGCGGCATTTGCCCACAAAAAAATGTCCTGAAGAAACCGCTTCTCCTTACTTGCAAAAGGGGGCAGCAGCCCGTAATTTAGCGCCGAATTTTAGAAGCTGTTTAAAATTGATTCGTGAAATTTGCTAGCGCAGATTTTTTGTCCATCAAAGCTCATTTTGGAGTCCATGGCTAAAGCTATGGGCGAGAAAATAGCGGAAGAGGGGCGGAAAAAGGTGCCACAATAAAATCGCAGAATTAAATTTAAATAGCCCGTTAGGCACTAAAACCCATTCAAAACACAGCATAATCCACGAATATGAGTAAAGTAACAGTGATCGGAGCCGGCGCGGTCGGCGCAACCTGCGCAGATGCCGTCGCCCAAAAAGATATCTGCAAGGAAGTTTGGCTGGTGGACATCAAGGAAGGCGTCGCCGAAGGCAAAGCCCTTGACCTCTGGGAAACCTCCCCCATCCACGGATTTGATACCCGCATCTTTGGCAGCACCGACGACTACGCTCCTACCGCAGGGTCCGACATCATCGTGATTACCTCCGGGGTTCCCCGCAAGCCGGGCATGAGCCGCGATGACCTGATCTCCATCAACGCAAAGATCGTCAAGACGGTAACCGAAAAGGCCATTGCCGCTTCTCCGGATGCCATCGTGATCGTCGTCGCCAATCCGCTTGACGTGATGACCTACCAGGCCTACAAATCGGCCGGCATCCCGGCCCAGCGCGTCATGGGCATGGCCGGTATCCTCGATACTGCCCGCTACCGCTCCTTCCTCGCCCTGGAACTCGGTTGCTCGCCCAAGGATATCTCGGCCCTGCTGCTCGGTGGTCACGGTGACACCATGGTTCCGCTTCCCCGCTACACCAAGGTTGCCGGGATGCCCATCACCGACCTCGTCTCCGAGGAGCGACTCGAAGCCATCGTCAACCGTACCAAAAAAGGCGGGGGAGAAATCGTTAAGCTCCTCGGCACCTCGGCCTGGTATGCACCCGGCGTCGCCGCCGCTCAGATGGTGGAAGCCATCCTGCTCGACCAGGACCGCACCTTCCCGGTTTGCTCCTGGCTCACCGGCCAGTACGGCATCAATGACCTCTACCTGGGGGTTCCGGTCAAACTCGGCAAAGGTGGCATCAAGGAAATCATTGAGCTCAACCTCAACGACGACGAAAAAGCAATGCTCAACCAGTCCGCCGACGCGGTACGCTCGGTGGTGGGCGTCCTCGAAGGCATGGACCTGGGCTGATCCCCGCTCCCAATACACCAATGGCAAAAGCCGGATGGGTAACCCCATCCGGCTTTTTATCGACAAAAACTCTCCCTTATTCTTTGATTTCCGCCCCGGGGAAAAATGTTCCCCAAGCAAACCAGTACCCGATGTAGGAATCGGTCGAGGTGAGGCGTTCTCCTTCGCGGGGCCCCGAAATCACCCGACCCAAGACATCGTAGCGGTTGCTGGCCCCATCCTCCATGATGATCGAGCCTCCTTCTTGCACAGCAAAGAAATCGGTCCGCCCACCGGTCTCGTAAGCGACGATCCAATTTTGGCGAACATTGCCGGCAAGGACGATTTGGCGGCCCAATAGGTTCTCGATGCGCACCACCACGTCGCCCTCACCGGTATTGGCAAATGCCGAGAATCGGTGGACCACGGCCTGACCGTTTACGATGGTGCCGTGGACCCGTTCCTTTGCCGGCAGCCGCTCATCGGTGTTCGAAACCGGGAAGATGATGTAGGCATCATTCGTCCGGTAATCGCCGTAGGGATAGTTGCTGTAATTGCGGTCGTGGCCCGTGTTCGTGGTCATCACCTGGGTTCCCGGGTACATTTCCTTCCACGTCGCCCAGGTCGTTTCCAATACAGGGTGGGTTACGACGCGGGTTCCGCGCAAAGCCCCATTGACACACTCGAGGTCCATCTGCGACCAATTGCTTTCCGTACTGCGGTCGTACGGGATGAGGTTGCTTTCGTAAAGCAGGCCCGAAACTCCAAAAGTGGTAGTGACACCATTGACTTCGCGGTCCCACCCGATGGCCGTCCCGGTGAGCGGGCAGTAGGTGATGGCAATCGGTTCCCCGCCCACTTCATCGTTGACGATTTCGTGCCAGTCGAGAATCGGATGCGGATAGGCCCGGACATCATCGCCTACCGCATACCCGACGACCAAGTCTTCGTCCAGCAGGTAGCTGGCCGCGGACGCTTCGGAAAATTGGGGGCTGTCCACCGAGGGAATGCCGTCCTTGCCGGGCCCCCCGTCGCGGATCTCATCTTGGGGAATGGACCAATCGCCATCGGCCACTTGCTCCCGGGAACAGGAAGCGATCATCAGGAAAGCACAGAGCAAAAGGAGCGGGAGCGAATTCACTTTTTGCGGAGTCATGGACGTCTTGTGGTTGAATTTTGGGTAGAAAACGAATAGTAGAGCGCGGCGGTTCCCCGGCCGGTGGTAGTAAGCTGGGTACCGGTCAGGTTGCGGTAGATTGGGATTTCGGCATTGAGGCGCAGGCTCAGGGCGGGGCTGAATCCCAGAGCGACGCCCGGCTGTACATTGAGCCAGCGCCCGCCGGTATTGGAGACGATCTGGCCCTCCGCCTGGTCGGGTGCAGTGGCCCGCCAGCGGAACATGAGTTGGGGCTGCAAGAGCAGTCCTCCGAGCGCCCAGCGGTCAGAGATGCCAAAGTTGACCTGCAACTCATTGCCGAAGCGGTAGGCTTGGGAGCCGTTGTAGCGTTGGTTGGTGCCGGTCCGGCGAAAGCTGGGAATCACCAGCAGCGTCAGGCGGTCCCGGATGATCCCGGTGTGGCTGAACATTCCCCAGAAAACTGCATCCCAGGCTCCAGTTCCCGGTTGCAGGTCGGCGGGCAACAGAATCCCAGTGAGATCGCTCGGGTAATCGGTGCGGCCCAGCGGGAACTTGGGACCAATCCCCAGCACCAAATCGGTAAAGGGGGTGACTGAATCGGTGAGCAAGTTGTAGCGCAACAGCAGGATGGCGTCGCCCAAGCCCGCATTTTCCGTGAAATCAACCGCCCCGAAAGCTGGTTCAATGCGCCGGGTTTGCCGGACAAAGGTCAGCAAACCACTCACGGCCAGGCGCTCGCGGATGCCGTAACTGCCCTCCAATAGGAAGGAAGTCGTACTGCGGCGGCGCAGTTCATCGACCAGCCGCTCCCGCCCGTCAAACAGCGCATCGAGGTATTTGTGATCGACACTCAACTGAAATTGCCAAGTGCCTTGGGCACCGGCGGGCAACCCCAAATTGCCGGAGACGGGCACCCCACCGGTACAACAGCCCTGTCCCGGGGCTCCGGTAAATCCCAGACCCCAGCCCAGGCCGATCAGGGCGGTCAATATGCGGAGGGTACGCAACATGTCTTCAATAAAGGAAGGAACCGCTCAAGAAATTGTTCAGGCTTTGACATTGCCGGGCGGGGGCCGGACATTCGGCGACAAACGGGCGATTGGCTACGGGTCAGGCTCTACCGGCTGGATGTAGCCATCATTCCCGAGAAGACAACGCCCGGAAGAAGTCAACTGGGTGGCGTATTCGGTGCGGTAAACAGGAAAACTTTCCATTTCCGACCCAACATTATCTGGAAAAAAATTCTTGAGATCAACTCACGTGCTTCACCGCAACCAGATCGGTGGTGTTCCCTCAGCCAACGGGACTTGCCCTAAATTCACGCCCAATCCACTTATCAAAGCGAAATTTAAACCGCTTCTTAATTCTACTTTGTCAGGTTTGCATTTCTGCCCAATCTTCCTCATCTGTGTCTTCGCGACGCGCGACAAAGGAGATAGGAGGAGATCGCGAGGAATACGCAGTGATCTTTAGCCTGAATAATTCATAAAGCCAACTTCGCTTTTGGGGCTTAATGCGGCCCCGCCCAAGCTGGCCACTTGTCCATCGCGATCTCCTCACTGCGCCCTAGCACGTTGGCGAAGACGGATTGGTGTTTTTTTAACTTGACAAAGTAGAATTTGGCCGTGCCTCAACCTTTGACGGTAAATAGCGGGCGGGTTTCTGCGACTTTGCCGAGCATGCCGACTTCTACTTGGGTGCGGATCACTGGACCGATGTCCTTGAAGGCCCAGGGGGCTTCCTGCTTGATTTCTGCTTCCCATTTGGCGAGGATGTCCCGGCGCTGGCGGATTTGTGGTGCCTCCGGATCGATGGGCGTCACCACGTGGAATTCCCGGATAAACCGCTGAAAATCGTCATCGGAGGTGCGCATGGAACGCCCACGGGATTGG
>JBCCQH010000123.1:0-21067 GCA_039024435.1 Bacteroidota bacterium
GACTTTTCTCATGTTGATGAGAACGCGAATGCCGGTCCCAATTGAAAGTACAATCGGCTACTGGAATGTTGTCCCACTGCTCCCATCCGCTCGGCGGCGGGCTTGCATTAAATGCCCCCAAAAAAGAAGGCCACCCAGTTCGGACTGGCCTCCTAACACGAAAATCGACCCAATTCGTAAGAATGGGCTGATTTTCTCTATTCTAACCAAGCGGCTCTAACCAAATTTAAACCAATTTGCGAGACGTTTGGCGTCCCAGGCATCCGGGGGCAAACGGCGGCAAAAGCGTACATTTCTCAGGACACGCCGTAGGTTTTAGACTACGGTTGGGACGCTCTGGGGCAAATTGATCCGAAATCAAAATGAATGCTCTAAGGCAGAAATACGACCCATTTTCCTTTCTTCCATTCAGCGACTATTTTTTCCCAAATCTTGACCTCCCAGGGGAACCGCTCGGCAAACCCTTTCTTGTGATATGGGAATCCAGCTTTTTCCAATAGTTTGATGTCGCTGTCCGGGAAGCGCTTGACAATGGTATATTCGTCCTCCCTAAATCCCCAAAAGCCATCTTCGACCAAAGGAAGCGCTGGATTATCGCCATAAAAGTGCTTATTCCAGATTTCGGTTAGGTTGATCATTTCCGCTACAAAATCGTCGTGAAAATTGATTTTTGGGTCGGTCCACCAAAACTCTGGAAACAAAGCTCCGCCTTTCAAACAGTAAAAGGCAGACAGTAATGCTTCCTTAAATGGCTGTTTTGGAGAAATTCCTTTATACAATTGGTCGCGATGATACGTATAGTATTCAATTCGATAGTCTATATCTCCGGAAAACTCATTGTGATGCTCAAATTTCGGGTGACTTGGATGGCGGAATATCACGTTGTGCAAATACTTTTTGAAGAGATACCAATCAGCGGATCTATGATTCTGATCCTTTACTGCTTCTAGGGATATTAGCAAATCGTCACAGAATTGGATCGCGGCTTCAAACTTTTCAGAATTCAACTGGTCAAGAAAATCTTGCTCCAATAGGAAATATTGGGGGTCAACAACTTGAAGGTTTGGAAGATTGACCTGAGTTGCCGATCCTGGGATTAAGGTGCTTTGGGCCATAGCTAACTTTGAAATTGATATTCCCAAAATTATCAATATAATTAAGGATTTAAGGATTGTAGTCATAATGTCCTGCCTTAGTGGGTGAATTTGAATCCGCTTTTCTAAGTCCTTCGATTGCTTTTACCGTATCCGAATGCAATCCTTCCATTGTGAAGATACCTCCATTGTATTGGCGCAACTTAATATGTGCATCGCGAAAGGCGTCATAATATTTGCCATTGATTCCATTGATAAAATAATCATGATCCAGAAGTAAAACCGGAATAGCAGCTCCACTCTGCACTTCCGGGTTAGACAGTAGTTGCTGTACTCCACGTGCAATATTATTACCAGTATAAAGCTCCCCGCCCGGTCCGTCCGGATTATTCGTCTTGATCTCATAAATAAATTTCGTCGATGGATTGTTGTATATCTGCCGGGTGCGCTGGTAGGGGTCACTGATCCCAAGTGAAGCACCCAATGTCGCCGTGCTTGGAGTCACAAATTCATGCACAAATCCTGTTCCCCTTGCCACAAATGACAAGTCGGTCAACTTGTTGGGATGAAGCGTATATCCGGCGGAAGTCGCCATCGCAGCCCGTCTGGAGATTGCACCGCGGCCCATCGATCCCATATTCCTCAGGAATGTTTCCGCTACCACATTGTCACGGCTTGTAGGTAACATGAACCGCGAAAGAACCACGCCTTCCCCAACAACACCTTTCATTGATGGGTAAACCGTCTTGTGATAATTGATTTCACCAAGCCGCGACGACCAAAGAAATTTTTGTAAATGTTTCAAACTCGAATTCTGAGCAGTTTCAAATGAATGAAAAACCGCCGCATTCGTGTAACTTGACATCCTCAAAGCGGCAAAACTCCCCGTTGGATCATAAATGGGCGGAAGGGTCGGAGCCAGCCCATCACGGTCCACGAGCATGATGGGGTTGTTGGCCGCATAAACGTAGGGCGACCAACCTGGAAATTCATCCGCCAGCGGGTCCGGGGAAAGCCATCGGCTGATAATCTCCGGTTCCAGTGAATACTCGGAGAATACCGTATCCGCCAGGACAAAGCCCGCGATCCTCCCGGTCTGCCAGTTGTAGACCGTTCCACCGATCCGTTCGAGGCTGTCCAGGTCAAAATCCTCAATGTACTTCCCCTTGCTGAGGGTGAGGACTTCGTTTTCATAGCCAAGGTCTTTGAAGGGATTGTCCGGTTCGTAATTGGGCGGGGGGCGGTAGCGGATAGTTCCTTCCCCCGCCGGGCAGTCAGGACAAGCCTGGTCGTCAAAACTCTCCGCGTTCTGTTTCAGGCTCCAAAGCCAGTCCAGATACATGGCATCGGGCATCCTGCGGTAGCCCAGGCGGTGCAGGTGAGCGTATTGGTCGGTGAGGGACTGAAATACGGAGTCCTCGCGGAGGGAAGGCGGAACCGTGGTCACCCCGAAAGACAGGCCGTGCTGCTGGAGCAGTCGTTTGCGCTGGGTCTCCGCCCTGAGTAGGAGGGCATTGGCGAATTCAGGATAGGCTTCCAGTGCGGTACTGCAAGCCTTCAGTACGAAATCAGCCCCTTCCGGGTGGTGGGTGCCGTATTTGCGTTCGTAGCCGGTAGCCAGGTCCACCATGACCGCCGCGATGGCCTCCCGGTCGCTGAGAGTGTCCAGGTAGAGGCTGTTGCGGATCGCATCGAGGTGGATGTAGCCGGAGGCCATGATCCAGGCATCGTGCGGGAAATAGCCGCTGGTCAGCTCGGTATTGTACCAGCCGTCCTTCTCAGTCCGGGCCTTGATGTAGGTGTGGTTGGGGGACATGGAAAGCCATGCCTTCGCTCCGGTTTCATCAGCGAGGATTTTGTAGAGGAAGGGGAGGGAATGACAATTTCCCTTCCCGGATTCCAGCAGCTTTGAGACAAACATCTGCGACCAGTCCCGCCGACCGTTGAAGTCCTGGAAATCGTAGCCCATCGGTTCCAGCCATACCGTGTCGCTGCCCACCAGCAGAGGAAGCGAGTCCATCATCACGGAGAAGATGGCCGCATTCCGCTGTACTTCCAGGCTGTCCGGCCCGTCATAGAGCAAAGAGCGGGACTCCCTCACTAGATCGGTGAACCGGGCAAGATTACCGATGCTCCTGTCAAAGGCGGACCAATCCAGCCTTCCTTCCAGATAGGCGTTCTCGGTGAGGAAGACCGCCCGCTTGAATGAAATCGGCCTTTGCCCGTCGAGCATCGCCCGGAGGGTATCATAAGCCATCTCATAGAGCGGCTGGGCGGCGTAGCGCTCAGGCTTGCCGGGCTGGCTCTGCGCGTTTGATTTCCTGGGGGCCAGCAGTCCCAGGATCAGCACCCCGATGAACAGAGCGATTCTGAATGTCATTTTCATAGGATCAGTTGTTATGGAGTTCGTTCCTGATGGCCGCATCCTGTCGCACCTGGGCGGCTGAATTGACCGATGACAGCCATTTTTGATAGGCCGCGTCCGGCATGGGTTCGTAACCTGTACCGTCGATCAGTTCATAGATGCGGAGCATCTGACTGTGGATCGCATTTATTTTGGGGTGCCTGGCCTGGACCTCCCGGAGGCTGGGATTTCCGGCCTCGCGGACAGCGTACTGGCACCAGAGCGTATAGAAGTCTGATTTGAGCATCAGCCCGTAGATACTTGCCGGATGGACTTCCAGGCCAGCATTCACCGCATCGAGGACGAACCTGTCCATGCTGAAGCGGATCGCGTAACCCTTGGCAAGGTCAAACAGGCACAGAGCGATGGTTTGGCGGGTGGTAAGGGTGTCGAAGTAGATTCCATGCCTCACTGCCTCGGCCTTGACATAGCCCGACCCGACGATCCAGGCATCTGTGGTCATGCGTCCGTTGGTCAGTTCGAGGTTGCGCAGCTTGCCATGTGCATCGGGGAATTTGATGTAGATATGGCTCGGCCCGAAGGCAAGCCTTGCCTCCGCCCCCACCTCCCCGGCCAGGATCAGGTAAAGCAGGGGCATCGAATGGCACTGGCCGCTACCTGTGCTGACCAGCTTCGTGACGAACATCTTCGTCCAGTCCTCCCTGCCCATGAAGTCGTCGAAATCATAGCGGACCGGAAGGTAGGTCTGCATTCCCTGACTGGTGGGAATCCGCGTTGTATCGGTCAGGAAATCAAAGACGGCCAGGTTGCGGGTCTGGTTGTCGTGTTTCCCCGATGAATTGATGAGGTGGCGGCAAACGTCCGCCATGTCGGAAATCCGGTTGCAGAATTCCCGGTAATCACCCTGGTTGTCATTCCACGCATTTTCCACCAGGAATACAGCCCTTTTCAGGTCACAAGGATGCTTTCCATCCAGCATTGCCCTGATTTCCTGAGCGGCGGCCCGGTAATGGGCGGTGCCTGTGGTCCGGGCAGGCAGGTCGTAGCTGATTCGGGATTCGGTTTCGTACACTTCCCGCAAGGTGGAAGCAATGGCAGTGATCCGGTCGTCGTCGCGCCGGGTGCGAAAAGGGTCGATATAATTCGACTTTACTTCAAAATCCGGTTCCGGGTGGTAGCCTCCCGCTGAACGGGGCGACCCCGGTTGCAGGGCCGGGCGGTGCTGAGTGGGAAAGGTTCCGGGCGGTTGCCCTCCCGGCTGTCCGGGATTCTCCGGTCCCAGGCCGGAGGGCTGCGGGACTCCGATTTGGGGAGGCCCGGGAATGCCCTGGAAACGGGGACTTTGAGGTTGCTGGATTCCGGTTGCAGGAGCGGGAATCTGCGCCCAGAGGTCAGGACCGATCCATGCAAATAGCATGAACGCCAGAATGGAGGTGGTACGAAGGTCCATTTGTTGTCAGAATTTTACTCAGTTCAGGCTGGCCGAATAAGGGAAAGCCTCAATAACAATCATTCTCTCTCAAGGGGCAGTTCAAGGTAAGGATAATTTCCCGTGTTGCCGTGAGATCGTCAAGATTTTTTCAAAATGTAACCGGGCCATTGACACCTCGCGTCAATGGCCCGGAGAAATTTATGGAAGTGCGGTTAAATCACTGCTTGGCCCTGTAAATCGAATTGAATTTGCCGGAAGCATCAATAACAGTCCTGGAGTACACTTTGTCAATTTTTCCGGTTTGGTGCGAATACCATCCCGTAACCAGTGTATCTCCTGAAACATCAACATCGTCATATAGCTGAACACCATCTTCATTCATGTAGGTCCAGACAAAATGGTCAATCAGCTTTCCAGAGCCTGAGTAGGTCAGTAGCATGACCGGATGGGCATGAAACTCATGGTATCCTTCCCTGGAAACCCATTCCTTTTTCAATGCAAAAACACAAAACAACCAGGTTTCCCCCACCCTGGATTTGTAGGTGGCCCAAAATTGATAAGCGACCAAAGGGTCGGGAATATTCTGGCTGTATTTGGGGTCAAGATTGACAATAGAACTGGTAGGAATAAAATGATGAAATTCAGGGTTGATCTCGGTGAAATGGTTGTCGAGGGTCTTATCCCGAACTTCAGCGGGATCGAATACTCCACCTATTCCTCCGACTACATCGACTACTTTCTTGTCCCAGGAATCGAATCCTTTGGTTTCCTGAAATAGATCCAGAAATGAGCTGAAATTACCTGGCTCCACCAATTCTGTTTCAGAATTAACCTGGGATGAAGAAGGGGAATCGGCACATGATGCAGCAAGGAGGCAAATGGCAAATAGCCCAAGCAGTGTATTGGTGATGAATTTCATGGGGGTTGTCTATTTGGGTTCCAAGATTCAAAATTTCCGCTTTCTAACAAAGGTCTGGTTTCCCACCTTGAATTTTTGTTTTCCACGGTGGGAACTATACAGCGTGACTCCAACCAACGTATAGGAACCCCGGCCTGAATCAGCATTTGCATATTTGGTTTCGTCCCGCCAAATGTGCGGATCATCGGTCTGGTAAAGTCGATTCAGTTTGGTATCTGTGCCTACATTCTCTCTTGTGGTTCCAGGGTCCGAATAGCTGATATATGGTCCGTTTTTGTCTGAACCGATTCCTATTCCTGTAACCCAATGGTCGGTTGTCTTGTCTGAATTCCCTAAAGCCTTTTTGTAGGCATAGGTATGGTTCAATGCGAGCAGGACAGGCACCCCGGCCTTAATACAGGCAAAGATGTAGCGGATGGCCATATCCCACTCCCCACTGTCGCGGTCCAGGGTTGAAATGTCGTTTGCTTGTGGTTTCCCTTCGGCCCTTTTTGCCCCTGATTCATGGTCCTTTTCCCAAACCAGATGAAGACTGTTCGAAACTGCGGTCTTGTTGCTGTTGATGGAGCCAAATTCCTCATACAGTTCCGGGTGGTCCTTCTTGTGACCCTCAATGACCTTCATTGCACCTTTGTCACACTGGCCTTTTTGTTGGGTATCCCAATACTGCTTTACGTCCAGTTCCAGGTCAGGAAATGCTCCGGCCACCGGATTTTCAGCTTCCTCCTCATGTGGCTTGAACCCGAACCACCCCGCGACGATCTCACGGCCCTGCAAGCTGGCAATGGCTCCCAGGGTCTTGCCCCCTGGATCAATCAGCCCGTCCGGGTTGCGAAATCCCAGGACTTCCTTCTGGTACTTCTCGATGATCTTACCGTTGTACCGGGCATCGGTCAGCCCGGCGATGAGCATGGGCGGTGCCTGGGCCTGGGTAAGGAAGGCTCCCAGGGCTTTGAGGTCTTCGGGATTGTTCACCCCGCCGTTGCCGATGGAATCGCTTATGGCAAGCCCCTGGGGAACGTCCTTCTTGATCTCCGGTGCGGCCTCTGCCTCCTTGCCCTTTGCCGGTGCGTTGGCCTTGCCGTACCACCCCGCGACGATCTCACGGCCCTTCAATTCCCGGATTGCCGAAATGGTCTTTCCTCCCGGATCAATCCGGCCATCCGGGCCGCTGAACCCAAGCACCTCGCTCTGATAGCGTTCGATCAGGTCGCCGTTCTTCCCCGCGTTCATCAGGTCGGCCACCAATGCCCGGGGCGCATGGTTGTCATAAAGGAATTGGCCCAGCTTCCTCAAGTCCTCCCGGCGATTTTCCCCGCCCCGTCCCACAGTGCTGTTCAGGAATCCGTCCCCGGCTTGCAGGTCGGCTTTGGGCGGTGCCATCACGCGGCCCGGCTGGAGGTTTCTCATACTTCGGTCCGGTCCGGAATTCTGGCTTTCACGTACTTGGATTTGACTTTTCATACTGACGATGTATTGAGAGTTAATGAATGCTATTTACGTTTGATGGTCAGTCCCCCGGTGAGTATTTCCCCGGTGCGGGTGTTTTCGACCTTGTACCAATAGACCCCATCGGGATTGGTGCCTCCGTTCCATACCGGGGCAAGCCCCTCCTGAGTCCATACCTTCCCCCCGGATCGGTTAAATACCGAGATGATCCACTGGTTTTCCTTCACCGTTGGCTTGTGCCGGATTTCCCACACGTCATTGGCCCCGTCACCATTGGGTGTCATCACCTGGGGAATGAAGATTTCTGACTCCGGGAGAATGAGAATTTGCAGGGAGTCGGTTTCACCCAGGCAAGCTCCCGAACGGGGCCGGATGAAATAGGCAAGCTCCCCGACCTCGTTTGTAGTCTCAATGCTCAATTGCAGTTCTTCCTGCCAGAAGCTCCCGGCCCGCAGCACCGGGGTGCTTCCGCTATCGCTGGCGGGTTGGACCCGGCCACCTGCGACAAACCACCAATCGACGCTCACGCTGTCAAGGTCCGCCTGAAATTGCACCTGGAAGACTTCCCCGTCGGTGATGATGCTGTCGTAGTCCAGGTAGGTAAGCGAGGGAGCCGGGCGCACCGAAAGGGTCATGCTGTCGCGGTCGGTGCAGCCCCCCAGGTCGTTGCGCACCGTGAGGGTGAACTTGTCGCCACCTGTAAGGGGAAAACCGGGCTGGAAAAGGTTGTTGTACTGAAATCCCCGCACCGTCGAATCATTCCGGGCAAATGCAAATTGATCCCCGCCGAATCCCAGGAAGTCCATGCTTTCCCCCTGGCAAATCGTCGTCTCTTCGGGATTGGTCATCAGGAGCGCATCGGGGCTTTGGTAGATCGTCAGGGAAAGCACGGTGTCTTCCGGGCAAGCTCCGCCCGAAGTGTAGCGGACGAGGTACGCCCCGGCCCGGCTGCTGTCCAGGTCGATCCCGCCCCAGGCGGGATTGTCGAATACCAGGAATCCGGTCGGCTCGATAAAGGTTCCCAGGCTGTCGGCCATCCCTTGGGGCGCGACCACCCCGGCCCCGGTGCAAAACTCGTCACCCGGATAACGGACGCTGACCACATCGCGGGAGTTGACGGTGATGGTAAAACCGTTGAGGGTGTCGGTACAGGCTCCGGGCGGAAAATACCGGACGTTATAGGTTCCCGGCTGCGAAGCCGAAAGGTCAACCTCCCCGGTGAACTGAGAGATAGCAAGACCGGGCGGGGATGCTTGGAAGGTTCCCCCGCTTTGCCCGGTGACGGTCGGGCCGGGGTCGGTTTCATCGGGGCAATACGCGGTCTTGGGAAAGGTGACGCTCACCGTTGAGTCGGGGGCGAATATCCGAACCCGGTTGATGCTGCTGTCGGGACAAAACCCCACGATGCCCGGCACGGTGTACTGTATCAGGATGGAGTCCCCCGCAAGGCTTGCCCCCAGGTCGATCACCCCGGAGAAGGAATCAACCACCGCGCCCCCGTAAACGGCAGTGAAATAGCCGTTGGTGTCCCCGGTGATGGTCGGGGCCGGGTCGGGATCGGAGATGCAGTAAACCCCGGGGATATAGTCGAAGTCGGAAATGCCCTGGGGGGCGATTTCTAGGATGAAGGAGGACGTATCGGGGCAAGTTCCCGGACTGACATAGTTGATCGTGTAGAGGCCCGTCTGCGAGGCACCCAGGCTGACAAAGCCGCTCAGGCTGTCCAGGACGACCACCGAATCATTGGCGAAGAAGAACCCGCCCCCCTGACCGGTCACCACCGGGGCGGCGATGGGAGTACCGTTGCAATAGGTCGTATCGGGATAGTAGAACCCTGCCGGGCTGCGCCCGGTGATCACCACCAGAGCGACGGTGCTGTCAGGACAGGGACCGGGGGTGACATAGCGCACCTGATAGCTTCCCGGAGGGGTCGCGTTCAGGTCGATCTCCCCGGTGGTGGTGCTTGCGAGGACCAACCCCGCCGAGAGGGCGACGAATCGCCCCCCCGGAACGGTCGTTAGTGGCAATGGGTTGGTGTCTCCCTCACAGAGCGGGGAAGGGTAGGAAAAGTTGGGGTTCTGAGTTTGGGTGATGGTGAGCGAGAACTGTGCGGTATCGGGACAAAGGCCGCTGGTGGTATAAGTGACCGGATAGGTTGCGGGTGTGGACTGGCTCAGGTCAACCGTCCCGCTGCCCTGGGCCACCCCTAACCCGGAGGGCGCGGTGAAGCTGCCCCCCAGGTCGCCGATCACCACCGGGTTGGGGTCTTGCCCCCCGGTGCAGTACCCGGTATCGGGATAGACAAAGGCGGCATCCCCAGCACTGGCAAGGGTCAGGGAAAAGGTGGCGGTGTCGGGACAAAGCGAATCGGTGAGGTAGGTCACGCTGTGCGGCCCGGTTGCGGATTGTCCCAGGAATAGCTGCCCGGTGGTGCTGTCCAGGACAAGGCCACCGGAGGGGCGGAAAACGCCCCCGGAGTCGCCCAGGATAACGGGAAGGGGATCGGGGCCGGGAAAGCAGTAAAGCGTATCGGGATAGGTGAAGCTGGCATTGCCCGGAGGGAGGATTTCCACCGCCACAGTGAAAGTGTCAGTGCAGGAGTCCAGGACGATGTAATGCAGGTCATAGAGGCCGGGAGTGCTTGCCCCCGGATTGAGGTTTCCGAGCGAGTCCACCGAGAGACCGGGGGAGGCGGCGAAATACCCGTTGGCCGGATAGATCGTGTCCGGTGCCTGGACCGGATCAGTCGGGCAGAGCAAGGGGTCAGCCAGGGCGAAAAACGCGGTGTCGCACGAAGCGGTCTGTGCCTTTGCCCAGGCAATAGAAATCCACGCCACTAAGATGGCGATCAAGATTGTTTTCATACGTTCAAACCGTTACCTATTCAACTACTAAGTGTCAGCCCCGCCCGAGATGCGGCGGCTGTCAGGTTCGTCTGAGACGGCTACGGCTTGAAAAGTTAGGGTGTGTAGTCTGCTGATTGACGATGAAATTGCGCCCAGGCGGCAAAAGGCCACCCAGACGCGCCAAAACCAACTATTCTGTTGGGGAGACATCGGGAAACAGCCTCCGGTGATGTTCTTTTAGGCGGTCGACCGGCATTCCTCCGACAAGCATACTTGGGAATTGGGAGGAAAACAGATCGATGTCAGCAAAGCTGATATGGGTCACAAGGTCATTGTCGGTAAAGTCCTGGACCACCAGAATGTAGGCGGTGACATACTCATTCTCCCTTGCCTCCTGTTCCAAGAGCAGGAGCAGATCGATGCTGAGAATGTCGTCATTGCAGACCGTTACCGCCTTGTCGAGGTACTCCCCACACAAACGGTAATAGTGCAACACAAACCGCCATTCGGCCTCGCCGGTGCTTCCCGGCTTTGTGCTGGTGTCGATCCGGTATTGATCATCGTGGTCTAACATATATCGGCTCAGGGCTATTGCCCCCTTCCAGGGGCGGGATTTATTGGTGTTCAGGCAGAGCTTTACCGCAATGTATTTGCGCTGTTCGAAGATGGCCCGGAACAGTCCGAAGAACTGTTCCAGGGCCGTTGCTTTACGAGTATGAAGTTCTTCGAACAAAACCGGGCTTTTTGCACCGGGGCAAACTCCGACGTACTGAATTCTGTGCATTCTGTTTGACCCCGCCGATCCGCCACCCAAACGGGCGGCGGGACGGGGAAATCTAATCTTGGACCACTATGGTCCCCGACAAATGACTTGGCTTACCGTATGAATCAAACCTGTTTTTTTGACTGATCACCGCCCCCATGTTGCAGGGGGCGGTACGATCAGAAACAGTTCAAACCCGACTTTTATCAGATAACTCAACCAACTAAATCGGGAGGTCCAGGATTGGAGAAACCGGCGATGATTTAAGGCCATTCATCGATAAAGTTTGACCCCGGCCTCCCGAATTGGTTGGATAAAAGGATATAGATAAAAACAAATTGAATCGGTTATTTCGAGGCCGATGACCTGCGAACTAACCGATCAGAGCGGACGCTCCAATCGGGCAAACTAACTAATCATAACAAACAAATCAGTGTGTGGTCTTGCCTGAAAAAGGTAGCAAGTTCTGGCTCCGTTTTACATCAAAAATCACCATGTTGATTTGTAGGTGTTGATCCATCCGGCTATATTTCAAGGAACTGCTGTTCTGGTGCAGGTCGTCAAACTTTGACACCAGAACCGGTGGGGTGGGGCCGGGCCAATGTCCGGCCCCCAATCTTTTTCATCAATGGCTTCCCCGTAACAAAGCGTCTCCTCAATGGAGTTGTCACCGCCGAAACTGGTAGAAGCCAATTCAGGAAAAGAACTCGTAGTGATTTCGTCTAAGCGTTCTAAATCTTTGACGAGGACTAAGATAGTTTGATAGAACAAAAAAGGAAAACAACTCTTTGCAAAATTGTACGTTAGCTATTAACTTTCATTCGCTACTATTACCCTAATTACGCTATTTCTAACTAATGGGAAGCCGTAGTCAAACACTATGGGAACTGATTCAATCCTTAGATGCTGCCGAACTATTGAAGTTTCGGGAGAGAGCATTTGATAGGAGGCGAAAGGGGTATCCCAATTACGTCAAACTATTCGATGCAATTAAGAAGCAGGAAGTATATGATGAGTTGGAGATTGAGGAAAGCCTAAAGGACGAACCGTTTGTAAACCACCTTCACCGCACAAAGAATTACTTGTACCATAGGATTCTGGAGTTCATACGTGATGCCCAGGAGGACGAGGAAACAGATTTGGCAAAACTGATGGATGGGATCAAGATTGTTTATGAGAAGGGGCTATTTTCCCACCTACCGCCATTACTGAAAAGGGCTTCGAAAATGGCAGAGAAGACCGAAGATTTTCCATCATTAAGAAAATTGATTTCATTCGAATCAGGGATTTTGAGGAAAAGACGAGACTGGAAATCCTATTCTGAAAAAATAGAAACCCTCGTCAATAAATCAAACCAGATTTTTGCAAAGGAGAAGAATCTATTTGAACTCGAAAATGTTGAAAAGCTATTCGAAATAATATGGGGACAAACTGGCGATGAAAAAGCAGAATTGCTGAAAAAGGTCGAATCGTTGGGAAAGATCTACAATCCTGCTTTTGCTATTTCTCACAGTGCAAGAATTATACAGCTCTACATTCAAATTTCGATTCACAACATAAGGGGAGAAAAAGAAAAGGTCATCAGGGGTTGCGATGAAGCTATTGAGGTTTTTAAGGAGAACAAAGGTTTGATGGCAGACAAGGAAAGATATTACACACTTTGTAGGCTTATTCTATTAGGCTCATTATTCCGGGTTATGACCCTAGATTTTGAGGGGGCAAAAACTACATTTGATAGCTTCCGAACCCTTGCTAAATCCCATAAGCGAACCCCGCTTGAATACTTGGAAAACAAAACGATTTTCTCCCTTTCCCTGGGCCATAAATCATGTGATCCCAACCTCATTTTAACCTGCTTAGGTGACTATAAGAGGTTAAAATCCAATTCTTTCTCTGAAAGAAATGTTGTTTCGGAGATTACCATAAACCATTTGGCAGGTACTACTTTAATATATGCCGGATTCCCTGAAAAGGCGATTTTTTGGATAAACAACAATCGCAATCGAAATGACATGGACAACCGTCCTGACTTATTGAATCATTCACGATTGCTTTTCCTTGCTTGCCACTGGGAATTAGGGAATGTTGAGGTAGTTGATAGAGAAGTTCGCAGCATTCGAAAATCCTGGGGGAGAAAAGGGCAAATATCCCCACCAATATCATTGGTTCTTGAATTATTCGCCGCTCTTTCCCAAGACCCCCAAGGATTTAAAAATATCCTCCGGTCAACCAGTTCGAGAATCGAAAAAGTTGCCAACAGTGCAAGCTGGAAAAGATTCGAGAATTACTTTGACTTCTCTACTTGGATTCTGGCTGGAATTGAAGGTCGGTCAACCATGTCAATTTTTCAGGAGAGACTCAAAGACCGTCTGTGACAACAGTTATGACACAGCCCCCGATAGTTACCCTGAAAGATTGGCCATTTTCCCAATCCCCTCCCAGGTACTCAATGGTCATTTCATCCGTTCGATAGTAGGCTTGCAAATATTGGCCAAAGGAGTAATTGAATTCCTGGTCCATCATCGGCTTTGCATCGGAAATAATCCTGGTAACGATCCATGCCCGGAACTTACCATTTGGAAAGCATACACACGGGCCGGAAGGCAAGGCAAAACATGCATTGTTGGATTGTCCAGAGGGGCATTGTGCCTGGGACTGACTTGGAAGGGCAAAAAGAAATAAAATGAAGGTCGTTAAGAGTACGAGTGTCTTTTTCATAGTTTAAAATGTTTATTTCGACAGTGACAGTCTAAAAATAATCATACACCACCAGACAGAAAAGAAAGGGAACCATAATCGGGAAATCGCAGGTTTTGATCGAGGCGAAAAAGGCGGCCCCGCCACTCGTGGCGAGGCCAGAAATGAAGAAATTGTTTTAGAACTCAAAATGGGGGATTCTGGGGCAATCAGCATTTACTACGCCCCCGGGATGATCTCACTCCAGCTTTTCCGCCTTCATGGTGAGCCTTTCCACTTCCTCGCGGGGGATGTGGATGGCGGTTCCGTGTCCGCCCGGTTGGGTAGACTTGTAGGTTCCGTCCTGGCACCTTCGGATCACGGTGTTCTTGCTCACTCCGATGATTTGGGCAAACTCAGCCGGGGAAAAGAACTGCTTTTCCTTCCCGTCCAGGCCATTTCCCTGGGTCGTAAACATCTTCTGGTACATGGGCCGGATCAGGTCGCCTATCCGGTCGATCCGCTCACCTAGCCGTTGTTCCAGGCTCACAAGCTCGGCGCGGGTGACAAGTTGGTTGAGGTCATTGGTGGTTACTGGCATGGATAGTTGCATTTATGGTTTGACGATGAAGAAATGTTGATGCGACACGATGTTGCCTTGTGGCAGGGTTCGTGTCGGGTTGTAGTAGCCTTGCGGTTGGGTTGCCGATTGTTGCCGCAGGTTGTTGCACAATGCAGATAGCGGCATAAGGCGGCACCGCTGGCGGTTTGGGCGGTGTAGGCATAGATCAATCAGGTTGATGTTGAGATGGTGAGAGATGGCAACAGATGACCCATTGTTGCAGAACCTTGCGGTAAACCGCAGATGATAGCAGTAAAAAGTATCACGCTCTCCGCGCGGCTGCAATCACCCGGTCCATCCTTTCGAGAAAAGCATCGGTAGGATTCAGGGCCATACTCTCATATCCCTGGTCCCGTTGGTCCTCCACCAATCCTGAGAAAACGTCCAGTTCATAGAGGAGTTCCAGGCGGTGAGTGTGATCGGCGGGTATGAGCCGGAACCGATCCGAGCGGACAAAGGAGCGCATCCGCATCAAAAGCCGCTCCACCGTTTCGAGTTCCACCTCGTCGGCATGGGCGAATTCCAGCAGCCGGGGGAACCAGCGCACGATCCGGGCGTTCATCTCCGCGATGGCGGCTTGCTGTTGTTCCTCTTCCAGTTCTATGCGGGCCTCGGCGTAGATGTCCACCGGGATGCCGTCGATGGATTGGAGGAATTCAAACCAGGTCTCATCGGAGTACCGGGCTGGCTTGTGCTTCAATGCCAGTTGGTCCAGACGGGGAAGCTGTGCCAGGGCCTGGGCGGTAAACATCCCATTGGGCGCATAGAAGTGCAGGGGGTAGCGTCTGCGCTCGTCGGGTTCGGGATCATGGCTTGCGTTACGGTGAAGGTCGTTTCTATCGTAACCTGGCTGGCTGCTGTCGTAACGCTCAGAGCCGATCTTACCGTAACGCGGGTCGGATTTACCGTAACGTACCGTACCGTTGTTACGGTGATCGTCGGAATTTCTACCGTAACAATCATCATTTTTACCGTAACTGAGGCCGTTTTTTTCGTAATGTCCGGTTTCAGCGTTACGGTAGCCCGATTCGGCTCCCAGGCCGTCGGGATAATCGCCGTGATTACCTTCCCATTCGGATTGATCGTTGGGGAGTTCCTCTTTCCATTCCTCCTCCTGTTCGTCCCAATCGGGATCTTCCGGGTGGTTGAGATATTCGTCCGGGGGGACTTTATTCTCCTGCCGGGATCGGTAGGCTTGTTGCTTGCAGGAGGTCGAGCAGTATTTTGCCCGGTGGGAGGTCGTTTCGAACTTCTCCCCGCAATTCTCGCATAAAGATTCGATCATTTTTTACTTGCTTTTGGTGTTTGATTCTGGCCGGTCTTTCCGGGGCTTGAAAATCCCCTTGGCTGGGCATAGTCGTGAGGCCGTTTTTCCCCTCCGATCCCCGCCCGAAATTACTGCTCCGGCAAGGGGGTGATCGGCCCCCAATCGGGGCTGAATTTTCAATGGATTTTTCCATCTCTACAATCGGTTTTTGGTGGTCGATTTTTGCCCGGTTTCCTTGCCTGGATCACCCGGATTTTGCCCGCGAATCGAGGTCATTTTTGGCCTTTTGGTGTTTGGCTCCAAAATCGGCGTTTCCAGAGAGTACAAGGCGATTTTGCTTGTTTTTGGTTTTTCAACGAAACGAAAAGCCTGTATATAGGGGTTTTCGCTTTCGCTCAAACTTTTTAACCCTTGTTTTTGAAGAGATATTTGCGCGTTTTTCCGCTCCCTTCCCGGACCAAAAAAACGTGCTGTCCATCGCCGTTTTTCATCAGCCATTCCTCCTTGATCAAACGGGACAAACGCATCTCGATCAGGCGCACACTGCAACCGAAATATTCCGCCATTCCAGAGGTCAGTTCACGGGCGAGAGTCGGCCCTCCCAAATGTTCCTCAACGTACTCCCGGACCTCCAACATCGGGGCTTTCTCCTGGCGGCTGTCTCCGACCTGTTTCAGCAGTTCATTGTCCGCCAGAATCAAGCCCCTGGCCTCGGCGCAGTATTGCAGATATACCGGGTCGTGGGCCTTGCTGGCCCGGCACTTGAGGAAGCTCAGTTTGATCAGGTCGGTGGGATCACCGCCCCGGTCCCGCTCAAAGCCCACCTGCATCACCGTACTGGCCTTGTTGGCAAGCTCGGTTCCCAGGTGGCCTCTGGCCTTGTCGCTGCCGTTGCCGGGGTTCTCGTGGATCACGCACAGGAAAGTCACGTCGAAGCTGTTGATGGCCCGGTTCATCGCGTCCACCAGTTCCAAACTCTCGCTGACCTGGTTGAAGTTGCCGATGCAGTCGGTGATCACGTCCAGGACTACAAACAAATGCCGTTTGGCCCCGCCTTGCAGCCAATTCAGGTACTCGGTCAGGGCTACGTAGCGCTCTTCCCTTCCGAAGTCCAGCAAGGAAACATAGTGGAAATGCGGCGGGTTGTCGGTGATCGCGTACCCGGCCTTGGTCTGGATTTGCTGGATAGCGTAGGGGAATTGCTCGGTCAGGTTGCGCTCGGTGTCCACGTAGCAGACGGTAAAGTCGGTATTGCCGTTCACCTTTAGGCCAATCGGGTTTTCCTGGAAAGGACTCCGGTTGAGGACAGTGGAGCAAATGCCCTCGGCCAATCGGCTCTTGTGGACCCCGCTTTTGCCCTGGATCAGGTTGATGGTCTTGGGGTAGATGATCGCGTCCTCACCCCGGACCAGGATCGGCTTGGAGAATACAACGGGCTTTGCCTTCTGCTTTCGCAGTTGTTCCTGGTGGCGCAGCAGCTTTTCCAGGTGGGAGCCGGGCGGGGCAATGGTCGGGCCGCGCTCTTCAGTTTGGGCAATCAGCGCGTCCAGCGTCCCGGCCCCGGCAATGTCAGTGGCTTCCCCGGAGTGCATCAGGGCGTAGAAGTCGCTGATGTCCTTGCCCAGCTCGCGCTCATACATCGCCTGGGGCAGGACCAGACGCAACAGGCCGTATTCCCCGGCCAAACGTTTGGATTCCCGCATCCCGGTCGCGTCCAGATCATAGAGGACGATCACCCGCCCGAAGCGTTCCCGCAGGTGAGCAATGAGCCACTTGGGAGGCCGGGCCGTCTCGCTGTTCAGGCATACCGCAGCATGGCCGTGGGCGACCAGGGAAAGTACGTCCTTTTCCCCTCCGGTGATGAACACCCGTTCCCCCCGCCGCGGCAAGTGATCCAGGCCGTAGACGTATTCAGCGGGTTTGCGGCCTAACCAGGAAAAACGGTGGTCCTGGCTCCCCGGTCGGTAGAGTTTGTAGCAGTCCGTACCCACACGGTAAGCGTAGAGCGGCATGGAGGCATGAACCGGAGTACACCAGGGCTTGCCCTCCGGTCGATACTGAACGATCCCCTTTACGCTCCCAACCCCCATGCAGTCCAGGGTATCGGTCCCGATCCCGTAGCGGCCCCACCACTCGCTTTCCTCCTCGTTCCATCTATCGTTGAGGGTGATCTCAAAGGGGATCGGCTCCGGCTCTCTGCGGGGCTTCTGAGGGGTTTTGTGGGTCGGGGTGGTTTCCTGGTCGGGATCAGGGATGTTGAAGTCCTGGGCGACCTTCTCAAGTGCCTGGGGGAAGTCCAGGCCATAGAGGCGCATCACGAAATCAAAGCAACTGCCCTGCATATCGCTTGAGGTCGAAAAGTCCTTGAAGTACCATTGCCCGTCCTCGCCCCGGTAAATGTTGAAGGAAGGCGTGTTTTGCTTGCGCTCAATCAGGGGGTTGGAAATGGCGTTTCCCTTACGAAGCGGCCACTTGTGGCGCGGCACGAAGGGACGTAGGTAATGGTTGAGAATCTCGTAGCTGTCCACGCGGGACAGGACTTGTTCTTTATTCATCATCGGATTTAATGTCTTGAGTTTCTGGAGGGGATAAAATGGCGCATCAGGTGGGCTTCCAGATCGGTGGCCCGGTAGTAGATTTTGCTGCCGACCTGAGAGTAGCCGATCAGGCGTTCCTCCCGGTACTTTTGCAGGGTGCGGGGCCGCACGTTTAGGATTTCCTGGGCCTGTTCACCGTTGAGCCAACGGCCCCGCAGTTCTTCGCCCGTAGGCTGGTCGATTTTCTGCTCGATCCGGGTAAGCTGTTCCCGGAGAGCCTGCATTTCGTTTGTCAAATGTTCAGTCATGTCTTGAAAAATTTGGGCATAAAAGGGTTGCTTGCATCGGTGGGGTCAGTTGCCGCCGAACGCTGGTAAATGATGGTATGTGCTTGAATTCTGGACCAAACGTAGGGAAAAAATCAAACAGATGTTTCCCGGAATGCCCTTTGATTGCCCACAGGGGCGGTTTTCCACATTTTTCGCCGCTTAGGAAAAGACACTTGAACAGTCAAGGTGTTCATCTGGTTCAGCAGGGTATGAAATGACAGAAGATTTCTTGAAAAAAAGACACATGGTCAAGTATTCTGTTCAATGTGTCCAGCAGAATTCATCTTTTTTACAGGTCAGATTTCTTTATCCACAGGCCAATTTTTTTCCAGTTTGGTGGTGACTTTCTGGCTCGGTTTCCGGGGTGGGATAGTTGGGGGCGGTGGCCGGGTTGGTTTGTCCCCGGTCCGCTGGGAAGCCCAGGCGGTGATCGTCCGATGCTCCGGGATTTGCTCCTTCCTGGTGGGGGCTTTGGGCCGGGGGTGAATGGTTGGGTTCATGGTCGCTTTTGTTTGGGTATGAGTTCCCTTTTGTCGGCGGGGCAAGGTGCCGCCGAATGCGGGTAAAAGGTTTCATGTGCGTTGAATTCCCTCCAAACATAAGCAGAAAAATCAAGCAAAAAAGCCCCCTGGTGAGCCTGAGAGGGTTATCCACACTTATCAGCAATGCACTGAGTAAGGGCATGATAACCATGAGAACCGTTGTTCCCATGGTTATCAAAATCGCGTGTAATGGCGACGACATTTTTCCCGTATCAGGAAAATTTGATAACCATGAGAATGGCCACTTCTCATGGTTATCGGTGATTTTGAAATCTTTTACAGGTCATTTTTCTTTTTCCACAGGGAGATTTTTTGGAGAGTCAGTGTAGTTTCTCCTTCGTTCCGGGCCAATCCCTCTGTAGCCGGACGCAAAAAAACCGGCAAGGTGGGGCGCAGTGATCAGGGACCGGAAAGGGAACGTGGTGGGGTGGAGCGTAATCGTTTTCATGGTCATGCCGCCTTTTCCAGTTTGATCCGGTTGGTGGCCTCAGCCGCATCCACCGTTTCGAGTTCATGGAGGTTGAGGATTTTGGATAGCGCGTCGATCTTGTCCGCCATACGGCGCGGCACCTTCATATCCGGGTTTTCCTGCATCAGCCGGAAAACGTCCTGCACGAATTCCATCACATCCGGCTTGGTGAAGTCGGTGAAGGTGTTGTCAAAGCGGTCCATCGCGTCCTGCATCGCCTTGTTGCCCAACTGCGCGTAGTGCTGTTCGGTCGTCGTCACCGATGAATGCCCCACCAGGGCTGAAACCACTTTCATTCTTTCGCCCATGTTCAGCAGCAGGGTGGCAAAGGTCCGTCTGAGGCCGTGCATGGTGAGGTGTTTGTTGATCCCAACCATCTCACAGATTCGGCGCAGGTCTTTGTTGCTGTTCCCATTGTTGAGGATTTTGGTCCCGAATACCGGGCCTTCCCCAGTGAGGTTGGCAACCGAGCGCATACGGTCATTGATTTTCAGCCGGAGCATTTTTCCGGTCTTCTCCATGATCACCGTAATGGTGTTGCGGCTGATCGTCACATCCGGGTGGCCGTTTGCAAGGTTGCGTAAATCCCCGTAGCGCAGCCCGGTATAACAGGCAAAGAGGTACATTCCCAGGCGTTGGTGCATCTTGCGTCCCTGAATGGCGACCTTGCCCGTCTTGGTGAGAATCTTGTCCACCAGTTCCTCCCGGTCGTAAGCCTCCTGTAAACGCTCCACTTCCTCCGGTTCCAGGAACAGGCCGATGCTCGTTTCCTCGCTCTGGTAAAATCCCCGGTCCCGGAATTCCTGGTACACGTTGGCGAATATCTCACCTTCCAGGAAGGCGTGTTTGATCGCCGTTCCGATCTGGCGCATCTTCCGCGCCCCGTTGGTATCGGAATAGCCCTTGCCCGATACCTTGCCCTGCTCATTGGTGGCAAACTCCCGGTACATCCACGTTTGGAACTGTTTGAGCCAGTCCACCGAGGTTTGCGACACCTTGACCATGCCGTTGTAATCTTCAAATTCCCGGATGGTCTGAATCAGCAATTCGTAGTTCTCTACGGTGGTGTCCTTGTGGCGCATATCGGTTGCATACCCCTCGTACCACTTTTCCATCCAATCAGAAAACCGGGTGGAGTCCTTGCGGTACCACATCCGCATCAGCAGGTCGTGGGTGATCGCCTTGTCCGCGTCAGCCAGTTTGGCAATCAGCTTTTCCATGCGGATGATCTTCGCGTTCAGGACGCGCTCGATTCCTTTGCTGTCTCCGTTGCCCTTGCTGTGCTGGATTCGTTTGCTCTTGAGTTTCTTCCCGGTGTCGGGGCATTTCTCGTTGACCCAATACTTCCGGTCCATGTAAAGCTCCGCGTCTCCTTGGGTGTCGATGGGGTAGAGCTTTTTGTTGCCGCCGATGTCGACCCGGATAGAGAATTTGCTTTTGCCATCGAGGGGGCGGCGGTAGCTGTCGAGGTGTGCGTGTACAGATGGTTTGATTGAGTGTCCCATAATCGTTTTTTGAGTTGTGACAATTCTAACCAAGCTCTAATGAAACAGCGGTTCAGATGGACCGAACCGCTGTTTCTTTTAGCTCGTTTCCGCTAGAATCATGTCAAAAAACAGGCCATGAGACGCTTGGAACACGATTTTGTTTCATACGTACTTTTGAAGGGAGTCCAGTTCGGGTCCCGTCGACATCATGGCGCAAGTGGGCGGGGGTACACCTTTCAGTCTGTTTTCGACGAGCATGGAGACCATTCC
>JBCCQH010000124.1:0-20922 GCA_039024435.1 Bacteroidota bacterium
CCCCCCAGGTTTCCTTCGGCCGCTTGAATGACTTTGCCGCCGCGCTCAATCGGTTTTCGCCCCCAAAAACGGAAACGATACCGCCTCCCGACTCCCCGGCAGCTTCCCCGGTCGTCCCGCAAGTCGATTCGGAAAGCTCTGATCACTCCACTGCAAAATTTGCGGAGGCCCGGCAGGAAAAAATCCCGCCCCCTCCGCTCCCGCATCCACCAGCAAATTCAAATCCCAAGCCCGCCCTTGGTCCGGCCTCCAATCCTTCCGTCCCAAAGCGCGAAGGGGAAGCCTTCCCCGCCCCCGAAGCGGACGCCCCCCAAGCAAAATCGCCAATTCCACCGGCGCCTCTGGCCCGGCCATCGGCATTTACCGCCCCTCCCGAATCCTGGTCGGCCCTCGAACAACAGTGGTCCGCACTCCAGGAAACCCCCGCCTTGCCGCAAACCGCAGCAAAGCGCTCCACAAACTCCCCCCCGGTCACCCAGCAGGAGACGTCTCCCCCTTCTCCACCGGATCCCGTCACCGTAGATTCCTTGGAATCACCCCTGCGCCAGCCCGCCGCTCCCGAAGCCCAAAGCGACCCGCCGACTCCACCCCCGCCCCGCATCGGCCGGGTGCAACGCAAATTCGAAACTGAATTGCCGCGCGAAATGGTAGCGGCCGCCCGGGAGAGCCGGGCCACGGAACTGGAAAGCCTCATGCAAGAATTGACCGAGCAACTGCAACGTGACTACAAACGCTATTACGGAGGATAAACATGGCCATTGAAATCGGAGGCATCACCCTGACCCGCATCCACCATCTGAGCACGATGGAACAGGCCGACTTTGTGCGCCACCGCGTTCCGGGATTGGAAGGCGATCTGGTGCAGGACATGGGCCGGGCCTCGGTACGGCTGCGGATCGAGGGAGCATTTTTTGGCGAAACCGCCCTGGACGACCTCAACGCCCTCCGCGATGTGTACAAGGAACGCACCGCCGTTGATTTTCTCGCCGATATCACCGGGCAGGCGTATTTCGCGCAGGTCATCCTGGAACAGTTTGCCGTCGTGCAAGAAGCGGGGGAGATCGAGCAGTACAATTTTCACCTGCTCGTCGCCGAGTACGTCGAACCACCGGAGGCAAGCTTTGACTTGGGGCTGGACGAAGTGGATTTGTCCCTGGAACTAGAGGCACTCGACTTTATGGATCTGCTGGACCTCCCGGACTTGATCTCGGTGCCCGATTTCGGCGACCCGACCCCACCGCTGAACGCTGTCTTAGACGGTGTAAAGGGAAGCTTTGCCGGCCTCAACAGTGCGGCGGGCCTGTTGAACGATTTGTTTGGAGAATAAGCCCACAAGGAACAGTATGCCACTAATTGCTGACATAGAGCTCATCACTGGCGGAAATTCGGCCTGTGACATCCTCGAGATCCCGGTCAATGCCCTGCGATCTGCGGCGAATTCGCTCGACAACATGAAAAACAATCCGCCCGCGGCGATCCGCGATCTCACGGCGGAGCTGGAAGCGTTGACCCCGCCGCAGATTCCGGGAGTGGACGCCCTCGCGGCCGGTATTGCGAGCGTCAAAGACAAGCTGCCCACCGACGTCGGCGATTTGACCCAGCCACTCGCCGATGCGATCAACGACTTTTTTGGCACGCTGGAGGAAAATTTTGCCGGAAAGCTCGACGACATGATCGGCGGACTGACCGGTCTAGGACATGTCGCTGGATTGGCCATGGGCGCCAGTCCCCTTCCGGAGGATCTAGATGATACCCTCGACTCCCTAGAAGTCTCCCTCAATGTCCTGCCCAGCCCCTTGACGGTGGAGAGCCTACTGACCTTCATCAACGCTGGATTGGAGAATTTTCCCCGTACCCTCTTTAAGAATCGGTATATCCCCATCATCGACGAACTCCGGGATAAACTGGGGACTACCCTGCGCTGGAAAGCCATGAACGGGCAAGAGATCGCCGACGAACTGGAAAATACCCTGCTGAAACTGGCCCAGGTAATCCGGGCAACCTTCATCGGCAATTGTCTCGATCCGGTCCTGGACGACCTCCAACGGTTCAATGACAGCATCGACGAGCCCGCGCTCACGACCGCGCTGGATGGAATGACCAGTTCCCTGACCACAGTCCGTCAGGCGGTCGAAGCCGGAGACATTTCCGCCGTTACCTCCGATGTCGCGGCCCTTCTGGAATATCGCACATTCATCACCAACGCCCTCGGCAATGTAGACGCACAGACCATCATCTTTCGGAACAGCCTGCAGGAAATCGAACGGATGGACACCGAACTGGAGGACCGGGTGGTCCATTTCCTTTCCCTCATCCAACCCAATAACGACCTGCGGACCTTTTACCTGTTGCTTGCGCCACTGGCCGAGCAGATGAACACCCAGAGCATCGAGGTGATCGTGGATAAGCTGGGCGAATACCTGGGCTCCTTTTCCGGAATACTCAAAGGCATCAACCTGAACTCGGTCAAGGACGATTTTATTTCCGCAATGGAGGCCGCCGCCGATGGCATCGAGAGCCTCCGCACCACCATGATGGAAATGACCATCTCTTTCTCGGCAATGATGGAAGAGGTCAAGGACACGCTCGACGGCCTCGGGCTGGACGGTATTGTCACGACGATGGAGAGTGGCCTCAACAATTTCACTGCTACCGTCGAGAATGCCGCGGACCAACTCTTTGGACCGGTGCAAGACTTCTTCAAAGGCATCTTCCAAAACATCCGCGACTTCCTCGCCCAACTGGACCCAGATACCATCGTTGCCGCCCTGCGCGACATCATTTCTCAGTTCACGGACCTGCTCTCCAATCCGCAATTGCTCGAAGCAATCGACCAGGTAAAGCAGGCCATCGACGACGTAAACGCAGAAATCGCCCAGTTTTCGTTCAAACCCGGCGCCGACGTTGTCATTGAGGGCATCGACAAAGTTGAGCAGATTCTAAAAAAGCTGGCCACCTTGGAAATCCCCGACTTTCTGAAAATTGCGGTGCAACTGGCTTTGGATCAAATCAATCCCACCCTCGATCCCGTCGTGGATGCCTTGGTCGACGAGTTGGAGAAAATCATCGACGAAGGTCCGCGCAAGGTCCTGTTGCAGGTCAAGGTTGGTCCGCAGAAGCTGGTCGATATCATCAGCCGGTATTCTCCGGAAAATCTGGTGGCCGACTGCATCGGGCCTGCTTTCCAAGATCTCCTTACCGAAATGACGCGCTTCAAGCCCAGCAGCTTGCTCGAACCGATTCAGGCCGCTTTGGATGCAGTGAAAGAGCAAGTGCAGCGCCTGGGAGATCCCGAAACCCTGCTGGCGCCGCTGGATGAGCCGTTCATGGAGGTGATCGGTATCCTGGACGCATTTGATCCGGAAGAGATCATCTCCCCCCTCGACGACGCAATGCAAAATGGCGTCCAGACCATCCTCGAAATTTTGCCCCTGGGCGCGGCCAATGCCGTATTTGATCAGATAGCGGGTCTGGGCCTCATCATTCAAGCCCTGGCCGACAAAGCGACGCGGATACAAAGCTTTATCGACGGACTGCGCATCCGCTTGTCCGGCCTTCAGGGAGCCCAACAGCAGATGCAGGCCATCAGCGCGGACATTGCTTCCCGGATCGATGCCTTTACCGATATCAGCGGCGTGACCACCGCAATGGATGAGGTCAGCCTGGCCCTGGCGGATATTCATTCCGCTTCGCTGACCGCCGAGGTGAACAACGTCTTGAACCCGCTCATCGCCAAGGTGCAATCTTTGCAGGTCAAACCGAAACTCGCCGCCATTGCCAGTGCCCTCACGAGCTTTCCCCTCGAACAGCTTGCCAGTCTGCCCCCTAGCCTCAACAAGACCAATCTGGAGGCTTTCTTGACGCAGTTTGACCCGACGGTCGGTCAGATCGCCGCACCAGCCGAGCTACTGGATACGCTCCCGGCCGCCGTTGCCTCAGCCCGGGAAGACTTCGATGAACTCATGCTCGAGTGGAACGATCGCCACCTCGAAGCAAACGGTCCGATCATGGCCCTTTACCAGCCCACGCTCACCGCGGCCGAACTGCGCACCATGCTCAAGGACACCATGGAAAACGAGCTGACTCGACTCCTGGAACCCTTCATGATCATTGTCGAGCGACTGGAAGGAGGCGCACGCGGACTCGCTCTGAAGCTCACCGATGTCATCGATGGCATCAATGATCTACTGGACGACCTCACCGACATCACCGACGCGGTTGAGGAACTCCGCACCGCGCTCGATGATCTGGTGGAAACTTTCCTGTCTTTCAACCTGAACTTCATCTCCGAAAGCTTCGGCGAGATCTTTGACGCCCTGCGCAACCAGCTTATGGGCCTCCTCCCTTCTGGCATCGCGGAAGCCTTGAGCGACATGTACAAGGACTTGCTGGGACTCCTGGACGTCACCGAACTGCTCGACGCCTCGGCCCTGGACGCAGAATTCCTCGCGATCATCGACTTGCTGCGGGGGCTTGACCCCAGTGAAATCATCGTCAATGCCCTGCAACCAGAGTTTGAAAAGGTGCTTGAGTTTATTCTGCGCTTTGACCTGAGCGTGCAGATCGACGCTTTCCTGGAACAAATTGATCGCCTCATAGATGACCTCCGCACCGAACTGGATCGGGTATCCGTCAAGTATGAGGACATGTGGCAGGCGGTCCCGAGCAACCTCTCCGGTGGCGTCAGCGCTTCCCTTTCCGTTGCAACTTCACTCTTTTGAACCATGGCTCTGAATCACATCCTATATCGCCCCCAAACCCTGGACCGACCGGTGAGATCTCAGAAAGAGCGCTTGACCGACGAAGCCATGGAGCTGTTTATGCGCCTGATCGCGGATGCCGCTTCCGGGGGACGCGCCATCGAAATTGCCCGGGAAGCCATCATCGAGATGTTCGAAACCCTGGCCCAAGATTTTGAGAGCCGCCTCGAAGACACCGCCAAAGCCGCCCAGGAATTCTTCAAACCCATCGTCGATGCGGTAGAAGGCCTGAGCGAAGACATCGAAAACGCAGAATCCTCCGCGGAAAATCTGAAGACCGGCGGCAAACTGTTTGCGCTCCTCGCCGATGCGCTGGAAGCGATGGCTCCCGACGAGATCGAGGTGCAGATGAACAACTTCGGCAAGATCGTCACCGACAACCTCGGACTCACCAAAGAACGCATGACCGGGCTCTTTGAGGACCTAATCGACGTGCTGATCGACAAGTTCAAGGCCGATTTCCTGGGGGGCGACAAAAGCGAAAATGCCCACAATGCCTACTTGATCGGCGCCTACCTGGAAAAACTCCGCGGCTATCTGGATGAGACCCTCGAAACGCTAAACATTGACATTGACCTGTCCTTCCTCACGAAGCAGATCGTCAATTTTTTCCGCAATCCCAAGTGGAACGAGATCCGGGCCAAAATCGCCTACTATCTGGATGAGTCGGGGAAAACGGTCAATCTTATCGGCGAGTTGATGAACATATTTTCCGCCGAATTCAACGGTGAGGTCAGCGTTTCCGCCAGTGCAAGTCTGGGGGGCCCGGGTTCCGCCGTCCCCGGACCAGAACCAGCATGCGGAGACGATGTCGAAGACCCGATAAGCTGGTACCTCACCTACTGGAACAACTTTTTCGGCTGGTCGATCCCGGTGGGCGTCGCGAGCCGTGCGGGATTTAATCTGGAAGATGATTACAAAGACATCATTTCATTCGGGCGAAAAAGCCTCACTCCCAAGCTCATGGAGGAGATCGCCTGGAATTCCGACTGGATTCAGGATGTCGTCGAAGCGGGGCTCCACGCCATTTCGTTGGAGAAAAAAGACGTTGCCTCCAATATCACCCACGGGCTGCTCAAAATACTGCGCGCCCTCCTGAAGAGATTGCTCGGCAACAATGAAGACACAAGCTGGGTGAAATTCTATCAGGTCTACGGTATGCGGTACGTCGAGATCGCGGTCAAATTTCTCACGGCCTGGTTGACCGGATTGGAAGGGTATCACAAATGCCAAGGCGAGAAAGAAAACATCTTCTACTTGACCCTCGTGGGAGCAGATTTCGCCGAAAATATGCTCTACAGCAATTGGGGCTCCCGTCTGCGCCAGTTCCTGCTGTCGCTGCTTACCCTCCTGAATTCGGATGTTACGGCCAAGCCCAAATCGGAAAACCACGACCGGATCGCCGGACTGTGCAACCTCGTTGTGGAGGGCTTTTTGTGGATCAGTGCCTCGATCAGCGGACGGCAGAACTACGGTATCCCCCGTGAGGGAGCCTGGTACTGGCTGCACCAGTTCCTCATTTCGGTAGGTTTTGCACTGACTGGGGTGACGGCGGGCTGGGGCATCGGCTGGGCCATCGCCCACGGAGAACAAAAAGAAGGCGTCGAGGCCTCCAAAACCATGCCCTCGGCGGGCCTCACGGCCTGGCTGCTGCTTGAGGCTTCGGTTGCCGGGGTGCTGCGCCACGCGATCTACAACTATTTCATCTGGAACAACAATACCAAGGACGGCACCATCGGACAGGAAACCACGGTCGATCCCCCGATTTGGCACGAAGACTTCAAGGGAATCGGCAATAAATCGACTTCCCCCTACCTACTGCCTTACAAGCGCGGCGACTACCGCCAGTGCGCCCAGGGACACCTGGGAGTGTGGAGCCACAATGCGAACACCGAGCAGATCTACGCCTATGACTGGGACCACGACCAGGACATGGAAGTCCTTTCGGTACGGGAAGGAACGGTGCGCAGTTGGGCGGATACCCTGCCCGACCACACGACGGTCGACGACAACAACATCCTCGTCAACCACAACCTGACGCCGCCCCACCCCGGACACGACCGCGATTGGCGGGACGATCCGGTCATGACCTTTGCCAATTACCTCCACGGTGCCCACTTCGGGGTCCGGCATTGCTTTGCCCTCATCGGCGTCCCGGCCGACTTCATTACCGGAACCGTCATCACCCAAGGGCAGCTCATCATGCTGGCAGGCGATACCGGCCGCAGTTTCTACAATCACCTGCACATGCACGTTAGTACCGGATCGGCCAAAAGTGTGCCCTGGGTCTTCCGCGACGAAGATGCCCCCGACGATGGGGTACTCCGCGACTTGAACTGGTACCGGTCGGACAACCGACGCATCCCCGATCCCGTCTACTTCCGGGTGGGGCATCCCCAGGAGCTCATGACCTTTGACCTGGGCCAAATAACCATCATTTCCGGCTCAACCACTACTTCTTCCCGGGGCCGGCCCAACAATTACACCACTGGCGTGGGCCTGCGCCGCGACAAGGACAACGTAGATGACTGTGAAAACCTATGGAATGGCCTGGTGATCGAAAATCCACTGGCCGGCGGCGGCTTCGAATACACCGAAATCAGCAGTTACCGCTGGTCCGATGGATCAAGCGATGCTGCGATCACCTACGATCCGCCCCTCAACAATCGCCCGGCCGTGGGCGACAACTTGCGCTTCTGGTCCCGCGCCAGCGGAGTGGGTGCGAATACCCTGGACCTCGATCCCCTCGCAAACACGCACCGGGACGACGAGTATCCGGGCCGCTTCATCCACGTAGAATGGGTCGACGGTGACGGCGTGACCCGCCACCAGTACAAGCGCATCTCGAGCTACGACTGCGACAAGCGCCGCGTCACCATCGAAGGCACCTGGGACCTGCTGCCGAGCCGCTTTTCCAAGTACGAAATCGGCGGAAAACTCTACAGCCAGTCGCTGGGCTTCTACCAAAAGTTTGCCTTCATTTCCAAGAATCCCGCGGATACACCCGACATCCCAATCTGGGAGGAAAACACCCCTCCGGCCCTGATCGCCAACATTGCCTACCTCAACGCCCAAGGGCAAGTCGGCGACATCGTGCAAGCCGATTCGGCCGCGGCCACCACCAATGAAATCCGCCTCAGCACCAATGCTCCGAGCGATGTGAGTGCTGTGATCAACCGCTTCATCGCCATCACTACCCAAGGAGCCACCGAACCCGAGAACATCGTCGTGGCCTACGGCTTTGTGACCGGCTACAACCTCGCCACCCAAACGGTGACCATCGACGGCACCTGGGGTCTTACCATTCCCGCAGCAGACCACCACTACTACCTCGGAGAGGTCAACTACGCGGTGGCCAATGATGACCAACGGGCCGAAACAGCTTTTATCTGTCCCGATTCCACCCCGGACGAATACACCCCGATTGACTTCGATACCGGGGCGGAAGGTCCGCTTTATATATCGCTCACCTACGACGTGAACCCCTAAAAGAAAATCATAGACCAAATATGGCAATCGACAATTATACCCCCATCCCCGGTACGGCAACCGCCGCCGGGGCTCCCATTGACTCGTTTTTGCTGCGTTCGCTGCGCACCAACAACGACACCCTGGAATTGTACATGAGAGCCGCCCTCGCCACGGGATTTGGCCCGATGGGCGGGTTCTTTCCCTCGGCGGCGGACGATACGGTTGAAATCACCTCCGTCAGCCAAGCCGAACAAAGCTACCTCTTCAACGCCCGCAGCATCGACCTGCAAGTCTCGATGGCTACCCTTCCGCGGGTACCCCTCATCTGGTTTGCCAAAGAATCAATCGTCCTCCAGGACACCCTGGACGCCAGTGGCAACGGAGCCCAAAACGGAGAGGTCGGCAACTTCGGGGGCAGCGGAGGCGGCGACGGCACCACCGCATCGGGCGCCTGCGAAATCCCCTTGACCCGGGTCCAGACGGCGGCCCCCTCCGGAACGGGCAGTACCGGAGACGACCTTGCGGAACACTGGGCGTCGCGGATATTCATGCACCTCGCCGGAGCCACCGGAGGCGGGCCCGGCGCCGGTGCCAATGGTGGTGCCGGGGGCGGAATCATCATTCTCTGCGCCCCCCGGATCACCACCAACGGCAACGACATCCTCGCCAATGGAGCCAACGGTGGTGCGGGTGACTCCGGCGGCGGTGGTGGTGGCCTCGTCTTGCTGATCGGACACCAAATCGATGCGCCCAACATCTCCGTTTCCGGGGGTACCGGCAGTGGTGCCGGGGCCGCCGGGGGCAATGGTTACTCCCGCATTATGCGGTTCAACTAGATTTTGACTTTGCGATGATCCCCATCTACGCCATATCCGCCGGCGGCATCACCGCCGATTCCACCAGCCTCACCCAATCGGGATTGCCGGTGCGGTTGCGGGTGGACCTGCGCCTCAACCAGGTCAATACCGCCGAGGTGGTGCTGGGCCCCCTCCCCGACGGAGCGGTTGCGCCCGGCGATCCGGTGGAAATCGAATTGGGGTACGATGGCGAGGGCACGGAGAAGGTATTTACCGGCGTAGTGGAGGAGTTGCAACGCCTCACTTACGGCTACCGCATTTGGTGCAGCAGTCAGATGATGGCCCTGAGCCAGATTTACATCAACAAACTCTACGAGCAACAGAAAGCCGGGGACATCGTATCCGATCTGGCGTCGATTGCGGAGATCAGCACCGGGGAGGTACAGCCGGGACTGGACTATCCCTTTTACGCGGTGGGGTCGGACCGCCACCTGCTGGCCCACCTGCTGGGATTGGCGGCGCGGGACGGATTCGACGTGTACGCGGATGCCGAAGACAAGCTGGTCTACGCGGCCTACACCGGGGGCGGCGGTGGAATTGGTGGGGCGAGTGGCCTCCTGGGCGCTTCGGGCGCCTTGCGCTACGGGGCGGAACTGCTGGCCTACCACGCAGAAGAGCGCCCGCCCAGAATCGACGGGGTGGAAGTCTACGGCGAAAGCCCCGCTTCTCTGGGCGAGGGCGACAAGGCCTACTCCTGGCTCACCAAAGAGGAAGTCAAAGGCAATGCGGGCGGCAGCTCGGGCAATATCCACCGGATAGCCATTCCCAGCATCCGCAACCAGGACGCCGCCGGCTCGGCCGCCGAAAGCATCTTCCATCGCCTGAATCCAGTACGCACCGGGTGGGTGGAAGCGCTGGGCAAAGCCCCCCTGGCGTTGGGGGGACCGGTCGAAATCGCCGACCTCCCCGACGGCGGACCCAACGGCAGCTTCAAAATCGAGGCGATCAAGCACCAACTGGACAAACGCCACGGATTCATCACCAAGGTACACTGGAAGGAAGTCTGAATGGAAGGAATCATCGATATCATGCAAAAGGTCGCCGAGCGGGAAGCGCAGAAGATCTACACCAACGAACTGGGTGTAGTGACAGCGGTATTTCCCCACGAAAGCGACAGCGACGACGGCAATTACGAGTGCACTGTGCGCCTGAAAAACCGAAAGCAGCCGGACGGTAGCGATTTTGAATTGCGGAAGGTGCCGGTCATGACCGGCCACATCGGGCAGGTCAATATCCCCAACCTGAATGACCTCGTGCTGGTCACCTTTATCGGCGGGGACATCAACGCGCCGGTGATCATCGGCCGGCTGTACAACGATGAAGACCGTCCTCCGGTAAACACCAGTGGCGAGTACATTCTCCAGCACAGCCTCGAAAAAGGTGGTTCTCTGAAACTGGATGCAGCAGGGGTCGTCACCATTTCCGGACAAGAGGAAAAAAGCATCGTCACCGTCAACGACGACGAAATCACCCTCACCACCGGCAATGGGCAAGTCACGATCACCCTGGGCGGCAGCGGAATCGTCATCGATGCCGGGAGCAACGACATCACGCTCAAAAGTATGGGCAATGTCACCCTCGGCGATGCGGCCACCGGGCAGGTCAAAGTCGGCGGTCGCATGCTCGCCAATGCAGTGGGCGACAACGACGACATCATCCTGTCGACCCACACCCACCTCGGCAACCTGGGAGCCCCCTGCCCCATCCTGGTGCCCACCGAAAAAATCAACTCCATCCAGGCCAAAGGCCGCAATACTCAAGTAGGATAATCCAAAACTATGGCAAGGATCAACGGCGTCAACAGCGACTACATCAAACAGGGCGATGGCATCATCGAGGTCGATCCGAAACCGGCCAACCTGGAGATGAAGTTGTTTATTTGTCCTTACGGGCAGCCCAGTTCCCTCGAAGCAGAGTCCAATTATTGCGACGGGACGGACAGCGGATGCCCCAACAGCGCCGGCAATGATCCGGGCCACGCCTTGATGCAATTGAGCCAGTCTGACGGGGTGCGGCTCCAGGCCGATGGCGGCAATGAATTGCGCGTACACCAGGGAAATGGCCCCATCACGCTAGCGCCCGCTTCCGGAACGGTGGAAGTGAGCGGCGCTCTGACCTTGGAAGTGGACGGGCAGCGCCTCAGCATCACACCGTCGACTGCCGGCATCATGCTGGAACACACCAATGGCGCCCGAGTCGTCTTTCTTCCAAATGGCGATCTGGACCTCATCACCAAGAACAACTCCGGCACCGTAAACATCCAGGGCAACCTGGTTGTGAGCGGTACCCTGACCCGCATGGGCGTCGTCCTTTAACCGCAGCAGCAATGGCAGAAAACACTTTCCAAAAGGATCTCAAGATCACGCCGCGCAGCTTTGACCGGCGCGTCTCTGACCGGACCTACGTAGATCTGGAAACCACCGCCCGGGGCGACCTGGCGACGGTAGAAGGCCGCGAGAACCTGGTCCAGGCCCTCATCAATCGGCTGCTTACCCGTCAGGGCGAACTCAATACGCTCGGGCACCCCCGCTACGGATCGCGCTTGCACACCCTGGTCGGCGAACCCAACAATCTCCGGGTCCGCGGACTGGCCGACGCCTACATCCGGGAAGCCATTGCCCGGGAGAAACGCATCGAAAAGGTGAATTTCATCCGCTTCAATGCGCCGGGACGCGGCGACAAAATCAGCACCCTGGAAGTCACCCTCGGCGTGAAACCCGTCGGGGACGAACCGATTACAATTTTTATCCCGATCAATCTGGAGGGTTAACCCATGAGCTTCGAACCCAGGAAATACAAAGATATCTTCGACGAAATGCGGGCCATGAGCCAGGTCGTCACCGATTTTGAGGTCGGGAGCGTGGCCCGGACGATGTACGAATCATTCGCCTACGAAATGGCGCTGCTCTACGAAAAAATGAACCTGGTCTACCTGTCGGCCTACGTCGATTCGGCGCGGGGCAATCAACTGGACCAGGTCGTCGCGGTGCTGGGCATTCAACGCAGCCAGCCAGACTTCGCCGAAGGCACGGTGATCTTTTCCCGAGAAGGGGCCGGCCAGGAAATCATCATTCCCATCGGGACCTTGGTGGCAACCGAGGAAACCTCGACCGGAGAAAAGAAGGTGTACCAAACCGCAAAGGAGGCGGTCATGGCCGCCAACCGCACTGAGGTCGACGTCCAAATCCGCGCCGCCGAGCGAGGCGAGGAACTGGAAGCGACCGCCGACACTGTGGTGGTCATGCCCCGCCCGGTACCAGGCATCAAATTCGTGAACAACAATGCGCCGATTCGCCTGGTGGGCAAGCGGCGGGAAACCGACGAGGAACTCCGGGAAAGGGCGAAAAATGCCCTGATTTCCTCGGGCAAAGCGACCAGCATTTCCATCGAAAATGCGCTTTTGAGTCTCTCGGGAGTGCGCGATGCGCGGGTGCAGGAGAATTTCCATTTTCCCCGGGCCGTCGCCAAGATCACCAACGATGTCCTATTTCCCCAGGGCATCACCATCCCGCGTGGCACCCTGCTCAGTGCCACCATTCAAAATGAGACCTACCCGGTGCGCCTGCTCGATCCGGTCGCCTTCCTCGACACTGACCTCGTCGGGACGGAAAAGGAGGTCAAAGTCGAGTCGTTCATTGAGGGCAAATCCGGCGAACGCGAAATGGATGTGGCCCTGGTACCGGTTGTGTTCCAGGACAATGCCACCTACGCCGACCTTTCCGCCGCCTTCACCACCGACCTGAAGCTCGAAGATTTCGGTCTGATCGAAGTCTACGTGGATGCGCCGCGCCTGGACGAGGGCACGCCCTCAGAAATCCAGGCCGAGCGTCAGCGCATCGAAGCGGAGATTGAGCGGGTGCGGGCCGCGGGAATTTTCTCGATTCTGCGCCCCGCCGGCAAGCTCGTGACCAGTGCGATCTTCCGGATCGACATTGCGGAGTCGCTGAACCTTTCCCCCGAGGAACGGCGGAGCTTTGAGGAGGCGGTCGAAGACGAAATTGTGGGTCACATGGCCGATCTGCGCATGGGGAAACCCTTGCTGTTCGGCAAACTGATTCAGGCGATTCTGAACCTGGACAACATCGAAAACGTGGCGGATTTCCGGGGGACGGTGGTCCGCCAGGTGCTCGAACAGGCGATCGGCGATGATTTCACCTTTTCCGATCCGGACAAGTTCATCGAGGTAGAAGCATTTGAACGGATCAAATCGCGGCACATCTGTGTGGCCACCGAGGACAAAGCGATGCCGATCAACCTCGCCTTTCAAGCTTCCGGGCTCGATGCAGCGGGCGCCAATGCGGTCACCGCCGCGCTGAACAGCTTCTTTGGGGACAAAGCCTTGGGGGATACCGTACTGGTGAGCGACATCGAGACCGAAATCACCAATGCTTTGCTGGCCCTGCCCGGATCGCCGAGCCTGAATGTCCCCTCGCTGGATGTGCAGCCGGAATCCTGGTGCCCGGGACCGGTCGAAGATCCGCGTCCCCTACTGGAAGATCTCGGATCGGACCAGCGGATTGCGGTCAGTTTTGTGGAGCAGCCGGTCACCGGGACGGTATTTGGCTACGCCGACCGCCTGGAACTGACCGGAGCCATCAAATTGATTTTACCGCTGAATGTCTCGGTGGACAATCGCACCGCCGCCGAGGCAGCGGTGACCGAAGCATTTTCCGCCTACCTCCGCAATCTGGGTCCGGAAGAAGATGTCGTCTTTGCCGAGGTGGTCACCCTGGCCGAGCAGGTTCCGCAAGTGCTGGCGGCGGAGGTCGAGCCGAGCGATTTCCTCGCTTTCCAAAATGCCCTTTTGCTGCCCACCGCGGTCGACCGCGACAAGGTCGATGTGGGGCCACTGGTCCGGGCATTTCCCGAATTTGTCGCGGTTTCCGGCGCGACAATTCCCCTGAGTATCCGCGCGGTCAACCTGTCCATCCAGTTCAGCACAGCGGTCAGTCCCACCGATCAAACGGCGGTCCAGTTGGCAATTCGCAATGCCTTCAACAACGGCCTGGCCGGTGCACAGCCGGGAGAAGACGTGGAGTTTGCCCGGATCAAAAGCAACCTGGAAAACCTCGCGGTCAGTTTTCCTTACACCGTCACTCAACTCGACCTGCAAGCGGACTCCCTCGCCGATGCCCGGGTCCAGAACGGTTCCCTCAGTGCGCCAGCAGACATCCACGTGCGCTCAGTGGAGTTGCCGGTCATTGTCCCAATCCAAATCACCGACGTCGCCATTGTTCCCTAGCCGAACTCCCGATTACTTATGCCAAGAACCGACAGCATATTATCCAGATTTCCCGGTTTTTATCGTTCCGGGGACCGCCTGAATCACCTGTATCGCTTCATTGAAGTGTTTGGGAAGCAGGTAGATGTGGCCGAGGAGGACCTCGTCCGGGTGATGCGTTCCCGCTGGGTCAATACCGCCAACAACGCGGGTTCGGAGGGCTTCGATACCTCGGAAAAGGGGGACCTGGACAAGGTGTTTGCCCTGTACCTGGAGGCACTGGGCGGAACCTCGCTGCTGCGCCAAAAGGGGCGGCGTCCGGATCCGGAAGGCCTAGCCGACGACAAAGGCTACCGCGAACGCATCCTGGGGTTAATTCGGGTCTTGCGGGACGGGGCCTCCACGAAGGAAGGCATCATCGCCATCGTGGCCGCCAACCTGGGCATCGTCGGCGAAACGGAAATGGCGGTCAAAGCCCGCCAGTCCATCCGAGTGGAAGAATTCCTACCGGAATCTTATCCGGTGCAGCAATTTGACCGGGCTCTCTACGAAGAAGCCCTGGTGCTCAATCCAAATTACGTGGACTTGGTGCCCCAGGTCCGCATCGTGATCAAGCCGGGACTGCCGACGCCCCTGGTCAAGCCGACCTTGGTCAATCTGCAAACCGGAGAGTTTGCCCGCTTTGAGGGCACGGTCCAGCAGGGTGAAGAGTTGAGTTTCCTCACCGACGGAACGGCGCTGCTCGAAGGACTACCGGTGCCGATTACTGGGTCGACCCCGCGGCTGCTACCGGGGTACAACAAACTGATCGTCGGGGCCGCCTACGGGATGCCGGCCGGACGGTTTGACCAGGACCGCTGGGATTTTGCCCGCTTTGACCAGCCCCAACTTGCCTCGCCCGGGCAGTTTGACCAAGCGTTTTTCGATCAGGCGGTCTTCACCGACGGCAGTCCCGTCGTGGACATTGAGGTTGCACTGATGCGGTTTACGCCGGGCACTTTCATGGTGCGCATCCCCTGGGACATCGAGGGCTACACAGAAAATCTGGACAATTCGCCGGACAAACCCCGGGAAAAGATCCGCTTCATCGTAGACCGGGTCAAAGCCGCAGGCACTTTCGGGGCGATCACCTACGAGAAATATTTCCAGGAACGACACGAGCAGAACGTCGCCCTGACCCTGGTGGATCACCTGCCAGTGGAGGAACAGGAAATGGCGGAGGAAAACTTCACCGTCAGTTCCATCGCCCAGCCTTATCCGGGTGGGTTGGAACACGAAATGCAAGATGCACTGTCCCTGGAAGGGCGGTTCGACTATACCACCTTTGACTCACTCAATACATTTGCCTGAATCTGAAATAAACGCGACAGCAATATGATACTCAACGATTCCATCGACCCCAAAGGTCACCTGACGGTGCAGATGCGCAACCGAGCGGGCGAGGTCGTCGCGCAGACGGCCTCCCACAATGACATTGTACTTACCGGACGCGATCTGGTGGCCAAAATGTTCATCGGACAAAGCATTGGTTCGGTTTCCCACGTCGCGGTGGGGACGGACAGCACCCCGACCGATCCGGGGATTACTTCGGCCCTGGGTTCGGAACTGTTCCGCAAAGGGATCAACACCATCAACCCGGCCCTGCACCTGGCGACGACCCCGGACGGCAAGAAAAAAGTGACCATCTCCTGCGATCTCGATTTCAACGAGGCCAATGGAGCCCTCACCGAAGCGGCGCTGTTCAACCAGTCCTCAAACGGCGTGATGTACAACCGTGTCGTCTTCCCCCCGGTCAATAAGACCAGCGACTTCAAACTCACCCTGATCTGGGAAATCACATTCTGAAAATAAGAGGAGGAAATTCAATATGCCTTTCACCTACAACAACAAAACGGCCGGCGACCTGATCCGCTCTCAGGATTGGAACTCGGCAATGGCCGCCATCGCGGCGCTGTTTGACAAGCTCAGTGCCGATGCCAGCATCGGTCACGGCCACACCGGCACCCCAGAAGACGGACCCCAAATCGGGACCGGGGGCATCGCCGATGCGGCGATCACCTTGCAGAAGATCGCGGATCTCGCGGTTTCCGCCGCCAAGCTCCAAAACAATGCGGTCACGAACAGCAAGATCGCCAATGGCGCGGTATCAAGCACCAAAATCGCCACCAATGCGGTCAATGCCACCCACCTGGCCAGCAATTCGGTTTCCACCGCAGAGATCGTAAACGGTTCAGTCTCTGGAGCCAAGCTCGCCACCGGTTCGGTGACGAATACCAAATTGGGAACCAATTCGGTCACCGGTGTCAAAATCGCCAACGGCACGATCACCGGTGGCAAAATCGCCACGAGCTCCATCACGGCCACGCAATTGGGCGCAAACTCGGTCGGGATTTCGGAGATTCAGAACAACGCGGTAACCATCGCCAAAATCAGCGCCGCCACCCGCAACGACATCATTGCGATTGCGATCAGCAACCTCTCCGATGGGCAGACCGCCGCCCGGCCTTCGGGCTATTCGGTGACCGAGTGTCGGTTTGCCATGGCCATCAATGCCGTGCAGATCAACCACAACCTGACGGGAACCCAACTGATCAAAGCCACGGTCAACAGTTCCGGTCAGGTCAACATCGGTTCGGTCCCCGCCGACTCCGCCTCGGGCGGTCAGGTCACGGTCATTACATTTGCCCGGCGCGGAGGCTGGTAATCATTTTTTCCCATACTTTTCATCTATACCACCATGATTGTAGTTTTTGAAAAAGGAACCAATCGCTTCATCGGCATGGCCCCCCAGGTGTTTGACAATGGCACCCTGCGGGACTTCACGCTGGAAGAACTCTATCCGGACCTCGATCCGGAGAAGTACGGCGCCATCTTTGTCGAAGATTCGGCCCGCTACCACATGGCCCCGAACCACTGGCAGTTCAAGCTCGACCAAGCCGGCAATCCGGTCGGCATTGAGTACCGGCCCCGGCCTTCCATCCACCTGTCCACCGATGCCCCGGACACCGATGGCGACGGCATGCCCGAGCTCAAAGCCGACGGCAAAAGCCAGGCCACCATCAACATCCAGCTCATGAGCGGACAAAAACAGCACCGAGCGGCCGAGGAAATCAAACTCAGTACGACGGGCGGCAAACTCAGCAAGCGGGTCCTCACCACCACCAAAACCGGCAAGGCCAAGGTGACCTTGACTTCCATCCAGGAAACGATCACCATCACGGTGACCGCATCCGGGCTCAAAGAGGACATGCACTCAGACAGCCTCACTTTTGAACTGATGCCCTAGCCCCGCATTGTGGTTTGCACCATGCGGCCGGGCGAGGGAAAACGGTACGCGGTACGGGATGGCGCTTGCGTCGATCTTCGTTTCTCTACCGAATCGGTAGGCCCCTCCGTTCATCTCGCACTCTCCCGGAAGATCGCCCGCATCCTCCGGGTCCATCCACCCCAAACGCAGAGCCCGTGATACAGGAGCTGATCCAAATCATCATCAACCACCTGAAGGTCGGACTGGCCGGAGAAGTGTCGAGCGTCAATTCGGCAATTCGCCCGGGTCCCATCACTGACCCCACGCAGTCTTCCCGTCCCAAGTGGTCGCTGGAAGCGGAGGAATATACGGTCCTGGCGTCACCGCCCGACGATACCACCGCCCAACCCCGACCGGTCGAAGGCCGGCAACGCATCGCGGTAAACGGGGGCAACCCCGCGGGTCCCTATCCTCTGAGCAGCCCGCCCCTGGCCGATTCGCTGGAGATGAAAGTGGTCTTTGATGAAGGCCTCTTAACCGAGCGCAGCGAATCCCTCTTGCCCGGAATCGACTTCAGCGTGGACCTCCCGAATGCGGAGTTCACGGTTTTGAAAGACATCACCGGCGCCGATGCTTTGCGGGTGCGTTATTCATTTGTTGGGATCCTCAACGTTCAGGAATTCGAGCAGCGATTTACCCTGAAGACCTTCCTCGATACCTGGACGAACTCCGACCGCTACCTGAGTCTGCCCCACGCCATTATCGCCAGCCGCCACGCCAAGATCGTGGAACAGTTCAATTTCCTCTCTCCAACGGTGATCACAGCCAACAGCTACCTGGCCCAACCGCTGATTTCGCGGATCCGGCTCATCCGACAGGAACAGGTGCCCCGCACTTCACGGCAGCGCTTGGTCGAGATCAACTGGACCTCCGATTACTTGGTGAAAGGGCAGGTCCGCTTAGGACAGACAATTGCGGGGGGCTACGGCATCATCACCAACATCCGCACGCCAGGCCAAACTGGGCCGGGCATCGACCTACGACCGGATCTGGGCTGAGCGCCCGACGGTCCGACAATTGCAACTGAATTGAAGGGCAAATGCCGCGATGCGGCGCAGCCGAGGACAATATGGCTTATCGAGAATTCCACATCAATAACCGCTACGGGCTCTACGCGCGGTTCTACTTTGAGGTCGGCGGCACCACGACCTTGAATCCATTTTTGGAGTCCCACCGGACCGCAATGGCCGCCGTGGCCGATGCCAACAGTGTGGAACGCCGCCACCTGGAAAAGTTCAATCTTCTGGACAATCTGGGCATTTTCGCCACCCACACGGGAAACGAAAAACTTCTGCCGCTGAACGCCCACCTGGTGCTTCCCCGCGGCGAGGAAGAGGACGCGGCCTATCCTGTAGCCGCCATCATCCACGGGCAAGCTCCCTCCTACGTGCCCCGGACCGCGCCGACCTCCCAAACCCTGAGCTACCGCGGCTACCGTTACCTGCAGCGCTACCTGGGCGACCACGGAGTGGCCAGCCTTTCCGCCGACGTCAACTTTGCCAACTACATGAACGACGGGGGCCACGACGAGTTCCAGGAACAATACCGCCTGCAAACGACCTTTCTCATCATGGCAATGCTGCGGCAGGTCGCCGGAAATCCCCTGAGCATCGGGCAGTTGATTTTCGTGAAAAAGAGCGACGGCAACATCATTCCACTGCACGAGGCCCTGGCCCTTGAAGGACGCCTCCCCATCGGGAGTCCGGAAGCGCGGCTGCGGTCCCTCAAATCGGCGCTGGACGGGAAATTGAATTTTGGGAAGCTTGGCTTCATGGGGCATTCACGGGGTGCCACCGCGGTGCAGTTGGTCCAGCCGTTCTTCATGCCGCGCAACGGCACCGCCCCGAGCAACTACACCAACCCGGTTACGTCTACGTTTTTCACCTTGCCCCGCACGCCCGGTCCCTACAACCGGAACTCGATGATCAACCACCTGTCGTTCGAAACGTCCCTGGACACGAGCAACCACCTCTACCACCGGCTCATGGATTGCATGGCCCTGCTGGGCAGTCCCAGCCTCACCGCCCTGAAAACGGTGGTGGCCCTGCAGCCACCGGACAATCTCACCCTGTTTAACTCAACCGGCACCTTTTTTCTGGCCGTCGCCAGCACCCACGACAACGATGTAAACGAGGACTCGTTCAATTCTTACGAGGATGCTGGTTGCCCCAAGGCCATGGTTTTCAGCCACGGGGCCAGCCACGGCCGGTTCAATTCGGTGTGGCGCCGCTTGCCCGATTTGCGCCGGTCCATCAACCGGGACGTCAGGGGTCAAAGTCCCATCCGGATGCTCTCCAACCGGGGCCACGAAAACCTCGCCAAAGCGGCCATCGGCAATGCTTTTCTCGCGGGGCTGAACGACGAGCACCACCGCTACGGCTTTTACACCGGCGAGTTGCGCGCGCCCTCCATCCGGCAGGACATCGAGCGGGCCTGGAAGTTTCCCTATCCATTTGACAGTCCACCGGCGCTGAATCTGCTGGACAATGGCAACATCACCGCCGTCAATACCACTACCGGGGCCAGCGTGGCCATCCAAACTGTCGCCGAACTCGATGACGAGATCGTCGATGGCAATTTCGTTTTCGCCAACCAAGTCGGCGTAAAGGCATTTACCCGTCCGGCCACGGAAGGGCTTACCATCCGGATTCCCATCGCGGCCACGGATCGCCTCATCGCAAAAACGCATTTCAGTTTCCGCTACACCAAAAGCTACAATCCCCGCAATGAATCGGAACGGCGCAACGTCAACCTCCGCAACTACAGTTTGCGCCTCAAGTCCGGCACCAATCCATTCGGACAAACGGTGGCCGGGTCCGCCATCTCTTCGCTGCATTACCGCGCCTATCCCACCAAGCGGTGGAGCATTGAAGTCGGGGACAATGGTGGCTACTTCGACGCAACCCACATCGTCTTGCAAACGGCGGAAATCCCCCTGAACCAATTTCTCGGCACTCAGCCGGTGTCTGACCTCGCCCAGGTAAATGCGGTTGAGATCCAACTGGCCCCCATCTCCGGCACCATCGGTACCGAAACGTTTTACTTTGTGGATTTTATTTTGGTGACCCGCAATCTACCGGCAGCACCAGCGGGATTTCAAATTCCCTGAGAGGCGGTTTAAATTTAATTCTGCGATTTTGCTATAGCATCTTTTTCCGCCCCTCTTCAGCTATTTTCTCGCCCATAGCTCAGGCTATGGACTCCACAATGAGCTTCAAGGGACAAAAAAATCTGCGCTAGCAAATTTCACAAACCAATTTTAAACCGCCTCTGAGAGGCGGTTTAAATTTAATTCTGCGATTTTGC
>JBCCQH010000125.1:0-20764 GCA_039024435.1 Bacteroidota bacterium
CGTTGGAGCAGTTGTGGCTGTTCTGGGTGGCTCCGATTGTCGGTGCGATTCTGGCCGGCGTGGTCTACAAGTACCTTTCGCCGGAAGAATAAATCGCGGTAAACCTGCAACAAGTCCGCCCTCCCTGATTCATGAAGGGGGGGCGGACTTGTGGGTTGGGGGGATTGGTCCTCCACCCCAAATCGGGCAAGAATTGGGGCATTCGTCTTTTTCCGGGGTCCTTTGGCCATTATTTACTAACTTATTTGGGTCATTAGGCTCAGCACCAACAAACCGAGATGTACAACATGATTTGCAAATTCCTCTACCGGATGACCGGGTTGTGGGCCATTTTGTGCTGGAATTGTAGCCTGCTGTCCGGCCAGCAATTCCCCTACCTGCGGGTTTCTACCGCGGAGGGCTTGCCCAGTTCAGAAGTGTACGGAGTCGTGCAAGACGATGAGCGGTTCATTTGGATCCTCACAGACAACGGCCTCGCGCGGTTCGATGGCTACACCTTGCGGATATACACCACCGCCGACGGTCTGCCCAGCAATGCGGTTTTTCGGACCACACGCGATGCTTTCGGCCGCCGTTGGTTCCTCACCAAACACAACCGCATCTGCTATTTTGACGGGAAGCAATTTCACCGATTCGCGGAGCAAATCGACCTCAAGCACTACTTGTCAAGCAAGATCGCCACCGAGATCTATTTTTCCCAAAATGGGAATCTGAACATCCTCGCGGCAAAAGGCAATTCCGTCGTCGTTTCGCCGGAAAGCCGGCTGGTCGACACCATCCCGGACCGGGAGTACAACTTGTTCTTTTTTCGGGACCAGGGGCAGGTGCGCGGCGACCAGATGCTCACCCCTGACCAACGACAGCGCCCCCTGGAGTGGCAGAGCCGTGCCCGCGTGCGGATTGACTTGCCCCTGATTGATACCACCATGTGGATCGACGGACTGGGCAAGGCCCATCCCTGGTATGTCGGGGACGGCACCGAACAGTTTGCCTTCGCCTACCTGAACGATGTCTATCTTTTCCGGGCCGGAAAAGCGCCCCGTAAGCTGCACTTCTCCGGGGTGCTAAACCACCTTGATCTGGACGGGAAGCACCTGTGGGTCAGCTCCCGAGAGGGATTGTACCGGCTGGACCTCGCCACGGAGGTGCCCGAGCGGGACACGATTGATCTGCCGGCACTTAATTTCAGCGGAATCTTCCGGGACGATGAAGGCGGTTACTGGGTCTCCACGCTGGATCAAGGCGTATTCTACCTGCGCTCGGTGGGCTTTCGCAACATCGATTTGGGGCTGTCCGGCGAAGAAATGAACATCCGCCTGCTCAACGGCATCGGCGATACAGTACTGGCCGCCGGGCAGTTTGACAATAACTTTTTGGTGGTCCAAGGGAAACTAATCCGACAACTCAGCAATGCCTCACCAAAACGCAACGACGACCGCATCCGGACGATCCTCCCCCTCCCGGAAAAGCGCCAATTCCTGATCGGCTACCTGGTGGCCGAATTGCATCGCTTGGATCTCAGAGCCGCGCAACCCGCCATCGTTCCCCACGGCATCGGCTGGCAACTGGATGGAATCAGTCAGAGCCGGGACGGACATCTTTTGGGCGCGCGCAACCACCTCCTCAAAATCCGCGCAGACTCGGTTGAAATCATGGCTATCAAGAAGCTGCGGTACCGCCACGTCGCGGAAGATCCGCAGGGGCGGATCTGGATGGTATCCGAGGGCAATCTGTTCGTTTATCAGGAAGGTCGGTTCACCAATGTCTCCGCCACGAATCCCGCCTACCCCGAGAGCGTGACGTCACTGGTATTTTTTCAGGACAGTATCCTTTTGGTGGGCAGCCGGGACCGTGGCTTGTGGGCGATGCAAGGCACCCAATTGGGGCCGATTCCGGCCCTGGACAAGTGGACCGGTGGCTTGGTGAAACACGTGTTTGTGGATCAAGATGACCGGATCTGGCTGGCGACCAACCAAGGCATCGTCCTGCTGTTTCGCCAGGACAATGCCTGGAAGGTCCGCAAGTTTACCGCTCAGGATGGCTTGCTCTCAAACGAAATCAACCAGGTCTACGTCCACCAGGACAAGGTTTGGGCCGCTACCAGCAACGGCCTCACCTACTTCGTGGTCGGGGACATCCCCGAAGTCAAGCGCGACGCCCGGCTTCATCTGAACCAGTTGCGCATAAACGGCGCGGAAGTGGCAATCACCCCCGGCCAAACCCTCGAATTATCCGCGGAAGAAAACACCCTTGACTTCCAGTTTACCGGCATCTCCTACCACCAATGGGGCCGGGTGCGCTACCGCTACGGGCTCGAGGGTTTCGACGACAACCGCCTGGTGTCCTTGCGGGGCCGGGTCCAGTACTACAAGCTTCCCCCCGGGGACTACCGATTTACGGTGGAGAGTTCGCGCCTGGACGGCGAATGGACCCCACCGCAGACCCTGGCCGCATTCCGCATCGCCCGGCCCTGGTGGCAGCGGTGGTGGTTTTTCCTGGGAAGCGCAGCTTACATCGTGACGTTGGGGGTGCTGTTCCTCCGCTGGCGGGTCCGGGCAGTCAAGCGCCGCGAACAGGTCCGCACCCGCATCCTGGAATTGGAAAAACAGGCCTTGCAGGCGCAAATGAACCCCCACTTCCTCTTCAACACCCTCAACGCCATCCAGAGCTACCTCTCCGCCAACGAAACCGCCAAGGCCGAGGAATACCTCGCCGATTTCTCCCGCCTGATTCGACTCATTCTCGAAAACAGCCGCCGCTCCGAAGTCGCCCTGGCCCGGGAATTGGAACTGCTGGAAAAGTACATGGCATTCGAGGCCCTGCGCTTCGACGACCGCATCCGATTTGAGTTGCAGGTAGACCCCGCCCTCCCAACCGAACGCATCACCGTGCCCCCGATGCTGTTGCAGCCCTTCGTCGAAAATGCTGTGGTCCACGGCCTGGCCCACACCGAGCGCGCCGGCCGGGTCTGCCTCCGCATTGCCGCTGAATCGCGCCACCTCCGCTGTACGATTGAGGACAATGGCATCGGGCGGGAAGCTGCCGCGGCCTTGAACCGGGGGCACTCCCGTCGCCAAGGCGTGGGCATGGTCATCACCCGCGAACGCTTGCGCCTGCTCAACGAACGCCTCCCCATCGACCTGGCGCTGCAGGTCGAGGACCTCCACGACGGAAACCGACCCTGCGGGACCCGGATCACCCTGAAAATTCCTTACCAAACCACCGCAACCCCATGACCAAAGTACTGATCGTCGACGATGAAACCCGGGCCCGGCAAGTCATCCGCAACTACCTCCGCCGCTTCGCCCCCAACCTCGAAATCCTGGGGGAAGCCGACTCAGTTGCGTCGGCCACGGCGATGCTGGAAGCCGAGCGGCCCGATCTGGTCTTCCTCGATGTGCGCCTGCAGGATGGCACCGGATTTGACCTGCTCGCGCTGCTGGAAGAGATCGATTTTCAGGTCATTTTTGTCACGGCCTACGACGAATACGCCATCCGTGCCTTCCGCTTCAATGCCATTGATTACCTGCTCAAACCCATCAGCCCCTCGGAGTTTCGCGAAGCCATCGCCCGCGCGCAGACCTTGCGGCAACCGCGCCCCTCGCTCCGCCATTTTGCCCAAACCCAAACGGCCCCGCGGCGCCTCACCCTCAAGACGCTCGATAGCATCCACGTGGTTGCGGTGGCCGATATAGTGCGCTTGCAGGCCGACAATTCCTACACGACGGTCTACCTCCGGGACGGGCGTTCCATCCTGGTTTCCCGCTCCCTGAAGTATTTTGCCGATCTCTTGTCCGAAGCCCACTTTGCCCGCAGCCACCAGTCGCACCTGGTCAACCTCTACTTTGTGGACCGATTTGACCGGCCCAACATGATGCTGCACCTGTCGGATGGAATCGGAGTTCCGGTGGCGACCCGGCGGCGCGACCAAGTCTTGCGGCTGTTGGAGCGCATGGTGGGCTGAGTCAGAAAACCCGTCTAACTTTCCAGTAATCCGGGAGACGACAAGCTGGCCATTCCCCCGGGGCAGCGGTTTTGCATGCGTAAATTATCGATTTTCCTCCACCATTCCGGATCGGTCCGCGCACTCTTACTTTCTCCCCAACCGCGAATTCAAACCCAAACCCGGCGAATTCAAAGCGGGGACTTCCCTTCACAAAAGCACCCGGTTCCGGGGCGAGCAACCCACTAGCTTTGGTACAAACATTCCTTATTAATCAATAACAGATTCACTCTATGAAAATTGTGTTAAAACTCTCTCTTACCGCCTTAATTTGCTGTTTTGGCTTTTTTGCCCACGCCCAAACCCGCATCGATTTTGAAAGTCTACCGGGCAGCTACGCCGAAGGAGATGATATTTCGACCGAGTACGCAGCGGGCGACTGCGGTGTCACTTTTTATCTGCTCAGTGAAACCAGCGGCTTGCACCCCAAATTGGCACAGGTCGGCGGAAGCACCTACTATGCTTTTCAAGGCATCGATGATCTCCAATGCGCGGTTCCTGGTTCCACGGACGTGGACATGCCGGATCCCAGCGCTGGAGCTGGCTGTTTCTTCATCACCGATGATGGGGTAGTCAACTCCAGCCCAGATTCTTTGGTGATTGTCTGGACGAATTACACCCTGCAGTGCAGCGGGGACATCCTGGACGTTGACGGAACTGAGGCCTGGCGGATCATCGCCTGGGACGATCTGGGCAATGTCCTCGATGTAATCGAACTCGACTACACGCATCCGACCGCCGGCAACGGCCTCGCGACTTCCTGGTCCTTCATCAACGTGGGCCCGATCAAGAAGGTGACCCTCGCCCCGCTCGGCGGCAGCAACTTCGGGCTGGCCCTGGACAACTTTGATCCCTGCAATGCAGCGGCAGAATACTGCTGTGGGGGAGGCAAAAACCTCCAAACGAATTCCGACTTTGAACTGGGCGACACCGGTTTCAACTCGGGCTACACGGTCGAAGGCGACCCGGTCAACGACCTCTTGCAACCGGGCGAGTACGCCATCGTCAATGGTGCCACCGCCGCCCAAATCAGTCCGAACTGGAACGTGGTCAATTCAGTAACTTGCGATGACCAGGACGACTTTTTGGTGGTCAATGGCCGCACGAACCTCTCCGGCCAAAAAACCGTCTGGCGCAATACCTACACCCTGGACGAAGACAAAAGCTTCATCTTCTGCGCCCGGGTGAAGAACTTGCCCACCTGTGCCTTCGATGTCTTGCCCAAAATCGACATCATGGCCGGCAGCACGGTCCTGGCCAGCTACACCGTGGACGTGGATCCGAGTGATCCTTGTGCCTGGGAGCTGATCAACGTTGGCTTCAGCACTGCCGGGAACACCGGCCCAGTCGCCTACACCTTCAAGATCCGCCTCGCGGAAAACGAAATGGGCGACGGCAACGACCTCGCCATCGACAACATCTCGATGCGGGAAGAAGGCTTCCCCTCCACACCCTCTCCGACCTTTACCACCACTCCCAACGACGAGGGCACCTACTCCACGGTCAACGCCAGTGCGGCGGCGCTGGATCCCGGCTGTTTCTCCTCTTGGATCGTCTGTGGCCTGGACAATTTTGGGGTCTGCGATCCCGCCAAGAAGCTTTCGCTTTCGTCCTGGAATGGCCTGTCCGACCTGAGCTTCGCCAACTACGACGGAACCGACACCCCGGATCCCGACTTCGATCCCGGTCGTTTCCCCTACGGCCGCTACGAGATCACCCACATCGTGCAGTGCCCCTGCACCAAGCCCGGGATCTCCACCCAAACGGTGAGCTTGATGGCCTCCTCTAAGATGGCCAATCCCGGCCTGGGCGGCGGAAGCGGCGAAGAAGCCGTCCACATCTACCCCAACCCCGCCCACGAATCGGTGACCCTGGAAGCCACCGCTACGACCGAATTCCCCTGGCAGATCCAGATGCTCGACCTCTCGGGCAAGTCGGTCCTCAGTGCCGAGCTTCCCGCCGGAAACCGCACCTGGGAACTCCGCCTCCCGGAACTGCCGGACGGCATTTACATGCTCCGCATCAACGACGGCCGGCGGATCACCAAGCAGAAGGTGATCGTCCGGAGCACTCACGAGTAATTTTATCGGTTTTTTTGCCCCAAAGGCCACCTCCGGGTGGCCTTTGGTCATTTGGGGGGCGGGCAATCCAGACGACCGACGCGACCGGCAAGGAGGCGACAATCGCGGTTCCAATCCGCCGCAACTCCAGGTTGCCCGACTTCCTCCGCATCCGGGAAATGCATAAATTGCCGCTCGGCGATATGCAAAATCCGGACCCCAAGAAACATGCGCAGTGGATCCTCCTCGCCGGAGCGGTCCTGTTTGGGTTTTACCTGTTGGGGATGGCGTTTCCGGAGCCTTTCTGGGGAACCAACAATCCAGGCTTTCTCCCCTTGCCGGTCCAGTTGGCCGTACTCCTACTCGCGGCGGGCTGCTTTGTGGGCCCGCGCTTCCTCAAACCAGGCTCGCTCCCGGAGCTTCCCGCCGGACTCGATCCCCGCTGGTGGGCGTTTGGCCTGGGCATCCTCGGGGCGGTGCTGTTTTACAGCTTCCCCATCGCGCTGGACCGCTACGGCGACTCGGTATTTATCCGCCAGGACATCGACCTGACGATTGAGGACTGGGACGGACGGCTGATCAGCGAGTTGTTGCAGCCGGACTGGCTCAGTTCCAAGGTCGGATTGCGGAGTTGGTACCAACTCAACAACTTGTTTTCCTGGCTGCTGGGGATGAATGGCGTCGAAGTGGCTCGGCTGCTGGGCGCGGTCTACGGCGGGATTTTTATCGGATTGTGGGTGCGGTTTTGCCATTTGTTCTTGCGGGAAACGGGCTGGCGCAGGCTTTTTATCACCGTCGGTCTGACCGCGCCATTTTTACAAGTATTCGCCGGCCACTACGAGACCTACAGCATCGCGTACGTGGGCATCCTGGGTTGGGTGAGCGCCCTGGGCCTCTACTTTCAGACCGGGAGCCGCCGCTGGCTCTTCGCGCTGCCGTTCATTTTCCTGGTCATCCTGCAGACCCACATCACCAACTGGCTCCTGTTTCCGACCCTGGCAATGGCCTACGCCTGGCATTACCGGGAAAAACTGGCAACTAGCTGGGGCAAAATCGATGCTGCACTTGCCAGGGTCCTGCCCGGATTTCGGGGCGGGTGGAGCTGGTCGGGACTGCTGGTCTATTACTTTTTGCCGGCGCTGTCCATCGGGGCGTACGCCTACTTTGTGGTCTTCGCCAATCACGATGGCCCCCGCCAATTCTCGAAAGAAGAGTTTGAAAATACCCTTTTTCTGCCGCTCTACACCGGCGAACCGGCGCCCCTGGACCGTTACAACCTCTTCAGCGCGGCGCATTTTTTGGACTATCTGAACCTGATGTTCCTGTGGTCCTCGGCCGCCCTCCTGCTGTTCGTGCCACCGCTTACGTTTTTGCGCCGCAAGATTGATTGGCGGGCCCCGCTGGTGCTGATGCTGAGTGCGACGCTGGTGCTGTACCTGATCGTATTTTTTGCCCTGAATCCTTTGTTGGCGGCTTCGGTGGACTGGGACCTGTTTGTGCTGCCGGGGCTGGTGGCCCTGTCTTTTCTGGTCGTGGTCTACGCCCAGGTGGAAAGGGAAATGGCGGTGCGCCATGCGGCGGGTCCGGTGCTGGGACTCGTGGTGCTGGGAATGACTTTTTTCCTGGTAAATGCTTCCCCCGCTTCGCTGAGTGACCGCTATGCGGCCATGGGCCGCTGGAACTACAAAACTTATTGGATCGGCAGCAGCACCGTCCTGCTGACCCCGGCGGAGCTGGCCACCGACAGTGTTTCTGCCCAGGCGGAACGGGTCCACGCCCTGGAAGACCTGGCTCCGTACGCTACCCCGGGCAATGACCGCGAATACGCCGGACTATTGCTCGAAGTGGGGTTGCACCACCGCCGCACCGGCAATCCCGCCGCCGCCATTCCGTACCTGGAACGCGCGCATTCCTATTCCCCCCGACTCGGGCGCAACCTCTATTTTCTCACCGTCACCCACTTCGAAATGAAACAGTTCCGGGCCGCCTATCCCTACGTGCGCGATCTGGTACGCATCAAATATCCGCCCTACGAACGCACCCTGAAAATCGGGATGCACGTGGCGCTGGCCGCCCAGGAATACCAGTCGGCGGCCGACTACGCGGTCACCTACCTGAACCGCTGGCAAGATGATCCGGTGGTCGTGGAAGTGGAGCGGCGATTGCGCACCGGGGACCGCATCGCCACAATTGTGGATCTATTCGGGCAATAACGGGATCAGGGGCGGATCACCGCCGGCACCAATCCTTTCCCCCGACCAAACGATTTCCGAAAAAATTGGTTACTTTTATAGATGATAGCTTCACTATGATCGGATAAAACCCCGCCTAACCGCATTCCCTCGGCCTATGAAAACAAACCTTTACCTACTTGTCCTCCTTTTCTGCTTACCGACTTTTCTCCCGGCCCAAATTGACAGTTGCCCGGACGACTGGTGGTGGGAAGATGACGATGATGTTACCTACATCCGCCGGGTGAAATTCAAGTATGAAAAGCGGCTTGATGCCCCGGCAGAATTTCCCCGCCTGCTGTTCATCCCCAATCTCTACGGTGGCGGTCGGCCCCTGAACGGAGGCGAGTTGGGCCGCGCCTTCCATTTTATCTACACCAGTCCCAAGATCGGACGGCTGAATGTTCAAATCGATCAGCCGTTTCGCGGGCGATTTGATTACCACCACACCCAGGCCCAATGGTCACGCGCCAAAAACCAAGTCCGCCGTTTCTTCATTTTTGACGCTGGATTTGAGATTTTTTTCCGCCAACACAAGCGCCTGTACTACCTGGATTTCACCTACGACACAGTGCGGGACTGGGACCACACCTCGGTGGATCGGGTGGGAAAGCTCCCGCTGGTGCGCCAATTTTCCCACGCACTTCGGCTGGGTACGCTGCACTACCAAGGATCGCTGCACGCTGATTTTGCCCCCCACCGGCAATTGATCGCCGACGATGGTACCTTGCTCTATGACGGCGGCAACCGCGCAGAGTCACCTTGCTGCCGCTCCCTCCACACCAATTTTTACACTTCCGCAGTGTATTTCGGTTTGAGCAGCGCCCGAACCAAGAATGCCACTGTTGAAATCCTCAACCTGAACCGAGGCTACCTCCACAAACGCGTCCGAAGGGTCTTTTACGCCGACGCCATTTTTGCCCCCTTGGTGCAATTGGATCCGGTACTCGTTGCCCCGGGCCGAACTTTTGTGACCCCGGATGAGCCCCTGGCCGCCGGCGAGTACGCCATTGACTCCGCTTTCCACGCCCACCGATGGGGCTTCCGCGTGGGGGCAAACTGGATTTCTCTGCTCCGCAAACGCAATATCGGATACTATTACGGGATGGAAGTCGGGATGCGCCCCGGGATACGTGCCTTCCGGCGCGAACACTGGCTTCCCCGTCTCTACGCAAATCTGCGGTTTGGTCTGGTGCTTGGCGCAATGGGGCGGACGATCCGGTGAGGAAAAACATTTTCCCGGAACTCGCTGAACAAGCCCCCCTATGACAGAGTTGCCCCAAGGTATGTTTGAAAAACACCAAAAACTTACCCAGGGAATCATCGGGGGCTTCTTTGTGCTGTTGTTTCTCTGGCTGGCGCTTTTTCCGGACAGCTATCAAGGGGCAGTAGGGGTTTCCTTTGCCTGGTCCACCCGAGCTTTTGGCTGGTTCTGGCAGTTGTTGGTGTTTCTCCTTTTTGGGGTGACGATTGCGATTGCCGCTTCTCCCCTGGGCAAAAAGCGCCTCGGAGACCAGCCGCCGGAACTCGGCTATTTCAGTTGGCTGGCGATTATTTTGAGTACGCTGCTCGCCGGCGGGGGCATCTTTTGGTCAGCAGCGGAACCGCTGTATCATTTGCAGAACACTCCGCCGACCCTGGCTGCGCAACCGGGAGCATCTTCTGCGCTGGCCCAATCCTACTTTCATTGGGGATTTCTGGCCTGGACCGCTCTGGGTACGATGGCAATTGTCCCGTTGCAAGCTGTCTTTCGCAAGAAAAAACTGCGCAATCGCCCGGCGGCTCTCCTCTATCCGGTTGTCCCTCAGCGCTACCTCGAAGGGGCACTTGGGCACGTCGTGGATGCGGTTGCGGTCATTTCCGCCTTGATCGGCACCATCGGACCGATCGGATTTCTGGGGGTACAACTGAGCTACATCCTGAGTTCGACCACGCCCCTGCCCGATTCGGTTACCACCCAATTGATTCTGATTTCGCTCCTGGCGGCGGTGTACACGATATCGGCGGTGCGGGGAATTGCCCGGGGAATCCGGGTCCTGAGCATCCTCAACATGGCGCTTTGCGGAGTATTTGGCGCATTTATCCTCCTGTCGATCAATGGCAGTGAATGGCTCAGCCTGGTCGGCGATGCCTTTGGCACTTTCCTGGCCAACTTTCCCGGCCTCACCTTTGCCGATTCGGGTGCGGAATGGACCCACAATTGGACGCATTTCTTTTGGGGCTGGTTCCTGGGCTACGGACCGATCATGGCCATTTTCCTGTTCAAAGTCTCCCAGGGCCGCACCATCCGCGAGATCTTCCTCACCGTCGCCCTGGTCGCCCCGCTCATCACAAACTTTTGGTTCAGTGTGGTCGGTGGTTCCGGTATATTGTTGGAACAGGATGGGGGCGCCATCAGCGCCGCGCTCAATGAATCGGGGATGCCGGCCGCCCTTCTGGCGATCATCGATCAGACCTCATTCCGGACCTTGCTGATCGCATTTGCCATTCCGCTGATCTTCTTTTTCATGGCGACCACCGGCGACTCCATCGCCCTGAGTGTGGCCAGTATCTTCAGTGGCGACCGGGAGCCGAGCAAACTCAGCAAAGTCTTTTGGGCCCTGGCCATGGCAGTAATTGCCGCTGCGGTACTGGTGGTGGGCCAGGAAAATGCCATCTCCCTGTTCCAGCAGACCATTGTAGTCGCGGCGGTACCTGTTTCGCTCATCATGTTGGTGGCCAGCATTGCCGGCACCGTCATTCTTTTTCGCCGCCGAAAGGGAAAAAGTGAAGATTGATCTTGCACGGAACGCATCGCACTACACCCGGCGCAACAGCACCAAATGGTGGACATAATCCATTCCGTGATCGTCGGGATTTTTCGCGATTTGGGCGCGGTACCGGTCGTAGAATGACCGTACCAATGCGTGCCGCTCTGCTTCCGACCGCTCGGTACTCAACCCCTGGAAAAACACGTGGTAGCTCCAGGTCTCCAAGGTTCCGGGGTATTCTTTGATGAATCGGTCATAGTTGCCGCTGGCGCGCAGTTGCTCCCGGTAAGGGCAGACAGTGTGCAAGTCGTCGATGGACACCACCTCCAATTTACCTTCCATCCGGTCATCGTTTACCAAAGCGTGGTAATCGGCGGCCGAGCGGTAGTACTGCGGGAAATTGACCTGGCGGATTTCTTCGGCGGTGATGCGGCCCTCACCCTCCATTTCTTGCAGAAGGTGGTAGAAATTGTTGAACATGTGGACGCCATCGGTATTGCCCAGGAAGCGCCCCTGCCCGTCGATGCCAAAGTTGACCAATAGGAAATAGGCTCCGGGATGCATCTCAGCGGCGCGGTGGGAAAATATGCGCAAGAGGTCTTCGTGGGCCTTTTGGCGGTAAGCGGCCTGGGCTGCCGAATCCTGGCTGGCTGCGATGTGGACGTGGTCACTGATCGGGATCGGTGCGTGTTCCAACCAATGCATTGCGGTGGCGGAAAAGCCGAATGACAACTGCTGCGGGGGCAAGATCCGCTCGTAGAACGACACGGGACTCGTACTGACGGTCAGGTTCGGATAGGTATGCTGGATGGGGGCATCAGTTCCGGGAAGACTGAAGAGCATCTTGCCGATGGCATTGAAATCGTTGTCCGGCAAGTCCGAGTAGTTGAGGTGCAAAGCCAGGTCGGGGTGGGCCGCGCTGACTTTGTCCAGGATCGCCCGCATCAAACTTAGGGAAGTGCCGCCATCCGCTGCCCCATAATCGGCCAGGGTAAACTGGTCCGCGCTGAAATTCGGAAGGAGTTCCGCGAGGGCGCGTTCGGCCACCGGCAGGGTATTGTCGATCACATCTTTGGCGCCTTTGGTTTTCGCGCTGTACGCGTCTTGCATGGCGAGATATTCCGCAGTATTCATGTTTTGTTTAATGTTTAAAATTCCAAACCTTCTAAATAGCCATTTAGTTATGCCTTTTTCACACTACCGTTCAACAAAATGATTTATATCCATTATCTCCTCCCCGTCAACAGTTCCGCCGACAACCTTTGGACCGTCCTCCGCGACAAGGTGGACAACCCCGTCAAATACGTCTCCGGGGTGAGTACTTTTCGCTTCGAAGCTTGGCCCGACGGGCGCGTCCTGCGGGTGATGCAACGCAATGGGATCACCGTCCAGGAAATCATTGCTGTGGACCCATCCGCCCGATCAACAACCTTTGAGTTGAAAGATCATCCACAATATCGCGGCTACATTAAAAGTGAGGTGGTGACCCGCGAGGACGGCACATTCCTCGGGTACACCCTGTCCTGGGAAGCCCACTCCGGGGAAGAAGACTTCGACGGCACCCACGCCTGGTTCAAGGATGCGGTCCACGCAACCCAACAATTGGCCGAGGCGATGGAACCCGTACGGGCTTGATCCAGGACTGACCCGGGCGGACCGTGATAATGGTAAGTGCCGCCGCAAGTTGGGAGACGTTTGTGCATCCAATCCTTTGTCCGGAACTCTTCAAATTTTCCGTACGGATTTGTAAATTGTGAGAGATCTTCAATCCCTTCCTGCGAAACGCGTCCCGTCATGAAACAACTGAACCTAATTCCTAGCCTGCTATTGGGCTTGTTTTTCACTGGTCTCGGCTGCCACAATTCGAAGGTCAGCCAAAAGATGCTTGACCAGCAAAAGGCCATCTACACGGCGGAAACCGATGCGATCATCGCCTCCGGTGGAGCCACGCTCGTCGACAAGGACCTCGATGCCATCACCCCAGATGAATTGTCCGGATCAGGCAAATTAGTCGTTGCCGCCTGGAAATCGGTGGCTTCGGCCCGGGATTACTACCGCGCTCCCGGGGAAATGGACACCCTGGATTCGCCCTACCTGACCTGGGTGGTACAAGCATCGGAATATCCCACAAGGGGCCGTCAATTCCACCTGGATCGGCTGCGAGGACAGCGGCAGGCCTTGCGCCTGGAGCAAGCACTGGGGTTACCCCCCACCGCCGATACCACCAAGGTTTTTCTGATTCTGGAAGTGCAGGCTGCCGATCTGTTTCGCCCCTGCCGGGATCCCGACATCGCCGATTGCAGTTGCAGCCGCGATTTTCCCGCCGGGGCTTATCAAGACACAACGCAATATGGTCCCGTCTACCGCGGACTGATCGCCTCCACCGCCGGCTATCCTTGGACCCGGATGGGCTACACGCTGGACTGGAGGAAAAGCAGTCGCAACCACTTCGGCTTCAGCGAATACATCCTCCGCCAGGGCGCGGTGGTAAAGGTCCTCGCCAAAACTCCGACCGAAGCGTGGCTGCGGAGTGTTTTTTCGGAGTAGGGGGAAGGTTTTGCGATCAGGCAATTGTAGCGGGAGGACTGCTCACAAGAGTCACGGCTGGGATACCCATCTTCATATTCCACGCTCTCCCGTCCGGCAGTGTCATCGACAAATTGAGTAACATCATTGCCATTTGTCCAGTAAATTTTAAAATTTACTGGACAAATGGCAACTTCGACAAAACAAGTTGCGTCAAAATCAGCAACAAATCTATTTGTCCAGTATTTTTTAAAATTTACTGGACAATTTGTATCTTCGGCAAAACAAGCGGCGTGAAAATCAGCAAAAAGGTGGCCAGCAAGGTTAGCAACATCCCCAACAGCAAGGTATTTACCTACCGGGATGTATTGGAACAACCCGAGGAACGCGAAGCTACCATCAAGGCGCTCAACCGCATGGTGAAAGCGGGAAAACTGAAAAAACTGAGCCGGGGCCGCTACTACCGTGCGGAAGAAAGTGTATTTGGTCCTTTGGCCCCTCCCCAAAAAGAGGTGGTGAGTGACTTGCTGTGGCGAGAAGGGAAACGAATTGGCTACCTGAGCGGTTTGAGCATCTATCCTGAGCTGGGGCTCACCACCCAGATCAGCAATACCATCCAAGTGGCGGCCAACGACATCCGGCCCACCTTCAAACGCGGCAAATACAAAATTTCCTTTATCCGTCAGAAGAACCCCATAACGGAAGAAAACATTCCCCAATTGCAAATTCTGGACGCCATCCGCTACATCAAGAAAATTCCCGATTCTCCGATTCCTACCGTTTGCGCCAGGCTAAAAGGAATCCTGGTAAAATTTTCCAATCCAACGTTGCGGGAAATGGTGGATTTAGCGGAGAAATATCCGCCTTCCACCCGGGCCCTACTCGGAGCGCTACTAGAAGCAACGGGCAATTGGGATTACCGCCAACGCCTGAAAAGTCGCCTGAATCCCATCACACAGTACCGCTATCCCGAAGCCGAAATCGAACTGCCCACCGCCAAAGAATGGAATATAGTATGAAACTGCACACCCACCCAGCGCTGTTCCGGCAAGCGATCCGCTTCACTTCGGATCGAAAAGAGATTCCCGAAATCTACATTGAAAAGGACTACTGGGTCACGTACGCTCTGAAACAGATATTTTCTGATCCTGAGATAGCCTCCTACACGGTCTTCAAAGGAGGAACCGCGCTTTCCAAATGCTACAAAATGATTGAACGGTTCTCCGAAGACATTGATCTAGTGGTATTGAAACGTGATGGCGAAAGAAACGCAGCCCGGGATCGCAAGGTAAAATCCATAAGTAAACTCATGGAAACGAGCCTTCCCGAAATTTCCATCGACGGCTTGACCAGAAAGCGCGGTCAGATTCGAAAAACCGCCCACCAATACGAAAAAAGTTTCCGGGGCGATTTCGGACAGGTTCGCGATGTAATCATCGTAGAGGCCACTTGGTTTGGGCATTCTGAGCCCTGGCAAGAGATAGAGATCGCCAGCTACATCTACGAAGAACAGCGCACACTCGACCAGGTCAGTACCCTGAATGGGTTTGAGATGGAACCCTTTCGCATCAAAGTCCTTGATCCCAAACGTACCCTCTGCGAGAAAATCATGAGCCTGGTGCGCTTTTCGTACCAGGCAAACCCCATCTTAGACCTCAAAAATAAGATCCGGCATACCTATGACCTCTACCAAATGCTACAACGACAGGAAATACTGAATTTTTTCACCTCCCAGAAATTTGATGAGATGATGGTACGCGTGGGGCAGGAAGATGCTGAAAGTTTCAAGAACAACAATTCCTGGCTGGCAAACCATCCCGCAAAAGCCCCTATCTTTTCGAAGCTGGACACCGTTTGGCCGGAGTTGAGCTCAACTTACGAAGGCAACTTTGCCAACCTTGTCTACGGCAAATTGCCCACGCCGAAGCAAATCCAAAATAACTTGAGCAACATTGAACAGCGTCTAGGCAGAATAGAATGGCAAATTAATCTGGACAACTTAGCCTGACCGAGTCGCCTGCATACAGCACGATTTTATAGATTTTCCAGGCTTATCGGATCTCCTACAGTACAGGATCCGCAGGGTTCCCAAAATCAAGCACCTAACTGCATTCAAGCCTGCAATTTCACAGGAGCAAATTCCACAACTCAAATTTAAACTGCCCGCAGAAAATTCTTCTCAATTCCTTAACAACTACTTTCCGGGAAAGGGCGTAACTTTGCAGCGCTTTTGACGGGACGGCCAACCGTTCTTCTGATTTCGAATCTTTTTAAACGCGCCTACAAAATGCTGACAGTTTCTGATCTCAACCTGCAATTTGGCAACCGGGTCTTGTTCGACGAGGTGAATCTCAAATTTACCCGTGGCAACTGCTACGGGGTCATTGGGGCCAATGGCGCCGGTAAATCGACCTTTCTCAAAATCATCTCCAATGAGGTCGACCCCACCCGGGGTTCGGTCACCCTCGACGAAGGCAACCGCATGGCGGTTTTGCGCCAGGACCACTATGCCCACGAAGACAAAGTCGTGCTCGAAGTCGTGATGCGCGGCCACGAAGAACTTTGGAATACCCGCCAGGAAAAAGACGCCATCTACGACAATCCCAATGCGACCGAGGAAGACTACATGCGGGCAGCCGATCTCGAAGCCAAATTCGGGGAAATGGACGGCTACAACGCCGAAAGCGATGCCGCCGAACTCCTCAGCCTGCTCGGTGTCGCCGAATCCTTCCACTGGCAGCCGATGAGCACCCTCAATGGGGCCCAAAAAGTAAAGGTCCTCCTCGCCCAGGCCCTGTTTGGCAATCCCGACATCCTGCTGCTGGACGAACCCACGAACGACCTCGATCCCGAGTCGGTCAACTGGCTCTCCAACTTCCTCGCCGACTACCGCAATACGGTGATTGTCGTCAGCCACGACCGCTACTTCCTCGATATGGTGTGTACCCACATCGTGGACATCGACTTCAAGAAAGCGCGCCTCTTCAGCGGGAACTACTCCTTCTGGTACGAGTCCAATGAACTCATGCGCCGCCAGCAAGCCGACCGCAACAAGAAAGTCGAACAAAAGAAAAAGGAACTTCAGGAATTCATCAGCCGATTCAGCGCCAATGCTTCGAAATCCAAGCAGGCCACCAGCCGGAAAAAAGCCCTGGAAAAGCTGGACATCGAAAAAATGGAGCCGTCGAGCCGCCGCTATCCTTACGTGAATTTCACCCCGGAACGCGCCCCGGGCGGACAAATCCTCAAGGTCGACAACCTCAGCTACCGCGGTCCCAATGGCGAATACCTCTTCCGCGACGTCAGCTTTCTGTACCAGCGCGACGACAAGATCACCCTGCTCAGTCAGGAACCGGCCGCCATCACCGCCCTCTGCGATATCCTCGCCGGCGAAATCGAGCCGGAAACCGGGACCATCGAATGGGGCCAGACCATCACCCCGACCTACCTGCCCAACGACAACGACAAGTGGTTCAGCGGCGAAATGGACCTGAATCTCATGGAGTGGCTCGCCCAATTCCGCACCGACGAAGACCAAGACGACCATTACATCCGCGGCTTCCTCGGCCGCATGCTGTTCTCCGGCGAGGAAGTATTCAAAAAGGTCAGTGTCCTCTCCGGAGGCGAAAAAGTCCGCTGCATGCTCTCCCGCATGATGTTTGCCCAGGCCAACTTCCTGATCATGGACGAGCCGACCAACCACCTCGACCTGGAATCGATCCAAGCCTTGAACAAGGCCATGCGGGAAACCGTCTCGAACATCATCTTCACCTCACACGACTACCAGCTCACCAACTCGGTGGCCAACCGAATCATCGAGATTTCGCCGAATGGTATGATTGATCGCATGGTGCCGTTTGAAGATTACATCCTCCGCGAGGACATCAAAGCCTTGCGCAAAGAACTCTGGGGACCGGTAATCGCCGGCTGATACACTCGCAAGCAAGTTTCTTCAAGAATCTCTAACGGTAACCGAAGGAGAACCGGTCGCTCTAGACTGGATCGGCCGAAGGTTCCGGAGCGGTCACCGGGTGCTGTTTGTCTTGCAAAATGTCAAACATTTCCCCGAGCCCGTGGATTTTCTCCACGCCTCGAATCCGCTCGTAATCACGGGTAGCCCGCTTGAGATTGTACCACGGAATCCGCGGATAAAGGTGGTGCAACGTGTGGTAGCCATCATAGTGCCCCCGCAAAAAACGGCCCAGAAACAGGCCCCGGGAATCGCGCGTATCGCCCTCGGGATCCGGCGCGTAATGGTCCGCAACCTCCGTCCAGTACTCGATCACCGGTACCAGCCACAGCAGCGGCACCAACCAGTAGAGCAGCAGCAAGGGCCAAAACCCCAGCCCAATGCTCAGACCGATCAGCGTGCCCCAGAAAATCAGGGTTTTTGCGCGAAAATCGGCATCTCTGCGCAAGTTGCCCCAAAAATCAGTGAGGATGGACGGCAGGTCGTACAGCAGAAACGGACGGATCCACCAGATCCAGGTCCACTTGGGATTCGGATCGAGCACCCCCCAATGCTGGTAGTTCTGGTAGGCAGGATCATCGTCCTGCATCAGGAAAGCGTGGTGGCGCGCGTGTTCTTTTCGGTACAGGTCAAATGAATACAGAAACGGAATAAACAGCACAAATTCCATACGCCGGCACCACTTTCGACTTGAAAATAGATTGTAATGGGTCGCATCGTGACCAAGGGCATCAATGAGGGCATTTTGCCGCACGGCAATCACAAATACAATCGGCAGATAAAAAGCCCAATGCAGGTGAAAGTAGCTCAGATAAGCCAGTCCACCGATGACCAGGTAATTGAGCAAGATCGCCAACGCCGACAGCCAATTTTTCGGTGTCGTGTAGGTGCGGTAATCGAATTGTTCGGCGGAAACTTTTCCCGTGTTCATCACCCGCAAGATAAAGAATCCGCCGGAAATCCGGACGCATACAAGCGGACAAGTGCACGGCAACAATCATTTCTTCTTCCCCAAAAAATCACCCGAAAAAAATTGCATCTCGCCACCGAATCCCCCTAATTGCGCTCGGAAAAAATGGACATGCGCAATTTTAACTTCACCCCAATACGCAAAAAATTATGGCCACCATCACCCTCCAAGGCAATCCGGTAGAAACCGCCGGTCAACTGCCAGCACTCGGCACGAATGCCCCCGATTTCACCCTCACCGGCGTCGATCTGGCCGACATCACCTTGAGCCAGTACCAAGGCAAGCGGGTCGTAATGAACGTTTTTCCGAGCATTGACACCGGCATCTGCGCCATGTCCACCCGCAAATTCAACGAAGCCGCTCAGTCGCTGGAAAATACGGTTGTGCTGTGCATTTCCCGGGATCTCCCCTTTGCCCATGCCCGTTTCTGTGGCGCCGAAGGCCTCAAAAACGTCGTCTCCGCCTCCGAATACAAGAATTCCTCCTTCTCGGACGGTTACCGTACGCTGATGACCACCGGTCCCATGTCCGGGCTGATGTCCCGCGCGGTGGTGGTCGTGGACGAAGCCGGCAAAATCATTTACCACGAGCAAGTCCCAGAAATTGCCCAGGAACCCAATTACGATGCCGCATTGGCCTCCCTCGGCTGATCGGCCCCGAAAAGCACCGAATGCGTTGGGGGCCATGCGTCTCGCCGAACCCCTAGCTTTAGGATAAACAACAACACCATGAAAGAAATGTGGGAAGCCCGCTTTCGGGAGGAAGGATTTGCGTACGGCAGCGCGCCCAATGAATTTTTCCAACGGCAGATCGACCCGCTTCCGCCGGAGGGCAAGCTTCTCATGGGAGCCGAAGGCGAAGGCCGCAATGCGGTCTACGCGGCAACCCGGGGATGGGAAGTCCACGCCTTTGACATCGCGCAATCGGCCCGGAAAAAGGCGGAAGATCTCGCGGCGAGTGCCGGTGTCACCCTCGATTATCGGGTGGGGGAATTGCCCGACCTCGGATATACACCGGAGAGCTTTGCCGTGATTGGCCTGGTATACGCCCATTTCCCCCCACCGATTTTGTCCTCCTACCACCAGATCCTGGCGGGGCTGTTGCGGCCCGGCGGGCACCTCATTCTGGAAGCCTTCTCCACGACGCACCTGCCCTTCCGGGCCGCGAATCCCGCCGTAGGCGGCCCCAATCGCCTGGACATGCTGCTGGACGAAGCCATGATCCGCACTGATTTTGCCGGGATCGAGCCCTTGCTTCTGGAGGATGCCAAAGTCACCCTCGCCGAGGGTAAATTCCACAATGGCACGGGAAAAGTGCTGCGCTTTGTGGGCCGGAAACCGATGCCGTAGCGTAGAACATCACCGCGCAACATTCGCCGAGATCGCGGTAAAATAGCGGTCCGCGACGAACTTTGCCCCGGCTTGGTTGTAGTGGACCGCGTCCGGCATCAAACTGTCTGACCAGCCGGTGGCCATGTCCACCACGACTACTTTTGAAGCCGTTGTGTTCATTTCCGTAGCCAGAGTCGCGATATTTGTCTGAAAATCCGTCCATTTTGCGGTAAGTTCGGCCGACATCAGATCGGAACGTCCCGGGGCAATCTGTTCGATGAAAATCGTCACGTTGGGATTGAGCCGCCGCAATTCCACCACCATCTGCCGGATATTTTCCGCGGCCACAGCGGGTGTATTGGCATTTTCCACTAAATCATTGCCCCCAATTCCGAGCAGCGCAACGTCGGGAGATTCTCCGGTTTGGTAGGAACGTAGCGTCGTCAGCAGGCCCGTTGTAATCTCCCCCCCGAGCCCTTGGTGGTCCGGATCAAAGGTCCGGCTGCTGACCGTAGCGTAGCTGAATTCATCCCGGTAGCGCCCAATGAAATCGACTTCCCAGTTGGCATTGACGAAATTTTTCCAAAGTTCGTAGCGGTAACTCTCGTGTTCCGGCGGCCCCCCTTGCACCCGGGAATCACCCAGCGGGAGTACTTTGAGGGCACTGGACGAGGACGGAGTAGGACTCGGCGTGATTGCTTCCTTTTGGCAGGAAACGGTGAGCAGGGCAAGGCAAATAATGCCCAAGGCGATGAGGCGATTTTTCATAACGTACTGATTTTGTGTTAATCATTAATAACAGAACTAAGAGGCTGTTTAAATTTAATCCTGTGATTTTGCTATGGCATCTTTTTCCGCCTCTCTTCAGCTATTTTCTCGCCCATAGCTTTGGCTATGGACTCCAAAATGAGCTTTGAGAGACA
>JBCCQH010000126.1:0-20621 GCA_039024435.1 Bacteroidota bacterium
CGTTGGTACATGGCAATGGCCCGCCCAAAGAGATCCCTCGCTTTGGCGTTATCCGAACTTCGAAAGGCGATCTTACCCAAACTTTGAATGCTGTTGGCCTCCCCCAGCGGATCGCCCACCCGTTGGTACATGGCAATGGCCCGCCCAAAGAGATCCCTCGCTTTGGCGTTATCCGAACTTCGAAAGGCGATCTTACCCAAACTTTGAAGTATATCTGCAGCACGTTTCGGTTCGCGTTCCCTTTCGACGTTCAGGGCTTTTTCAAGTATTTCGGTCTTTCGTGAGCCGGAAAATCGAAAAAACTCGGCCATGGCAAGCGCCGCTTTCCCCCCCCGCTTCTCATCCAGGGCATCCAGGAGCAGTTTTTTAATGTTGGCAAATTCTTGAGCCAATTTTTCGTTGGCTGCGCTCCCTTCAGGCGTGCCTACTTTGGGCCCCCAGGCTTCCGCCATTTCCAAAAAGTGTTTTTCCGCCTTGTCCTTTTCCTCCGGGCAGGGAGGGTATACGGATACAATGTATTCCCGGATCGGGGCCAATACGTTCAGTCGACCCGGGTCATTCAGCAACAAACCCGCTTTCCGCAATTTCGCCACTGAGCTGAGCCCTTCTGCCGCAAAACAGCCCTCACAATCCGCTCGCGCAAAACCTTCGGGCAAATAGCAGATCAAGTACAACATGCATCGGGCAGCATCATCTAGGCTTGCACTGTGGACAGACAATTCAATCGACGTGGCCAGATTGAATTCGCGGTTGTCTTTTCGCTGCTGTAGCAGTTGGGTCCGGAACTGGTCCCAACGCACACGAAGCCCGTACAGATCGGGAAGTCCATCCGCTTCGAACGCGAGTAGCCGGATGGCGATCGGTAGACCATCCATCCGTTGCATGAGGTAATCCAGATCCGGATCCTCCGCGTGCTCCGGACCCGCAATCGATAGGAACAATTTCCGCGCCGGTTCCTCAGGGAGCGGATGTAATTCTATCGCATCCCGCCAGGGCAATCCCGCGGGCTTTTCGCGGCCACGGATGCCGACCACCAAGGAGATATCGCCCCAGGTATACAAGGCATTGAGAAATTGCTCGGCGGCATCGCGGTCATATTGATAGGGGGTTTCGAAATTGTCCAGCACCACGAGGTGCCTCCCTTCCGAGAGTACGCGAAAAACCAGGTTTTCTGTCTTGTCCGAGATTTCAAGTTTGAGCGCCTCGGCAATGGCAATGAGGATGTTCTCTGGCGTCTGAATGGCGTCACAAGGAATGTAGATGCGGTTTTTTCCGAAATGCTCGGCGATCTTCTCGTGGTGCAATACGTTCAGACCCAAATTGGTCTTGCCGACACCGAGTCCCCCCCGGATGGGGATGGGGCGGCTGGGATCGGCCAGGAGGAGCTCCACCGTGTCCTCCAGCAATGCATTCCGACCGAAAATCGCCGGACAAGTGGGCAAGGTAGCGCGGTAGTCGAGGTTGACCGCAAGCTTGACCGGTTCCGGATGGGAATCCTCCTCCTCGTTTTCCGCAATCAGCGAAGCGATGAAACCGGGAAGGTCTCCGTGCTCGTCCCCGAAAGGAACCAGTGACACTCGCTCCCCCGCAGCGTGAACCTGGCGCAGGGCTTCTAATTCGCCGGCCCGGCAAAGACGGTAATGCCGGAGTTCGGAATCTTCAAACAGATTGGCAGCCCACTTGCGGAATGCTCCGAAATTCGGGTCTTTCAAACCTTCGCCGCATCCAATGTAGATGATGCTTTTGAGCGATCCGAGCGCACGAAGGAGATTCTGGGAGAATTCATCGCCCACCATCCGGGCATAATCCGCGGGATCAAGGATCACCGAATCCGGCTCGTCCCAAAAGCCGTGCAGATGAAATATGTAAGAGCGATCAATTCCACGAACCGCCCGCTGGGCTTTCGCGGCTTGTCTCCACGTAACCGGACGCAATCCCGTTACTTCTTCCAGCAATCCATCATAATTGGTTGTGACCAGCGGAAGGCCCCAAGCCGCGATGTTCTGAATCAGTTCGGTGCTCCTCGCCTTGATGCTGCCGACGGCTTCTCTCAACCAGCGGCGGTATTCTCCACTGCCTTGTGCGTTGATCCACTGCTTGACCTTGTTGGTGCCACTCAAAAGATCGATCAGATTGTCTGATTCAATGTCCTCCAAGGCACGCTGCAAACTTCTTTCGTTGGTTTGTGCGCCAATGTTTTTCGCATATTCCAATCCATTTTTCAACAATCCCGTCCAGGAGGCCGTTGGTTCTTTCCCCTCGGTCGCCGCAATCGACACACCAGATCCGATGAATACCACGGCCTTTCCTTCCCGGATCACCTTTTTGAGGTCATTTTTGAGATAATCGCCCATTTATTGCGCAGGTATTTTTTACAAAAGGTTAAGTTATAACTTACAGAATTCCGTCACGCAGTCCTAGTTGAAAATACCGGGAGGTGAATTGGGCGCAAAGTCGGGTAGCCCGACCGGGCAAAGCTCCCAAAGACGGCGCAGCGGGCAGGTTCGTTGCCCCGCAGATGACCGCTTCCCGCTATGGACGATACCGGAAACAACCGATCGCCAGCCACCCACGTATAAACCCCAACTCAGCAACGACCAACCACTTAAATCGGTAGTCCTTCATTATGCACAAGCGACCTACCCACCACACACGGGCCACCGTACGCGGATTCACCGCATTTTTCGGTGCAATCGCGTTCCTGGCTGTTTGGGGAAAAGCCCAAGTGGCCCGTGATTTTACGCACGAGGATCCCCGTCTCAAAATCACCGATCATGACCGGCAACACCCCGAATTGGGGACCGGATTTGTGGCCGAAATCGACTTGACGCAGCTTCCCCCCTGGGAAGGGAAATTGAGCTTGCAACCCGTCGTCTGGCCTTATAACCGTTTTCGCCGCAATCTTCCCCAAACCTCAGCAAAGTACCGGGGCGGGAATCCAATTGCGGCCATCGGCATTGGAATCGGGAAACTATTCTCCGCTCTCGGGGCCAAAAAATCGAAAATTCCGCTCACTACGCAAACTGTTTTCCCGCTGGATTCGGGGATCGTCCGCGAACCCAATGGGAGCATTCGCGTGGAGCAAATTCCCCCGGACCACAAACTGCGTCTCTACTTGCCCCACGCCCTCCTGAGTGATTCAGAACGGGTCTATTTTGTTTTTTCCGATGCGCAATTCGCGGAACCACCGGATTTCTTATACACCCCCGAACTTTTCCCCAAGCGGCTACTGCCCGATCTGCAGGCTTGGTCGACCCAAACTACGCGCACAAGATATGCCGGAGCCGAGGGGGAAATGGTCACGGTCCACTACCGCTTTCCCCCTTATCTGCTTGCCTACAATACGGAATACACCGGAATCACCCCCCACTTCGAGCTGAACGGACAATACCTTATTCCCGACCCCGGGGATACGCCCCGGCCCTGGAAGCACGTGGACCAATCCAAAGGCAATCTCAAACTGTTCGTCCCCTACGCGCTGACCGGAGATTCGGGAAAATGCACTGTAAAGGTACATTTCTGGGCTCCTGATATGCCCGCCCGGATTGGAGATGTTAAAATTCCCCTCAAGCTGAGTCCGAATGCCCGGCAAACCTACGCCTTCTCATTCGACCAGCTCCAAGACAAGCAAAAAAGGGCGATCATCAAGCGGGAAGAAAACATGCGGCTGGGAATTTGGGTCGGCGGTATCAAGCTCACCCAAATCACCTTGCCCCATGCTCCAAGCGAGAAAAAGCCCACCTGGCGCCCGGAGATGTCGACCATCCCGATCCAGATCATCCCCAATGACACCCTCGAATTGCGGGCATTTGCCGTGCGTACCCCAAACGCTGCCCCCGACGATATCTGGGCCTCGTTCTGGTTTTCGCCGCACGAAATGCCTCTCGGCAAACACCGATTGAAGTATTCCCACAAAACTGAGTTTTACAAAACTAGCTATCTCCTCGATCTACGCTTACTCCCTTCACCAAGGTCAAGCGACCAATAATCTTAGCTAAGATTGTACTTAGGACGCAAGCCCAATGATCGCGCCCGCACTTTTTGAGAAGAAAACCAATGCCTCAATGGGCCTTGATTCCCCTCATTGGACATCTGCGGGATGATCTCCCCCGGTTTACCGTCCCCAAACGGGCTTTTCTCCATAATTGCTCCCGGCAAACTACGGGTTTTCCCCTTCCTCCCAATTGGGTACCTTTTGATTTGTGACCGGGAATGACCGATCGGTTGTCCCCGTTCTTTTAACAACAGTGGCGGGCCGAATAGTGGCCAGCACCAGGTAAACCCGGCGTAAACAAACCCTGAACCCGCATGGAGAAATTACCCCCTAACGAATATAAATTCAACCCAACGAATCTCAGCAACCCGGGCTGGCCCGGGTGGTACCAGGATCAAGTCGACAGTGACCCAGACAATACCACGGACTTCACCAATCCTGCCATGGATCTATTCCCAACGGCGGGTCTGTTCCGTCCCACTTCCAGCAACTCCACCGTTACTGAGGACGAGGAGCAGGAAGACCTCATGGATAACGAAAAAAATCCTCTCATCCGGGACTCTACCACTTCTGGTGGCCCAAATGAGATTAAAAACTTGCTGGATAATCCGGAAAAAGGCAGCACTACGGAAATTCTGTCCATCCTCTTCACCCTTACCAATGGGGAGATTACCACCATTTTTCGCCAAGATCTGGGGGAAGAGAAAACCATCGATTTTCTGGAATCACTGAAAGTTCATCATTTCATCCGCTTTCCCCGGGAAATTGCCTTTGCCGCCCAGGGACTCAGCGTCCAGAAACGCCGGGACATGGTGATCAAAAAGCTGGAAAAGAACCAAAAACACATCACAAAATCCAAAACGGGGAAATACAAAAAAGAGGCGGCCCAGATTATTTTTCTCGCCCAGGGCCTGAGCCAGGAAGAGATCGCAAAAAAGCGGAAGACCAACTTGCTCACCCAGGTATTTGCCGACAATGATGAATTTGTCGAGGCACTGCGCAGTGACCTTACAGCCGACAACCAACAGCAAGCCGAACAGGGCGCTGAATTCACCGTTTACCGAAAGGACCTTTACAAACGGATCAACCAAGCCGAAAAAGAGCTGGAAAAACTCCGGAAAAAATGGAACCGTCCCAAGGAAGTCATGGGCTTCTCCCCCGAGCAGGCGGTCAATATTTTTGAAAAGCTACGCGGGCTCGATGATGTGGTCCGCAATGAAATCATTCGCCGGCACCCCGAGCAAATATTTTACCTCAATCTGAACGTCCCCGCCACTTACCGAGGGCAAATCGGTTTCGGGATGGATTCCAGCCGCGGATTCCCCCCAGACTTGGTCGAACCAGAAGAAAACAAGGACCAAGTCCCGCGGGAAGGCGCTTCCTTGTTCTCGGTAATTGCAGAAATCGAGACCAATCCCGAGGATTGGTTTGCGGATGAACGGGCCATCCGGCGATTTGATCTCATCCTGAGCATGGCAATTTTGGGCGGGAAACCCGGATACACCCAGTTCAAGGAACTGTTGCAGGAGCAGATCGAACGCCGACCACTCTGGGAATACCCAACCCTGGTCGAACGCATGGTCTTTATCCTGACCGATGGAGTGACCAAGGCCCCCAACGCGAAGGTCCAGGAAAAAATCAGGCAAATAAAGGCTTGGGACCAGGAGCGATATATCGACTGGACGTCCTTGGGATTTGCCGGGGACAATTGGCAAATGCCCCCCTCTGCGGAACCCAACCTCGATTTCACTTTCATCAATGCGGGCAGGGGAGTCCTCCGAGCCCAGTACGATTCACGCCGTCGTTATGCGGAAGCCCGCAAAGGGGAAAAAAGAGCGGCCAAAAAAGCCGGCCAAAAATTTGACCGCCGGGCCTACCGCAGGGACAACCCCAGAACCAGCAATTTTTTCCAATTGCTCCTCTTTGCGGCAGGATTGCGCAAAGACTTGAACCTCTTGGACTATTCCCTCAGTGGTACGCGCGGTAAAGACCAGCGAAAAAGCCTGCAAAACCGGATGGGCGGTGATTTGATGGGACTGGAATTGGGGCAGGGCAGTTCCGAGGACACCTCCGATGTACGCATCGATGCCGTGATCAGGGAGGGCTACGCCCAGGTAAGCAGCGCCCAGATTCCGTTTCAACAATTGGACTACGAATCGGGGACCGATATCACCCAATTTGACAATGGTTACATCCATGGCCTCGAAGCGGAGTTTTTCTGGAATTCTCCCACTTCTTCCCAAAGTACGGGAGCTTCCGCAATTCCCTCCGTCCCCCAAAGTTGCGTGACGATTGATGATCTCTTGATCAACAACTTCCGCCTGGCCGATGCCACTTCTACGACGGGGGTAGGTCGCATCTCGGTGCAAGGGCTAAAAATAACCCTCAACCAACCCCTCGAAACCTTTGGGAAAGTAACCGGCTACGGTGGCCTCAACCTTGTCCAAACCATCTCGGAGCTGTTGATGGAAGTCATCTCTCTGACCAGTTCAGCCCTGTTGACGGCCGCGGATCCTTTCGCGCCCGACTTGGGTCTGGGGGATGGAGAGGCACTCAGCGGCTTGCTCCACCAGTACTTTGATTCCAGTCTCCGCTTGGAGTTAAACTTCGAGGCACTCTCGGTAGAAAATGTTTTCTCCGACCAAGGAGAAAGTATACGTGCCGTATCGTCGGGACCGGGAGCGATCCGGATTGGGGGATCAATGGCGGATCACTATCGGGAGAAAGCAGACGCCATCCGGGATTCCGGCGACCCATCCGTCACCGCCCAGGCAAAGGCCAGCTACTACCAGCAAATCGCCGACGATAAACGGGTCAGCCAGGCGCAAGACAAGCTCATGCTGGGCGCAACTCTAAATGACCTCCGAGTAGAAATGGTCAAAGAACGGGGAAAGGCCGAACCAATGCTCGTCCCCACTGGCCAGATCGATCTTGCGACGATGTTGAACACTCCGACACTGAACCTGGATGCCAATGCACGACAAAACACTCTTCTTAGGGCCCGCCTTGGTATCCTCGCGGACGAGGACCAAATGCCGGAAGCGACCCCGAATCGGGAACACACCTACTTTGAAGGCACTGGCTTACAGTTGCCCCAGGAACACGCCATCCAGTCCGGCATGGACATCAATTCCGTTTTGCCCGATTGGGTCGGAGGACAGTTGAAAATGAATGGTGACGTCTGGCAAATTGAGTTGCGGACCCCGGAACTTATCGTTCAGAATTTCCCCCAACTGGAGGATTATTTCTTCGAACAAATCAGGCCCGAGATTCCTCCCACACTGACCATGGCGGACATCATTGCGACGCTTGAATTGCATCTGATTCCGGAAGAGGAACGCAAAGAGCGGGGGTTGATCATTGAAAAGGTCATGGTCCCTGAAGTCAAAGGCAGTACCCTCAAAGGGGAAAATATCCGCATCTTCAGCGAGGATTTGGCCGTCGCTCTAAATGAAGATACCTATCTAGAAGGTTTCCAATTTGGCGGCCTCGGGTTTTTCATGGACGAAAACTATAATGTTCTGGAAATGGTCCCGGGAGAAATGTTCCTCAACAGCCGCAATATTGGGATCAATGGCCTCACGGGACAACTCGGCGAAACCCTCAATGCGGTACTGACCAACTTCACCGCAAAAGATTTTTCTTTTACCCGTCTTCACAGAGAAGCAGTGGACCCAAGTGATCCGGAATGCCGGGAAGACTTTGATCGTTTGACCGTCGCTTTCACCGGAGCCCAGGGTGATGGCAACTCGGTAACCTATACCGGGGAGGGTGAACTCGAGAAAATCAACCAACAAATCAGTGAGCTTGACTTTGAACTTACCGCTCTCTCCCTCACCATGGAAGAGACCTCCCAACACGAGCGCTTCTCTGTACCGGACAACGAAGACAAGCCCAAAGAGGAATGGCGAAAATCATCCAGTGAGGTTACTTATGATCTGGCGTTCAGCATACCTTCAATTGCCGTTCCCAATCTGGCATACGGAGAAAAAGGAAGTCCCTTTCAAATCAAAGGAATCGGCGGTGATGAGTTCAATCCGGTCGAATTACAGGGCGTCCAAGCCAATGTCACCATTCACCAGGACTCCATCCCAAATGAGGCGGATGAAAAAGACCCAGCACTGTTTGCGATGAGAACGACGGACGTCATGCTCAACTCCCTGGTCATTGATCAATTACAGGGCAATGATATCCGAGTTGTATTCTCTGGCGATACCTACGACCTGGGCGGAAGATGTCAGATCGACGGTCTTTACGCGATGGGACTGGATCTGGGCCTGGTCGACGGCAAAGACACCCATCTGCGCGGCAGTGCCGGATTCGACAAATCGTACATCGAAACGCTGGTAACTAAGTTTGTGACCGTTCGCGACACCCAAACCGGCCGCTTCGGCGTTGAGCGGCTCGCCAGCCAGGATGGCTATGCCTACTCACTGAACAATCTCCTGGGAGAAGCCGAGCGCGACGGCAAAAATCACAAAAAGGAAACGGTCAAACAAATCGATGCGACCCTCTTTGGTGAAGGACTCAGTGCCTCGGGGCGCTTCATGGACAACCGACGCCTCACTTCCCGGATTTCCTTGCCCGGCGGTATTGCTGTCAACCAACTGAACTGGTACGACGACAGTGGTCAATACTCAACCATCCTCCCCGAAGGCAGTGAAGCAACCCTGGGAGCGATCAAAGCCGATATTGACCTCAAGTTAAAGCAAGATGGGTCCAATGACCTGGAATACATCACGTTTCGCAGCCTAAGCATCGATGCGCTGAATGCCAGCCGCCCACAAGTTCTTTTTAACGACAACACCCTGAACTTCTCCGATGGAGAATCCTTCGATCTCATCAATATCCAGGCCCGAAACCTCAACTACAAACCCTCGGAGAAAGAATTTTCCGGTGGTTTGGCCATTGATAGAATCATCGGTACCGCCGATGTCAACTATAAGAGCGAAGTGATTCAAGAGTTGCGTACCCGCCCCTCGGTAAGCCTGAATGATTTTAGCTTTTCCATGGACAAAGCCGGAACCGTCAAGGTCGGGTTCGGGATGGGCAGTGTGGGCATTCCCGGCCAAAAAACCGATGCAACGGATTCCAAGGACCGGTACCCTACCAACATCAAAACCGAGGGCTTGGGACTCCAAGCGGGTCAATTTAACGACGTGATCAACCTGCTTTACTTTGAGAAAATGGAAATGGTCAGCCAGAAAATCGACGCCGAAAAACCGAAAGGGGAGGACAACGTGGTGTCCACCTATAAGCTGGTCAATGCCCATCTAGGTCCACTTGTGGGCGCTCTCCAAGAATCTGGTGAACAACCCTTTATTATCGATCAGCTTGAACTTGAGGGAGGCTTAATAGGCACCCTAATGGTCACTGACCACCCAGACTACATTGAGTTGTATACCACCGGGAAAGATGAATACGAAACGGGGGACAGCGCGATCCGGTTCGAATCGGGACGTGTGACCCTGCACGATTTCAACGCGCTTTTGAACCGAGAAGACGATTCCCGGGAAATCATCGAACCTCCCGAAGAGGAAGGCTATGTTCCCTCTGACTTTTACGATGTCTTCTATTCGCTGAAGCCAGCAAGCGAAGGGGGCGGAGTGGTCCGCATCAACTTACTGGGGGGAACTGCCGAACTCCCCATCCAGAGCGTCCCGGACCCCGAAAATCCCGAACGGATGCTTGGCGGGTATGTGGATGCAAACGCACTGATGGAACAACTTAGGGATGAAATTAGAGCAATCATCTGGGATCAGACCTATGGCGTGGCCAATGCCGTTTTAGAGATCTCAGATTGGGCATACTCGCCATCCGACCTGGAGCTCAGATTTGAACGCGTTGGTGATGCGTATACCGTAAAGTATGGAATAATAACCGTGGAAAATTGGGCTGAACCATTCTATGATCTATCTTTTCTGACCATTGCCGAGCAGTTGGGTACGCGTGGCTTGGTCGAATCAGAAGGAACCGAACTGCTCAGTCTGGCTCATTTGATCGATTATCAAACGAACGTGCCGCGTCCGAATGACGGCGAATCCAGCACTGAGCCTACCACTCCTATAGCCATCATGAACCAAATTGCAACCGTACTTTTGGGTGAACCTTTCTCGATCGAGTTGGAAAACATCAGCATTGACATCGAGGACTACCAAAACAAAATGTCGGAAGAACTCGTACCGGGCGAAACGCGCGAAGTGAAATTGGGTGATTACTTTGATGTCACCACCACCAGTGGCAAAGAACTGGGCCTCAACCTCACAGTCAGCCTGAATCCCGCCGAACTAGAAGGCCCCCGAGTACTGATCCGCGATTTGCGTGTCCCGCGTTACACATTTAACTTCCCGCTGAAAAGTGATTCTTACTCTAATCTCGAACTGTCCGGTGATGCCGTGCAAATTGATCGGATTGAGGGCAATATCGAAGATCTAAGGCGTCCGGAGACCCAACTCGACGCGACGGGAATCGAGTTCCGCGATTTTTACTTGAAAATGAACCGGCGCAAGACCGAAGATTAACCCCACCCCAATCAGAATCACCATTCCCCCGCGCGCCACGCCGTGGGGGGGAAGCCTTTCTTCCCCCAATCCGCCAAACCCCTCACCCAAACCGCCACATCCCACAAAACTACGCGCAGATCCCGCCCCGAAATCCCATCTTTCTCCCGTCGTCATCTACTGCCAAGCGTCGGATCAGAACTTCGTGTTCAATCATTAATCACCCCAATCCCATGAAGCAACTGAAATTTTTTGCTTGCCTGCTGGTGCTGCTCCTGGCACGCCAACTGACCGAAGCCCAACCGGTCAACCAGTCCTTCACCCTCCCCGACTACCCCGGAGCGGTCGGACTCGATGTACCCCGGCCCAGCAATGTTATCTGCCACAACTTTTTCGACGTAGTGGCCAGCACCCCTGCTATCCCGGCCGTGACGAAGCAGGGCAACGTCCACATTATCCAAAAACAGATCGAGCTCGCGGTCAAAGAGATCGGCCTGGAAGACCCGCACGCCAACGATCTGCACGTGCTGTATTTTCCCCAAGGCACCTACCGAATCAATCAACAACAGGAAATCAGCAAGAACAATGTCGTGATCCGAGGCGAAGGCGCCAACAAAACCATATTCAAGTGGGAAGGGTCCGGTCAGTACTGCTTCAACGTCCTGGGTCCCGATCCCGACGATTCTCCAGCGGTTACCGCAGACGGCCTCCTCAACAATTTCTTTGTGGCCTCTCCCGCGGCATCCAGCAGCGTTCCCAATGGTACCCTGCTGTTGCTTACCCGTGACGATCCCGAATCCAGTTGCAATCCGACCTTTACCCGCCAATACGCGCGCAAAGTCGGCGACTTATTCAACGTCTACGTCCAATTGGATACCCGACTTCGCATCGAATACCGGTTCGCCAACAATGCAAGTATACGCGCCCATGTCCCCCAACAATTCGTGGGATTTGAATGCTTCAAAATCGACGCCACCGGCAATTCCGCCAGTGGCCGCAACGGCTCCAATCACAGCAGCTTCAGCTTCCAGTGGGCCGCCAACTGTTGGATCGAAGGCGTCGAGAGCAAAAAAGCTGCCCTCCAGCACGTCATCATCACCCAAGCCTCCAACATCGAAGTGCGCGGCTGTTATTTTTACGACAGCCACGGCTTCGGCGATGGTCAAGGCTACGGCATCAACATCCAAAACGGCTCCGGCGAATGCCTCATCGAAAACAACATCTTCAAAACCCTGCGCCACTCGATTCTGCTACAGCGCGGGGCCAACGGCAACGCCGTGCTGTACAACTACTCCCACGATTGGCAGAGCAGTGGAAACCGCTCGGATATGGCCTTCCACGGTGACTATCCCTTCTGCAACCTCGTCGAAGGCAACTCCTTCGAAAGAATTCACTTCGATCTGCAGGGCGAATGCCGAAACGGCCCCCGCAACCTCGTATTCCGCAATAAGACTACCAACAAAAACATCCTGAGTGGCGCCGTGCTCAACCCCGGGGTGGTCGGATACACCGGGGTCGTCGCCAATGAGACCAACCAATGCATCAACCTCTACGGCTCCAACAGCCTCTACGAATCCTACGACAATGACGAAAGCGGATTCCTCTGCATCGGCGGCCACGGCCCCAACAGCGACAACACCCCCAACGGCAACTCCATCATGTACGCCACGCGCCCCGCTTTTCTGAACAGCAACAGCTTCCCGACCTTCGGACCCGGATCCGCAAGCAATTCCGTCCTGCCCGCCGAGCAGCGCGCCAGCTACAACCTCAAAACTGTGGGCGGCAATTGCAGCCAGTGCCGGCCAGCCCAACCCCTGGCCGTTAGCGCTCAAGTCATCAACTGCGCCATCGATGGTACGAATACCATCCCCGGATTTATCTACTTAAACATTACTGGGGGGCAGGCCCCTTACTCCACTTCCTGGGGGCTATTCGTGTATGCGACCACCACCACGTCCGCCCAATTCAACAATCCTACCCTCTGGTCGGCCACCGTCACCGACAACAATGGCCAGTCGGTGCTGGTCAGTGGCTTTACTGGCCCCTGCGATAATGACGACATCTTCAAAACCGCCGAAACCGGTCACGCAGCGGAAGTCTGGGCACCGGAAAGCATGGCCCTCCGTGCAGCTCCCAATCCCTTCCGCGCAGCCACCCGCCTGAACCTCGACCTGCCCGAGCGCCGCGACGTAACCGTGGACCTCTACGCCATTGATGGCACCCTGATCCGACAGATCCACCGCGGCTCCCTCAACCGTGGCCCGCACCGCCTGGAAATCTCCGGCACCGGCCTTGCCCCCGGCCTCTACTTCTGCCGCGTCCGGGCCGGCGAAGAGCGGCAAGTCATTCGCTTAGTCGTGCAGTAATCTCCCGGGCTACCCCCCATCACCTTGTGGCACCGGCCTTCGCATGGAAGGCCGGTGCCGCTGCGTTGCGGCCATATTTAAAAACCGCCTCCGAAAATTGATAAGAAATCCAGGGTGCCTTCTGCCCCATTTCTTCCACATCCCTCAACCAAACTGCCACATCCCGCAAAAAAACGGGCAATTCACCGGAGCAATGACCATTTTCAATTTTCCTTCATCCACCGCCCGCACCGAGCATCGACCCATTCAATCTTCAATCAATCTTTTTGACCAACCGATGAAACAACTGAGATTCTTTTCCTGCTTGCTGGCCCTAATCTTGTCGCGCCACCTCGCCGGAGCCCAACCAGTTCCTCCCGACTACCTGCTCCCCAACTTCCCGGCCGCGGTCGGACTCGATGTCCCCCGACCGAACAACGTCATTTGCCACAACTTCTTCGACGTAGTCGCCAACAATGCCAATATCCCCACCGTCCAAAAGCAAGGCAATGTCCACCTTATCGACCAGCAAATCGAACTGGCCGTCAACGCAGTCGGTCTGTCGGTTCCCGATCCCAACGATCTGCACGTCCTGTATTTCCCCCAGGGCACCTACGAAATCCGCCAACAACAAAACATCAACCGGAACAACGTTGTGATCCGGGGTGAAGGCGCTACCCGCACCGTCTTCAAGTGGACCGGGCCCGAACAATACTGCTTCAATGCCCTGGGTCCCGATCCCCTGCAAGCCCCCACCTTTCCCGCGACCGGCCTCGAAAACAACTTTTTCGTCAATAGCCCCGCCGTGGCCAACAACCTCCCCAACGGCACCCTGCTCCTCTTTACCCGCGACGATCCCGAGCCCAACTGTGAACCGACCTTCATCCGCCAATACGCCCGCAAGACTGGAGACCTGTTCAACGTCTTCCTCATCTTAGATACCCGACTGCGCATCGGGTACGACGCCAACGCCAACAACGGACGCCTCCGCCTCCACATCCCCCGCCAGTTTGTGGGCTTCGAGTGCTTCAAAATCGACGCCTCCGGCAACTCCGACGCCAACCGCAGCGGCTCCAACCACAGCAACATTACCTTTCAGCGCGCCGCCAACTGCTGGATGGAAGGCGTAGAAAGCTATTTGGGCGTCTACCAGCACGTCATCATCACCGAATCCTCCAACATCGAAGTGCGCGGCTGCTACCTGCACGACGTCATCGACGACGATGGGGGCGAAGGCTACGGCATTAACATCCAAAACGGCTCCGGCGAATGCCTCATCATCGACAACGTACTCAAAACCCTCCGCCATGCCATCCTCCTGCAGCGCGGAGCCAACGGAAACGCCGTCGTGTACAACTACTCCGAAGACTCAAAGGACTATCCCGGCCGCTCCGACATGACCTTCCACGCCAACTTCCCCTTCCGCAACCTCGTCGAAGGCAATTCCTTTGAGAAAATCCACTTCGATCTGCGGAGCGGCTGCCGCAATGGCCCCGGAAACATCGTGTTTCGCAACGAAACCACCCGCAAAAATATCCTGAGCGGAGCCCCCTTCACCCCCGCCGTAACCGGAGCCACCGCCGTCATCGCCAATGAAAGCGATAACTGCATCAACCTCTACGGCAACAACAACCTGTACGACACCTGGGACAACATCGAAAACGGCTGGCTCTGCGGCAACGCCAATGGCGACAACGGCGACAACACCCCCAACGGCAACTCCGTACTGTTTGCCACCCGGCCCGCCTTCCTGAACACCAACAGTTTCCCAACTTTCGGCCCCGGCGCCAACAACAACGCGGTCCTCCCCGCCCGGCAACGTGGTACGACCGGCGCCCTCAACACCGTCGGCGGCAACTGCAACCAGTGCCGCCCCGTACCGCCCCTCAGCGTCACCGCCAACACCATCCCCTGCTCCCAAAATGGATTCAACAACTTTGCCGGCTTCATCACCCTCAGCATCAGCGGAGGTACCCCACCCTACACCGTCGCCTGGACCGGCAATTTTGTGAGCACCAGCAACACCCTGGCCCAATTCGCAAACCCGACCCTTTGGACCGCCGTCGTCACCGACAATGCCGGCCAAACCGTCAGCCAGAGCGACTGGACCGGGCCCTGCACCTCCGACGGCTTCTTCAAAAACGAAGAAAACCCCACTTCGCCCGAGCCTTCCACGACCACCCCGCGCGCATTTACCGCCCAGGTCTACCCCAACCCCTTCCGGGACGCCGCGCAACTCCGCTTGGACCTCCCCGACGCCGTTCCCATTCGCGTAGAGCTGTACGGCACCGACGGAAAAATAGCCCGCGCACTGTACCGGGGTCCCCTCAAGGCCGGCCTCCACCAACTGAAAATCACCCGCTCCGACCTGCCGACGGGACTCTATTTCTGTCGCATCACCGCCGGGGACGACCAGCGCGTCCTCCGCCTCATCGTACAATAAATTAATTTCTTCATACTGACCTCCGGGTAAAACCTCAGATTCCAACGACTGAGTTCAATCGTTTCTCCAGCGGCAGCTTTTCGGCAACGAAAAGCCGTCGCCGGAGCTTTTTTTGCGGAGTGCCTTGCTTGTCCACCATCCACGTGGCCTCCGCATCCGGTTTGCAGAAAACCAGTAAAAGATTGTCCACGGGCGACTTTTTCGCCATCTCGCCGCGTTTTGACCGGGTTGTTGCCATTGGGCGGCTGCCGATGGATCGGCACCAGGCTGTTCCGGGAGTTCGCTTCGCTCCGTCGGGCCGGCCCGCGGGACCGACCCGACCCACGTCCCTCCCATCCTTGCCGCATTCTGTGCCCCCCGACGCCAACTGTACCCCGCGAATCGTTGCCCCGAGGAATTCCCACCGCAACCGCCCAGAATTCCCCCGAAGAAGGGGATTGCAAACGCCCGGCCCACCGTACGCACCCGAGGATTTGCCCGGCCTTTCCTTCATGTCCTCACCTCGCCCACCTCTCTGGCACTGATTTTGCGCGGGGATGCGTATATTTGGCTGTAATTGGAAAGAAATTGCCCCATGAAAAGATTCCTTCTCCCCGCCCTCGCTTTGTTCGTGCTGCTATCGGGTTGCAAAGACAAAGATGAACCCAGCACCAGCAACGTCCTGCGCGTCAAGCTGGCCTTTGATCCCACCCAGGAACGGCTCGACAACCTCGGCAATCCGTCGACCATTCCCCCGGGCAATGCCGCCCAAAATCCCACCGTGCGCGGCCTCAGCGCCCACTTTATCGAACTCGTGCCCACCGAATTCACCCCCTACCAAGGCGGTGAAACCGTTTATCAGGGCCTCGATGTCCCCGCCGACAACGCCAACTCATTTGGCTTTACCACCGCGGCCGATTTTGACCAGGCAATCGTGCGCGCCAGTGGCGAGACCTTCATCGAAGTCCCGCTGTCCGATCTCGGTCCCGGCACCTACAACCACGTACGCGTATCGGTCATCTACCAAAACGGAGACGTGGTCTACAACCTCAAAAACATCCCACAAGTGGGCGACCTCGATGGCCAAACCGGCACCATCGCCTCCTTTGTCGGCTACAACAACTTCATCACCAATCTCACCGTCAACAATTTGGGCCTGACCGTAAACGATGAGCGCCTCCAAGGCTTCTGGGCCTTTGAAACCAATCTCAGTTCACCCTACCAGCAGTACAATCAAGTCTACTCCGGTCAGGCACCGGAAAATGCCACCACCGTCGTGAATCCTTTCCCCAATGCCCCCGTGCCCCAGGGCTCCTGTGTGGTCAGTGGCAGCCTGGACCAACCGCTGGAAATCACCGGTCAAGAGACCAGTGACATCGAGCTCACCCTGTCCTTTTCCATCAACCAAAGTTTTGAATGGGAAGACACCAATGCCAACGGTGAATGGGACCTCGACATCGGCGGCAACACCCTAGAACCCGTCGTGGACATGGGCCTCCGCGGCCTGATCGGAAAAGTCGTCTATTGATTTCTGATGGCTTGACTTCTGATGGCTGACGGATACTTTGCCGAGCGGCAGTTCAATACTGATTTTATCCGAAATCTTCTTATTAAAATTGATCTTTAAACGTCAATCAGGCGGCCTGAGCCGCCTGATTCAACATCCAATCCTTCGCCAAACCACAGCAAACAACCAATACAGCTGGGTTCGGGTTGGTTGGTCGTTACCTACTCTTCCTCCAGAATCTCGATAATGATAAAATCATTCGGTCTGGAGCCGTAGACCACACAGTAATGATCGTCGGGCAAAGCCTCAATCGTCACTGCTCCGCGGGAGAAACCTGAGTATAGATCGCCGTAATTTTGTTGCGAAGCTTCCGCAGCGGCTTTCAATACTTGGCATTCCTGAGCGGTCGGGCTACTTTCGCTCACAAATTCTACGAGGGACGGGGTTGCCTCCGCAGTACTGAACGAAAGAGAAAACGTACAGAGCATTCCTGCGACAAGCAGGGCGTACAAAAACTGGTAACGTTTCATAACACAATGAGCTTAAAGGTAAAAAAACGACTAATTCTTATTCAATCGGACCGCCAAGGTACAAAATTTATGGGGCACAACCTGCGCTTTTCGACCAATAAACTAAGAACCAACGCTAAATTTTCCATGTTGCGACATGTGACTGGCAAATCACATAGGTGGAGAGGTGAAACGCTCACCATCTGCTGATCAGAAGGAGTGACAAACCGACTCCGGGAAACCCTTCATTCCCAATTGTCTAGGAAAGCGTCTCCCAAATTGCAAAGATTGTAACCTTTCCTGGAATCGGTAGGCCGCACTGGGTCATTAGAATTTCTTATGATATCCATCAACGATTCAAACCACAATCTCGACCGTGGCGCATTGGTCTTCCGAAAGCACCCCCACTCGGTAGTCACCTTCCGGATAGTGGGTCAGATTGAGGCGGTATACATTGAGGCCGGGCTTGCAACGGCGTTCCTTTTGCAAGCAGACCACATTGGAATCATTAAACAAGAGCAGGTTTACCATCCCTTTTCCTGGGGAGCGAAAGTGCAACTCAAAATGTCCCCCTTCCTGTTCCCGGCTGGGCCGGACTTTCAGAGAAAACTGGGCATCGCGGCGGCGCTGCGGGCGTTCTCGCTCGGTTTCCAGAATCAGTTCATTGAGAAAGTCTGCATTCATAACCATTGAACTTCAGTTCAGTAAACACATGAACCCCGTGGCGTAACAGTTGTTCAGTTTTCGTAGAACTTCGCAAAAACCGCCGTCAAATAAAGCGGTCAAAAATGAGGAGAGAAATTGGTGATCCCCGGTTTTTTCCTCAATCTCGGCTCATTTTGGCCGACACCGCTGGGATTCTGAGCCGAACCAGTTCGCGCAGAAAGCACACCAGAAAATAGTCGCCGAGCGGTGCAAAAATGCCCAAACAAAATCACCGGATTAAATTTAAACCGCCTCCCAGGACTCCCCGGTGCAGAACGCCGGGATACCCCCGAATCTTCCCGGTAAAATGGGTAGCAGGCGCTTGCCGTGCCCTCCACCTGCAAGGATTTGCCGAGCCCGACGCTATTGGCGTCCACCCCACTAAATAGGGCATCTCTGTCCCACCAATGTTGATAGTCCAGGGGACCGCGTAGCCAAAATTTGCTTAAATTTACCCCTTTAATACCGCGCCGAAAACGCCCATGAAGAAGATCATACTGTCCGACAATAAGCAAAACCAACTGGTCGACGAAATCACCGATGCGCTCCTCCAGCGCCATTCATTTGCCGGTGGTTACATCGGTGGAAAAGAGGTCGCCGGATTTTGCCCCCACCAGCAGGTCAACAATTTCATCATGTTTCGCATCTACCAAGATTGGAATGCGCACATGCAGGGCTTTGTCCACCCGTACTTTGATTTTGGCCAGGCCGAAGTACGGGAAGCCATGCGGCGGTTTCAAAATACCGTTTCGCGTCACATTCGGATTTCTGAGAAAGACATGCGCAAACTCGTCCGGCAGGCAGTCTACAATTGCTTGCGGCTGGTGCTGAATCCCCAGGAAACCATCGTCAATTTCTTCTTCTCCAATGCCCAGGTGATTCCTGCGGAAATCTACCGCCGCCACGCGCCCTACTTCAGCGATTTTGACTTTGCGATTCAAGCCATCATGCGCTACCTGGAAAACAACGACTTGCGCAAGATCGAGCGGACGCTGTTCCTGGAAAAATTCAACCGCGTAATCGCCCTGTTTGAAGAAAAAGAAGCCAAACGCATCGGCGAGTACCAGCGCTTCCTTTTCCGCCGCCTGACCGGCAAGGAGATGGATGACATCGTGGGGGGTGCCCCCCGCCCCACCGAAGATCCGACCGCCGAGCGCAAAAAGGCCGAAGCCGAGCGCAAAGCTGAAGAAGCCCGCCTGCAAGCCGAAGCGGAAAAACGCGAGGAAGAACGCCTTGCCGCTCAAATGCGCCGGGAAGAAGAAGCCCGGAAAGCTGCGGAAGAAGCACGCAAGCAAGCCGAAGCCAAAAAAGCAGAAGCGGACCGCAAAGCCGAAGAAGCACGCAAAAAAGCCGAAGCGGACCGCAACAAGCCCCGGGTCATCCTCAATCCCCGGCCCCGACCGGAAACACCGGCAACCCCACCTCCACCTCCGCCCCCGGAAAAGAAGCCTTCGATCCCAGCGTGGGTGGAAAAACCCAAAACCAAATCCGATCCCAAACCGCCGGAGCCCCCCAAACCTAAGCCCAAAGAAGTGGGCAAGTCCACCTTACCGGCCTGGATCGAACGCCCCGAACGCAAACCCCATCCCGAAGTCAAGGTCAAACCCCGCAGTGAGCCCGATCCCCCGGCTTCCCCCTCAGTGCCCCCCAAAACCGTGGCCTCCGAATCCGAAAAGCCCCGCACCCTGTCCGATGCGATGCGCGAAAAGCAAGAGGAGCGCTCACCTTCCCTGAACGAAATGTTTGCCAGGCGCGAAGAAAAGCGGGACGATGTCTCGGAACCACAACCTGAACCCAAGGCCCAAACGCCGCCTACCCTGGCGGATCAACCGGTTGCGTCCCCTCCTCCGCAAAAGGAAACGCCTCCACCTCCGGCCGAAGAACCCAAAGCGGAAGGCCCACCCCCGGTATCGCTGTTTACCAGCCTCGATTCCGAGGACAAAACGGAAGCCGAAAAACCCCGCACCCTCGCCGATTCCTTTCAAGACCGATCCAACTCGGGCAGCATCAACGAAAAAATCGCGGGCAAAGCAATCAAAACCGAACAGATCCCCGTCCACAAGCAATTCCAGTTCGTGCAGCGGGTATTTGGCGGGAGCAGCGTCAAGTTCAAGGTCGTCCTCGACAAAATCAACAAGACCAGCACCGTCGAAGAGGCATTGGGAGTGCTCGACAAATATGTCTACAACGACCCCAACGTGAACCGCAACGACAAGGTCGCGAAGGAATTCGAAACCCTGGTACGAAACAAATTTGCCTAGCGCACTGACGGTATTCGATTCTCTGGTCACCCAAAAGCAGCTTTGCTGAACATTGCGCTTATATTTCCCAGACCCAGGGTTGCGCGAAATCTCGGCGCGGACCGAGGTTTGCGGTTCCTTTTTCATTCCTCCATACCCTCACCGCCCCCCGAGCCGGGAGTTTCCGCCGGGCAAAAACGGCGGGGGTGGGGAATAAAGGCCGGATGCAAGGAGGCCGTTTTCCCCACCCCCGCCAACTTGCCGGCGGGAAACTCCCGGCGAAAACCTCAAACCAACAAAAAACCGGGCTAGCCCGGATCCTCCCACTCCCAAAAGTCGAAGCATTCGTGAATGCTTCGCCAAATTTACTTGCGGAGCTCGCTCCGCCCTTGCTCTGAC
>JBCCQH010000127.1:0-19178 GCA_039024435.1 Bacteroidota bacterium
GATGCCGATACCGCGTCACAGTGGACCGCGATGTCGGGTAGATATTACTACGAAACCCAAACCTACACCGACAACGAGGGCAACGTAAAGACCCGCCAGGTCCAAAAAACGAGATGGTATCCATCAAGCGGTTATTATCAGCACCACTTCAATGACGTGCTGGTTCTGGGCTCACACGGACTGACCCAAAACTTCGCGGAGAAAATTTTTCCCTTTGAATTGGCGGAGGTACTGAACTACGACGCCCGCTACATCCTGGGCCACGAATCGGAAGTCTACCAGAAAGACGTTCAGGAAGGTTACGGGGTGGCCGAGGGCATCATGGACGCCCACATCCGCAATGCGGTCGTGCGCCAAATCCCGGGGGACACCTACAAGAACTTGCACATCAATACCCACAAAAACCGCATCACGTTCAAGCATATCCTTCTACCGATCTGGATCGCAGCCTACAAGTACAACAACAAGGTCTATAAGTTCCTGGTAAACGGACAAACCGGCAAAATCAACGGAAAGAAGCCGGTTGCGTGGTGGAAAGTTGCGCTGATCGTCGCGATCGTCGGCGGGGGCATCGCCGCCGCAGCGTTCTTCCTCGGGGGGAACTGATGGGTCGACCCCGTGCGACTTTTCCGGTAGGTTAAAGTAACCGAAGGCAGCTCATTTTCCCAAGGCCACCACTCCGGCTGCAATCATGGATTCTGCATGGGCCTGAACCGCTTCCTTGGGGCTCCGAAAGGTCATCCCCAGCGCCGACTTTGCCTTTTGATTCTCAAAGGTCAGCGCGATGCCCACATTGTTGCTGACGTATTTCCAAGTAAACCCGATAAACGGCCCGAGCAGGTACAGCATGAATTTGGGAAGCTGGCTTTTGGGCAATTTGAGTTGGGTGCCGTATTTCTCGCGAATGAAATCGGCGATGTCCAGCATGCTGACGGAAGCCTCATTGGAGACGATGTGGCGGCCTTGCGCGGTGGGCCGAAAGGCCGCTTCCAGGTGGGCCTGGGCCACGTCCCGGACGTCCACCACCCCAAAGTACAGCTCCGGCACCCCTGATTTGAAAGTGCCGTCCATGATTTGTTTCATCAGCGTAAGGCTGGCCGAGTTGGAGTTTTGCGTAAGCGACGGCCCGAGCACAAAGGAAGGATTGATCGTGACCAGGTCCCACTGGGTTTGCGTTTCGGCGATCTTCCAGGCTTCTTTTTCCGCGACCGTTTTTGAATAGTTGTAGGGGCCGTTTTTGACGCTACTCGTTGCATTCCACATGCTTTCGTCCAGCTTACCGCCCCGATCCCGGCCTTCGGAGGCATCCCCGTACAGGGCCACTACGCTGGAAGTGAGTACGATGCGCTGCACCGTGGGGGTTGTGGTCGCCGAGTTCAGGACATTGCGCGTGCCCAGTAAAGCGGGTTTGACCAGCTCCTCTTCCCCATTCTTTACCCCCTGAACGACGAACGGCGAGGCGGTATGCATAACAATGCCGCAGCCGGCCATGGCCTCGGCAAAAGAACCCTCCTTCAGGAGGTCCGCCTCAAAAATCTTCAGGCTGCCCGAACTGTTCGCGGCGATTTCTTCCAAATGCTGGTACTTTTGGGTTTTTGCCTTGCTGCGTACCGTGGCGTGGACGGTATGGCCTTTCTCCAACAGCATCTTCACGATCCAGGAGGCGATGAAACCGGAGCCACCGGTGACGAGAATGGGCTGGGCGTTCACTTGGGGATTCATATCTGCGTTTTTTGAATTGACATGGGACTATTGAATTTGGGCCGCTTTCCCGGCTTGGGGCTCGACCATGACGACCTTTTCCCGTTCCACGATGACCTGACCGGGACGGCCGTTTTTCATTTTGCGGACGTACTTTCGTTCGGTGTACTGCACCGGGACCAGGGCTTCGCGCTTGCGCTTAGAAAACTGCGCGGCGAGGCCGGCGGCAAATTCGAGGACGTCGTTGGGGACATCGCGGCCGTTGGGATTGCGGAGAATCACGTGGGAACCAGTCGCGTCGCGGGCGTGTAACCAAAGGTCGGTTTTGCGGCTGTGCTGGAAGGTCAGCAGGTCGTTTTGTTTGGCATTTTTCCCCACAAATATCGTCCAGCCCCGCAAACGGTACTCGTGAAATGGATGCTTCCGATCCGCCAACCGTGGTTTACCCGCCTGCAACAGGTCGTAGTGCTGCTTCGCGAAGGCGGCCATACGCTTGGTCAGTTCGTAGTCCATACCGCGCTCCCCCAACTTGACCTCCGGTGGGGCGGGCAACTCTTCAAATGCCTCCTGAATGGCCAAAAATGCACTCTGTTCGCCTTCCAAGCGGTCAATCTGCTCCTCCAGGTGGTTCATGCGGGAGCGCAGCTTTTTCTGCTTGTTGTAGTAATACTCCGCGTTTTGCTGCGGATTTAAATCCGGTTTGAGCTTGATTTTGATCGGCTGATCCTGATAAAAATCGTACAGCTCGGCCGCTTTCATCCCGGTGGGAAGCTGGTGCAGATTGGCCATGAGGATATGACCGAATTCTTCGGGGGGACGCGTGGACTCGATGCTGTCCATGCTTTTGTAGTGGGAGTCAATCTGCCCGCGGTAGCGCTTGAGGTGCTTGTTGAGCGCCTTGCTGACCTGCGCGTGGTGGCGGGCGTAGCTTTCGTACTGGTACCAGGAGCGAAAAAACGCGGACAAGGCTTGCTCGAGGTTGTCGAATTGCAGGGCCTCGGGATCGTCCGGCGGCAGAATCAGAAAGCGGATGCGCCGGGCTTCTTTGACAATGTAAAATGCGTCTTGTCCGGCGGCGGCGCGTACCGCCCCGTACGCCTCGGCAAACGAATGCCCTTCCTGAAGGCGCCGGTCCACCCACGCGGCAAATTGCTTGTCGTAGATGGGGCTGATGGCGCGCAAGCGGTCCAGCGTTTTCTGGCCTTCCGTGGCCGCGAGGTGGTCTTCCCAGTCGTGCTGGTAGTGGCCCGGCGCAACCGTAAATTCCAGGTCCGGGTCGTGGTGGTGGCGGAACCGGTCGGTCACCTTGCCCCCTTCCATTACCAGGACATTGCTGAGGAGGCCGTGCATCTTCAGGACCAGGTCGCACTCGTTTTCCAGGTGAATGACCACCACCCGCTCATAGTCTACAACTTCGACACCGGTGATTTTTTGCCCGTACAATTGCGGGAAAATGTCCTTGACATTTTTGCGGGCCTTGCCAAATTTCCGCACCGGCCAGATGTAGGGCAGCGGTGCCGCACATCCAATGCGCAGGTAGAGGTCGCCTTCCGGATTGCCGAATCCCAGCACAATCTGGTCCCGCTCCTGGGTAAAAGCCTCCACCAAGAAACAGTCGGGCCGCATGGCCTCGATGATGCCGGCGAGTTTTTTTAGCGTGTAGTGATGAATGTGCATGGCATTGGCGATTGCGGGGGCAAAGATACGGCGTCGGATGCGGACGGAAAACCGATCCCGGCAATTCCCGCAAAGCACGTCGGTCGATCTCCGGACCTCACAACTAGAACCGGATCGCCTCCCCCTTGTTTCGCGCGGCAAAATGCTGTTTCTTGGAAAACGTTATGGATACACCGAAAAAAGTACACTACGCCAACATTGACAACTATTCGCGCCGACTGATCCTCCAGTACCAGGGACGGGAAATCGCCGCCACCGACCGGGCCTTGATCTTAAAAGAGGTTTCCGGGAAGCGGGTGTTTGATCCGGTATTTTACGTCCCGCAAGAGGATATCGAAATCGATTTGGTACGGGATCCCGAAAGCAAAGGTTACTGCCCGATCAAAGGCAAAAGCTACCGCTGGTACCTCAAGGAAAATCCCACGGAGGAGTATTTCGGTTGGAGTTACGAGGATCCGCTTCCGGAAGCGATTTTTTTACGGGGTCACATCGCGTTCAATGGCCGCTACGTGACCTTTGTTTCCGCTCCCCGTCCCTTGTGAGGCCGGTTGAGGGTGCAGTGCCAGTGAGGAATTGAGGAAGAACCATGAGCAGCGATTACGACCACATCTTTCGGGAAAATTTTGGGAAGATTTTCCTTCCGTTCATCCAGCGGAGGTTCGGCTTTCAGATTGCAAAAGCCGAAAGCTTGCCCGATAAGTTGCACAAGACCCTCAAGCGGGAGGTTGACTTTGCCCAGAAAATCACGCCGCAGGAAGGCGAGGAGTTCATTTTGCACATTGAATTCCAGACGAGCAATCACCCCAAGATGATCTACCGGATGCAGCTCTACCACGCAATGCTAGCCGAAAAATATCAGCTTCCGGTCGTCCAGGCGGTTCTGTATGTCGGGGCTCGGAAATCAACGATGCGCAGTCAGCTTCGCCCCGAAGAAATCATGTCCGGCTTCCAGTTGATCGACCTCCCGATGATCGATTTTGAGGTCCTTTTGGCCTCGGAGATTCCGGAAGAAGTGATCCTGGCGATTCTCAGCAATCACGGTCGCGAAGCACCGAAGCAGGTCGCGCGGCGCATTTTGCAACGGCTGAGATCACTCGAGTCGGACCGCAATGAACTGAGCCGACTGGCCGAACAGTTGATTACCTTGTCTCGTATTCGTAAATTAGAGTATATCTTTACCGAAGAACTTAAAGCTATGCCGTTTACCATTGACATTGAAAAGGACGCGCTGTACCAAAAGGGTAATGAGAAGGGATTCGAGAGAGGGCAGCAAAAGAACCAGCGCGAAGTCGCCCGGAAAATGCTGCGCTTAAAACAGTACCCCATCGAAGAAATTGTGTCCCTATCTGGTCTCACCGAGGCCGAGGTCATGCGTTTAGCGGAACAATTGGAAGATTGAGTTCGGATTACACGCTATTGGGGACCAGTGGCGCTCCGTACGTTTGGTTGCATTTGAGCCGGTTGAGAAAATAAAACAATGCCGTTTACCATTGACATTGAAAAGGACGCGCTGTACCAAAAGGGCAGCGAGAAGGGGTTCGAGAGAGGGCAGCAAAAGCGCCAGCGCGAAGTCGCCCGGAAAATGCTGCGCTTAAAACAGTACCCCATCGAAGAAATTGTGTCCCTATCTGGTCTCACCGAGGCCGAGGTCATGCACTTGCAAGAAAACGTAGAAGATTGATCCCTCGGCTCCCGACCGAGATCCTATTCCGCCCCGATGTAGTTGCTCGGTGAAATCGCCCGCATTTCTTGCTTGACTGCCTCGCTGACGTCCAGTCCGTCGATAAATGCCCGCATTGTCGCGGCATCAACTTTGCCTTTGCCCCGGGTCAGATCCTTGAGCGTTTCGTAAGGATTGGGATAGTTTTCCCGGCGCAAAATCGTCTGCAAAGCTTCGGCTACGACCGCCCAATTGTTCTCCAGATCGGCGGCGATCCGGGCGCGGTTGACCGTGAGTTTATCCAGCCCTTTTTCCAGGGAAAGCAAGGCCAAAAATGAATGCGAGACCGCTACCCCGACATTGCGGAGCACCGTAGAATCGGTCAGATCGCGCTGCAAGCGGGAAACTGGCAGCTTCCGGCTCAGGTGATCCAACAGCGCATTGGCAATCCCCAGATTTCCTTCGGCATTTTCAAAATCGATGGGATTGACCTTGTGGGGCATCGCCGAACTGCCGACCTCGTGGGCCACCGTCTTCTGCCCAAAATATTCCATGCTCACGTACAGCCAAACATCGATGCAGAGGTCGAGCAGAATCGTATTGAGGCGCTTGAGGTTGTCGAAGACCACCGACAAGTTGTCGTAGTGCGAAATCTGCGTCGTCGGGTAGGCCCGCTCCAACTCCAATTGGTCAGCCAGAAAATCAGCGGCAAACTCGTGCCAATCGGTCTCGGGAAAGGCGACGTAGTGGGCGTTCATATTGCCTGTGGCCCCCCCAAATTTGCCGTAGTAAGGGAGTCCACGGAGAATTTCCATCTGGCGGTCGAGGCGCGCGACGTAGACCCGAATTTCCTTGCTCAGGGTGGTGGGTGAGGCCGGCTGACCGTGGGTCCGCGCCAGCATCGCGATGCCGCTCCACTCGGCAACAAATTCCTGCAACTTGCCGATGACCGCATCGTAACCGTTGATGACCTCGTTTTGGAGGGCGTCACGCAGCATCATCGGGAAGGCTGAATTGTTGATGTCCTGGGAGGTCAGACCGAAATGAACGTACTCTTTGGCCGCTTTCAGGGAAGGATCCAGCGCGTCGAAGCGTTCCTTGATGAAGTACTCGACCGCTTTGACGTCGTGGTTGGTGACGGCCTCGATTTCCTTGACCCGCTGCCCATCTTCCAGCCGGAAGCCGCGGTACAGATCACGCATCGGCTCAAACAGATCGGCGGACACTCCCCGCAAAGCCGGAATTCCGCTTTGGCAGAGGGCGATAAAGTACTCGATCTCCACGCGGACCTTGTAGCGGATAAAAGCCAGCTCAGAGAAGTAATCGGACAGCCCGGCCAGCTTGGCCCGGTAACGTCCATCAATCGGCGAAATGGCGGTCAGGGATTGCAATTCCATGCCACGGTGAAATTTTTTGGAAAACAGCAAAGATACGGGCTTTGCCCGCGCGTTACAAGTCAGCCGCCCAAGTAAGGCAGTGGACGTCGCCCCCTAAGAGGCGGTTTAAATTTAATTCTGCGATTTTGCTATAGCGTCTTTTTCCGCCCCTCTTCCGCTATTTTCTCGCCCATAGCTCGGGCTATGGACTCCAAAATGAGCTTTGAGCGACAAAAAAATCTGCGCCAGCAAATTTCACAAACCAATTTTAAACCGCCTCTAAATGCGGCCGTCAGAATTCTGCGCTCGGATTGAGAAAAGGACGGAAGTGGGATTCATTTGCCAAAGCCAGCATCTCGCGGTCCCCTTTCGAATCGCCGTAAGCATGGATGACATCGTAATCCGCCGGATCCAGAATTTCCCTAAGGCGCCGCACCTTTTCCGGTCCGTAGCAATTCGGGGTGGCAAATTTTCCGGTAAACACACCATTGGCCCACTCCGGCTCGGTGCAGATGTAGCGCAAACCTTGGTTTTTCAGCCAGGGCTCCACCCATATATTGAGGGAGGCAGTAATGACCACCACGTCGTGGCCCTGATCGCGGTGGTAACGCAAGCGGCGCATCGCACCCCGCCGGCGCATGCTGTGGAGGATTTCCTGGCCAAAAATCGCCCCCAAGCCTTTGAGGCGCTTTTCTTTCTTCCCCTTGAAGTGGAAACTGAGCAGCAATTGCTTGGCCTTGTCGTTCGGGTAGAGTCCGAACCGGTAGAGCAACAAGATCGGACTCAAGACAAGGTAGCTCAGGAATAGCCAGCCCGCTCCCCGTGCGTAGCGAATAAAAGCGATCATTGAGTCCCCCTCGATGATGGTCCCATCCAAATCAAACAGCGCGAGCTCCTTTTTCATGCTTTGAGTAATTGTAGGTGTCGCTGGCCATCGCAAGGAATATGGGCAAGAATGGCAGATAAAGGCGGTATTCATTCAGCCGACCAATAAAGAGCACCAGAAAAATATAACCGCTCAATAACAAATATACACGCAAATATTTTCGGAATGTCAAGCGCAGGAAACTCCGAATCGCCCCCCACCAGATCAATCCCACCGCCAGGATCAGGTAGGTCGCCGGATGGCGCAGCAGGTAATAGAACCGCAGGTTATCGCCGAGCATCAATTTTTGCGAATAATACGCGGCCTCGGGGAAAATATAGCTCTGCAACGCGAACTGTCCGGCGATGGGCAGCAAGACCAGCAGGGTGCGGACCGGCCAAGAACGCGTGTAGCCCGCCGCAAACATCAGTCCATACACCAATGCAATATCGGCCCGGCAAAACGTCAGGAGCGCCACCGAAATCACCAGAACCAACTCGTGCAGGGGACCCGCAAAACGGCGCTGTGCCAGGGCCATACTGCCCGCACACACCACCAGAAGCCCCATGGTGTCCGGCCGCCATCCGGTGTATTGAAAAAAAATGTAAAGCACCGCGAAGAGCACCGCAACCGCGTATTTGTGCGTCTCCCGAAAACCCGCCATCAGCAAGTAAAACAGCTCAAAGGCGAGGAAACCCAACAAGGCATTGTACAGGAGGACCGCATAATTGAAGGACAACTGGGTGGTGAGCACCTTCAGCGGCAGCAGGGGCACAATGCGGTATTGGTCCGGGGCATCGCCCCGAAAATCAAATATCCGTTCGTAGAAGTGGTGTTCGGCTTCGTATTCCAGATCCCGTACGAAAAATTTGTTGGCGGCATTGGCGAGAAATGCGGCCAACAGCAGATGGATCAGGAGGCGAATATAAACGGGGCGCGGTTGCAATCGGTTTTTCCGGGCAATATCGGGGTTTTCCCCCTTGCCACCAAGCCCCCCGAGGCCGGATTTAAAGCTTAGTTCTACTTTGTCAGGTTTGCATTTCTACCCAATCTTCCTCCTATATGTTTTCGCAACGCGCGACAAAGGAGATAGGATGAGATCGCGAGGAATACACAGCGATCTTTAGTGGGGCTGCTTTTCCGGCTCAATACGGCACCGCCCAAGATCGCTACTGGCCCATCGCGATCTCCTCACGGCGCCCGGGCGCGTGGGCGAAGACGGGTTGGTGTTTTTTTACCTGACAAAGTAGAATTAGACATCGGATTTTTATCATTCTTTTCCGGGTTTTTGCCTTAACCAAGCCTCCGAGATTCCGTTTATGTGTTTAAACATTAATTCTAAACATGAAACGTAAAGACTTCCTCAAAAAAGCATCCTTTGGACTGATCGGATCGGCCGTCGGAGCCTCGGTGATCGGCGCCGCCAACGACCCTCAAAAGCATGCCTTGACCGAGCAAGTCGGTTTCAATCACTTACCCAATAAGGAGGCAACTGCCATGAATACCGAAGCAACCGTAAAAACCCTCGGCAAGTCCGTACTGCACAAAGCAAACACCCGCGGCCACGCCAACCACGGCTGGCTGAACAGCCACCACAGCTTTAGCTTCGCCAATTATTACAATCCGGATCGCATGAGTTTCGGCGTGTTGCGCGTGCTCAACGATGACCGGGTCGCCCCGGGCCGGGGTTTTGGTACCCACCCGCACGACAACATGGAGATCATCTCGATCCCGCTGCAAGGTGACCTGGAGCACAAAGACAGCATGGGCAATGTCGCGGTGATCCGCCAGGGCGATGTTCAGGCCATGAGTGCCGGTACCGGAATTTACCACAGCGAGTACAACCGCAACCCCGAGCAGGAGGTGAAATTCCTGCAAATTTGGGTGCTGCCGAATAAACGCGGAGTCGAACCCCGCTACGACCAGATCACGCTGGATCCCCAGGACACTCAAGAGGAAATGCAGCAGATTTTGTCCCCGAATCCGGACGATGCCGGGGTGTGGATCCACCAAAATGCCTGGTTCCACATCGTGGAATTGGAAGCCGGCCAAACCACCGACTACCAGTTCAAAGATGCCCCCAACAACGGCGTCTACAGCTTCGTGCTAGAAGGCGACGTCACGGTCAACGGACAGGCCCTCAACGCCCGCGACGGCTACGGCGTCTGGGAAACCAATGCCCTCAAGCTCTCCGCCGACACTAAAACCCGCGTGCTCCTCATGGAAGTGCCGATGAACCTCGGCTGATCCAATCGTCAACCCACAGTGCTCCGGGACGGGGATCCCGTCCCGGAGCACTTTCATCCGATAAACACACACAAAACCAAAATCATTATGTCAACCACCACCGCTATCCAGTGGAAAATTGACGCGGCCCACAGCGAGATCCAATTCAAAGTCCGTCACATGATGGTGTCCACGGTCACGGGATTCTTCCGGGAATTTGACGCGACCGTCGAAAGCACCACCGATAATTTCCAGGGCGCCCGGATTTCTTTTGCCGCCCAAACGGCCAGCCTCGACACCAACAATGCCCAGCGCGACGGCCACCTCCGGTCCCCGGATTTCTTTGATGCAGAAACTTACCCGGAGATCTCTTTCAAAAGCTCTTCCCTGGAGCACATCGCCGGGGACAACTACAAACTGGTGGGCGACCTGACGCTGCACGGTGTGACCAAACCGGTAGCGCTGGACGTAGCGTATTTCGGCGCGATGACCGACCCCTACGGCAACCAGAAAGCCGGTTTTGAACTGAATGGGGAAGTAAACCGGACTGATTTCGGACTGAAGTGGAATACCGCCCTCGAAACCGGCGGGGTCATGGTCAGCGAAAAAGTCCGCCTCCACGCCAACGTCCAGTTGCAGAAGGGCTGATCCTTTCTCCCTGCCCACGCCCCAACCCAGCTCCCTACCGGCCGCACCTGCACGGCCCATTGGGAGTTGTGCCTTCCGCCCCCTCTACCCCTGGGCTTGTCCCTGAACCCACCGCGGAAAACAAGTCCCCTGCTTCCAAACAATTGCTCGGCACCATCGCTTAATTGTTTATCGGATATCCGATACTCAACCGGCAGATCGGCCCCCCGATCCACGATTGATCGAAATCACAATCGCGCACGCAATTCGTTTGATTGATTTATGCACATTCTTCTCACTGGAGTCACCGGATACATCGGGAAACGCTTGCTCCCTGTCTTCCTGGAAGCGGGGCACCGCCTCACGGTTTCCGTACGCGACGGGGAGCGCTTTCAGAATCCCGCCCCCGAGCGCATTACCGTCTGGGAGATTGATTTCCTGAATCCGATGAAACTCGACCGGGTTCCCCGGGAAATCGACGTGGCCTATTACCTCATTCATTCTATGGCGGATCGCCGTTCGGAGTTCATGGAGCGGGAAAGCCTGTGCGCCACCAACTTTCGCCTGGCCATGGAGCACGTGGGGGTAGGACAGGTGATTTATTTGAGTGGAATCGCGCACGAAAAGGAGCTTTCTCCCCATCTGCTTTCCCGAAAAAAGGTAGAGACGATTCTCATGGACGGCAAGTTCCACACGACTGTTTTGCGCGCGGGCATCATCGTAGGGTCCGGAAGTGCTTCTTTTGAATTGATTCGCGATCTGGTAGAAAAGCTGCCCATCATGATCACCCCCAAGTGGGTCCGCACCCGCTCGCAACCGATTGCCATCCGCGATGTCATCCAATGCCTGGAAAAAATCGCCGGCGCGGAGGAATATTTTGATCGCGCCGTGGACATTGGCGGACCGGATGTACTCACCTACCGGGAAATGATGCTGGAATTTGGTCGGGCCCGCGGCCTCAAGCGGGCCATTGTCACGGTGCCCATCATGACTCCCCGGCTTTCATCGTACTGGTTGTACTTCATGACCTCGGTTTCTTACAATCTGGCGGTAAACTTAGTGGACAGCATGAAAGTCGAAGTGTTGCCCCAACAAAATGCCACCCAAGAAATTTTGGGCCGCCCTCCCATGCCCTACGTTGAAGCCGTCAACCTGGCTTTCAAACGGATCCGCCAGCAAATGGTGGTTTCGAGCTGGAAAGATGCGATGACCGACGAGGACCTGAAAGATGGCAAAATTGATGAATTTTTATCGGTTCCCAGCTTTGGCTGCTTGAAGGACATCCGCGAACGGAGCTTTCCCCGAAACCAAAGAGAGGCCATCGTTTCCCGCGTATTTTCCATCGGGGGAGAGCGGGGCTGGTACTACGGCACCTGGCTGTGGAAGATCCGGGGCTGGATGGACAAGATGGTGGGAGGAATCGGGCTGCGCCGGGGCCGGCGCCATCCGGATGAATTGTATCCCGGAGACGCGCTGGACTTTTGGCGGGTCTTGCACGCGGATCGAGCATCGGGACGCTTGCTGTTGTACGCCGAGATGAAACTTCCCGGCGAGGCATGGCTGGAATTCCGAATGAAAGAGGAAAACGCGGGGCAAGTCCGGATTGTACAAACGGCAACCTTTCGCCCCCGGGGCTTGTTCGGACGGATGTATTGGTACTGCGTATTGCCCCTCCATTTCTTCGTGTTTCGGGGAATGTTGCGTAAGATCACCCAAGTCCCGGAAGTCACCCCCAATCCCCCGTTGGCGACCTGAGCAGAACGAAGGTCAGGAAAAAGGGTAGGATCCGTAAGGAAGTGCTATTCAATTCCCACGTAGGGCTCCAGCACGCCCGCGTAGGCGAGGGCGAGGAATGCATTGAGCAACATGAAAAAAAATGAGGGAAAAGATTGAACGAAGCCGTCCCGGATTTTTAGCCGGGTCAGGAACCCAAGGAGCATCAATACCGCCAGTCCACTCGCTGCAATCAACCCGAAAGTGGGCTGAAACCACGCAAAAAGTAACCCGACACTGCCCAGCAATTGGAGGATGCCCGTGAGTTGCCGCTGGGCGGGAGTCAGACCGTAGCGCTCGAACTCCGGCACCATTCTCTGGGAAAAGAGACAAATAATTCCGTAGTAAATGAACGATACGGCAGAAAAGAGAGTTACAATTATTACAAGCATATATAGGTACGTAAGGAATCCCTGGCTTCCCGTTAGTACCGAAAGCACCGTAGGACCTGATTAAGAAAGCGCATCCAGCGAAAAATGTTCAGAATCCTTCCGGCCAAGGCCAAAATCCGTTACGGGACACCAATTAATCGAATTGCAAATGGAAATTTTACTTATAGTATTGCAGTTTTTCGTCGGTCTGAACATTCTTCGCATCTGGCTGGTGACCAGCCAGCGCGCCAGTATCTACCGCGGGGGCGATGGGGAAGCCAAAACCCTGCGCCAGGAATTTGAATATTACGGCCTATCCATCCAGTTCATGTACCTCGTCGGGGTGCTCAAATGCGCCGCCGCCCTGGGGCTGATCGTGGGCTATTGGGTGCCGGCAGTGACTCCGTTTGCCGCTGGGGGCCTGATCGTCCTGATGATCGGTGCGGTCGTGATGCACATCAAAGTCAACGACAAGGTCCAAACCTATCTTCCGGCATTGCTGATGCTGACGCTCTCGACCACCATCCTGCTGCTGGCGGTACTTTGAGAGGAGGATTTAGATTCTTGTCTGCGATTTTGTCCTCGCCGTTTGGGATCAGAAATACCTCCCAACAAAAATGGCCGCACTCGTGCGGCCATTTTTGTTAACTCAGAACTCCGGACAGGATCAATCCTGCAAGATGGAGTGCTCTTTCTTGATGTTTTCCTGAATCGTCATCAGGGCGTGGATTACCGTCTCGGGACGTGGCGGACATCCGGGGATGTACACGTCGACCGGGAGGAAATTATCCACCCCTTGGGTGACGCCGTAGACGCGGTGCATGCCGCCCGTTGAAGCGCAGGCCCCCATGGCAATGCACCATTTGGGGTCCGGCATCTGGTCCCAGATGCGCTTGACCGCGTGGGCCATCTTGTAGGTACACCAGCCGGCCACAATCATGAGGTCGGCTTGGCGGGGAGAGAAACGGAAGACCTCGCTCCCGAAACGCGAGACGTCGTAGCGCGGACCGGCGAAGGCCATCATTTCGATGGCGCAACAAGCCAGCCCCATCGGCATCGGCCAGAGCGCATTGGTCCGGCCCCAGTTGGTAAGTGCGTCTACCGTAGAGAGCAGGAAGCCTTGTTTTGCCAGTGCTTTTTCAATACCCATAGAATCATCCTTAAAGTTCTTCTTCTTTCAACTTAGCTCGCAAATAATGGATATAATTCGTGGACACCGGCTCAATGCCAAATCCGCGTACCGCATTCATCATCTGACCAATGTGATACGTGGAATGGTCGATCAGGTGAACCACGATTTCCGACAGGTCGTTTTCGAAGCGGTGGCCTTTTGAATTGAAGTAGACCACGGTTTCCTCGAAAGCTTCCTGCGGGGTCGTTTCTACATGGTGGGCCCATTTGTCGGTGATTTCTCGCCACGCTGCCAATAGTTCCGCAACGCTGGAGTCCCGCATGGTCGCCACTTCGTTGTTGTTGACCCGGCCCAGCCAGACTTTTTCTGCCCAGACCAAGTGATTCAAAATAATAAACAAAGAACTAAAACTCCCGTTCAGTTGGCGGGAAAAATACTTGGCTCCCACCTGAGTGAGGAGTTCGCTGATTTTGTATTGCCGCCAGCGGTGAAAACGAAACAATTCCTGGCAGTAGCTCTTGCTATCGTTCGCCAGCGCTAGTCCCATTCAAGTCCGCCTTTTTTCCAGATATAAATGTACCCGACGAAAAGAATCGCAACGAAGATCAGCATCTCAATGAACGGAAACAGACCGGTCCCGGTAGAATCCATGAGCGAGAGGTTTTTGAAATTGACCGCCCAGGGATACATAAACACGACCTCAATGTCGAACAAAATGAAGAGCATGGCGACCATGTAAAACTTCACCGAAAAGCGGTCATGGGCCGAACCCACCGGATCCATGCCCGATTCATACACCGATTCCTTGATCTTGTCCGGGCGCAACGGCCCGATCAGACGAGAAAGATTGGCGAGCAGAATCCCCACAAAGATGGCGATGGACAGCAAGATGACCAGGGGGAGATATTCTCCAATCGGACCGAATTGATCTAGTGTTTGATTCATATTGCCGAAGCTTGTGCGTACTTACAATATTAATAAAAAATCGCTTGCCAGCACATGAGAATGGGGAAATTACGGCTCAGAATCGGGTGTACGGCACTGTTGAAGTATGACCAACCACCGGACCGCTCCTTTCGGGTGGATGGTGTGGGTTCAAATCACCCCCTGAACATCCTGGATTTTTCCAAAAAGAGGTGGTAGAAGGATGCGGTTCAGGCCGGTCCCCAAAGAATTTCTAAGCGGGCGGTTGGGCGCGTAGAAAAAACAAAATCGCGCGGGGAAAAATAAAACCGTACCTTTGTGCTTCGAAGAGGCACGGAAAAAACAGCCATTCCGGGGCCGGTCCGTTCTTGATGGTGTACACCGGACAGAGGGGATAACCGTGTTGGGCCGGGCAAACAAAGAGGCCGACACACAAGAACGGTACAAAAATTACTATTGAACAACGTAACATCCGCACGCATCTGCCTTGTACGTGGTACCGGTAGCAAGTAAGTGTGTGCATTTTAAAGTATCATGATTACATTTCAGGAAACCGGCCTCCAGGCAAACATCATCCAGGCCGTATCAGATCTAGGATTTGTCGATCCGACTCCCATTCAGCAAAGAGCAATTCCCTTTCTCCTGGCCAATGAGCGCGACCTGATCGCCCTGGCCCAAACCGGAACCGGCAAGACGGCCGCGTTTGGCCTGCCGCTGCTGCATTTGACCCAGCCCAAAGCCCGCTACGTGCAAGCCCTGGTACTGTGTCCCACCCGGGAACTGTGCCTGCAGATCTCGAACGACCTCGCCGATTTCAGCCGGCACCTGCCGCAGATCAAGGTCGCGGCCATCTACGGCGGCGCCAACATCAATAAACAAATTCAGCAACTCCGCCGGGGCGTACAGATTGTCGTGGGGACACCCGGGCGGACCCTCGACCTGATCCGTCAGGGCGAACTCAAAATCGAGGACCTCAATGTGCTCGTCCTGGACGAGGCCGACGAGATGCTGGACCGTGGTTTTAAGCACGATCTGGACGCTATCCTGGCGGCAGCGCCCCGGGACAAACGCACCTGGCTGTTCTCGGCGACCATGCCGGACGAAATTGCCCGCATCTCCCGTCAATATCTGCGCGATCCCGAGCGCATCGCGGTGGGCCGAGTAAGTTCCGGCGCGGAAAACGTCGAGCACTTGTATTTTGTCCACGAGAAAAAAGGCCGCTACGCTTTCCTGCGCCGGCTGCTGCGCAATTACGGACAGGTCTACGGCATCGTTTTTTGCCGCACCAAGCGCAAAGCCCGAGAAGTGGCCCGGCGCCTGCAACGCGACGGCTTCAATGCGGTTCCGCTGCACGGGGACATGAGCCAAAATGCCCGTGACAAGGCGATGGCCAAGTTCCGCTCCGGAAAAGCCCGCATCCTGGTCGCTACCGATGTCGCCGCCCGCGGGGTCGACGTGGACAACCTCAGCCACGTCATCAATTTTGACCTGCCGGACGTAGACGAAGTGTACATCCACCGCAGTGGCCGTACCGGACGGGCCTCGAACTCCGGGGTGAGCATTGCCATCTTGAGCGAGGAAGAAACCCGCCGGGTCCGGGCCTTGGAAAATTTGGCCCGCAAGCGCTTCACCCACATGCAAGCCGACGACGTCGAAGCGATGGCCGAAACTCCGGTGCCCGCCGCGAAGCCGGAGCCCCAACCACAGAAATCGGCCGAACGTGACCCGGCTCCGGAAAACAAGAAAAATCAGGGCGACGAGCACTACAAAGCCGTCTACGACAAGCTCGACCTGATCATGGACACCGAGTGCGACGACCCCAATCTGGTCCGCCAGTTTCCCCATCTGCACGAATACCTGAGTGACATCCCCAAGGACGAGCTGATTGATCGGTTTGTGGGCTATCTGCACAACCAGGGCATGTTCAAGCGCCGGGGCGATGGCCAATCCAGCCGCAAAAAGCAGCGCGGCGGTCGGAGAAAAAGCCGGCGTCGTTAAAAAATAAACTCAACGTTCGGTGCGCGCCGGGTATCCCCCGCGCGCACCGAAAACTGCTCCCTCCTACTGCCGCCGCGCGCGAAAATGCTCCCACATCTGCAAAAATTTCTCCGAAGCGCGCAGAATCGGTTGCAGGTCCACCCCTTCTTTTTCCAGCAGTTTCCAGTGGGACTCTAGCGTCCCCGGATGCGGCATCCCCACCAACTCCACTGCTTCGTAGCTCGTCCCTGGCACCTTTTCCCAACAGCCCTCCGCCCCGTAACGGGGCCGGTGGTGATCGAGCCAGCCATTGAAATCGCTCTGAAAACCGATGGCAAAATCGACTTTCTCCGCTTCGCCCAATTCCAAAAATGCACTTTCCCCCGCCAATAGGTGGTCCACTACCTCGCCTTCCACAAACTCCTGCAGAACCCGGTAAGAAAATTTGTACGAATCGATGGAACCCGGGCAATGGCGCGCCAAGGCCGCCAGTTGCGCCGCGTATGCCTCCTCCGGATGGTGAGCCCGACAAGAAGCCCCGCTCACGGGTAGCGCGACCATTCCCCCGAGCCGATAGATCCGAACAATGTCCGCCTTGCTGATCCCCCGCGGATGGTTGTGCAGGGGCTTGAACATGTCGTGGGTCGCCAGCGGTGGAATCCCGTGCGCCTCCATGTAAGTGAGGGCATCTGCCCGGGAAGAGTCCGACATGTGGGTGATGTCGGTCATGATGCCGGCGTCGGTCAGCCATTGGATGGCTTGGCGGCCTTTGTCGGTGAGGCCCCGCGGGGGCTTGCGGCCGAGCTTTTGCCGGAGGGTGCCTTTCCAATTGATCAGCCGGGTCGTCCAGTCGGGCAGGATCGCCGCGCCGCCGAATTCATCGTCCATCAGGTGGATCAGGGTCATGAACGCGATGCCTTGCCCGGCCCAGAACCGGGCATCTTCCGGTCCATCGAGCAAGCGCTTGGCCCCTTCAATGGAGTGAATGACGATGGTTTTGTCGGTGGTGTGGACGAGCTGGCGCACCTCCTCGGGGCTGCGGGCGACGGCAAAGCGATCCGCGTGGGCCGCGACAAAGTCATCCACGTACGCGATTTGGGCGAGGATGCGGGCCCGCGCCCGCTTCCGGGCGACCAGGACTTCAGGCAGGATGGACCCGTGGACAATGATGCGCGCCCCGGGATTGTGGTCCCAGAAATTGGCGTGGTTGACGTTGTTGAGGAGGTGGCGGTGGCTGAGTTTGGGGGGATTGTTCTCCGGGAAATACTCCAATCCGCGGCCAAAAAAGCGGTAGGCCTGGTGCATGGTGGGGTGCATCTGCAAATCGAGGTATTCCCGGATGGGCTGGGCCGGCACCCGGAGGGCGAAGATCAGCCCGAGGAGGAAAAGGAGGCAGCGGTGCATGGGGGAAGATAGCATTCTTCCGGAAAACACCGAACGGACAAAAAAAGAGCCGCCCTAAGGCAGCTTACAGGGACGGTGAAGTCCCCTTGTTATGAATTGGTATTCAGGTTTTGCTATATTAGACATGTTTTTGAGAATAAACAAGTCATTATGAGTATCATATTGGGACTGGACGTCGGTGCGAGATCGATTGGCTGGGCATTGGTGAATCTGGATCAAGACCCCGCCCAGCGCACGATCATCGATGCGGGCGTGCGGGTTTTCAAAGCCGGGGTGGAAAACATGAATTCCAAGCAGGAGGCCTCCCGCAACGTCGAGCGCACCCAGAAAAGGGGGAGTCGGCGCAATGGACACCGCAAAGCATTGCGCAAGCGGGCGGTGCTAAAGTGGCTGGACGCCCACGGATTTATCGAATTGCAGGCGGGTGTTTCCTTGAGCGAAGTGGAATCGCACCTGCCAGCGGAATTCTTTTCCCTAGATCCTTACCGTTTGCGCTACGAAGCGTTGCAGCGGGCATTGCGTCCGCTGGAATTTGCCCGGGTCATGTTTCACCTGGCCCACCGACGGGGCTTTCTCAGCAACCGGAAGATCAAAGACGACGAGAAGGAAGGTGGCTCGCTGAAGCAAGAGTTTGACCACCTCGAATCGCTCTGGGAGGATCACGGCACCGCTTACCCCACTTGGGGGGCATTTTGCTACGGGGTCCTCAGCCAGGCCATTGCGGTGCCCGAGGACTTCCCCCTGGACCTGAGCCGGATCCGCAAGAAGCACACCCGCCGCGAGTGGTACGAAAGTGAGTTTGATGCCATTTGGGCAAAACAAAGCGCGTGCGCCACCGAGCATCCTGAAGTTTTCAACGAGGACAAACGAAAGGAACTGCGGGACAGCATCCTGTTTTACCAGCGCCCCATGCAGGACGTGCAGCAACTGGTCGGCTACTGCACCTTTGAATACCAAAACAAAGAGAAGCGCCTCGCCTGGGGCCATCCCCTGGCGCAGCGGTTTCGGATGCTCAGCGATTTGAATCAGCTCCAGGTCGCCCGCCAGGAAGAAAATGCGGACCAGTTCCGGCCCCTGGATCCCAACGAGCGCGCGGTGTTGGGCAATAAGTTGTCTACGGTGGCGACCCCGGTAAAGGTAGCCGCCATCCGCAAGTTGCTGGAAAAGACCCATCCCGGGGGCACCAAACTGCGCACGAACCGGGATGAATCCACCACCGTGAAGGTGATGAAGCCGCTGGCGACCTGGTACCGGATGCGCAAGCTTTTTGGCGGTGACCTGACCGAAGCGACGTCCCAAGCCCTGTTTGAAACCTGGGAGCTTAACCGCTCCGATCCGGAAACCCGGGCTGCCCTCCGCCAGAAATGTCCCCAGTTCAAGTCCGAGCAAATCGAGGCATTTTTGAATTTTCGGCCCGAAGCGGGCTACTGCCGGCTGGGCAAAACGGCCATTTCCCGGATCATCC
>JBCCQH010000128.1:0-19122 GCA_039024435.1 Bacteroidota bacterium
AACATAGAATCGTGATGTCGAATGATTGTTCAACATTGTACGTTAGTGGAGAATTTGCTCGCGACAGAAGAAGGCTGGCTGGAACAAGCGATTACCAGCATTACCAAGCTGGATGGAATGCTTCGAGAAGTGCAATGGTAAAGGTCATCCGAATGTATGAACGTCTTCTGGAAGGCGGACACCTTCAGGATTCGGAAAATTTTAGATTAAAAGTTGGCTCTACTGCCCAGGATCGTGCCCCAAAGAATATTGATGACTCACCAGAAATAAACCAAGACAACGATGAAGAGAATTAGACTACATTTTCTGATAATGGTAATTGCTTACTCAGGCTGCCTTAAAAGTAACACGCAAAGGGTGGAGGGGAAGGCAGAAAATATATCTAGGTGTGATTCTATTTTAAAAACATTCAAAATTCTCGAATGGCCCCAAGATTCAACTACATTCTCCATGCCTGAGTACTCATACGATGATCAGAAATCCATATTTGCATGGAAAGAGGAAGTAGATTTTTCCGAAATTATCAATGGCTTTGACACTGATCATGCGTTTGCCAAACATCATGAGGGCATGTATTTCAAAGAAGGAATAATGTTTTATGATTCCTGCCAGTACCTATTATTGTGGAAACATCAAATCGGTACTTCCATAGAATTACAACTTCATAAGATTTCCAGCAAGTGTGATTGGATTGCAAGAGTCACTCTCGCGAAATCACTATGGATTCCCGGTTTGAAAATTTCACAAAGTTCAATTTTGAAAAATTCGGGGGAATTGATTGTCATCACTCGCAATATTGACATTGAGTTGGACAATAGATCGGGGAACATTGCTCCTGATACTACTGAGCAAACTCATTTTAAATCAATTGCTTGCGAATAAAATGACCGTTTGAGCTTAGGATTCATTTGGGGAATGTGTTATTCGTAGTGAGCGATCTCACTTCACTTGGACCTAGACTGTCCCATGGATAGGCGGAAGTTCAGGGCATCAAAATGGATCGAAGTCAAAGTAAAAGAGGCAGCGTACATTTTTGACAATTTGAATCCAAACGGAGTGAAAAAATCTGATTATTTCGGACATTATAGAATGGCTGTCAGCGGGGCTGATGGACTCAAAAGTGGAAAGCATATCCAGGAATCCGCGAAAACCGTGAAAACGATTAATATCAAATGAAATCAGAAATGTTAATTTTCAATGCGATACGCAGACCTTGGTTCTCATCAGTTGATTCTGCATTTACCCTTAAATGTTTCTTTGCTGGAATGATCGCTGCCGGGAACGTGTATACGTTGAGCAATCGAGAAGTTGAATTACTTGAAAGATATGCGGCTTTTCAAACGAGGTATTCATCTCGTGAAAATATAAACAAGGAGCGTTGGGCTGATCACATCGAATTCAATGCTAAAGACAAGTTCGATTCGATTGAGATGGCGATCACTGAAATTGAAAATTTCTTTGGTTCCGACGATCAAGCGTCATTAAAAGTAGCCCTAGCAAAAAATCAAGGAGGAGAAACCCCAACGGATTTTCATTCATTTTGGATGGCCTTTTGCGGGTCGTTGGACCGGTGGGGGGTAAGCCGCTTGACAGACTTTTTTGCTTTTCACGCTGGATTTTCGTTTTACTCTGAAGATCTTTTCATGGCCAAGCAAGCGGACAATACCCAAATAAGTTTAAATCCAAATTCAGATTTTGCTGTTTTTGCGAAGACTGAACTTGGCTTAGAAAGTGAATGTTCATTGAAGGGGGCACTTTTTGATTTATATGGCAATAGTCCAGTAGGACTGAAAAAGCTTTCTGATCTGATCGTGAGTTTTCTAAGTCGTTGAGCGTTAAATATGAAGATTTTGGCGTGCATTGCTTCACTTTAATTGGGTTTTATCGATCTGGATTTGTGAGTACTTTCCTTTGGGAGCTTATCGGTACGGGTGAAATGATTCGGTGCGAGTGAGCGCAGCAGCGAAAATGCCTTTTGCGGAGTGGAACGGAGAGGGGAATATGTATGATTATGGGTTCCGGATGCACGATCCGCGCTTGGGGCGGTTTACTCATCGTCGTCGATTTGCAGAGGCATTCGTGATTGCTCCGCAGTTTTGAGTGTGGATCCTTTGGCGCCGGAGTATCCTTGGTATACGCCGTATCAGTTTGCGGGGAATATTCCGATTCGATTTATTGACATTGAAGGTCTTGAACCTGGGGATCCGCAAAATTTTCGGTACAGTTATATCTGGTTCCTGAAAGCAGAAGGTAATTTAGCGGGCGCAAAGAACCCGGCGATTGGATTGGTAGATGGTTATTGGGTGTTTCAGATGGAACATCGCGTACATCCCCACCACCGGGAATATTACTACCTGGCCGAAGGTGGAAACTACGTCAAGTTCTGGGATACCTATGAGGTGGAAAATCAGCGGCGAGAGGTCTGGAATGAAAGCATAGACCTTTTAGCTCAGATTTACTCCTTCGAAATGGAAATCATGCTCGCTGGGCCTGAGATGGCCATTGAAGGGATCATCGGAAAAGGTGCGGAAATTTTAGCTGGGCAGGCTACAAGAAAATTGTGTAGAAAATTCTTTGGTGGGGTAAGACAGCGCATTGGGCGATCACCAAAAGCAGCTCGAAGCTGGCGTCCGAAGCAGGTTATCACAAACAAAATTAAGCGAGATAAGCAAGTTAACCCCCGTTTTGGAAAAACACTATTCAAAAGGATAAGCGGAATCTCCATTAAATCCCATAGATTACATAAAAACGGAGTTCCCTTAGATGGGCAGTATGAATTTGTTATCATGAACAATGGAGAGATCCGACTCGGTACTGGTCACGATTTTCTTTCCCAAAATGCCGATGAGGTTTTTGGTGCCGGACGTGCAAGATTGGTAGATGGTAAATTTGAGTACATAGATAATAATACTGGCCATTTTCTTACATCCAAGTTTGAAATCGAATCTATCGGTGGATACTTAAAAAGAAAAAGGCTCACTTCCGACAACTTTAAGAGCATACATCTTTATGAATAATATCCAAACTTCAACTGTTATTCTCTCAGATAGAATCTGGGAAGATTGCTCCGTGGATGGTCAGCCGATCAAGCACCAGGAATGTCTCGATAAATATATCACGTCGATTCTTGATGAGGATCGAGCAGAATTCATCGGGTATAATTTGATTGTGAATAGTGAATTCTACAACTATTCGCTTCTTCTTCGAATTGATGGATTGTGGGAGAATTTTGACCGGCAAACCCTCGAGCAGGTATTGGAACTATGCAGCAGTGACTATTCACATTTGTATTCCGCATGTAATTTTTTCGCTGGCCTATTGAAATTCGATATCATCTCCTGGATCCAAGGAGCGAATAGCATAGATAATGAGCTGCGGAAAAGCATCATTGATTCATTTAAAAGGAGGATTAAATATTTTTCAGAGATAGACTTAGTCGTCATTGCCGAGTGTGGAATTGAATTACAGCAATTTCGATATTTGGCGCTCAAGCTGAAAAGAGATGGGGTTCCGATAATGGAAGGCGGATGAAAAAGTCCTGAAGATCAGGATTCAGATGGCGATAAAGGAAGTGGTGATTACCTGATTTGTTTAGTTGCGGGTGAGCCGCCTATCCAGTCAAATTGAACCATCCCTATCCACAGTAGAGTAATCTGCTTCATAGCAATGATAAGCCTTTGCCGCCTTTTATAATATCGCGGCAAGGATGGGAGGGGCGCTCACGGGAGTGAGCGGTCCGCAGGACGGAGCCCGGCGACCCCCCGGAACAGCCTGGTGCGGGCGCGCCGGCAGCGCGCCCGTAGTCGCCCACCACAAAATTGATTTCGCTACGACGAGCACGGCAATGTTTCGGAGTTGGTTCATGCGTTCAATGAGTTGCAGGCTTACGGGCAGGGCTACAAGCGGCTGCGCTACGCCTACGATTTGATTTCGGGGAATGTGAATTCTTTCGCTTTCCAGGAAGGGGAGGCGGACCAATGGCTGCACCGGTATTTCTACGATGCGGCGAATCGGCTGGCGCTGGTGCAAACTTCGACCAATGCGGTCAATTGGGACCGGGACGAGAAGGCGTTTTATTATTTGCACGGTTCGCGGGCGCGGCAGGAGATCGGGGAGGAAAAGGTGCAGGGCCTGGACTTTGCGCATACGATCCGGGGGGTGAATTCGGGGATTTTGAAACCGGATTGGGACATGGGCGGCGATGGCAAAGTTTTGGGGACCAACCGCTACGCGGGGCGGGACCAGTGGGGCTTTGAGTTGGGCTTCTACCGGGGGGATTACGCGAGCATTGGGGGTACGCAATGGTGGACGTCGCTCAACGGCACGTTTGCCACGGCCGAGATCCAGGATTTGTTCAACGGCAACATCGCCTATCAGGTGATTTCGAATGGGAAATTGCTGGAGCTGGGGGCGGCCGCGGGGACGTTGAATGCGAATCCTTTCTTGAAGCGTTATCGCTACGACCAGTTGAATCGGATCAAGTCGATGGACATTTTCACCGACGGGTTGGTGGTGACGACGAATGAATGGAGCGGTCTGACGGCCATCACGAGCGACTACCATACGGATTACAAGTTTGACCGCAATGGGAATCTGCTGGAATTGAACCGCAATGGTGTGGGCGGGGCAATTGATGAATTGAGCTACGCTTACCGGCGCACGGGCGGCCAGCTCGACCACAACCGCCTTTACCACGTGAACGATGCGGTGGGCTTCCAGAACGCGAATGACCTGGATGACCAAGGGATTTATTCGATTCCGCTGGGCCAGACGAATTACCGCTACGATGCCACGGGCAATCTGATACGGGACGTGAAGGAGCAGACCAGCAATATCGTCTGGGACCACTTCGGGAAGATCGACCTTGTGGACCGAGATGCGGGTTCGGGCAAGGCGCGGTTGTGGTTCGACTACGATGCGCTGGGCAACCGGGTGAAGAAGACGACCTGGGCCGAGGGCAGTAGCGATCCGACGGATCGGGTGAGCCAGTTTTACTTGCGAGATCCGCAGGATTCCATGCGAGTGGGCGCAGCATGGAAAATCCCGTTGCCATTTACGCGCTGACGCGGACCGACGGGAATGAGGTGCTGACGCTGAAGGAGCAGCATATTTACGGCAGCCAGCGGTTGGGTTTGCAGGCGCGGGATCTGGTGCTGTACAATCTGCCGGCGGGCGCGGGCGTACCGGAGAGCGGTTCCACGGCGGTGGTGGACGGCGGGGAGAAGGGGATTGTGGTGACGGAGTTGTGGGCGCGGAGTCCTTTGGGGGACACGGACTTGGGGAAAATGGTTAGCTTAGGGAATATCGCGCCGCGGCGCATCTCACGACCATGCGAATCGTAAGCTCCCCAAAATTGATCAAATTAGCAATAAATCGGGCAAAGTTTAGGGGAAGCGGTTTGAGCAACCTCAAAGCCGTCCTCCGTGCCATTCCCCCCGAACCTGGGCCACTCCGCCAGCGAAAATTGGCTCTGTGGCGTACCCGCCCAACAATAATTTTTCCTTTGCGGCAAACGAAAGGGGCAAGTTGCAGTTAACTCTTTCCGGCAGTTACTGTCGGCAAAACCGTTTAAACTACTGCGAAAAGAATCTGTCATGTCTCGTTTTTCTTTACTGGCTGTCTGCTGCCTGCTGTGCTTGCTATTTGTGCCCCGGATGGCCCGGGCCAACAATGTACAAATCGGTCCGATTTCCCTGAGCGATACGACGCTTTCGTTTACGGTAAGTTGGGAAAATTCCTGGCGTGCCGATGCGACTGCGCCCTACAATTACGACGGGGTGTGGTTGTTCGTGAAGTACCAGGACTGTGCCTCAAATGTCTGGAACCACGCACGGATAGATGCTGCGGTGGCGGGGGCGCCCCTTTCGGCTTCGACGGTGAGCGATCAGATGGGGGCCTTTGTATTTCGGTCCGCGGATGGAACCGGAACGGTCACCAATGCCACGGTTTCGTTGCGGATGACCGGCCTGCCGGCGGGCAATTTTGAGTTCAAGGTCTTCGGGATCGAAATGGTATACGTCCCGGAGGACAGTTTCTATTTGGGGGATGCGGCGGCGACGAGCCGTTTTCGGACGGGCAATCAGACCACGGTTCCGTTTTATGTCACGAATGACGGCTTCACTGCGGTTGCGAATTCGGTGCCGAATTTATTTGGTGGGACGATGACGGCGGGGTCCATTCCGGAGGCCTTTCCGATGGGCTACAATGCGTTCTGGTGCATGAAATACGAGATCTCGCAGGCGGCCTATGTGGAGTTTTTGAATACGCTGACTTCTACTCAGGCAGCGAGCCGCTATTTTGTTTCGACGGCGAACCGCTACACCCTGACCGGGGTCTGGCCCACGATCAGTGCGGGGGCGGGGAATCGGGCCATGAATTTCCTCTCATACCCGGATATCACCGCCTGGCTGGACTGGGCGGCGCTCCGCCCCATGAGCGAGATGGAATACGAAAAGGCGTGTCGGGGGCAGGTCTTGTACGTACCCGATGAACTCGCCTGGGCGTCGACGCTGGTGACCGATGCCAATACGCTGGCCAATGATGGCACACCCCAAGAGACGGTGAGTGAAGTGCCCCCGGCCAACAGTGGGCTGGTCAATTACAACAACAGTTCGGTGCTGGGGCCGCTGCGCAACGGGTTTGGTGGATCGGCCACCACGAATCGGTTTACCCTGGGGGCGACGTACTACGGGATCTGCGAGATGTCGGGAAATGTGGAGGAGTTTATTGTATCGGCCGCTTTCACGACCGGGCGGACTTTCGTAACCGTACACGGCGACGGGGCGCTGGACGTTTTCGGGTTGCACGATGTAGCGGACTGGCCGATTGTATCGGGGACGGGATACCGCGGAGGGGCCTGGAATAGCAATTTGTCCCGGATTCAGGTCTCGGATCGCAACAATGTGAATGCGGGTACGAACTCGCGGGCCTCAGATCTGGGGGGGCGCGGGGTGCGCAATTTCTGATGGCGGGGCGAAAGATATTTTACTGCGGGGTCGGGCTGTGGCTCCTGTTCTGGCTACCGCTGTCGGTTGCAGCGCAGTTTTTGGGTGGCGAGGGCGATGGTTTGGGGGGCGCAGTTTTCGCCAATGGAGATCCCTGCGCTTACTTTTTCGGGGATTCGGCGGATGGTCTCGCGGCTCAGGTATTTTTCAATCCGGATTCTTGCGGTTCCTTTGAAGGGGGGAATGCGGACGGGATGGCGGTGCGGACGTTTGCCAGCCCGGTTCCTTGCCCGACTTTTTACGGCAGCAGCGACGACGGATTTGCGGTAACGGGATCGGCGTGCTTCCTGTTACCGGTGGTGGCTTCGGACTTGCAGGGGCGGATCGAAAACGGGAACGGCTACCTGTGGTGGTACACCTTCAGCGAGGTGAACAACACGGGTTTCAGTTTGCAAAAGAGCCGGGATCGGGTGGATTGGCGGGAGTTGGTCTTTATTCCGGGGCGTGACAACAGCCAGGCGACCCTGACCTACGATTATTGGGATTTGGCGCTGGCGTCGGGGGTGAGCTATTACCGCTGGGTACAAACCGACCGCGATGGAGCGACCTCCACTTCTAACGTGGTGGCGCTGACAAAGCTGGATGCGGGGGAGGTGAGCTTGCTGGTGTGGCCGAGTCCGCTGGATCGGGGGCAGGCATTGAATCTGGCGTACACCGCTCCGGGGAGGGGCGCGGTGACCATTGTGGTGTTTGACCTCTATGGGCGTGAAGTGGAGCGGCAAGTGCAGCCCCGGTTGGGGAATGCGGTGAATGCGGTGATTGCGACCCAGGATTGGGCGGTCGGGGCGTACGCCGTGCAGGTGCGGGATGCCGGCCGAGTGCTGAATTACCGGGTGATGGTACACTGAGTTGGGGAGCGTGAGTACCGGTTTCATCCCGGTAACTTTTCCCAAGCAGCGCGTCTCTACGCGCCACACTTCCCCCTTTCCTTTCTCCGCCTTTGTCCTCCGATTTGATTGTATTAACTTTACCTTCAGAGTTCGCTACCGTTCGAGTTGAGACGAAAACAGCGTTTTGAATGGCATCTAATACCTCCATGCAGGTAGAGCTGTCCGACCTTGACCTGATCGCCCGGTACAAGGAAACGGAAGACAATCGGTATGTCGCGGAGTTGTTCCAGCGGTACACCCACCTTATTCTGGGTACCAGTATCAAATACCTCAAAAGCAATGCCGACGCCCAGGATGCCATGATGGACATCTTCGAAGAACTGTTGCGCAAGCTCCTCATCCACGAAGTCGCCAATTTTAAGAGTTGGCTCTACTCATTGACCCGCAACCACTGCCTCATGAAAATGCGCAAAAGGAAAGGCATCGTTGAGGTTGATATTCAGGATGAAAAAATTGAGAATAATTTTATGGAAAGTCCCTCGTTTGAGCATCTTGATAGTGAAACTCCCTCAGAGACCGAACTACTGCAAGGCGCACTCGCTCAACTCAAGGAACATCAAAAACAATGCGTCGAGCTATTTTATCTCAAGGAAATGTCGTACAAACAGGTCGCTGAGGTCACAGGTTTCGAATTGAAAAAGGTCAAAAGTTACATTCAAAACGGCAAGCGAAATCTGCAATTGATCTTATCCAAAACTCCAAAAGCCTAAATAATGAATCAGGACAATTACCATATCGACCAGATTTTTTCCGTCCCCGACGGGATATCTGCGGACCAGTTCCTGAAGTACGCGAACGATGAACTCTCCGAGCAAGAAGCCCACGAAGTAGAACGCTTGCTCGCCGATTCCGACTTCCACACCGATGCGCTGGAAGGAATCGAAATGGTCGGCTCGGCCCAATTCGAAGCAATGATGGCCAAAGCAAACGCGGCCATCGACGCCAAAGTCGCCGCCGGTCACGAAGCAGACGCCAAAGTCATCTCGCTTCGTTCCGAACCGGAAACTGCTCCGGCCGCTACCACTCCCACCCCATCGCGCAAGCTATTCCGTTACCTATCGGTCGCCGCGAGCGTGGTTCTGCTGGCGGTTGCGGGCTTCATTTTCCTGCGTTCTCCGCTCACTCCGCAAAGCGTGGCCCAGGAATACTTTGAAGTGTTTGACGGAAACGTTGTTCGGGGTGGTCTCCACAGCACCACCAATATTTACGATACCGCCAAGCAACTCTACAACGACAAGAAATATAGCGAAGCCGCCCCGCTCTTCGACGAGGTAGATAGCATTCAGTCGCTCTACTATGCGGCCAATTCTTACTACGAAATCGGCCAGTATGACCTCTCCGCAGATCGCTTCCGCAGCGTCATCGCCAAGGGAGACGGCTACGCTGAAGATGCGGAATTCGGGCTGGCGATGACCTTGCTCATGCAGGAAAATGTCGCAGACGCTCGAAACCTGCTCAACGATATGGCCCAGGATGAGCGCCACAACTACACGGCCAAGGCCCGGGAAGTTCTGCAGAAGATCGAATCGCTGTAAGCGCCCCGGCAATTGGGCTATTGGATAAACGAGACCGCCGTTTCCTCCGAGGAAACGGCGGTCTCGACATTTTGAGAGACAAACGATTGGGTTCGGGAGATGGCCCAGTCTTCCTGACTTCCCTTGCCCACACCGACCAACAGTTTACGCCTCCCCCGGCCATTCCCGGGGCACAGCGAAGCGGAACTCGGTGCCGGTTCCCACCTGACTGTCCATTTCCATCCCAAGGTGCAGGCGCTCCACCAATGATTGTACGATGGAGAGCCCAAGTCCGTGGGAAGATTCGCCTGCCGTCGGGCGGGCCGTCAGCCTTTGGAATTTGCCAAACATCTTTTCTCGGTCGGTTGGGGAGATGCCCGGGCCTTCGTCGCGGATCTGAATCAGGGCGTGTGTCTCCGCTTCGGTAACCGAGAGCTGAACCTGATCACCGGACCGGGTAAATTTGATGGCATTTGAGAGAATGTTGTCGATGACACGCTGCAATTTGTGGGCATCGGTATCCACCGGGACGGTGGTCGGGCCCGGGGCAAAGACCAACTGAATGCCTTTGCGGGCGGCGGGTTCCTGAAACTCGGCCACAATTCGCTGGAGCAATTGTACCAAGTCAAAGCGCTCGGGTTTGATGGCGCTGCGCTCGGCTTCCAGCGAACTGATTTCCAGCAGGTCCTGAATGAGATCCCCGCCATTGCTGCACACCTTGTGGATCATGCCCAGGTACTGCTGCTGCTCCGGTGAAGTCGCGGTCGAGTTGCGGATCAGGTCGGTGAGCATCATTGATTTGGTGAGGGGAGCCTTGAGGTCGTGGGCGACGATTCCGACCAGGCCATTGATTTCGCGGTTGGCCTTGTCGAGGTCTTCATTGCGGGTGCGAAGGAGCCGGTTGAGCCGCCGCATCTTGAGGTTGTTGCTGCGCTGAATCACAAAAAAGACGATCAACAGCAAGATGATCCCGGCGAAGGTCCAGGTGTAAATTGATTGGTTGCGGCTTTTGACTGCGAGGATTTCGTTTTCGTTGCGGAGATTGAGGTTGTCCATCTCGCTCTCAAACATGGCCATCCGGACCTTGGCGCGCGACATCGTGACCCGGCCATTGATTTCGGCCATGCGTTCGCGGTAGCGCAGGGCGGACGCAAAGTCTTGCCGGGCTTTGTGGTGGGTATACAACCATTCGGCGTATTGGAGTTCGTACTTGGGGTATTTGCCGGTGCGGGCCCGTTCTTGCATGGCCTCCGCTAGTGCACGGGCCGCGCCTGCCTTGCCTTCGGCGCGCCACACTTCGATTTGGGCCAAGTTGCTTTCCAGCATGACACTCACACGGGGAGAAAGCGCGTAACGGGCGTTCATCTCGTTGAGGTAGTACTGCACCGAATCGTAGTTCTGTTGTCCCAGGTGGTTGTGGGCGAGATTGCCGGCGATGGTCATGCGTCCCCGGATTGCCTCCAGGGAATCGGGCTGGGGGTGGCGGACAAATAAGTCGTAGGCTTCCCGGTAGATCGGCATTGCCCGCGCATAATCGCCCGCGTAGCGGTAGGCTTCTCCTACCGCATTTAAGCTCCAGGCCCGATCAATCCGGCCTGCATTGCGTTGCAGGTCCATTGCCTCCTGCGCGGCGGCAACGGCCCGCTCGGGTTCACCGATGGCGTTGTAAGTGCCCGATTCCCACCACAAAAAGTCCCGCCAAAGCAAGGTGTCGTGCAGGCGGCGGGCATCGCGCTTGCCGGCGTAAGTCAGTTTTAGCGCCTCTTCGTAAAAGCCTTCAATCGCCAGTCGCCGGGCCAGGCGGGAACGCGCTTGGAGCAACGAAGTACTGTCGCCCAAATCTCGGGCAATCCGCTCGGCCAACTTTAGATAAAAGACCTCGCCTTGGTTGTCCACCCCCGAAATGCGCACGCTGTGGGCAATCGCCCACTCCACGACAGCCCGATCCCCTTTCCCCCGGACGGAATCGGGCAGTTCGTACGCCGAAGTACCGTCCGCCATGACCGTACCCGTCGCACCCCAGCCCCAAGCCAGTGCACCCAGTAAAAAACCAAGAATTCGGTACCGGTAGTAGTGGTAAGCCATTGCAGTTTCCCGGACGATCAGCAAGCCGCTGTATTTAGTAGCCTGAAAGATAGAACATTTGGGGGAAAAAGTTAAAGCCGATCCCCGACGATTGGGAGAAATAGCGGTGCCTTGCGCGTCACAGAGGAAGGTCGCGCAACCACTTTCCCATTTCCCGGCAAAAAGCGTAACTTTCTGACCGATTCACTTACGATGAACACACTATGAGAACAGGTTTACTGCTTTTTTTGCTGCTGCTTTCCGCCAGCGTGCTGCGCGCCCAGCCGACCCTGACCCAAAGCGATATCGGTCCGGTAGGATCGTCATTTATTTTGGGGGTCGACAACGATTTTGCCCCGGGTTTCAATCTCGGGCCGTCCGGTGCCAATGTCGCCTGGGACTTTTCCGGTCTGAATGTCAACGGTTATGACACGATTGAATTCATCGATCCGGCGACTACGCCTTTCAGTACGGATTTCCCCAATTCAAACCTGACCATTGTCCAGTCTTCCTTACCCGGGGGCTACGCCTACATGGAGTCGACCCCGAATTTTCTGCAGTTGGTTGGGGTCGCGGGCGATCCCTTTGGTTTCAACCAGACCTTTGTCGTGGACCAGGATCCTGCCCTGCGCGTGGCAAATTTCCCCTTTACCTACCAGGACCAGTTTCTGGACACCACGGAGCTTGACATCACCATTGATGCGTCGATTCTGAACATTCCGCTGGCGGACAGCGCGCGCTACCAGCAGATTCAGCACCGGGACATCGTGGGCGATGCTTGGGGCGAATTGGTACTGTGGAGTGGTCCATTTCCCAATGCCTTGCGCACCAAGGAAGTTGTGACCTCTTACGATTCGGTCTGGATCAAGACCTTCGGGTTTTGGACGCTGATCCAGGATTCGAGCTACACCGACAGTACCTTTACCTGGTGGGACAATACCAAAGGCTACTACCTTGCCGAGGCCGTCTACGAAGGTCCGGACCTGGACCGCATCAGTTACCAGGATCCGAACCCGGTGGCGCTGGCCCCCGCCATCCCTACCGACGTCAAAGTATACCCCAATCCCGCCTCGGATCGCCTGATTGTAGAGCAAGGCCAGCGCTTGCATGAATCATTGGAACTTCTGGACCTGCAAGGCCGCATTCTCCGGCAAATGCCCCTCAGTGGCTACCGCAACGACCTGGATCTGAGTGGTCTCGCGCCGGGATTGTACCTCTACCGCCTCAAAGGCACCGACGGTGTCCGGACCCGGGGAGGCAAGCTGACCGTCATCCGGCAATAGACCAATTGCTTTTCCAATGAAAAACTCCCCGCACTACCAGGATGCTGCGGGGAGTTTTTCATTGGTGGGTTCCCATCCGGGAAGGACAACTCCAGCATTGCGCCCGCCGATGTGGATCACATGTACAGCCAATGCCAGCGGAAGCCGTGCTTCCCATTGAACTCGAGGGCGGGGGCGGGCAGGTGGATAAAATTCAGAATATCCAGGATCATGTTCAGCGCCCCGGACTTGGTCTTGATGTTTGACAGGTCAAAGTCAGCACTCAAGTAGTACTGCCGGTATTCGCGCTCCCGAATGGCCGGGGTGATGCCATTCTCGTAACCGCCCAGCAGTCCATTGGCCCCGTAACCGACCGCCAGATTCAGCCAACGGGGATATTTTTCCTTGAATTTTCCCTCCGGCAGAAAGGAATGCACCCGGAAACTCGCCCAGACCGTGTGCCCGTTGTAGTCCTTGAGGTAACGGGTGTAGGTATTTCCAAAGAGATCGGGGCGCAGGTCCGCGTAACCGGTCGGATGGTAGGAGACCTTGATTTGGATGCGCTGTTCGGCCCAAAGCATTTCGTTGCCAAACGCCAATGCGCCCCCGGCAAAATCCGCGACGAGGTCGCCCCAGGACGCCCCCCATTTCTCGGCAAAGCCATCGAAGATTTCCACCGGCGCCAGGGCCAGAAAGCCAGTCAGGCCACCGTAAATGGCCGCCTTTTTCCGGCCCATACCGCTCCACTTGAATAGGCCGATCATGCCCCGTGCACCTTGGTAGCCCCCGAGGAAGTGGCCGCCCTTGTCGATCTGCGCCCATTCGTGGTTGTCGTCGAACCAGTGGAAATTGGTCAGCGGAAAATCGCGGTACCAGGCCCAGGCCATCGCCCCGTAGCTGATTCCGTAGCCCGCAATCGTCGTCCCGAGCACTACGCCAATTCGCTTTTTGTTGAGGCTGGTGTCTTGCAGGAAAAATGACTGGTCACCCCGCAAGAACTGGTGCTTTTCCGGCCGCCAGTTGTAGGGCAATGGTTCTTGCGCCGTCACCGAACCGGAAAACAGCAGTGCTAGCGTGAAGCCGAACCCGCTCCGCCGCATCAAATTTGCGAGAAAAGCCAATGTATGCCCGCTTTTACCCATGCAAAATGGTTGCAATCGTTTCTTGGAGGATGTTTTCCGCCCCGGCGCGGGTGCTGCTTTCGGCGTAGACGCGCAGGACCGGCTCGGTGCCCGAGGGGCGAATCATGACCCACTGCTCGTCCGGCAGGAAGAACTTGAACCCGTCGAAGTCTTCCACCCGCGCCACTGGATAGGAACCAAATTCCGTGAAGTGGCCCGCCTGCATTTTGGCGATGATGTCTTGCTTCTGAGCAAAGGAAATGTGCAGATCGTTGCGTTGGAAGCTGAAAGCTCCCACGATGTCGTAGATTTCCCGCACCAGTTCGGTGAGTTTTTTGCCCGATTTGGCCATCATCTCCGCAATCGTCAGCCCGATGTAGATGCCATCGCGCTCCGGAACGTGGCCGGCAATCGCGATGCCCCCGCTTTCTTCCCCGCCGACCAGGACGTCGCCTTCTCCGTCGAGCATGATCTGGCAGATGTACTTAAATCCGACCTTGGTGGTTGCGACCGGAAGCCCGTACTGTTCGGCGAGTTTGGCGACCTTGGGGGTGACCGAGAAGGTGGTGATCACCTTGCCCGAGAGCCCTTTGACCTTGTGGAGGTAGTGCAGCAGCAGCAAGATCAAGTGATGAGAATCGACAAAATCGCCGTTCTCATCGAACATCCCGATCCGGTCCGCGTCGCCATCGGTCGCGATCCCGATGTCGAGGCCTTCCCGGCGGATCAATTCCTGAAATTCGCCCAGGTTACGCTCAATCGGTTCGGGGGCGGTGCCGTGGAAAGACGGATTGAAATCGGCGTGGAGCAGATGGGCGTCCGGCAAAATCTTGCGGATAACCGATTGTCCCGCCCCGTACATCGCATCGTAACCGATTTTCAGCCCGGATTCACGGATGGCTTGCAGATCAAAATTTTGCTGGACTTGATTGAGGTACAGCGCTTCCATATCGCAGAGCTGGACCTTGCCCGCCTCCCGCAACGCCGCGAGCTCATCGGGGTATTCGCCGGGTACGTCGGGGATCAAGGCTTCGACCTCGGTGATCATTTCCGGGGTGGCGGGGCCCCCAAAGTGGCCTTTGATCTTGAATCCGGAATAGTCAGGCGGGTTGTGCGAGGCAGTGATCACCACGCCCGCACTGATTTGTTGCTTCTGAACCGCCAGTGAGACCATGGGCGTACTCGAAAATGCCGGAGCCAGGTAGACATCGATGCCGTTTTGCGCCATCACATTGGCGACCGTATCGCAAAAGCGCGCGCCGAGAAAGCGACAATCGTACCCGATGATTACGCTCGGGGCGGGGTATTTTGCTTGCAGCCATTTGGCCATGCCTTCTGCGACCCGCGTAAGGTTGTAAAAGGTAAACTCTTCCGCGATGATCGCCCGCCAGCCGTCCGTTCCGAATTTGATTTTGCTCATATCTTGCAGTTCGCTCCTTTTGCCCGGGAAATTAAGGATTTATTTTATCTTTACTTCCGGGACTGCACCGTGAAATCCCTAAGTGTAACGAGTTTGCTACCGCAACCAAGATTCCTGCCTTGGGGAATAAACTCACAGTGCCATACCGCAGAGATTTGAACCATCGCTCAGTGTTTTCGGGGTGCCCCCGACCGGTAAAGCTTATGTCTGATACAGCCATCCAATTTGGGAAACGCGCCTATTGGGAACAGTCTTGGTCCCGTTGGGTGCTCTTGGGAATGATCGCCATGATCTACCTGATTAACCGCAGTCCCTACCCTGGGTTTGACGACGGGCTAGGCTTCTTGCTGGACGCGGAAACCGGCTTCAATTTCCACACCAATGCCACCAACCACGTCCTGTACAACAACCTACAGCACCTCCTGGCGCAGATTTTTTTCTTTGTCCCGACCGTTTGGGTGCTCACGATGCTGGTCATCGTCAGTTCGGTACTGACCCTGTACCGCATCATGCGCATCGGTGACTTGTTTACCGGACCCATGGTTACCTCCTTGATGCCGGTCATCATCCTGGGCTTGAGCTTTACCTACTGGCAGCAAAGCGAAATCATCGAAGTGTATGCCTTTAACAATTTGTTATTCGTTCACTTCCTCTACTACTCGCTCAAAGACCTACAGCGCGGGCAGCGCCGCTACGCTCTGTGGGTGAGTCTGTTGTTGGGCCTTGGCCTGTTGACCCACATCCAAAACATCCTGTCCATTCCCTACTTTTTGTACTACCTGTTGTGGGGAAATGAACTCTCCTCCGCCAAAAAAGCCACCGGCCTGGCGATCTTCGCCAGCTTATTTTTCCTGCTGTTCATTCCGCCGCTTACGGGCAATATGAACTCGGCCTCGGCGGTATTTTTTGACCGGAATTTTCAGGGCAATGTCACCGAATTCTCCCTGGCCGGCCTGCTCAGTGGGATGAGCAAGGGAATGCTGTACCTCGCCTACAATTTTCACATGTTCCTGATGTTTATCCTGCACGGTTGGTACCTGATGTGGCGGGACCGGCGCAATCTCTTCGGCCTGATGACCCTGTTGTTGGTGCCCTATTTGGGGTTTGCGATCAAGTACAACGTCAACGACAACCACGTCTTCTTCCTCATTCCCTACATCCTGATCGTCCTGCCGAGTGTGTTCAGCTTCAGTGCCCTGGCCATGCGCCTGATCGGGCACATGTCCTGGATGCTGCCAATGTTGCTGATGATGTCGCCCATGCTCTACGGTGCGGCCGCAATGATGGGCAAAAAGATCGAATTTGTGGCGCGCTACGATGCCGAAAAGGCCTACAAGGGGGGAGCGGTCCATCTGCTGTGGCCAGGCAAAGCCTGGGCCAAAGATCCGCTTGCCCTCGCAAAGCAGTTATACCAGGAAGATCCGGAAGCCTACGACCGGGGCGAAGTCGAGTGGAACTATCCCGCGGCTGTCGAATTGCTGCGCCGCAAGGGAGAAATCTGAGGGCAATTTTTTTAGGACAATGCAAGGCCGTTGCTTCAAACTGAGGGGTGACCCCGCGGATAATTCCGTAACTTGCCGCGGAAACCAGTGCGCATGGGCGATTTCCTCAATTTTGAATTGTTTGCTGTCGACGAAAACGTATTTCGTGTCGTCAACCTGCTGTACATCCTGCTCATTGTCACCGTCGCGCGGTTGATCACCTGGACGGTCCGCTCCATCGTCAAGCGCCGCCTGGGCAAACTCAAGGACGTGGACCGGGGACGGCGCTACGCCATCGTGAGCATCACCCGGTATTTTGTCTATACCCTGGCGATCATCCTCATCTTGCAGGCCAGCGGGGTCAACATCACCGTGCTGATCGCCGGCTCCACGGCGCTCTTCGTGGGCCTGGGCTTGGGCTTGCAAAACACCTTTAACGATATCGTGAGTGGGGTCATTCTCCTCTTCGAAGGCTCTCTGGAAATCGGCGACGTGGTCGAGCAAAACGGAGTCATCGGGCGGGTCATCAAAATCGGGCTGCGCACCTCGACCATCATCTCCCGGGACGACGTCGCGATCATCGTCCCCAATTCGCGCTTTGTCTCGGATGAAGTGGTCAACCTCACCCACCAAAAAAGCCTGGTGCGCTTGCACCTGACCGTCGGGGTCGCTTACGGCTCGGACGTAAACCTGGTCCGGGAACTCCTGATTAAGGTCGCTGCAGCCCACCCGGCGGTCGTGGAGGATCCCGCCCCCAAAGTCCTGTTTCAGGATTTCGGGGATTCCGCCCTGCAATTTGATTTGCTATTGTGGACTTACTTGTCCTTTGAAGCGGAATTTACCCTCAGCGATCTGCGCTTTGCGGTGGACCAGGCGTTCCGGGAAAATGCCGTCCGCATCCCCTTTCCCCAGCGCGATGTCCACCTGTATCCCCCGCCACCGCCCGGCGATTCACCCTCCTCGGAATCGCCATGAGCCTGCCGCTGCTCACCTTCGAACAAGCATTGGCGCAGCGCTGTCCCCTGATCCTGGACGGGGGCCTGGCCACCTTTTTGGAAGGGCGGGGGCACAAGCTGAACGATCCGCTCTGGTCGGCCCGGCTCATCCAGGATGCACCGGAAGAGATCGCCGCCGCCCACCTGGCCTACCTGCAAGCCGGTGCCGACATCATTCTTACCGCCGGCTACCAGGCCAGCTTTCCCGGACTGCGGGCAGCGGGGTTCACCTACGGGGAAGCCCGCGCCCTCATGCTCCAGGCGGTAGAAATCGCCGAGTCGGTACGCAATTTATTTCTCTCCAGCCGGGCCCGCGCCTTCTTGCCGATGGTCGCCGCCTCCATCGGACCGTACGGGGCTTATCTAGCGGACGGATCGGAGTACCGGGGAAACTACCGACTGCCCCGGCGGGTACTGCGCGAATTCCACCACGAGCGCTTCGCCTTGCTGGCCGAAAGCGGTGCGGATTTCCTCGCCGCCGAGACGGTCCCCAGTTTCCTGGAAGCCCAAGTGCTCGGCGAAATGGCGGACGAGATCGGAGCTGCGACCTGGATCAGCTTTTCCTGCCGTGACGACGAAAAAATCAGCGACGGCACCCCCATTCGGGAATGTGCCCGCCTGGTTGAGGCCCATCCCCGCCTGACGGCACTGGGAATCAATTGCACCGCACCGCGGGAGATTTCCGGTATCCTGGAGGAGTTGAGAAATGTCGGATTTGCAAAACCCATCATCGTCTACCCCAATGCCGGGAACGCTTACAACCCCGAAACCAAAGCCTGGGAACCCAATCGGGCAAAACTCGACTGGGGGAGGATGGCCGGGGAATGGCAGCGCCGGGGCGCCGCCGTCATCGGCGGTTGTTGCTGCGTGGGGCCACCGGAAATCACCGCGATCAAGGATGAAGTACGGAGGAGGCGGTAAGTGCGCAGAAAAGTCCGCGGCATCCGGGACAAGCCTCATTTTTGGTCGGTATGCGGCGCCGAAAATGCGCCTTGCACTCAAGCCCGGTCGCCCCGCGTGCGGCGATCTCCCACCTAAGAGGTGGTTTAAATTTAATCCTGCAATTTTGCTCGGGCATCTTTTCCCGCCCCTCTTCCGCTATTTTCTCGCCCATAGCTTGGGCCATGGACTCCAAAATGAGCTTCGAGGGACAAAAAAATCTGCGATCGCAAACCTCACCAACCAATTTTAAACCGCCTCTAATTCTACTTTGTCAAGTTAACAAAACACCAATCCGTCTTCGCCAACGCGCTAGGGCGCAGTGAGGAGATCGCGATGACAATTGGGGAGGCTTGTCATGGCAACGACCAGCGGGAGGAGGCATCTTTTACGTCGTGGGTTTCTTGATTCGGACTTGCACTGGGAAATCAC
>JBCCQH010000129.1:0-18947 GCA_039024435.1 Bacteroidota bacterium
AAACGCTCCGCCTGGCGGACTCCGCTGAATTCCTCCTCAGGGCCGGTCTTGCCCCATGTTTCACCGGCCTACGGGCCAACAAAATGAAAGCCTTATGAAAGAAAACCTTCAGAACGAAATCCTCCGCCAACGGGTGCGCCACCTGCTCCAACGGCTTAGGGAGCTGGAGCACCGGAAAATGTCAGAGCAAGGGCGGAGCGAGCTCCGCAAGCAAATTTGGCGAAGCATTCACGAATGCTTCGACTTTTGGGAATGGGAGGACCCGGGCTAGCCCGGTTTTTTGTTGGTTTGGGTTTTCGCCGGGAGTTTCCCGCCGGCAAGTTGGCGGGGCTGGAGAAAACGGCCTCTTTGCATCCGGCCTTTATTCCCCACCCCCGCCGTTTTTGCCCGGCGGAAACTCCCGGCGAGGGGGGCGGCGGTGAGGGTATGGGGGAATGAAAAAGGAACCGCAAACCTCGGTCCACGCCCAGATTGCGCGCGGCTCCAGGGACCGGAAATTCATTGATATGCGCAGCGAAGGCACGATGGTTCAACCTGAGAGGCGGTTTAAAATTAATTCTGCGATTTTGCTCTGGCATCTTTTTCCGCCCCTCTTCCGCTATTTTCTCGCCCATAGCTCGGGCTATGGACTCCAAAATGAGCTTCGATGGACAAAAAAATCTGCACCAGCAAATTTCACCAACCAATTTTAAACAGCCTCCAAGAGTGGCAGGTTTTCGATCATCTTTTTACGCAAATTGTGGAAAATCTGACCTGGCTTCCCCGGGGAAAAGCGCGAATTTCTCCCGGCTACTACTGGTGCCCTTTGCATATCAACCTTTAACCTAAAATTCATGAGTTATTCCATTGAGGTCGACGGAAAGCGTTTGGTCCGCAGCATATACGAACTGGCCCAGTCGCTGGCTGAAGCTCAAGACGGCGGTCGCCTCTCCCACGAAGATGCCCGCCAAATCCGCGCCGAGATTGACGAGGATGAGGATCCCACAGATACGGAGCGTCACACCATTGTTTACTTGCTCGAAACCCTCACCTGGACCGAAGAAGCGGAACAATGGATTCGGGAAGAATTGCACCTCGGCAATGAAGACGGCCCGACCTGTGTGCGGTCCTATGTGGAAAACGAAATGCGGGAGTATGTGCAAGCGCAGTATGATGCCCACAAAAGCGGAGGTTCTTCGGGCCGGCCATTTTTCCATGGGGTTCTGGTCGACCGCTTGGAAGAAAGCCATCCCGAATCGGTAAATGATGCGGTGCAGTACTACATTGATCACGTGGAACGTGCGGACTGGGGTGGGGTCGCGCTGTACGCGCCCGACAGCGAGGACATTGAGGAAGCATGTCTGACCGCCAACTTGGGTTGGTTCCTGTTTGTGGTACGCGTGATCACCGACGGAGACGATGGCTGGATTGAGTTGTACACCTCGGAGGGCGAACCGGTGGGCTACGGACGGACGGTGATGGAATTGATCTCCTGGGGGGACCGCGATGAGATTCGCGCCTACACGGATTCGGGGGGATTCCCGGACGAATTGGAAGCCCGCCGAGGCGACAGCTTATGGGGTAAATAAATGCTCGAATTTGTGGATTATGACCGGAGAACTTATCTTCATTGTATCGGTCATAATATTTTGATGAAACGGATTTGCGTGCGCTACTGTTGAAGTATATCGTCGGCGGATTGCTCTTGATAAGCCTTGGTTCTTCGGTGCAGGGTCAGGATAAGATTGACTCCTTGCAAAATGTCCTGTCCGTGACCCAAGGCCTGGACAAAGCCCGGGCCCAGGTTGCGTTGGCGGATGTTGTCGCCAGTAGAGATGAAGAGTTGGCCTACAAGTACCTGGATTCGGCGGCAGAGGTTTTTCTCGATTTGGGGCAACAGCAAGAATGGGTCATTGCCCGCGCGGAAAAAGTCATTCTCTTGGAAAGTTACGTCCACAATTTCCGGGCACTTAACACCTTTCAGCAGATCGATTCTTTGCTGTATCTCATCGATACAACTGCGGTATACCCTAATTTGCTGGCGGCGGTGGGTAAAACGACTGCGTATCTGGGAAATAGCTACGAAGGAGCAAAATACTTGCAGGAGGCTCTGGATTTTTTCGCGAAAGAGAATGATACGATGGGTCAGATTGATATTCTCGCTGCTTTTGGCTTCCCCCAATTTGAAAGTCTGGATGCTCAGTACACACTGGACATGCAGGATTCAGCGATTCGCCTGGCGGAAAGTCACTCTGCTACCAGTGCCTACATGAAGGCGGTATTGTACAATAATCTCGGTTCAAGCCTGCTCGATTTGGGTCTGCTGGAGGCCGCGGAAGAGCAATTGATCAAGGGCTTAGAGTATTCCCTGGCAGCGCGGAACCCAGAAATGGATGTCTACATTTATTTCACGCTAGCTGAAGTGCAGGTGGCCCGGCAAGCCCCCCGCGAAGCACGGCGGTACTTTGGGATGGCGGCGGCACTGCGCAATTCGATGCAATATGTGGGTTACCTCGCGGTGGCATTAGAGGCAGAATCCCACTATGAGTTGCTGCGGGGCAATCGGGCGCGGGCCGATGCGCTGTTCCAGGAGACGGTCTCGCTGCTTGATTCGCTGGGATGGTTGTCTACAAAGGCGGATACGTACGATAGTCGCTACCGGGTGCTTAAACTGCGGGGCGACTACCAGTCGGCTTTGGCGGCATTGGAGGAATGGGCGCGCTTAAAGTTCAGTGAGCTCAATGAGCAGCAACAAAACCAGATCGAGGAAATCCGCACGGCGGTAGACATTGAGCGTTCGGCCCGGAAGTACGAAACGCTCAAGCGGGAAAATGAATTCATCCGCAGTGGGCAGCGCCGCAACAGCCTGCTTTATCTCTCGGTGATCGGTGGAATTCTCGGCATCGGGGTGATTCTGGCTTTCTTTTTGGCCCGGACCCGGCGGCTAAATGAATCAGTATCCCGGCAAAATGCCACGCTGGCCGAGCAGAATCAGCGCCTCCAACAGCTCACTGAGGACAACGAACTGCTCATGGGCATCGTCGCCCACGACCTCAAGGCTCCCCTGGTCAAGATCGAAAGTCTGATCGGGTTGATCGTGCCGGAAGCTGAGTTGCCACCGGAAAAAAAGCCTTTGATGCAAATGGCCCGGCGGGTGATTCAGGGGGGGCAGACCCTGGTTTCGGACATTTTGCTACTGAGCGAAGCGGGTCGGGGAGCCCGTCCCGATCTGGATGAGCACGCGCTCGGCGAATTGGTCGACTCAGTGGTGCAAGATTTTAGGGAGATCGCCGCCCGTAAGCGGATCGAACTGATCGTCGATACGCCCGATGAGCCAGTGGAGGTATTGGTGCACCCGCCCTATCTCATTCGGATCCTCGACAATCTCTTGTCAAACGCGATCAAGTTTTCCCAGACGGGCAGTGCGGTGCGTCTGCGGTGGGGCCACGACGGCCCGACGACTTGGCTGGAAGTCAGCGACAATGGTCCCGGGATTCCGGAAGCGGAGCGGGAGCGGATTTTTGAGCGCTTCGCGAAACTGAGCAATCGCCCAACGGCAGGAGAAAGCTCAACTGGCCTCGGGATGTTTATCGTAAAGACCCTGCTTGACACGATGGGCGGGACGATTGAGATGGAAACTGAAGTCGGGGTGGGAACGACTTTTCGGGTTCGCCTGGCGGGGGGAGGCTGATGTTGGATTCGCGGAGGTGTACCCTTCCGGAGCTTTTGCACTGCAGGCGCAAGCGGCGCCCCAGCTTGACGGATTAAATTTAAGCCAGGGCCCATTGAAAATTTTTCTGGCGTAATTTTTGTTTGCGGCAAGGATGGGAGGGACTTTGGTCGCGCCGGTCCGGTAGGCCGGTGCGACGGAGCATCGCGAACTCCCGGAACAGCCTGGTGCTGACGGATGGGTGGTCCGTCAGTAGCCGCCCGAATCAAAGGGGCAATTCCGGAAAAGGAGTTTCAACAAGTGGATTGGGGACGCGAGGTACACGGTGGGCACCGGAAGGTTTTGCAATGGCCGCTGCGCTTAATTTCCAATGATCGATCAGATGGGGAAGACAAGGCTCCGCGGATCATTGGAAGTCAGAAATTTTCACCTTGCAATTGGAAGCTTTTCCCGGTGAAAGCCGAGGGAAACATTGTATCTGGCACTGGATGGGTAAGGTGGGTGCGAACCAACGGAATAAATGCGGATGCAGTTGAACTCTACCGGGATCTTATATTCTGGCAAAAAAGGGCGGTCACGCGCGTGACCGCCCTTTTTATCAGTATGATTGGTTCAGCGGACGCCGCGTGTAAGTGAGTACACGGCTCCCGAGGCGCTGAATGCGCAGGGATTGTTTACTTCTTCACCGCGAAGAACAACTTCCAATTTGTTGTCTTCAAGTTTGCGAATGCCCCATTCGTCGCCATTGTCCGCGTAGAGAACGCGGCCATCGAGGTTGATTTTGTAGGTGTAGACATTGCCATTGTCGGTGAGAATGAACTGGGCGTCATCGGTGTACTCAAAGGTACAGATGCCCCCTTCCTTGCCTTCCCCAAACGGAATGATTTGCGAACTGGTCAAAAAACCTTGTCCGTCAAATGAATTGAGGGTTACCTGGTCAACGGTCCAAATGCCTTCGCGCAACTGAACCTCGTCGAAGGTGGGATCAGGCGTGACATTTTCGCGATTGCAGGCTACGAAGGCCAGGGAAATGCTGAGGAGCAAAAAGAATACTAAGTTTGATCTCTTCATAGTTTCGGTAAGAAAGTTCTTGGATAAGTTAACGCTATAGAGTGGATTTTCCTAGTCGAAGGTCGGTAAATGCAGGATTGCAGAACAGGCAAAAATCCATCCCCCGTAGAGAATACTGCACTCTCCACCGGACAATGTAGAAGATGCATTTGCGGGGCAATCGGTTGCTTGGCTCCGAAAATAAAAGATCCGGGTCGTGGGACCAGGATCTTTTGCCTTGCTTTGGTGATGCTTGTAACGGGTCGTGGTCGTTTGGGGGGATCGGTCAGCCCCTGGGTCAGTTGTTTATAAAACTGATTTGTGTTGCTTATCGGATGGATGCATCTAGGAGGGCGATTCCATAAATGAGGGGATTAAATTTAAGCTGCTTCTTCCCCGGAAATAAAAGTCCCCGGCTTGGAAGGGCCGGGGAATCGTCATGTGAGAAAATTCCGGAGGTGGAAATCAGAACAGGGCGCTATCGACGCCTTCTCCGGATCTTTGTCAAGGTTAGTCGATACATGGATGATGCTCGACGTAAAATTCCATAAACTGATCGAGGGAGTTTGGGCAATATTTCGCTCGATTTCCGTTGAGGTGCTGCCGAAAGATCAGATTTCGACGGTGTCGCCGATGCCGAGTAGGAGCAGTTCTTTGTCTTTGTCGGCAAAGGCTTTTGTGGCCGCAGCGTGGTCGATTTCGATGTAGGGAAACGTATCGAAATGCACCCCAACGACGGTATCGACTTTGAGGCGTTTGGCGGCGATGACTGCATCCTCATACCCCATGGTAAAGTTGTCGCCTACGGGTAGAATGGCAAGGTCAAGGCTGTGCTTGCGGCCCCAGAATTTCATTTCCTGCATGAGGGCGGTGTCCCCGGAATAATAGAGATTGATGCTTGGAGTTTTGATGATGAAGCCAGCCGGATGCCCGCCGTAGCTGCCATCGGGGAAGCTGCTGGAATGAATGGCATTGACCATTTTTACCGTGCCAAAATCAAATTTCCACTTGCCGCCGTGGTTCATGGGATGGGCTTTTTCCACGCCTTGGTTGCCGAGCCAGGTGGCGATTTCGAAGTTGGCGACGCAGGTAGCGCCGGTCTGTTTGGCTAGGGCAACGGCATCGGCGATGTGGTCGCCGTGGGCGTGGGAGATCAGGATGTAGTCGGCCTCAATGGTGGAAATGTCAATGTGCGCGGCCTTTTCATTGGGGGTGATGAAGGGGTCAAACAGAATTTTGGTGCCATCCACTTCGATGAGAAAGGTCGCGTGGCCGTAAAAGGTAAATTTCATGATGTTGAATTGATGGGACGAAGATTAGAGTTCCAGGGCCGTGGCCAGTGCGGGTGTTGGGGGATGGTCGAATGGCTGCGGGCAGCCGACATCGGGGAACAGCGGTACTGGTATTCAGGGCTTGGGCCGGTCAAACTTGTGAGAAGTTTGCCCCCGGCAGGTGGGGGAAGTGTGCGGTCGGACACCAATGGATGGGGATCGCGCATGGGGTTAAAAATATTGATTCGAAACCATACGGCCAAAAAATTTCTCTCTTCGTATCTTCCCGCTATGCGCACCATCGATTTGTACTTTGACCTGACCCGAAGTGGGTATTCGGAGACCCTGGAAATGGAAATCCGCAATTTGCTGGCGATCTGGGAAAACCTGGGCAAGGTCGCGGGAGCGGGGGCGGTTTGGGTGCTCCGGGGAAACGATTTGATCGTGCGCCTGGGGGCGGTTCAGCCCGAGGCGCTGACCCCGGATCGGGTCACGCGGGAGGAGCACGCTTCGCTGATGGGGATACAGTTGCTCACGGGTGGGGAATGGAAGATCGTGGACCTGGGGCCGGATCCGCGGGGATTGGCCGGTGGGCCATTTGGCCAATCGGCGACCAAGCCGCCTCCACCATGAGGAATTGCATTTCTGCTTCCCACAAAAACCATTAATTTTATCGACAACAAAATTAGAATTGGAATGCGGCAAAATATCTGGGCTTCGGCCATTCTGTTGTTCTTGTGGGTGAGTATGGGTAAGGTGGCAATGGGGCAGGAAGTCCTGCTGCACGATTTCGATGGGCTGGCCATCCCGCGGACTGTCCCGGCGGAGCGCCCTTCCGGACTCACGCGAACCGCTGCGCCGCTCTCGCTGCCTTTTTTCGATGATTTTTCCCGGGACAGCCTCCGGCCCACGGTGGACAATTGGCGGGTATTTTCCATCGATCCCAAGGTGCCCGGCGTATCGAATGCCCGCGGCACGTCGGCCCCGAGCAAAGGCGTCTGTACCTTTGACGGGGCGTCCTTCGGGGGGCGGAAGTACAGCAGCGACCTCGAAACCGGGATCAACGATTCCCTGACCAGCATGGACATCGATCTGAGTGGCCGCACGGTGGCGGACAGCGTCTACCTCAGCTTCTTTTTGCAGCGGGGCGGCGGCGGTGAATCGCCGGAAGTGACCGACAGCTTCGTCGTGTATTTTGATACTTCGGGTCAATTTGAATATGTTCCGGTCCTGACGATCAATGGGCTCAACGGTGGTGAAAACGCTTTCATTTACTACCAGATATTGCTGGATTCAGCGATTTATTTTCATCCGGAGTTTCGCTTCAAGTTCGTGTCGTTCGGTTCGCTCAATGGCGAGTACGATCAGTTTCACCTTGATTATGTGTACCTCGATGCGGGGCGGAGCCGGATGAACGGCGATATTTTCAACGATGTCTCGGCGGTAGAGGTCCTGGCCTCTCCTTTTGCTCCCTTCACGGCGCTGCCCCTCGAACAGTACCAAACTGGGGCCTACAACACTCCGGCCCGCATCCTCGCCTCCAATGTCGGAAACCCATCCGCGCTGCCGACGGCCAGCATGTTCATCAGCGATCCGACCGGCAACAATGCGCTGGGGGGCACGACGACCAGCAATCCGCCCGCCCCGATTTTGCCACCCGCCGCGAAGGATACGGTGGTTTCAACTTTGTTTTCTGACCAATCGGCCAACTTTATCACCTACGGCGCCATTCGCCTGAATACGTTTTTGGCTTCGGGCAGTGATCCGGTCCTGAGCAACGATACGCTGGTGGCCGATTTTCGGGTGGACACGCTACTGGGCTACGACGACGGCGCGGCAGATTTCGGCTACGGAACGACCTCGGTGAAGTCCATCTGTCAGCAGTACACGGTACAGCGCGCAGATACGCTGACCGCGCTGTGGATCAATTTTACTCCGAGCCTCCACTACAACCCCACCAACAATCAGAGCACTTGCCTGGACGGCAAAAGCTTCAAAATTGCGGTGTGGGACACTTTGGTTCCGGATTCCTTCCTCACCCTGGCCACCCACACGGTGTCCTACGACTCTTTCCTGAACGATTTTGTGCGGTATCCGTTCATCCGGCCGCTGCGGGTCAGTGGTACTTTCTGGGTGGGCATCCAGCAGTCGGATGGCATGCCAATCGGGGTCGGTTGGGACAGTGACGGGCCCAGCGGCCTGACTTTCTTTGAAGATGTGAGCGGTGATTTTCTGCCGTCCAGTCCGGGGGGGTGCATGATGATCCGGCCCGAATTCGGGGTCAACAGCGATTTTGTGGCTTCGCGTGCGGCATCTACGGTCCCCACGAGCCACCAGGTCCGGCTCAGTCCGCAGCCTTGGCACGCCGGTCCCCTCCAGGTCCAGATTACCGGATCGGAACCCTTGCGGACGGTTCGCACCACCCTCATCTCCTTGACCGGGCAAGAGATTGCCACTTGGGAACGAGCGGGGGGTAGCGGAATTCTGAATTTAGACTTACCGGATGGACTTGCGGCGGGGATGTACCTCCTGCGCTTTACCGGAACTACCCGCAGCGGAAAACTGGTGGCCACCCGAAAGCGCCTGCTCATTCAACCCCGACCATGACCATGAAACTCGATATCCTTGCCTTTGGTGCGCATCCCGACGACGTAGAGTTGGGGTGCAGTGGCACTTTGCTCAAGATGATCGCGCAGGGCAAAAAGGTCGGCGTGGTGGACCTTACCCGGGGGGAGCTGGGGACGCGGGGCACGGCGGAGATCCGGGATCGGGAAGCTGCTGCCGCTGCCGAGTTGATGGGATTGGCGGTGCGGGAAAATCTGCGCTTCCGCGATGGTTTTTTCTGCAACGATGAAGCGCACCAAAGGGCCATTGTCCGGGTGATTCGCGCTTACCGCCCCGAAGTGGTCCTCTGCAATGCTCCTTTTGATCGGCATCCGGATCACGGCCGGGGATCGAGTGTGGTCCGCGACGGGGCCTTTCTGGCCGGATTGCGTCGGGTTGAAACTGAGCGGGATGGCCAGGTGCAGGAAGCCTGGCGCCCCCACAAGGTCTTTCAGTACATCCAAGACCACCTGCTGCTGCCCAGTTTTGTGGTGGATGTCACGGATTACATCGATGGGAAAATGGCGGCCCTCCAGGCGTACGGATCTCAGTTTTACAATCCGGACCGCAAGGAGGGAGAGCCACAGACCTACATTTCGTCGCCGAACTTCATGGAGCAAATCCGGGCCCGGGCAAAGGACATGGGCCATCTCATTGGGGTGCGCTACGGTGAGGGATTCATCGCGGAGCGGCCTTTGCGGGTCGAAGATTTCCACCAGCATTTGTGATTCATTGGGAGCAGCGCCCAACAATCGAAAAAACACTGCTGCCGAGCGATACGAAAATGTCCATTTTGGCGTTGTGAAGGGTGGATCCCATCAATTGCGCCATGAAAAAGCTTGTCCTTCTCCTTCTGTTCGGCGTGGCCGGACCTTTTGCCTTTGCCCAAAATAGCTTCACCGCTTTGACGGTCAATCCCCGGCTGGGAATTGGGGCGCGGGACGTGGCACCAGCGTTCAGTTTGGAATACAATCTGGGAAAACGCTTGCGCAAGGGCTTTGAGGTGGAGACCGGGCTGGGTCTCCAGACCCGAGGGGTACGTTTTCGCTACCGCAAAATGTCCCCGGAGCATTCGGCCGGCACGCTGGCGGTGCTGCCGACCCGGGTGCGCTTTCGCCTCAATGCAAATCGCGAAGGGAAACACCAGGTCTGGCTGAATCTGGGCTACATCTACGGGCGGGCGATGTTTGCGAATGGTTGGGCCCTGTTTCAGCCCGAGAATGAATCCCGCACAAATGCTTCGGCGGAACGGCAAAATTTTCACTTTGGAGAGATGGGATTTGAAATTGACGCTCCGTTGGGCACCCACCACCGGATCGGGTTTGGGATCAATTACACCCGCAGTTTGACCCCGAACCGGGAGAACCGCTACTTCAATTCATTTTTGCATCTGCCGGGCTTCCGCATTCGGATTGCGCGGCACCGCTGGGGCGGATGATCGGTTTCAAGCTTGTTCCACAATGAGGGCTTGCATTTCTTTTTGCAGGGTGCGCAGGCGCTGGGCATCCGCCGGATGATCCTGAACGATACCACGGATTTTTAGCAACTGGGAAATGTCCCGCAGGGCGTCGTAACCGCGCAGCGCAAGGACGCCGGAGAGGACCAGCCCCGCCATGAATACAAAGACGCTCCCCCAGGTTTCCAGGACGAGGGCCACCACCAGGAAATAAATCAGGTAGAGGATTTGGGTGAGGAACATGCCGGCGATAAAGCGAAGGGCGCTATAAAATATGGGATCTTTCACCAGGCGATGGGCCCTACTGGCGGGAATCAGCATCGGAGCGTGCAGCAGGATGCCGAGCGGGAAGACCAGGATAAAGATCAGGTTGAGCAGGAGCTTGCCCCAGATGGAGCCGGTCGAGATGGGTTTGGCCGGCAGTCCGGGTAACGGCAAACGCAACTTTTTGTGCAGTGCTGCGTGCTCCTTTTCCAAGGCCAGCAGCCGTTCCCGGGTCTCGTCTTTGCCGGAGGCGTTGACCAAGCTTTCGGTTAACTGCTTCGAAAATGCGAACTGGGGCAAGCGCACTCCGTGGACATGGTTTTCTAGGATTTGCCGGATGGCGTTCATCTCCGAGTAGGGAGCAGGTTTGCGGAGGTCGAGGACCTGGGGCCGGATGCCAGTTTCGAGGGCTTTGGTGAGTTTTGTCAGGGCCACCGGAGCTAGGGGATCCTCGGCGTTGAAGTATTGGCGGCCGGAGATGGGCGGCCCGACGTTGACTGAAAGTTTGGCCCGGAAGGCGCGTTCATCCGAGTAGTTGAGCCCAACCGGGAGCACGTGGACGTCGGTATCGGTCATGTTTTCCAAAGCTCCGATGACGATGCGAGCTGCGCCTTTTTTCAGCGGTTCGAGTTTTTGTTTTGCCGAGTGCCCGCCTTCGGGAAAGATTTCGATGCAGTGCCCTTTTTGCAGAAGGTGGAAGCAGCGGTTGAAGGTCTTTTGGTTGCGGCCCATCTTGTTGCGGCCATCGTGCAACCGGTAGATTGGCATCATGTTCATCGTCCCCCACAGCCAGCGGGCAAAGGGACTCGCAAATACGTCCGCCCGGACGAGAAAGTGGAGCACACGGGGCACAAAAGCGCCGGTCATTAGAGGATCCATGAGGGCATTGGAGTGGCGGACGCCGAGAAGTAAGGCTCCGGTTCGGGGAACGTTGCCCATCCCGTTTACTTCTACCTTGCGGTAATACCCCCGAGAGGTGAGGTAGACACTGGCCCGGAGATAGTAGTACCACAGCCGTTTTACGATGCGTGCAATCATGGGCCGGTTAAATTACGAAATTTTGCGTGGGGTGGGGGTTGGAAGAGATGGCAAGAAGGTCAGCACTTGGAACCCCCCGTGCGCCCGGCACGATGGGCGCCCGCGCTATACTTCGTGCGGATAAATTGCGGGGGGTTGGAATGCGGCCGGCACCGGGCCGTCCGGGGATATGCCTCCCATCCCTACCGGACCGGAATGTCGCGTTTGTTGCGGCGCTTTTTGATTTTGGGGGTTTCGTCGGCGGGTAAGAAGGCACCGAGAAGGAAGTAGACGACCGCGGCACTGCCCCCGGTCATAGCAAAGGCGGCAATAAACAGCAAGCGGACCAGGGCCGAATTGATACCGGAACTCTCGGCGAGGCCACCACACACACCCATGATGACGCTGTCGGTACTGGACTTGGTGAGGGACCACTTGCGGCTGCGGCGCCGGGGCGGCGTTACCACCTGCTGCACCTGGGGAATCTCCCGGGTCACCGAAGGCTGCACACGCTTCTTGGTTTTGCGGCGGACTTGCAAGCGGGGCAGGTTCAAGCGCCGCCGGCCCAGGATGCGCCGGAAGCCTTTCATCAGCCCTACACCGAGGGCCACAATCCCGGTGGCAACAATGAAGGGCAGGAAGTCTTTCATTCCCATAAACCCAAAATTGGTCGCAATAAAAATGGCGATGCCCGAAGCCAGCGCGGCCATGCCCGCCCAACTGAACGCCCGCGTATCCCGGGACAAAACCTTGGGATCAGCCTCACCGATCAGCTTTACATTTTGATCGCTCAGTTCAAGATTGGATTCTAAAAAGTCGTCGTAGTCGTAGTGGTGTACTGTTTCAATCTCCATAGCCAAATTGTTACCTAAGTCAATACGGAAAACTAAATGCTGAGGTTGGGATTGCAGCGATAAACCGCCGCCTCTGTAACGACGAAGTCCAGCGGGACATCGTGGGCGTGTACCGGAATTGCATCCAGGTGCGAAAGTTCAAAGGCCAAACCAATCTTGAGGCACTGCGGTCGGATATTGTGGAGGAAGCGATCATAATAGCCCCCCCCGTAGCCCAACCGGTTGCCCCGCTCATCGAACCCCAGCAACGGCACCAGTACCATGTCCAGCAGCATCGGGTAGACCCACCTGACTGGCATCCGGGGTTCAGGCACTCCGAAGCGGTTGGTTTCCATCACGATATCGTTTTCAATGAGCGCGTGGCGCAACTTCTTGTGGATGGCATCCATGACCGGGACGACGATTTTAATCCGGGCGTGGCGCGCTTCCAGGTAGTCGGCAAAGAAGTGGGTTTGGACTTCATTTTTTCGCGGAATGCTTTGAAACAGGTGCAGCCACGCGACCTGTCGCAAAGAAAATCGATTCCGCCAGCGGAGGAAAATCTCGCTACTTCTCTGCGTGATCTCCTCCGGACGCAGCCCGTTTCGCTTCGCCAACAGCGATTTGCGCAATTCCGATTTCAGGGGAGGATGATCCATTGATCTGCGTATTGGTCGGGGTGGCAGTGCTCCAAGATGACGGCGACGAGCTCCACCGCGGTAAAATCGGAAAATGCGGTGAAATTCAAAACCCGTTGCTGCTGCCGATGTTCGGGGGAGACTGCATTTTTGAGCAGAGAAATGGCTTCGTAAGGCTTGGGTTGCTGGTTGCGCAGCGACTTGCGGACCTTTTTTTTCAGTCGGTGGAATTTTTTCGCGGTGCGGGCCCAGTTTGCCCGAACTGAGATCGCTAGGGTCGGGTCAATGGCTTGAATGTGCTCGGCCAGGTGCTGGTAAGCAGTGTGGATTTCGCCGAAATGTTCCTGCAACTCCGAATCGGTCCAGTGGCGGTCCAGATGGGCTTCGTGTAAGTCGTGCAGGGAGCGTCCTAGATCGGCGGGCGGTATTTCCAGGCGGTTTGCTTCCTCGGCCTGCGTCGGAGTGAGCAAGGTCGCGTGCATCCGTGGCACCAACAGGGGAAAGTTGATGCCGGCGGCTTCAAAGGCCTCCCGCAACTGCATCCAGTAGGAAGTCTCAGCCCAGCCCCCCACGTAGGCGAGGTTTGGCAGGATTGTCTCCTGGTACAGCGGGCGGCACGCAACGTTGGGGCTGAAGTCTTCCGGGTGGGCCTCTAACCGGGCCTGTAGATCGGTGGCGGAAATCACTGTGTCGCTGCCCTTCAAATGAAAATCGCCCTCCGCCGTGCGCTCGATCAGTTCTCGGTCCCCATTGCCGAGGTAAAACAGATTGACTGGGCGGGGAAAGATCTGTTGCTTGTACCCGAGGGCTTCCAGGCGTTGATTGGTTGCGTCAATGTGGGCAAACATCCCCGTTGCCGACAATTCGCGGCGCATCGCGGGGAGAAACAAGCGCTTGAGTACCGGAGTGTCCGCATCGACAATGACCAGGCCGGTAGCGCCGAAAAGCTGATGAATAAAAGCGCGGAAAGCTTCGGCGTACTTGCGCCCGGGCACAAAACAGGCTTTGAGCGCCGCGTCAAGGTCCGCCGGAAGCACACTTTCGATGCTGGGTTCCAGCAGATGCCGGCCCACTGCCCCGCGAAATGATCCGCGGTAGGTCCGCCGCTGGGTGAAAGAACTGTGGAAATGGTTGATTTCTGCCCAGTCGTGGTCCTCCGTCGCCATCCAAAACACCGGCACAACTGGGTATTCCGGATGCTTTTGCTGAATGATTTCCGCAAGGCGGATGGTACTCGCGATTTTGTACAGCGTGTACATCGGTCCGCCCAGCATCACGAGTTGGTGGCCGGTGGTCACAGTAAATGTACGGTTGTCCCGCAGCCGCTCAATGTTGGCGAGGGTCGCCGCAGCGTCGGGGAGTTCACGGTTTTGGCGGAGAAGCTCGTCCGCAAGGGTGGCCCGGTCCATAGGATCGCTGGCTTTGTCCCGGAGAATGCCGGCATAATCGCTCGGCGGAAAGGCGTATTGGTAAAACGGGCGCAGCGCCTCGGCTCCGGATAGATAATCGGACTTGAGGTCGGCTTTAGGAGTTTTCAATCCGTTTGGTTTTTAGGCGGTAGAGCAGCACATCCAGACCGAACAACAGTCCGAACAGGCCGGTGTAAAGGATGAGTACGGGCAGCGGTTGCCAGATGAGCAGCCCACCCAGGATCCCCAGGAGCGTCCCGAGGTATTGAATATAAAGCAACTGTTGATTGGTCGCGTTGCGGATCAAGCTTTCCAGGCGAGCTTCGTCGAAATGGGCCATTTGCCGGCTGAGGACTTCGCGGATGTCCACCCGCTCAAGTATGTCGCGCACCATGCGGGTGAAGAACTCTTCCAAGTCGCCCTCCCGCTCGCGGATCCAATTGATGAGGTTACCGGTTTCGTCTTCCACTTCTTCCAGGATTTCCACCACGGTATCTGGGACCCGCTCGATGACTTTGCTGATCACGAGCTCGTATTCGGCTCGGTTGAGGGTTTTATAAGTTTTAAAGATAAAACCCTTGACGCCCGATTGCAGATTGGCTTCGAGCTTTTCGTCGATGATCCGGGAAAAGCGCAACTTGACCTCTTCGCGTTCCATGTTTTTTTGCAGGTGGGTGTGGACCAAAGCTTTGATCTCTTCGCGAAATTCCTCGTCGTGGAGAAGGTTGTCCGTGCCCTGGATCAGGACCTTATTCACGCGCTTGATGATGCCGCTCTCTTCAATCCGGGCCCGAATCAGGTCTTCGCTTAGGATATGCTTGTGGATGCCCCCGGCCAATTGCCAGACGATGCGGTCCTTCTGGGCGGGAATCAATCCCTGGCCCCAAATCGGGCGCCGGTACACCGGACGGAAGAGCATCTTGATCGCCAGCCAGTTGGTCCCGAATCCAATCAGACCGCTGACACACACCATCCGCAGCAGGGCATTGAGCTCCAGGGGGTAGCCAAATACACGCAGGGAATCTTCCGAACCGAAATCCCACCAAAACGAAAGGGCAAAACCTGCGCCGCACACCCAGGGAAGGAACCGGAGCAAGGCGACGAACAGCTTGAAACTGGGCTTGAACTGCCGCCGGGGCGGAACACTCACTTCCCCTTCCGGAAGCTCAGGCCGCAGCAGGGTTCCGAAGGCAAAATGGCGAGCAAAGTATTTTTTTAGCATAGGCGCATACCTCGGAAGTAAATACTGAAATGGGAAAAATTTGTTGCGTATTCCCCACGGCTACTTTTGTGGGTAGACCTGCATCATGTCCAGCCCGTCGACCACCCGGAAGATAAAGCGCAGGCCCCATTTGCGGTAGGTCCACAACTCAAAATAGAGGTCTTCCTCGCGAAAACTGCTTTGCCGCTCCGGGGCGCCATAGAGGACATACACGCGTCCCCGATCCGTCTGCCAGCCGGCGCGGCTTTCCGGAAAGTGTTCATTGGCGTAAAAAATCCGGTCGTAGTACCGTTCCAGCGCTTCCAGGTTGTTTTCGCGCCCGGGTTCATTGCGCTGGTTCCAAAATGCCAGGAACCGGCGCTGCTTTTCATCGGGGTCCGCCACTGCTTTGAGTTCCACCCGCCGTTGCTCAGAGGCGACGTACGCCATCATGTCGATGGCTTGGTCCAGGTCCCCAAAGATGGTGCGCAGATGTTTCCAGTCGATGATAAAGGTGCGGCTTTCCTCGGCGATCAGTGTTTCGTCCCGGTACAGAAACACCTCCAGGAGGTATTCCCCGTGGGGCAAGTCGCCCAGTGCCAACTGATCTTCGTAGACATTGCGACCGGCGCGGGCATCGATGATTTCGTTGACCTGGAAGATCGCGGAATAGCGATTGACCTGCATCCGCTCCCCATCGTCCCCGAGGCGGCGGTGATCGTCCTGGCGGCGGTAGAGAATCGTGCGAGCGGTGAAAGTTTCTTCCTTCCCGGTGTAGACTTCGGTGCGAAAGGTCAGGCGCTCGGGCAAGGCCCGGATGTGTTCGCCGAGCAGGGGCTGCGCCGCCAAAATCCCCCCAAATTCCTGCACCAGCACGATATCCGAGAGGGAAGTCCCCTGGTTGAGCGGGTAACAGTCGTACTTGAGGCGGGTAAAATGGGTACGGTTCGTGAATTCGTCCCGTACCTCGATCAGCACCTCGTAGCGCCCCGGCGCCAGGTCAAACCGATATGCGTAAAGAAAATCCGATTCTCCGGACATAAAATCATGGCGCCGCGATTCGGCGATCTCCCGGGAATAGACGATCTGGTGGGTTTCCGGTTTGCGGAATCGGATGTTCACCCGCATTTTGGCGAGGAGATTGCCGGAGCCTTCATCGATGTGGAGCAGCTTGGGCTGGGTTTCCAGGTAGAGCACCGTATTGGCGTCCTCCCCCAGGATATTGAGACAGGCCGCTTCAAAGTAAGAATTGGCGAGGGAAGTGAGCGGGACCGCCAGCATGAACCAAAGCAGGCCAGCGAAGCGCCATCGATTCCGGCGGGGAGATAAAATGCGGTTCCGGTTGGGGCCGGAAGTCATGCGCGTCCGGCCACTTTGCCAAACAGGTCGAATTCGGCGGCATCGTGGATTTTGACGTCGTAGAATTCACCCAGCGTCAAACCTTCGGTGCTCACCAGGACCTCGTTGTCGACTTCCGGGGAATCGGCTTCGGACCGCCCGACGAAAAACTGTCCTTCGCGGCGGTCGATCAGGACCTTTAAGTTTTGGCCGACCTTCTCTTGGTTGAGGGAAAATGAAATGTCTTGCTGGATTTCCATGATTTCGCCGGCCCGTTCTTGTTTGACCTCGTCGGGCACGTCGTCTTCGGCGTTGAAGGCGTGGGTATTTTCTTCGTGGGAATATTTAAACACTCCCAGCCGGTCAAAGCGGATGTCTTCGACGAAGTCACACAGCGTGGTGTGGTCGGCTTCGGTTTCGCCGGGATAACCCGTAATCAAGGTGGTGCGCAAGGCGATGCCGGGCACTTCCTCACGGATGCGCGTGAGCAGGTCGTAGGTGCGCTGCCGCGTCGTGCCGCGGCGCATGGCCTTCAGCAGGGGATCAGACACGTGCTGCAAAGGCATGTCGAGGTAGTTGCAGATATTGCTGCGCTCCCGCATGGTTGGGAGGATGTCCACTGGAAATCCGGCCGGGTAAGCGTAGTGGAGGCGGATCCACTGGAGGCCTTCCACGTCGCTCAGTCGTTGGAGCAATTCGTTCAGGCGGCGCTCACGGTACAGGTCCAAGCCGTAAAAGGTTAGATCTTGAGCGATGAGCATCAGTTCTTTGACGCCGCGCTTGACCAACCATTCGGCTTCTTTGACGAGATCTTCGATGCTGCGGGACCGGTGCTTGCCCCGCATGAGGGGAATGGCACAGAAGGAACAGGGACGGTTGCAGCCCTCGGCGATTTTCAAATACGCGTAGTGGCTATCGGTGGTGATACTCCGCTCCCCGATGAGTTCTTTTTTGTAGTCGGCGTTGAATTTGCGCAGGAGAGAGGGCAGTTCCATGGTACCGAACCAGGCATCGACGTTGGGGATCTCCGCGGCAAGCTCGTCTTTGTACCGCTCGCTGAGGCAACCGGTCACGAACACTTTTTCCACGCTGCCCTCGCGCTTGCGTTCGGAATAATCGAGAATCGTGTTGATACTTTCCTCTTTGGCCCGATCAATGAAGCCGCAAGTATTGATGATCACAATATTGGCGGGGTCAGCCGATTCGTGCTGCGCATTGATTCCATTGCCCTGCAACTGCGTGAGCATCACCTCGGAATCCACGACGTTCTTGGAACAGCCGAGCGTGACGATGTTCACGCGATCCTTCTTGAGTGTTTTAGTTTTCAAATGCGGTCCATGATTTGCGCAAATATAAGACAATGAACGGCATATCCCGCTGCATACGAGTCTTTGGGCCGGGAGCGTTCAGGAAAAGACGATTGTCTTGAATTTGAAAAACAATCCGGGGCGCCCGATGTTTTTCTATTAGTTGAAAGAACTTGAATTTTTTGTGAAAACATGAATACGCTCGACCTACAATCGCGCCGCAACCGTACCATCCTGATTTGGGTGATGACCCTCGCGATCAATGGATTGGTAATACTGGCGTTTTACCTGCCGCAGCCAGAGTTTTTGCAAAAAATAGATTTTTCGATGTTACCGGCGGTCAATGCCGTGCTGAATAGCCTGACTTTCGTGTTTTTGTTATCGGCCCTGGTAGCAATCAAGCAAAAGAAAATTCAACTCCATCGCAATTTAATCTTTGCCGCATTTACTTCCACCGGTTTATTTTTGGTGACGTATTTGCTCTACCACTTCAGCACGCCGAGCACGCCCTACGGCGGTGAGGGGTTCATCAAAGCGGTTTACCTTTTTATTTTGTTAACCCATATCCTTCTTGCGGCGGCAATTGTGCCCCTGGCCTTGTTCACGATCAGCCGCGGATTGCGGATGGATGTCGCGCGACACCGGAAAATCGCCCGGATCACGATGCCGATCTGGCTGTACGTGGCGCTGAGCGGGGTCATTGTATACTTCATGATTTCGCCCTATTACTCCGCTTGATTTAAGAGGCTGTTTAAATTTAATCCTGTGATTTTGCTATGGCATCTTTTTCCGCCTCTCTTCCGCTATTTTCTCGCCCATAGCTTTGGCTATGGACTCCAAAATGAGCTTTGAGAGACAAAAAAATCTGCGATAGCAAATTTCACAAACCAATTTTAAACAGCCTCTAAGG
>JBCCQH010000130.1:0-18676 GCA_039024435.1 Bacteroidota bacterium
AGAAACTGTTTTGATTTCCCATCTGAATAATTCTATGGACAGTACCATCGAGTTGGTTGAGAACAAAAATGGCTATCTGTATGAATCTTTTTTATGAATACTATTCATAATAGAAAATCACCACAAATTCTTGATTATGAAACAGTATCAAAGTGATCTTACAGACAGCCAATGGAAAGTTATTCAAAAATTCTTTGACGTGAAAAGGAAACGCAAACATCCCCTTCGTCAGATATTAAATGCGATTTTATACCTGGTTAAAAGCGGCTGCCAGTGGAGAATGCTTCCGGCTAACTTTGCGCCTTGGCAAACAGTCTACTATTATTTCCGCAGATGGAAGCAATTAGGCTATTTCGAAGAGATCCATGATACTCTGGTGAGTGATTTGCGTGTAAAAAAAGGGAAATCTTCCAGTCCAAGTGTGGGAATAATCGATAGCCAATCTGTAAAAATTACTGGAGTAGGTGGTCATTGCATAGGATATGATGCAGGTAAAAAGATTAAAGGACGAAAACGGCATTTAATCGTAGATACCTTGGGGCTCATCATAGGCCTAGAAGTTCATGGGGCAAATGAGCAGGATCGAAATGCGGGCAGAAAGGTGGTGGGAAAATTGAAGTTCAAGTTTCCAAGATTACAAAAAATATATGCTGATGGAGGGTATTCGGGCTCTCTGATCGATTTTGTGATGGAGAAATTCGGATGGATCGTAGAGATTGTCAAACGAAGTGATGGGCCATTCAAAATCCTACCCAAACGATGGATTGTAGAAAGAACCTTTTCTTGGTTAAACTGGGATCGACGTAATTCAAAAGATTATGAATACCTCACCGAATCAAGTGAGGCAATGATCAGGCTATCGATGATAACCAAGATGCTTAAGCATTTTGCTTGAATCGAATCAAAACAGCCTCTAAGACCCGCCGGATTTTTGTTGTCCACAAATGGCGGACAATCGGCGGATTTTCCTCTTTTTTACTTAATTTAGCTAACTCTCGCTAAGGAGTTTTTCGTATTTGTTACCTAAGCTTATTGCATCACCGTGGGTGTATCTAAGAAAAGAAAATTTTGGATTCGCTTCCTGATTGCCTTGTTCATTTTACCAATTCTGGTAGCCGGAATCGCTATCGGCATGGTGTATTGGAAGCAAGACGACATCGTCCAGCATATCCTGACTCAGTTCAATGAAGACTTTGTGGGAGAAATCGAGTTTGCCGACTCGCATATCTCCCCATTTGAGACCTTTCCCCACATCACGATTGATCTTGAACACCTCAAGATTTGGGAAGGCAAAGACAAGCACGACATTCGCCCCATCATTGAAGTCGAGGATGCTTATCTGGGCTTTGACTTCTGGACGATTCTCAGCGGAAAATTTGACATTGACTTCATTCGGGTGGAGAACGGTGAATTTGATATTATCCGCCACTGCGACGGCAAGTACAATGTCCTGACGGCATTGTCCAGTACCCATCCCATTGAGGAAGAAGAAATGGAGGATGATTTTCACCTCCATCTCAAATCGGTTCAGCTCAAAAATCTCGACATTCACCAGTTCGATGAGATCGAAGTGGTGGACGTTGAAACCTACGTTCACGATGCCACGGCGTCGTTCAAGAGTGCCGAAGACCACGTACTCGCCGAATTGGAGAGCAATTTTGAGCTCAACGTGATCGACCATTACGACACGACTTTCATTCGCCACAAGCACTTCTTCATCGATGCCCACATGGATTTCGACAAGGGAACGCAATTGCTGACGATTGATGAGTCGCAGTTGAACCTGGAGCACGGTGAATTCACGATGGAAGGCAGCATCGATGCGGCAGATAGCATGAACATCGACCTTCAGGTCCACGGGAACAAGCCCAATTTTGATCTGTTGATCGCGTTTGCGCCGACGGAGTTGATCCCGACGCTGGAACGCTACGAAAATGCCGGTGAGATTTTCTTTGAGGCGGATGTCAAAGGCAAGCCCATCGGGCGCTTGCCCCTTTTCAAAGTGGATTTTGGTTGCAAAAAAGCTTGGGTCCGCAACAGCGATACCGATTCCCGGGTGAATGACCTGGAATTCCAAGGCCAACTGACGAATGGTCTCAATGCCAGCCGGGGCATTTCCGCGATGCAATTCATCCTCAAAGATTTCAATGCCAGTCCTAAGGCGGGTTTTATCCAGGCGGACATCGACGTGAAGAACTTCGACTCGCCGGACATCGATATGAAACTGCGGTCCAGTTTTGACCTGACCTTTTTGAAGGATTTTTTGAACCTCGAAACCGTCCGCAACCTCAATGGCAAGGTGGTCCTGGACATTCGCTTCCACGACATCATTGATCTGGACCAGCCGGAAAAAGCGATTTCCAAGCTCAACGAAGCCTACTTCACCCAGTTGACGGTGGAGGACTTGAGCTTTTCCGCGGACGGCTTTGACCTGCCCATTAAAAAGGTCAATGCCAAAATGCACATGGAGGGCCACGAAGCGGACATCGACTATCTGGACCTGGAAATCGGGGGCTCAGACTTGCACATCGATGGCCTGATCAGCGATCTGCCGGCGGTCATTCACCACTCGGCCGACCTGATCGATTCCCGGCTGAATATCCGCTCAAAGTACATTGATCTGGCGGAACTGACCGGGGCGGTGGCTTCAGACGATACCACGCGGAAGCCTTTCGACGAGCAGATCGAAAATTTCAGCATGCGCTTGGACTTCAAGAGTTCGGCACGGGCCTTCACGGAATTTAAGCACTTGCCGGAGGGGGAGTTTTTCATTGAGGACATGTACGCGAAGCTCAAGCATTATCCGCATACCTTCCACGATTTCCACGCGGATGTCTACATCGACGAAAATGACCTGCGGATCGTAGATTTTTCCGGGATGCTGGATACCTCGGACTTTCATTTTGTGGGGAAGCTGCACGATTACGGCTTCTGGTTTGCGGAGAAGCTGCAGGGCGATACGCGCATCGACTTTGACCTGACCTCCGAGCACCTGCGGTTGGAGGATTTGTTTGTCTACCAAAACGAAAACTATATTCCGGAAGACTACCGCCACGAGGAGTTGACGGGACTTAAGATTCACGGCATCTCGGACCTGCATTTCAAAGGAAATTTCCACTCGGCGGATGTCCGTCTGACCCAGTTTGACGCGAAGATGAAAGCCCACCCTCTGAAGCTGCGCAATTTCAAAGGGCGGGTGCATTACGAAGACGAGCACGTCCAGATCGATACGCTTTGGGGGCAGATCGGCAAGAGTTCCTTTTGGGTGGATCTGAATTATTACCTCGGAGACGATGAGGCGGTGCGCAAGCGGGACAATCACCTCGGTATCCACGCGCGCAAGCTCGATTTCGATGAACTGGCCAATTATACGCCCCCGCCGGCCACGGGGCCGGCCGAGCCGGTGGACCACGAAGCCGGATTCAATCTGTACCAACTGCCATTCACTCCGATGACCTTTGATCTGGACATCCGGGATCTGAACTACCACCGCTATTTGATCCGCGATTTCAAGGCAAAATTCCGGACTGAGCGGGACCATTTCATCCGGGTCGATACGATGACCTTGCGGGCGGCCGGCGGAAGGATCGATATGGCGGGGGTTTTTGACGGTCGGAATCCGGAGCGCATCTACCTCGATCCGCGGATTTACCTCACGGATGTGGACCTGGACAAGCTGCTCCTCAAGTTTGAAAACTTCGGGCAGGACCACCTCGTTTCCGAAAATCTGCACGGCAATCTATCGGGTAAAATCACCGGTCACATTCACGTCCATCCCGACTTTGTCCCGAAACTCGACGACTCGGAAATCCATTTGGACATCGAGGTGCTGAACGGTCGATTGGACAATTACGAGCCCCTGGTGGCGATGGCCGAGTACTTTGGCGACAAAAACCTGAGTTCGGTGCGTTTTGATTCGCTGCTCAATCACCTGGATGTGAAGGACGGGGTGCTCAACATTCCGAACATGACCCTGAATACGACACTGGGGCACATGGATTTCTCCGGGAAGCAAAAGATATCCGGCGATTACGATATGGAGTATTACGTCCGGGTGCCGATGAAAATGGTCACGCAAGTGGCGAAGAACAAGCTGTTCCCCGGTAAAAAGAAGGATGAGGAACTGCTCGCCGATGCGGCGGTGGAGGAGGAGGAAATCATCTACAAGGATGATTCTAAGCGGATTCGCTATCTGAATTTGAAAATCCTCGGTGATCTGGAGGACTATTCAGTGAAGCTGGGCCGGGACAAGAAGGCGAAGCGGGCCGAACGCCAGGCGCGGCGGGCCGCCCGCCGCGAAGCCCGGCAGGTGGGCATGTAATTGCTGGTCTAGGGGTGGCGCTGGAGCAGGGTGCGGGCTTTTTCCCGCGCCGGATCGCGACCGGCCAGGATATCCGCCAGGGTGGGAATGATGGCGTTATCGGGCAGTACGCCGTCGGGTGTGCCGACTTCTGCGGAATTCATCTCGAACCGCAGGTCCGGAATTACGACTCTGATTTTTGTTTCGGGTAAAATCACCTTGCGGCCCCCACCCGCGAGGCAAGCGGCATTGCCGCCGGTTTCCTCGCCGATGATCCGGGCACGGCGGGTGCGCTTCACGGCGCCTGCTACAATTGCTGCACAAGAAAAACTGCCGCCATCGGTGAGCAGGACGACTTGTCCAGCAAAGGCGTCGCGCCGGGGTTTTTTCTCACCCCGCTGGGGACCCGCACAGGGGCGCAGGCCGGAACGGGTCCGCTTGCGGTAGGCTTCCACCAGGCGGTAGCGCTCGGTCATGAACTGGGCGAGCAGAAAATTGCCGTTCTTGATTGGTCCCCCTTGGTTGCCGCGCAAGTCCACCACAAGCCGCTCGGTTTGGGTCCGGGCAAGCTGGCGGAAGGCGGCCCGAATCGTTTTGCGCCGGAATCCCGGATCGGGTTCCCGGCGAGCGTTGCGGTAAAAGGTCCCGATGCGCAAAACGGCGATCCCCGACACGGAATCCAGGGCAAACACTATGCCCGGTGGGCGTCCGCCCCCGCGGGCACCGGGGTAACGCGACTGGCGGGTGCGCTGGATTTCTTCGGCGGTCCGCGGAGCAAGCACGACGGTTTTTCGCGTGCCCTCCGGCGTAGCAATGTCGAGTTCGAAGCGGGCGGGCGTACCGTAAAATGAGCGATAAACGGGCGCAAAAAGGGTCTGGACGATCCAGTTGGGATATTGGGGGTTGCCGGCGTCGTTGGGGAGACCGGGCAGCAGGGTTGCCAGCAATTCCGGGACCGCCGTGCCATGGAGGCGGTATATTTGGTAACCCGGCGGGTGGGTGGGATCGGGAGTGAGGTCATGGATCATCCGGAGGCCACCGTCGCCAAGGTGCAGATCCAGCGGCAACAACTTCCCGTTGGCAGTGCCGGCCGGCGGATAAAAATGGGTATGGCCGTCGCGGATCACCGCCGACAGTTGGCTGATCCACCGGTAAGCCGCGTGAATATCGGCGGCTTGGGGGGCGGAATCGGCCAGGGTGGCCACTGCGCGGTCCCAGTCCGCCGGCGGTGTGTACAGTTCCAGGTTGGGGTGGTGGCGCTGCAGTTGGGCGCTGAGGTAGTGGAGGTCGCTGCGCAGTTGAACGGCGGTAAATGTTTCCGATTGTGCCCGCAGTGACGGGACGACCAGGAGCAAAAGTGTCAGCCAGATGGAGCAGATGCGGTAAGTGAGCATATCAGCAGATTGGCGGGATTGCATTGATTTCCCCGTTACTTGTCCGGATGGACGGGGGCACCTTTACTGGCAAACCAGTGTTTTGAGGAGAGAAATGGCCATCACAGCGCAGCCGTTCCCTCTTGCGCCACGCGGTACTTTTCGAACCACTGAAACGTCTCATCGATGATGCTGTCCTTTTCTTCCCGGATGTATTTCAGAAAAGCTTCGGCGACCGGAGAAAACTTCTTTTTCCTCAGCCAGACCAGGTTCCAGTCGGTGGTGATGGGCAGCCCATCGATGGAAATGATGCGCAAGCTGCGGTTTTGCAGTTCATTTTTCAGACCAATGACCGGCATGATGGAAAAGCCGAGTCCGGCGAGGACGGCCTGCTTGACCGCTTCGTTGCTGGTGAGTTCCAGTTTTTTGCGTACGGAAAGCTTGTGGTTGTCGAGGAACATTTCCATGGCGCGCCGGGTGGCCGAACCTGGCTCCCGGAAGATGAGGGGGACTTTTGAGAGGGCTTGCCAGTTGGGAGCTTCGGCCGGGAAGTTCAGATTTTGGTTGCCGACCAGGAAAAGTTTGTTCGCCATAAGCGGGACTTTGTCGACGGAAAGGTTGTCTGGCAGCACGGAGACCAGGGCAAAGTCTACCGCGTTGCGCTCCAGACTTTCCACCACGTAGGTCTTGTTGGTGACATCCATGTTGAGGTCGATTCCAGGATGTTGCTGCAAAAAGCCGGAGAGGAAATAGGGCATGACGTACTTGCCGGTTGATACCACGGAGATGGTCAATTGGCCAGTAAGAAAACCGCGGTAGGCTTCGGCTTTGTAGCGAATGGCGTGGATTTCGTCCAGGATGCGCTGGGCGGCCACCGCGATCTCCTTGCCGAAATCAGTAACGTACAATTTCCGTCCGATGACTTCGGTGAGGGGCACTTCAAACTGATCTTGCAAATTGCGCAACTGAATCGAAACCGCGGGCTGGGTCAGGTGCAGTTCCTCCGCAGCCTTGGTGATGCTACCGGTTTGGGTGATCTTCAGAAAGATGCGCAATTGGTGAAGCGTATAGTTCATAACTGCAATTTATGAATAAAATAAAAAATATAAAATTTGATTAATGGTTCGCTTGCCCGACTTTTGTAAGTGAGCGAGTAGCCATTCCAGGTCTACAAACGAAACCAAGGAAAAATTACAAGCGCAGTTCACTGCCGGTAGCTTTGCCCTACAAGCAAGAAAAAGAGTCTACCGACACTGATCGATAACGAAATTAGCTTCCATAACACTTATAATTTTTAAAATGGGAATGTTTTGGCGAACAATGACAAGTTTCAGAAGCTCATGTGAAAGAGTTGCGGGAGATGGGCTTCAATGTTCTCAGGATGGTCAAGTGCGGCTAGAATGTCCGGATAAAACCGGGCTTCCATCGCATACTCCTGATCGAGACGGACGCAAATAGCCGTAGCTGTTGATCTTCCCCTGGATCAACCTTCTGAGCACCGATACGTCGCATCACCGGCCGAAAAGATCCAATTTAATGTACTCTGTTTTTGGTCATAAGTCTGAGTAGCAATTTTCGACCCCCGGGCAACTGAAATATAAATCACCCTCAATTGCCGTGATGTAACGGAGAGGCAATTCGCCTGATTTCCCTTTTAAATAAGAACCGGACTTCGATACCTAGCGTCGAGTCCGGTTCTGTTTTTTTATCTGCGCGAACAATCAGGGTTCGAGAGCAATCCACTCTACAGGAGGTCCGGCAAAGCCCTGCGGTCCGGCGAATCCTTCCGGTCCACAAGCGCCGCTTTGTCCAGCATTGCCATCGCCTTTGTTACCCGCACCCCCGTTTCCGGCCCGGCCACCTGCGCCGCCGTCTCCCCCACGTCCCCCATCTCCCCCAAGGGAAGCTACCCGGACGCTTCCCAGGTAGTTTTTCAGATCGGGATGGAAAAAGACCGTGATCTGTCCTCCGGGGCCACCGGCGCCACCGTCTCCGCCGTGCCCCCCGAATCCGCCGTTGCCCCCATTTCCACCGTAGGCACGGACTGGCTTGTGTTCTTCATCGCCCTCCCGGCCACCGTCGCCGCCGTCGCCTCCGTGTCCCCCGGCCTGGCCATCGCCGCCACAACCGCCGTCTCCACCGATGCTGGTAATCGTGAGTGTATTCGTGAGGGGGGTGTACCAGCGGGTCCGCGTGCGGCCGGTGTGCAGGTTCCGTTCCCGGGCTTCGATGACCGGGTCATCGCTATTCAGGTCGTCATAGGGCAGCAGGATCACCTCGATATCGGGTCCGGGCTGTCCGGGAGCGCCGATGCCACCGGGGGCTCCATGGTAGCCGAACTGTCCATCTTCGCCGTCGCATTTTTCGTGGTCCGATCCGTCACTGCCGCCCGGAGCGCGCCGGCACTCTTCCCAACCGTCGGAACCATCGATTCCGGCGGCCCGCAGGGTGTAGCTGTAGGAAAAGTCGAGGGGCAGTTCCACTTCGCGCACGATGTGGGGCAGGGCTTTGTAAGCGACCCGCAAGCGGATGCGGTGGCCCGGAACGTCGTCGGGATGGGCAATCCGGACATTGGAGCGCTTGAACAAGGCGTGCTTGAAGGTTCCTCCGATCACCTCGACGTGGAAATTGTCCCAGGAAAAGATGCCCCCGCCGATGCCGGCGGTGCCGTAGACTTTGTTGTCCGCCGTGTACACCTTGGCGCCGATCATGAAGTCGCCGAAAGGGTGGAAATGGTCCTTGCGGGCATAGCGATCTGCGTGGGCCCCGTAGCCCCCGATCACCAGTTCCACGTGGGTGGGAATCGCCTTTTTGGGCAGGAACCGGCGGTGTTTCTTTTTGGGGGTACTCGCAGCCAGTAGGCCAAAACTGGCCAGGCACAGGGCCAATATGCGGAGGGAAGTGCGTATTTGTGTTCTCATCGGATTTCGGTTGAGTGGTTGTGGTCAATTGAGGGCAAAGAATGTGCCATTTGTGGCGGCGGCGGGAGGGGGGAAGCGATTGGGAAGGAAAATCGGATGGGTGAGGCAGCGGAGGGAGCGGTTCGGGAGGGGAAACGGGCGGTTGGCTTTTTGGGGGGAAGATCCGGAAGTGCGAATGCGCTGATGTGCTTTCGGAATCCCTTCCGGAGCGATTCAGGGCTTGCGGTCAGTTATTGGTTGTCGATTCGCTAGTATTTGGTGAATTGATTGCGGTGGAAGATGGGTTTGTGTATGTTTAGTCAATTATAGGCAATCCCAATGAGAAAATGGATTTCCGTACTGGCATTGTTCTTGATCGTGGGCAGGGTTACGGCCCAAGATGACGGTTGGGTGCGCACTTTTGGGGGGCCACGCGCTCAGAATAGCTTGCAGTTTCACTTGCGGTCCGACGGCGTATCCGTGGTCTTTGGGCAAGAAAATCCCGAAGCGGGGATCTTCTTCAAGTCGATAAAATGGTACCGGATTGCCGCCAACGGGGACCTTCTTTCGGAGGTGGACCTTTACGGTTTCGGCAATACGCTGTGCCGGGACATGTTGGCGCTGTCGGACGACCGCTTTTGGGTGGTGGGAGGCAGTGCGCGCGGAACCGAGACCGATTACCGCCCTTTTTTGCTGGAAGTCAATTCCTACGGTGAACGGCAGTGGCAGCGGATGTACGAATATCTGGGGACCGGGACCGATTCGGCCTACAATCCTTTGGGAGAGGTGTCGGACATTGACCGGATGCCCGATGGAGATGTTCTCTTGAGTGGATTTGGCATTCGGAGAATTCCGCCGGTACGCTGGCTGAATCTCATGCGGGTCGATGACAAAGGCAATATCAAATGGCACCGCATCGACAGCAGTCAACAGATCAACAACCTGATTCGCAGTGCGGTCGATGGCAACGGCAACATTTATACTACTACCTGGGGACGGGTCGAACTCGCTTCGCCCCCAGTTACTTTTCTGACGAAACGCAATGCCAATGGTGAAGTGCTCTGGCGGAAACAACTGGTGGACCGCTCCGAAGAAATGCTGATTTGGGATATTATCGTCAATGACCGTGCTGAGGCAATTTTGGTGGGGGAGGTTCCCGAGGGGCAGTCTGGTCAGTTGGCCTTGCTACTGCGGATTGATTCTGCAGGCGATGTTCGACAGTTTGAACGCATTCAGGTGGACAATTGGCCTTTTTCCCGGGTGTTGAGCGTGGTGCAGGCGGCGGACGGCGGTTATGTATTGGGTGGAGATGTCGAGGGAATCCCCACCAACGGCGCGCCGCCGATTGATGCCTGGATCCGGAAGTTGCATCCCGGTTTTGGGCGCGAGTGGGAGCGGGTATTTGCCATCGGGCCGGGTACGACGGACATGATTATTTCCACGAAATTGAGTGAAAGCGGCGAAGTGCTGGCCTGCGGAAGTAGTTTAGATTGGTCCGATTTAAATAAAGGGGCGGATTGCCTTTTGTTGAGGCTGGGAGCCAACGGTGACCTTGCGGCCAACGAATGTGCGAGGGAGGTGAGCAAAACGATCCTTTTTCCCAATCCTGCGCATGAATCTACCTTTTTGCAGATTTCTGATGCCGAGCCTTGTATCTGGGATTCAGACAAGTATTCAGTGCAACTGTACGATTTGCTGGGCCGGGAGATTGTGGTGCCCCAGGTGGTCGTCAGTGGAAAGTTGAGGCTGGACCTGGCGAGGGTGCAAATGGGGGGATATGTAGTGCAAATTGCCCGAGATGGAGAAGTCATTGACCACCTGAAGTTGGTGAAAAGCCGATAGTTAAAACCGTTAATCCAATCACAGATAGAGAAAATTATGCTCATTCGAATTGTGGCTATCCTTGGTAGCTTGGGACTTATGGCCTCCACTATGGCCCAAAATCAAATTCAAGTGGATGCCATCGTTGGGGCCACCGACACCTTTGCCCTGCAACAGTACGCCCCAATCATCGCCAACCGGATGCAGTCGGATCTGCTGCTGGCGCAGCAGTGGGCCTTGCAAAATGGCTATCCGGCGGTCCAGCCCACCGCCAATGGGGGAATGGTCAAGGTGTGGCGCCCCCTGCGCGATGATTTTTACGAGTACATGGGGACTGACAATGCCATTTCCGTGAGGACCGTATCCACCGATGCCGTCCGATTCGGGGGGAGCCTGAATCTGGATTTGACTGGGGCGGGTTACACCGTGAGGATTTGGGATGAAGGTATGGTCTTCAATCACCAGGAATATCCCGGTCGGGCCGTGATTGGCGGAATTGGTGACATGGGAACAATGGTGAGCGATCACGCCACTCACGTTAGTGGAACGCTTATATCTTCAGGAAATATTGTTCCGGCCTCGAAGGGCATGGCTCCTTTGGGCCGGGTAGGATTTGAAACCATCGATTTTGACATTGCGGAGATGATAAATGGGGCCTCGGCTGGCTTGTTCCTTTCGAATCATTCCTACAGTGTCCGGATGGGGTGGCGCATCGTGGGAAACACCTGGTACTGGGAGGGGGATGTAACCGTCAGCCCGACGGAAGATTACCGCTTTGGTTTTTACGATGGTCCGAGCCGGGATTTTGATTTTGTGGCTTTCCACGCTCCTTACCACCTGATCGTAAAGTCCGCGGGCAACAACCGACAAGATATCGGTCCTCCCCCCGGTGGCTTCCATTTGGTTCAGATTGGAGGACAGTTGGTGGGTTCAAACAGCATTCGCAATCCGGATGGGCCCTAGGGATGTTTACCTTACCGCGCGGTCGCCAAAAACAATCTGGTCGTTGGTGCGATTGATGACATTCCCGGTGGATATCAGCAGGTATCCGATGTACAAATTTCGTCATTTTCAGGCTGGGGGCCGACCGATGATGGTCGAATCAAACCGGATATCGTCGCCAATGGGGTTCAGGTTTTGAGTACTATTGGGATGAATTCTTATGACACCTACTCTGGTACCTCGATGGCCGCCCCGGCTGCCACTGGATCCATCCTGCTCCTCCAAGAGCACTACGCCAATACCCACAACATTGACCTCATGCGCTCCGCTACCGCCAAAGCCCTCGTTATCCACACCGCCGATGAGGCCGGGGGGGCTCCCGGTCCGGATTATCAGCACGGATGGGGACTGATGAACACCCAAACTGCGGCGGATAAGATCACCCAGGATGTGGCTGAGCCCGATTTAATTCAAGAATTGAGCCTTGCCTTGGGGGATACTTTTGTTTATGATTTTGTCTACTCAGGAAATGCCGAGCCCTTCATCAAGGCCACTCTGGTTTGGACCGATCCACCCGGTACGCCGGTGGCTCCGCAACTGAACCCCCCGGATTTAATGCTGGTAAACGATCTCAATCTGCGTTTGTACGCATTGGGGCCCCCTGACGCCGAGTATCGGCCTTGGATCCTTGACCCCGCCAATCCGGCCAGTGCCGCCACCCGCGGCGATAATTTCCGCGACAATGTCGAGGTAGTAGAGTTGGCCAATCCCTCGCTCGGGGGGAGTTACCGAGTGACGGTAACGCACAAAGGAAATTCCCTGTACAACAACTTGCCGCAAGCGTTTTCCCTGGTATTGTCGGGGGTGGGAAATCCGGCCACTGCCGCAGTTCCAGCCTGGGAGCCCGACTTTACCTCGGCGGTGTATCCTTCTCCGGCCGATGATCGTTTAGTAATCGATTTGCGCAAAGCGGAGGTCCGTGGAAAGGTCAGGGGGGAGATTTGGAATGTAGCGGGACAAAAGATTTGGCGGCAAGAACTGGCGTCCGGATCCGTCACTGAGATCAACGCGATTGGGGATTGGCCGGCAGGAATCTACGGATACCAATTGGTGGGCCAGAAAGGACAGCGGGCAACGGGAAAGTTTGAAATCGTGCGTTGAAGCAAAGCGCTGGAAGTACGCCGCTTCATGGCGGCAAAGGTGTGGAGCAACAACCTGGGCATACTCACGAAGCAGCTTGGTCGGGACGACCTCGCCCAGGAAGCGAAACAAGCCAAGCAAGCCGTCAAAGAATACCAAATCCTCATGGATGCGGGGATGCACTAGCCCAACTCCAGATTGCAACGCCACTGGTATTTCGGCGCCAGGCTGGGTCCTTCCCGTGTCCCTTTGCGTACCCGTACGGCAAGCCCTCCCAAAACCAACGAAGCCCCACCACCCAAATGGCAAAGGCTTCGCCGCAGTTGAAAATGATATATCAGCGAGCTCAGAATCTTCAATCGGTAGCGGAACCGTCCGGATCGATCTCCTGGTAGCGCATGCCACGGACACTCCGGCTGAGTTCCGCACGGACGACGACTTCGCGATTGGCGGCATTGGCCAGGCAGACTTTTTCATTTCCGTCGACCTGAAGCGTGGTTTCCCCCCGCCCAGCCAAGCCGAAGCTCTGAGTAATCGCTCCACTTTTCTTGTGGACGGCGCGCACCGCAACCGTCTTGTTGCTCATATTGCGCAGTTTGACGCGGTAGGGGAAGGGATTGTCCTCGCCCAGGACGAACTCCTGCCGCGCCGGAATGCCGATGTTGGCGTAGGAATTGATGCAGCCGGTGAGGGCGGTGCTCAGAAAAAGGGCGGCGAGCAAGGGGAGAATGAGGTGTTTCATGGATCGGGCAGTTGTGTAAATGAATGATGGAACAATGATGCGCGATCCCCGAACAATAAACGCCTCATTTCGCGATTTGAGCGGTGCAAATCATGAAATGAGGCGAGGTTCCCAATGATTATTGGGCGGAAGTTAGAATTTTCCGCCGTTGACATTGACTTCCGGAACCGGTTCGGCATTGTCCCAGTGTTCAACAATTTTGCCGTTTTCCAGCCGGAAGATGTCGACCTGGGCGTAGGCTTGCTCCCCGAAAGAGGCTTTGCTGAGGGTCGCGACGAAATTGCCCTGGCCGACCTGGAGGACGATTTCGTCGTACCACAGCTTGCGGTCGGGCGCAAACAGCTTTTCCTTGAATGCGTCGCGGCCGTCCGCCACCGTGGCATTGTGCTGGATGTATTCTTCGGCGATGAATTCATCGACCCGTTGGAGATCGCCGCCGCGCATCAGGACCTGCTCCATCAGTGCGCGGACGGTCGCCTTGTTGGCTTCGGTTTTGTCAAGGTCGGTGATTTCGGTCGGGCCATCCACCGAAGTATGTCCCGAAGGCGTCTGGGGGGCGTAGCGGGCGATCACGTCCCAGTGCTCAATGATCCGATCCTGTTCGTCGGTGTCAAAAAAGTCCGTCGTGACCCATTCGCGGTGCCCATTGTTGATATTTTGGTACGCCTGGAGAAACACGTACTGTCCATCGGCCCAGCCCCGGACGATTTGGATGTCCCGGTCCGGATTCCGGGTGGTAAATTCGCGGAAGAATTCGATGAACCCTTCCTTACCGTCTTTGACGCCGGTGCTGTGCTGGGTGTAGCGGTCCCCCGTGTATTTGTGGACAGCCTCTTCATAGTGGCCATCGCGGATGCCCTCCAGGTAAAGGCGCTTCGCATTTTCAAGTTTCGCGTTCATATTGACAGAAATGGATAAATAATTTGATAAGACAAAGGTCGCCGGTTCCCGGGTTCCGGAAAAGGTCAATCCGGGGCGATCCGTGGTAAATCTCTAACCTCGCGCCAATTCTTCCCGGAAGGTCACCGGGGTCTTTCCCGTCCGATTGCGGAAGTACTTGAGGAAGTTGGTGGGTTCGTCAAAGCCGCAAGAAAATGCGATTTCTTTGACCGAGAGCGAGGTCGCGACCAGTTTGCGCTTCGCTTCGAGAACGACGTGGGCATCGATAAAGGCTTTAGCGGTGCGGCGGGTAAATGATTTGCAGATCTCGTTGAGGTGCTTGTAGGAAATATCCAATTGCTCGGCAAAATCGCGGGCGTTGCGTGTGGTGACGTAGTGGGTCGCGACGAGGCTGCGAAACGCGGCGAAGAGCTCGTATTGCCGGTCAAACCGGTAATTGGTGCTCTGGGATTGGTGGTCGGCCTCGATGCGCAGCAAGTAAAGGGCAAGCAGATGCGCCAGGATATCTCCCTGGAGAATTCCGTGGGGGCGCTGCAATTCGTGGTGCAACTGTTCGGCAAACGAAGTGGTTGCCGCCGGATTGGAGTATTGCGCCTGATTGAGATCGTAATTGTACAGCCGAGTGATTTTGGCGAGGGTCGAGGGACCGACGTGGCGCAACAGGAAGTTTTCCGTGAACAGGATCAATTCGCCCCCGGCAAAAGCCGGATGCCGGGAAAATGCGTGGACTTGTCCCCGCGCGATCAAGAGGCTGTCGCCGGCTTGCAGGTGGTACTCCCGGAAGTCCAGCCAGTGACGAACTGGTCTTTGGTGGGCGATGAGGATCGCATAAAACAGCAGTTGGTGGGGGTGCGTGGGATCATGGTCGAGGTCGCGTGATCGCTTAACCATGAGCTCACCCACATCCACGGCCTCAAAATCATCGATTTTGCGCGCGCCTTTGAAGGGTATTTTGGGAATTTCTGCCACGGCGAATCTAAAATAAGCAATCTGGAAATGAATGGCGGGTTGGAGGACCTTTTCTTGCCGATCTACTTTGGCCCGGGAGGTCGCAAAAAAAGCCGTTCCCGAGCGATTATCCCCGGGGCATGGGATCGCACCATCGTTTTACTTTCCCGTTAGTTCATTTTTCGCAATAAATTGTAAACATTCCGGACACAGGCAAGGTTTTGTTTTCGTGTGAGGTTTCTCCGCGCTCTATCATCCTCCCGGCTGCTTCCCCAATCCGACGATTGGAACGAGGGAAAAACCCGGGCGCAAACGACGAAAAAATGGACTACGATCTCATCATTGCTGGTGCAGGATTAAGCGGTTTGAGCTATATCCGGCACTATCTCGATGGCCAATTTCCCCCTCAGCGCATACTGTTGGTTGACGCATCCGAAAAGCGCGCCAATGATCGTACCTGGAGTTTTTGGTCGGCAGAAAAGCCGATCTTCCGGTGCGCTGAGGCCCAATCCTGGACCCAACTTGGATTTGCTACCGACGGCTACGAGCAGTACCAAGAGATCGATCCCTACCGTTATTATACGATTCACGGGGCCGATTTTTACCAAGAGATGTTTGCGGAGATTGCCGCCCACGACGACATTCAGTTCGTGCGCGCGCGCATCGAGAAGATTACCGACCGGGGTGACTATGTTGAAGTAGAGACTGCCGGAGGCACTTTCACCGCCGCCCACGTACTCGATAGCATTACGCGGCCGCTGATTGACGCGGAAGCCTACGTGCTCAATTTCCAAAACTTTGTAGGCTGGACGATCCAGACCGACCAGCCTCTGTTCGACCCCGAAAAACCGATTCTGATGGATTTTCGGGTGCCTCAGCACGGTGCCGGCAGTTTTGTCTATGTATTGCCTTACCGCGAGGACCAGGCGCTGGTGGAATTTACCCAGTTTACCCCGCGCAAACCCATCGATACTGAGCTGTACGATCAAGAATTGCGGAGCTACCTGAAGCGGATTTGGCAACTGTCGAATTTCACGATTTTGGAGGAGGAGCACGGATCGATTCCAATGACGAATTTTCCGTTTGAATCGCGTCCTTCCCGTCGGGTTTTTCGGGCGGGCACTGCCGGAGGCGATACCAAACCAACGACGGGCTATACCTTTGTCAATGTTCAGCGCCACGTGCAGTCCATTCTGGCGGAAATCCACCAAGGAGGCGCCGCGCGCTGGAGCCGTCCCAAAAAGCGGTTTGGGTTTTACGATAAACTGCTGCTGCGAATCATTTCTGAGCGTCCCGAATTGGTCAAGACGATCATGTCGCATTTGTTTCGCCGCCAGCCGATGGACCGGGTGCTGCGTTTTCTGGACGAGGACACCCGCCTGACCGAAGAGGTGCTGATCTTTGCCCGCTTGCCCTGGAAGCCATTTTTGCGGGCCATGTTGCCGGAGCGGCACCGGACTTCCCCGCGAAATCCCCTACCCGAAGGCCATGTCGCTCGTACGTAAATCCATATTGGCGGCCCTCACTTTGGCGGTAGCCGGGATGGCGCTTTCCGGAATCTGGGAAGCCGCAATCGCTTTTTTCTTAATCGTGGTTTTTGGGATTCCGCACGGGGCAACTGACCACGCGGTTTTCAATTTCCTGACCCGACGCGAGGCCAAATCGGTTCCGCAGATCCGATTTTTGGTGTCTTACCTCGGAACGATTGCTGGCTACGCGCTGCTGTGGTACTGGCTTCCCGGCTGGTCGTTTCTGCTGTTTTTGGCAGTGTCGGCCTTTCACTTTGGGGAGACACAAATGGTGCGCTACCGCATCGAAAACGGCGGAAAATGGCTCGCCTACGCCGGTTGGGGCACCGTGGTGCTGTTATTGATCTTCTGGCCGAATCAGGCGGAAGTGCATGATTTCATTGTGCCGTATTTAGTGGGGGAAACGGCTTTTACCTGGGTGGTTGAGCAAGCTGCCTGGTTGCTGACTCTGGCGGGAGTGATGTGGCTGGTTCCGATGATCGTTGCCGGCAATGGACGCGGAATTTTGCGCGAATTTGCCGAACTGGCCCTGATTGCGCTGATCGGTTGGGGAGCCTCCCTATTGTTGAGTTTTGCGGTATTTTTCGCCTTTTGGCATTCCCGGGATGCGGTATGGCTTCAGATTGAGCGCATTCGCTCCGGACAACGGAATTTTTCTTTGGGTCAGTGGGTCCGCCTGGCATTGCCGTACACGCTGGTGAGCTTGGTGGGCATCGGTGCAATTGTCTTCCTCTACGGCCAATTCACGGCTGCGATCCCGCTGGTGACCTTTTTCTTCATCCTGGTCGCCCTGATTACGCTGCCCCACGTATTTGTGATGTCGGTCTTCTACCACCGCGTGGAAGCCGCGGAAACGGCATCTCTTCAAGAACATATGTAAACTGGTACCTGCGATTGCATAGATAATTCGCAAGAAAGCCGCGCCTTCCGGTGCGGCTTTTTTCGTCGGGAGAAACAAGCTGGTATGAAGGCACAAGTGCCTCCATACCAGTACAGGACGGCGGGATGAAAATCACCCGCCGCAGTTGTGGATACCTGCTGCCGCGCCGCTTCGCGATCAGCAGTCGCCGAGGTCAGTGGCGCTTTGCACCACCAGTACACACGGATTGCAGTCTTGATCGGTCACAAACTGGCCTGTGAGTGAGGCGATGTCACCAACCCCAACCGATACACCGCTTAGGATCTTGATGTAGATCTTGCGTCCATTGGTGGTATTGACGATCGTACAACCGTCTTCATCGGCGATACAGCCCTGTACCGTGACGGTTCCGGTGGGACAGGAGGGCAGCTCCATGATCGTGGCACTCGCCTCAGTCGGTTCAGCTTGTCCGCGGGAAGAAGTACTCAGAAAAATCGCCGCTACGGCGATGGCAAGGATGAAAATGATTCCAAGATTTCGTTTCATAAAAATGATCTGTTTTTGATCGGGGGCAGGACGAAATGCGGCGACCTTGCGCGGCACCCATTTCCACCCCCTCCGCCCCTTTCTCGTCCCTGACTGAGGTTAGGAACTCGAAAATGAACTTTGGCGGATGAAAAATCTGCTTGCGCAAATTTCACCGATCAGTTATGACCCCCGATAAAGGATTAAATAAGTTTTAGCGAATAATAATGGTGGATCGGTCCGGAAGACGGACCGCTCAGGAAGTTCTCGGTTTTGCTGAAGGAAACGACTGCGGCAAGTGGAGAGGTTTGTCGTACTCCTTTGTATCCAAGCTCAAAATACGAAATGAAGGTATATCAAATTGTTAATGAGGAATTGATTGTAAAATTTTGTTGAAAAGAGTCATTTTTGGGGAGGGGCTGCGGGTAAAAATGAACCGATTATTGGTGATAATTGGCCTAATGTTGCCTTTGAGGCAATAAATTTCGTAACAATCGGCTTTGGGGTATTTGTAAGAACTGTCCCCAAAAAGAAGAACCCGGCGGGCGCCGGGCGACTTCTTTCTCAGGTTGGTGCGGAAACAAAGGGAGAAAATCTCGTGTAAACTGGCATTTCCGCTTCTCAATCAATTTTACCAACTTCTCAATTTTTTCTTGATCTTTCGGTGTTTGATAAAGGGAGCACCGTTTTTCTCTCT
>JBCCQH010000131.1:0-18503 GCA_039024435.1 Bacteroidota bacterium
CCAACCCGCCAATGGATCCTGACCGAGTTGCGGAGACCCGAGTTGCCGGACATCATTTGTCAGGGTATCCAAGTGGGTAAGCTGGACTATAGCCAGTCATGGCGCATGGCTTGGTGGGGGGTAGAAGCCTACTTGCAACTTCGCTTCAGCGATTATCTTCCGTTTGACTGGTACACCGCTGAATGTATTCATCTCCTGTGAAACCGTCAACTGATCCATTCAGCGCTACATCTACCGGATCGGATCCGACTTGAGAATTTCATTCCTGGTTTTCGGGTGGGTCAATCTCTTTTCGTCGGCGCGGTTATGGTGAGTGGGTGGTTATATTTATATTGACCCGGCCAACAAACCGAAGTCGAATTTTTGTTGCCTTGAATAATTAAACTTTTCCGTGAGCTTACCTTGCAACCTATCTAAAAATTTTACTCGAATAATCGCTTTTTATAGATGCTTAATTTTGCGATTGAAGCACGCTACAATGCCTCGTATTTGATCGAAATCTTTTTTTGATCATTTTGATTGGGTAAATTAGATAACAGACCTCGCGAAATCCTTGTTTGAAGGATTTAGGCCTTCCCCCACATTAGCATTCGTGCGGAGGAATCCCTAAATTACTTTTACAAAATAAAGTCAATCACCCATGTCACCGCTTAGAATTCTGCTCGCCCTACTCATGTCGGTCGGTTTTGCTACCGCCCAAAACCTCGTTCCCAACAGTAGTTTTGAATCGAATACTGGAATGCCCACCGGACCCGGCCAATACGCGCGCTGTGTGGGCTGGAACAATGTCAATGGTTTCCCCACGTTCCAGTGGCCCTACGCAAGCCCCGACTACCTGCACACCAGCGGCAGCGGCTTGGTTCAGTTGCCCAACACGGTGTTTGGCACCTGCACGCCCCTCAACGGCAGTGCTGTGATGAGTGCCCTGACCTGGCACGGCACTACCCCCAACTTTCGCGAGTACTTCGCCTGCCAGCTCACCAGCCCCATGATCGCAAATCAGGCTTACGACGTGATCCTGAACGTCACCAATGCCACCAACGGCTACAGCGGCTGGGGCAGCAACGGGATCCAAGTGGCCTTTTCCACCGCGCCCCTGAGCCAAAACACCCACGAACCGATCAATTACACCCCGCAGGTCCAGGTCGGCTCGGTCTTTTACAGCTCGACCTGGCAGACCCTCACCTTCAATTTCACCGCGACCCAGGCCTTTCAGTACATGACGGTGGGAAATTTCCAAAATGACGCCAATACCCTGCGCTCTCCCGGCGGCTCCGGCGGGTTTTCTTCCTATGCTTTCTACGATGGCCTGGTAGTGACCCCCGCAACCGTCCTGGACGATGGTTCCCTGGAACTGCGCGGCCAGATCGACGGTCCTCACAATCTCCTCGACTGGACCCAGATCGGCGAAGCGCGGGACATCGAAGTATTCCGGAGTCCCGACGGCGGGCAATTCCAGAAGGTCGCGGAAGTGGCTCTCACCGAAGGAGTTAGTTTCCGCGACGACACTCCACCCTACGGAACGAATTGGTACAAGATCCGCAAGCGCAACCTCGACGGCAGCATCACTTGGTCCAATGTCGTAGAACTCAAAAACGATGGCGCCAGTCCCCTGCACCTCGCCTCGGTCTACCCCAATCCGGCGGTGGCGGAACTGTTTGTCCAACTCGACCATCCCCCAGTGGAGCAGGTAAACGCCACCCTGATCGACCTGACCGGGCGCATTGTCCAAGAAAAAAGCGTGGCGGCCGACGGTCAGCGCCGCACGACCCTGGAACTATCGGTCAAAGACCTCGCGGCGGGCATGTACACCTTGCGGGTATCCGCGGGTCCGCACAGCCTGAGCAAGTCGATTGTCGTCGGAAAATAGGCCCGGCCGGAAATACGCTCCCCATCTCCTTCATAAAAAAAGCCCTGGGCGGGACCCGGGCTGGTGCTGATTTAGGAATGAATAAATTCAAGCACAAAAAAAGCATTTGCAGGTTTGTTTCTGCATCTTGATCTATCAAAGGTTGACCTTGAGGTCTGCAGCAATTAAATAAATGTTCGGAGGCCGCATTGGTAACAAATGCTTGCTACCGCTGGCTTCCGGCACGGACTGCCAATTCTACTCCCACTGCCCCATATTCCCGGCAAAATCTGCAAGCCCACCCAAAGAGTTGCAGATTTTGCCAATTTTGATTGGCGTTATGACACACAAATTGTATTTTTTGCCAAAACTTACAATTGCACGATTATGCCTCCCCGCTCTGATTTGCAGGCCCGGTTGTTTGCCCGCTTGCGTGAACTGCTTCCCAGCCACCTTTCGCTGGCGACCGAACTCGCCGCGCTGCTCGAAATCAGCGTGGACAGCGCCTACCGCCGCATGCGCGGCGAAACACCTCTCCGCCTGGACGAATTCGGACGGATCACCCGCAAGTTTGGGATCGGTTTGGGGGGACTCGACTCGGGCGGGGGACAGCACATCCAGTTTGAACGGAGCCTGGGCCGGGTAGAAGAAGAGCAGGTCCACGGCTCATTCGCCGCGCTCGCAGACATCCTTCACCATTTGCAGCAAGCCGGAGACAGCGAAATCGTCTATTTTTCGATGGAGTTGCCCATCTTCCATGTCCTGCAATCCGGACCGCTGCTGGCGTTCAAGCTTTACTATTGGAACTGGATCGACCGCGAATACCGCACGCAACCGGGTTCAATCAAGCTGGACCTGCCCGGTGATCCCATTCCCCTGGCGCGCATCGTCAGCCTCTATCAGCAGGTACCCACCACCGAAATCATTTCGGAAAATGCGCTGTCCACCACGATGATGCAGATCCTCTTTTTCCTCGAATCGGGCAGTTTCGCCCAGGCCAGCGATGCGATCCTCCTCTTCGACGAAATCGAAAAACTCGTGGATCACCTCCGCATACAAGCCGAGGTCGGACAAAAGTTCCCCCTCGGCAATCCCCGGCCGGACCACCGCTCCGACGGCAACTTCCGCCTGTTTTTCAACGAAATGATCCATTCGCAAGACCTGGCCCTCGTCCGGGCACAGGGCCACCAATCGGTCTATCTGGAACACAATGTACTCGGGTTCCTGCGCACCACCGATTCCACCTTTTTCGCCCAAACTGACGCCATGCTTCAGCGCATCATGCGCAAATCCATCCTGATCAGCCAAGTTTCCGAACGGGAACGCAACCGGTTTTTCAACCGCCTCACCCAACGGGTACGCCGGATGCGCACCCGCGCCGAACGCCTGCGTGAAGCCGACTGAACCGGAATTTTGCGGTCAGGGAAACATATAAGAAGTGGTACACCGCCACCGGAAATCAGCGCAGCACGACCATCTTTTCCGTGCGGGTAATCGTCTCGTCGGCGTTTTCATCGCGCACGCGCACTTGGTAGACGTACACGCCGCGTCCGAGAACATCGCCGAACTCATCCAATCCGTCCCATTCCAGGTCACAGTACAAGTTGCCGTCAGCGAAGACCTGGTCTTGCAGCGTCTTCACCAGGCGGCCGGAAACCGTGTAGATGCGCACTTGGATGTCGAGCAGGGCCCCGTTGCGGTTGTGCTCGATGTAGAACTTCGTATTCGTCGTGAAGGGATTCGGGTAGTTCAGGACATGGCCCAAGGCCATCCGGGCGTCATCCGCAACCAAGAATTGAATCTCGGACTCGCTCGAATTGTTCGCGACGTCCCAGACCTTGACCTTGAGGGTGTGTTCTCCCGTCGCGAGATCCCGGAAGGGATACTCGATGCGGCCTTCCTGATAGCTGTCCTGGTTGGCGCTGTAGAAGTCATTCAGCACGATCACCTTGTCTTCCTGTCCGTCCAGGACGGCGGTCAACTCGTGGCCGATCCCGGTCCCAACCATATTCAGGCCATTTTCATCAAAAATATCCGCAATCAACAGAGGATTGGGACCTACCATTCCGCCTTCGGCAAATTTTTCGTCGTTCATGAACAGGTCCATCATCGGACCCTGGTCATCGACAATCGCCGCGCTGTCCGATCCCCACACCAGAATATTGGTATTGCAGCCTTCCCCATCGATGAAGGGGTCATTGAAGTAAAGGCTGATCTTCCCATTCAGGGTGGGCAAATTGTCTTCGTAGGAAACGTCAATCGGAACCACAAACTGGAAGCTGAACTTGCCATTGTTGACCGTGGCCGAGCCGCGGAAGACCCGATTCTTGCGCCAGTAAAACGGCGTCCGCTCCCGCTGGGTGATGAAGTAGGACAATTTGTCATACACCGTCGCCTGTAACGTACCATTGAAGTTGGGCAGGAGGTTGTCCTGCTGGTCACGGACCTCACCCGAAATCGTGATCAGGTTCAGCGAAGCCAGCGTGTCCACCACCGTATCGACGACGGCGGAGCCATTGATGTCGGTCACGACGGCTTTGAGGCGCGGGTAGTTCAACGGCAAAGCCGGATCGCCGAGCAGCGAGAAGTTGCGGTTGTTGACACTCAATCCCCAACTGGCATTTTTGGTATCGCGAAATACCTCGCCCATTGTCGGGCGGCGCTGTTCTTGGGTATTGTACTCAAATACATTGCGGTAGAAGTTTTGGTTGAGCGTGTAGTTCGGACCGGAGTAGACCACGCGCACCGTGGTAAACATGGCAATCGCGCCGCCGTCGGGCTTGACGAACATTTGCTCCCCTCCGGAACGCCGGGCCGGATCGTCCCAACGGCCGAATTCACAGGTCGCGGTGATGCAAGCCGGCATTTTCAGCCCATTTTGCAACTGGTTGATGTCGGAAATGTCGAGGATACTTGCGTTTGACCAGCCTACTTCCCCACCGTGACCGGTGTAGTTCAGGATCAAGCTGCCTTCATCGATGGCCCGAACCAAGGCGTCCTTTCCGTCGGGGAATTTGTCACCCGAAGCCGTGCTGACCATCGCATAGTTGTCCATGTAGATCTTGTCGATGTTCGCGCAGGCATTGGCCGCTTCGATCAGCGAAGTGTAGCTATCCGCCTGCCGCATGTGGATATCGCGGTCGGAATCTTTGTGGTCCGCCGAGAGCACCACCCGACTCCGCCAGTCTCCGTAGCCGTTTTGATCGGTGACGTAACGGATGACCTTGTCTACGATGGCATTGGCTTCCCCTGCATCCACAATCGGGAAACGGCCGACCCCAACGTCGAGCATGTGCTGGAACAGTGAGGTATCGCCTTCGGCGAGGAATTGCGGAACGACTTCGCTGGTTTCGTTAGCGGCATCTTCGCCCCAGAAGCCTTCACCGTCATCCAGGAAGCCGAAGTAATCATCGCTGATGTAAGACCGGGTGGGGAGCTGTGAATTGCGGCTTTGATAGCTGATGACGGCATTCGAGGCCGCATCATTGGCGATGTTTTTGTAGTCGTACGATCCGTCGCCGAAGAGCAGGACGTAGCGCACCGCCGAGCCATTGGACAGGCCGCGATCGTAAAACATTTTGATGAAATCGCGCAGGGCAGTGGGATCGGGAGCGCCCGAACTGAATTCATTGTAGACCGCACCCGGCTGCACCACGTGGACCGAACGGTTGAATTGTTGGCGGTGGAAATTGGCTAGGCGATTTGCGGGTTCCAGCAAAGTCGCCGGGGCGAAAATCAGGTAATCAGCCTGGGGCAGTGCGTGCAGGTTTTGGTTTTGGATGCGGCGGGCCGACACCGGGTTCCGATAAGCCCCGCTGCTGAAGGCCACAAAACGCTTCATTGAGTCGGCATTCACCGTGAAGCCCATTGTACTGCCCGAGCTGGTTACGCTCATCGCGCGTGCTTCCAGCGGGTCGGTAATATCCCAAATCATGTGCGAGGAAGATCCTCCCCCAATCTGGTAGTTGAATACCTGTCCCGGAGCGACCCCATCGGTTGCGGTGAAGAAAAACGAGGAAGCACCGGCCATATCCAGCCGTTCCTTGTACTGCACCTCGATGAAGTCGAGATAGCCCACTGAACTGGTCAGCGGATGGTCGTAATTCAAATTGATGTCGATGGAACCATCCCCGATGGCATTGGTGGAAAAGGTAAATGTATCGTAGTCGCCACGAACTTCATAGCTGCCGTAAACGTTGTTCGTAGCCGGCATGGTGAGCGTCCCGAGGATGTTGTTGCCCTCACGTACGGTGAAGTTGCTGATGGTTCCATTGGAACGGGCCACCGTGCGCACCGTGGCGAGAATATTTTCGTTGGGCGCCAGCCGCTGAACGGGGAAGCTGAAGGTCTGATTGGTGGTCAAATCGAAGGTCTCACCCAGCCAGATCCGACCGGAGATGATTCGGTTGAGGAGTTCCCGCTCGTGAAACTGGAAACTCGTCGTGGTGGTCGGCGAGGCGGTCACTCCTCCCGGGCTCGTTGCTGTGGCGACGCGCTTGCCCGCCCCCTGGTTGTAGGTCAGGAAATAAAAGGTCGTGTCCGAGTAGAAGTTCTGGAAGTGGGCGTAGCGGCCCATGCGGTCCACCCATTTCCAGACGTGGGGGGATTGACCGTAGAACAAGACAAAATCACCAGGATCAAACGATCCATCTCCCTGGCCCGAAACAAAAATCGCGTTTTCTTCCAGGTCATCGTAGGGATACTCCCCGGCGATTTGGGGCAACATGCCACCACCATTGCCGTGTACGCGGATCGTCCGCGGATCAACGCTGTTGACCGGAATGCCGAGGCTGGAAAGATAATCGTAGTCGAGGCGGTAAATGCCTTCTTCGGTCACCCCCAGTTTGTGCCAAACTCCCGCAGCAAGAACCGACTCCGGGTTGTAGCCCTGCCGGGCATTGGTGGCGCCGCGGCGGTTACCGTTCGGAACCCGCGCGATGCGGTAATTTACGGCGGTGGCCTTGCGGATGCGGTTGCCGCTGACATTGACTTGGATCGGATAGAGGTACACTTGCTGGTAGCGCACCCCCCGTTTGATAAATTCGGGCCCCAATACCGCGTGGGCTTCGGGGTACCAGCCGCTTTCGGGGCGCAAACCGCTCTCTTTCATGGTCCGGGCAAACAGCGTGCTGCTTTCCTCGGTGATTCCATCCCCGCCCACGTCTTGCAATTGGACCGATTCATTGTCGCGCAACTGAACCTCGACCACGTGAAACGGTAGATTGGTGACTTGGTGATCATAATTCGCGCCAAAAAATGCCGGTGCTTCGAGCAAATCATTCACCGCCGAGCGCGCACTGACGTACTGAGCTGCCGTCCACTCGGGGACAAATCTCCCCTGATTGCCATCAAAGAATGTTTTGGGGGTAGCAGTCGGCGTGGCAACCCGTTGCGCAGATAGATTGGCCAAGGTACCAATCGACAGCGTAAGGGCAAGGCAAAGAGAACTTACGATTCGGTTCATGCAAATTTTTTTTCGCGATCCAATTGCAATATCGCAAAAGTACAGTTGTGCGAGTAGGTAAAAATCCGGTAACCTCCGGGTAAATTCAAGTCAAATGTTTTACAAAATCGTGTTTTGACCGCGATTTTGGGATGTGTTTCGGTTGGTCGGTAAAATGCATTTCGGTAATCTCCCAAACGGACGGCAAATATCTAACGGCCGGGAAAATGAAAATCCGCAAGTACCGCACTCTGCTTGGCGGGAACGAAATCCCATTAACCAACCATTGTTTGACCATTCAGACACAGTTTGTGACCGTTCAGACAATTTAACGCGCCGGCGATCAGATAAAATCTTCACCTTGACGGCAAATCAATAATCTTCTTCAAACATTTACTATGAATTTTAAACAAATCGTTTTTTCCCTTGCCACTGTTTTCTGTTTTATGCTTACCGCACCAACAACCTCCCAAGCCCAGTCATTTGGCCCTACCGCTAGTTCCTGCGAAGGCAAGTGTGCCCCGAGCACCAGTGCCCTCGGCATGCTGGACTTTAGCTGCAACCGCAAAGTCTTTACCGTCAACACGAGCCGCAAGTCGCCCTGCATCATCGTTGACTACGACTGGACGGTCAGCGGTGGTCCTCATTCCATCATTGATGCGGGCAGCCAGGCGTTGATCACCTTCAATGCAAATGGTACTTTCACCGTGTGTGTTGAATTTATCGTTGCCGATGACGCTAACGGAAACGGCGTTGCTGATCCGGGTGAAGCCCAGTGCTCCTCTACATCATGCAAGACGATTGACATCAACTGCTGATTTATCAATCATTTTTCTAAAAGGCCGGCGCTGCATTCCGCAGCGTCGGCCTTTTCGATTTTGTGGGGCAGGGGGTTGCGGCGGTTGTCTCGGCCCGGGCCCGCACGGCAGATTCGCGATTCCGCCTGGGTGGGCGAACAATCCGGGTTCACCGATTGCAACGTTCAATGATCGACTGCCCCCAGAGATTGTCTGGACCGCTCAATATCCCGGAGCGGTGATCTGCTTTTCGGTGATTTCTCCGTATTTGCGGATCTGCTCGCGGATTTCCTCGCCCTTCCCCACGAGTACAAATTGCAGGTTTTCCTTGGGAAAGTACTTGCGGATGATTTCCTGGGCGGCTTTCCGATCCAGGGCATCGACCTTTTTCTGGAAACTGTCGATGTAGTCTTCGTCAAACCCAAAGATGAAAAAGTCGGTCAGCAGGGCCGCCAATTCGCCGGAGGTTTCGTAGTCGGTGGGGAAACCGCCTTTGATGTAGTTTTTTGCGCTGGAAAGCGTCTTTTCGTCGGGGCCCTCGTTGTGCAAGCGGGCCAACACTTTCAGCGCCAAGTCAATCGCCTCCACGGTGGTGGCCGTTTTGGTGAAACTGGCAATGTTAAAGCTTCCGGTCAAGCGGTGGGTGGAGAACCGGCTGCGGGCGCCGTAACTCAGGCCCGAATTGATGCGCAGCTCGGCATTCAGCCAGGAAGTGAAGCGCCCACCGAGGATCGTATTGATGACCTGAATCCCGACGTAATCCGGGTGATCGCGCGGCACGCCTTTGCCCCCGATGTAGAAGCGCGTCTCGCGGGAATCGTTCTTGTTGACCAGCAGCACCCGCGAACGGTCAAATTCCAGGTTAATCGGCGCTACCGCATTTCGGGTTTTTGCCTTGCTTCCTTTCCAGTCTTTGAACATCTGGTCGAGGCGTTTTTTCATGTCGGCGGTCTTGAAATCTCCGACGACGGCGATGGCGGCATCTTGCGGCGAAAAGTGCGCGGCATAGAAAGCCCGCAGGTCCTCCACCGTCAGGGATTGGACTCCGGTTTGGTCCCCATAAGCGGTATTTCCGTAGGGATGCGTACCGTAGATAAATTTGTCCCAGTACGCATCAATGACACCGCGCGGGCTCTCTTTGGCCTGCTTCATGCGAGCCAACTTGCGCTTTTTGCCCTTTTCAAATTCTTCGGAGTCAAACGACGGCGCCCGCACCACCTCGCCGAAGACTTTCAGGATATCGGCCTGCTGGCGCTTGTTGAAGTACGTGTACGCGTAGGCGTACTCCTTGACCGCGCCCGTGTAGAACTCGGAACCGAGAAAATCGACGGTTTCTTCGATCTCGGACTTGGTGTAGTTTTCGGTGCCGTATTTCAGGGCTTCGGCGGTAAACGACGCCAGGCCGGCGCGCTCGCCATCGAGCACGGCCCCCGCCCGGAAAACCATATTCAGATAAATCACCGGAACTTCGTGCTGCTCCATCAGGTAGACGGTCAAGCCGTTTTTCAGACGGTACTTTTCGTACTTCGGCAGGGTGAAAGCGGATTGCGCAACGACGGTTCCCGCCAGCAATACCAGGACAGTGAAAATCAAATTGCGTTTCATGCGGAGGGGAATCAGGGTTTGGGTTCCGGAATGAGGGTACCGACGGTGCGGTTTTTCGGGGAAAAGTAAGTATTGGCCACCCGCTTGATGTCGGCGGCGGTGACTTTTTCGAAGCGCTCGGGGGCCTGGAACAGTTCCCGAAAATCTCCGAAAAAGACTTCGTAACGGCCCAAATTGTTGGCTTTGCCGTTGATCGTTTCCACGTCGCGGTAAAACTCCATGAGCTTTTGGTTTTTGACCTTTTGCAACTCTTTTTCGGTGACGCCGTCGGTTTTGATCCGGTCGAGTTCCACGTAGAAAGCGGCTTCCAGATCCGCCGCAGCGACTCCGGGAGCGGCGATGAGAAACACTTCAAATAGATTGGGATCCAGGGAAATCGGGGCAAAGGTGTACAACTGCGTGGCCAGGCTTTGCTCGAAGATCAGTGCTTTTTGCAGGCGCGAGGAATTGCCGGTGCTCAGGATGCTGCTCAACAGTTCCAGCGCGTAGTAGTCGGGGTGGCGGGCATTGGGCACGTGGTAAGCGATTTCGAGGTTGGGCGAAGACACTTCTTTGTAGACGACGACCCGCCGTTCGCCTTGTTGGGGCGGCTCCACGGTGCGCACGGGCTGAGGAGGATCGTGTGCGGGAATCGGCTCGAAGTACTGCTGGGCGAGGCGGAGAACTGCGTCCGTTTCCACATCGCCCACTACGATGACCGTGCAATTGTTCGGAGCGTAGTACACGTCAAAATAGTTTTGCAGATCGGCCTTGGTCCAGGCTTTGATGTCCGATTCGTACCCGATCACCGGCCAACTGTAAGGATGGGCAAACATCGCAGCCGACTTCACCTGCGCATTGAGCTTGTTGTAGTTGCTGTTTTCCAGACCGGTACTGCGCTCACTGAGGACTACGCCCCGCTCACTTTCGACCATCTGATCATCAATCGCGAGGTGCCCGATGCGGTCGGCTTCCAGATCAAAAATCACTTCCAAACTCGACGCGGGGAACCAGTCGGTGTAGACAGTTACATCCTCGGAGGTGTAGGCATTGTTCGAGCCACCGGCGGCTTCCATGACCACGTCGAATTCTTTGGGGCCGTATTTTTCGGCCCCGTTGAACATCATATGCTCAAAGAAGTGGGACAATCCGGTAATGCCCGGCGCTTCGTTGCGCGATCCCACCCGCCAAAACAGGTACATATTGGCGTTGGGGATGGAGTGGTCCTCGACGACAAGGAGTTGCATGCCATTGGCGAGGGTAAATTCCTTGACGTCTTCTGGGGAAGTCTGGGCCTGGGCCACCGTCCAGATCAAGCAAAAAACGATCCAAAATCGCTTCATATTTGTTTAATTTGAGGCTTGAATAACGGAAACCCCTTACACATGCGCAAGGTCTCCGATATAAAGAAAGCCATTCGGGTAGCGCCACGACTGCGCTGGATTCTGCTTGGGGCCGGGAGCATGTTGCTCCGGCTGTTGCTGGCGCCATTTCCGGAAATCGTCGAGTCGCTTTACAGCCGTGGCTTGTTCGTGGGGATTCGCTATGCCCACTACGCGTTGTTTTCGTGGTGGCCCATTTCGCTGTTTGGACCTTTGGGGCTGGGCTTGCTGGTGCTGCTGGTGCGCCGCCACCGCCGCCGCAAGCGGGCGCGCCGCGCGGCGGGCATCAACTGGGGCTGGGCCCGGCACTTGCGGGAAGCAGCGCTGAACGTGGTCGCCTTTGCCAGTGGGGTGCTGTTCGTCTTCAATGTCATTTGGGGCTTCAACTACGAGCGGATTCCGGTGGAAAAACACCTGGGATTGCAGGTGCAGGGACTCGATATTGAGGCGCTCTGTGAAGAAATCGAGTGGACGGCCCGGGAGTTGGAAAAGAGTCGGCGGCGCATTCCGGGAGCCACTGACGATTCGCTGTCGTATGCGCTGCTGCCCCCCGACCTGAACGCCCGGGTCAATGCCGATTTGCAGCGTACATTGGATGGGATGGGCTATCCGACGCCCGGTGGGGTCCGGGTGCGGGTGTTTCCGGGGGGAACGTACCTGCGGCTGGGAATCGCCGGGATTTACAATCCATTTACCGGGGAAGGCAACCTCGCCGGAGCTTTGACCGCGCCGCGCTATCCCTTTACGATGGCCCACGAAATGAGCCACGCGTACGGGTTTGGGGACGAGGGCACGTGCAACCTGCTCGGGCTGATCGCCTGTACCCAGAGTGAAGATCCGTTTATCCGCTATTCCGGCTTGCTGGGGTACTGGAGTTATGTTTCCGGCGAATTGGCGCGGATCGACGTCTGGCGCTACCGAATGACGCGGCGCCGGCTCGATCCGGGGGTCAAGGCGGACTTGCGGGCCAACTACAACAACTACCGGCGCTACTCGGGCGCAATTTCCCGCGCTGGGAAAAAGATCAACGATGCCTACCTGCGCAGCATGGGCGTCAAGGAGGGCATCAGCAGCTACAACCGGGTCGTCAACCTATTTGCGGAGTGGCGCAAACGATGAGCCAGCACCCCAAATTGAGATTCAAAAGTGTTCCCGACCCAGTATTTTCCAACCCAAGCTCTCCCAAACAAAAGCCCCAAATGAAAAGCAATCTCCTCGCTCGCGTAAATACCATTTTTATGGTCAAAATGAATTAAATACCTGCATAAATGAATATTTGAATTTTAATAATTAAGCCTTAATTCGGAAATTGCGGCGCGGTGAGCCTTTATCTTGAGACATTAGAATTCAGACGACGACTTTATGCAAAATCCCCACAAAGACGAGCTGTTTGCCCTGGTCAAATCCCTTTCGCAAGCGGAAAAACGCTACGTGACCCTGCACTCCCCCCACAATGGTGACACACGCGGCAAAAAGAGTGCCCCCAAAAAATACCTCGAACTGTTCCAGGCGATGTGCGAACTGAAGCACTACGAGGAGAAGCGGTTCAAGCACCAACACGCTGGCAAAGCCTTCCTCGAAAATCTACCGACGGTCAAAAACTACCTGAAAAACCATATTCTGGCGGCCATGCGCTCTTACGAAAAAGAGCCTTCCCCAGAAGTCAAAATATTCAATCTGCTGCGCGATTATGCCTTTTTGCGCGAAAAAGGGCACTACCAATTTGCCCGCAAACAACTCCGCAAGGCCCGCAAAATTGCGGAAGAGGCCCAAATCGCCTATCTCCTCCTGGAAATCAACCGGGAGGAAAGCGCTTTCGAAATGGAACACACGGACAAGAAGCAGAACATCGATAAAATCATCGTCCGCAATGACCGCGAATGGAAAAGCCTCCTGGAGCAGCAGAAAACCGAATTCACTTTTCTTTACGAGCACCACAATATCTTCCGGTTTTATACCACGGGCCAGCGCGAACGGCTCGAAATCGAACTGGATCGCCTGGTTCAGGGCAATCAAATCGACGCGGTCCTCAGCGATCCGGAGTCGCACAGCTACCTCACCCGGCTCAGTTGCCTGAAAATTCGGGCGCGCTACGAAGAATTCCACCGCCAGCCCCAGGATCAGCTCAAGACCAATCGGGAAATCGTCCAACTGATCGAAAACGAAGGCTTTCAGCGGAGTGAGGACACCTCTCTGATCGCCAAAGCCCTGAGCAATTACCTGAACAGTTGCCACGCCCTGGACAAGTACGAAGAATACGAGATCATCTTCGCCAAAATGCGCGGCATTCTCGACCTGGACATCTCCCGGGAGGTTCGGGGCGAGGTCCTGCAAAACCTTTACCTGCACCAAATCCTCCTCTACCTCAACCGCTGTCAGTGGGAGAAGGTTGCGGAAATGCAGGTCTGCATTCGCCAATTCCTGATCGACTACGCCGAAAAGGTCAATCCCCGCCGCAAAGCCTCGCTGCAAGTCAATGTCCTGATTGCCTCGGTCATGCTCGACCAGTGGCACGCGGTGCGCGAGTGGTACGATACCATCATGCAAGCCAAAAAGGAAGGTCTCAGTTCCAGTCAGGTGCAGGTCGCCCGCACGATTGACGTGCTGTACTTCATGGAAAAGCTTAACGGCACCACGGCCCGCCACCGCATCCGTTCCGCCAAAAGCAAAATCATCCAGGAAGAGCAAAAGATTTTGTACGCTGGACTCCACAAAATCAATGAAAAAGCCAAAGGGGATCGCCGGCCGCAGTACCGCAAGTTGCACGAGGAGCTTAGGCGCCGGAAACAAAACCGAGACCTCAAACACATCAAAGGCGGGGAAATTGTGTTTTACTACGTAACCGGCAAAGCCCTCAACATTCCCACCCGGATCGCATTTCAACGTTTTGGGCCCTGAGCGGCGGTTGCGGTGCGACTCCCCGCTTGGGTGGGATCTCTTTTGCGCCCCGCGGCGGCTCTTTTGGGGTCCATAGCCTCGGCTATGGACCCCAGGATGGCCTCGAAGGACGAAAATCTGGAATCGCAGATTTCACCCATCGATGTTTCCCCCCCGTTCTAAGCACCACTCCGCTTGAGTACTTTTGTGATGCAGTGCAAAGAGCCGCGCATCAGCGCCAGGTTGCGGAAATGGTTCCCGGGTCCCACCCAGCGGATACGATCAAATCCGTGGGCCAGCAGCAACGCTTCTACCGGGGGCTTGAGTACGGAAAAAATGGGATTGAGGCGCTCATACCGGTCGGCTTCCGCCGTGACCTCATATTCCGGCAGGTAGGCGATCCGTTCCCCTTTCCACGTCTCCACGATCCCATTGTTGAAGGGCATGGGGATGTTGCGGTCAATGTACAGCGGTACCTTTACGATTTTGAATTCCGGCCAGTGCGCCGGTCGCTGCCCGGTGTACCGCTCCCAAAATTCGTCCAGGCGGGCAAACTGGTCCTTGGCGGCTCGGGAAATCCGGATGCGCTCCGGACGAATTCCCGCTTCCCGCAACATATTCTCCGCCAGCGTGGGATCCCCCACCAAGATGATCCGGCGACCGTCTGAATCCTTTCCCCCCAGGGTCAAAAAAAGATCCAGGTGAAAAGCCGGCTGAAAGGTCTGGTCGGTCTCGCGCTGCCAGTTGGGGTGGGCCCGGTCAAATCCCACCCAGATGGTCTCCACGCCCAAGGCTTCCCGGAAGCGCGCTTCGATGGCCGCCACCAGGTCCTGGTCCGCCCGCTCGATGCGGTTGCGCTCCAGGTGCCGCAATACGTTTTGGGCCAGGGTATCCTTCCCGATGAGCATGTAACCGTCCCCGGCCAGCATGTTGCCCCCTTCCAGCAGCAGATCGGTCGGCCGCACGAGCATGGACAGCTCCCGGCGCGAGGCCAGATCCAGAGAGATGAATTTGTCCATGTAGCGCCGCGAAAACAGGGGCTGGAGAAATACCGAATCGCAGTTCTCCCGGGCGAGTACGCAAAACGGATCCTGGGCCCACTCGGAATGGTTGATCGGGATCCCTTGTTGCAGGGCTTCCATCAAATCGCCGAACAGGTCTTCGTGAAAGCCATCCGGAGGGCGAAAGTCAAAAATTTCCCGGCCTTCCAGGATGGCCAGCAAATTGCTTTCGAGGTTCCGTTTGTACTGGCTCCCCACCCGGTCGAAAGCAGGTTCGTTGCGGGGAGGGTCGTAGTTTTTGAATCGGATCAACATTTCGCGGTCTTGAAAGATGGATTCTATTTCTGCGTAGTAAGCTTGGATATGGTCATCGGAGCCGGGCGGAATGGTGACAAGCAATCGCTCGATGGCTCCGTCGCAAGAGGAAACGGGTCGATAGGGCATGGCAAAATATTTAGCGGTATTGAAAAAAGGGCGCTTCCAGAATGGCCGTCGCGCATCCTGGAAGCCGCCCCAAAAAGCATGATTGGTTCGGAAGATAATTTTGATCGGGGAGTGGTTAAGTGGGTTGGACGATGGACTCACGGAGCCAGTTTTTTTCTGCGGCTTCTTCCGGACAGTAAATCATCAACTTATCGCCGTCGGAAAGCAGCATCACTTCCATTTCCGTAAGGTCGTAGTGGTAGCGCCGGCGCAGGACATCGCGGTCGTCTACTTCCCCGAGGCCGTCTTTGGCAATGACCCGGAACGTGTCCGGTCCGTAGCGCCCCGTGCGGGAAACCAAGACGCGCTTGATGGTCGCGCCGGAAATTTCTCCCCGCCAGACTTGCAAGACGAGGCTTTCCGTGCTGACATCAATCTTCAACATCAGAGGCGAATTCACCAAATCAAAGCGCTCCGTCGTGCTTTCGGCTTCGTTGACCACCAGCAAACCGTGGTCCGCGCCGTAGTGTACGGAATGCGTTTTCAACGCAAAACGTAAATGTTCTTCATAGTTTTTCATATTGCTAGAATTGTTTAAATGAGACGTGGCTGGGGCGCCGGCGACCGCAGGAAAAGGCGGTGCATTGCGCTCAAAGGTCAATTTGCAAAGTCATGGTCCCGGAATTTGACCGATTTTCCGCGCTCAATTTGCCTTCAAGTTTGCCGGGTAACCGCAGCGAAGGTGCAGGGGGCCGTCCAAAAGCCCTTTGCTGCGGGGCAAAGATGCTTTTTCATTTATTTCCCCTCCGTGCTCATTTTTTGTTTGATCGCCTCCATTGGGGTACTTTTCCCGCCGATTCCGTATCCCAATTCTTTCCCCTTATGCACCCAAATGCCAAGTTGTACGGATTGCTGGTCGGCATCAATGCCTACCCCTTTCCCGTGCGCCCCCGGCGGGGCAGTATCGCCGATGTGCAACGCCTCGCAGACCTGCTCCGCAATCATTTTCCCCACGCTGAATTGCGGCTCCTCCTCAACCGGGCCGCAACCCGCAAGGCCATCATTAATGGTTTCCGTTCGCATTTGAGCCGGGCGTGTGCCCCGGACACAATTTGGTTTCACTTTTCGGGGCACGGCTCCCGCCAGTGTTCCGCACCGGAATTCATCACCGCCGGACTCAGCCCCCTCGGGGTCGACGAAACCCTGGTGGGGTACGACAGCCGCACCCCGTCGGGCCGTGATCTGGCCGACAAAGAGTTGGCCTTGCTCCTGGATGAATTGGCGGAGACCGGCGCGCGGATCATCTGTACGTTTGATTGCTGCCATTCCGGCGGGGCGACCCGCTATCTGCAGGACGGAAAGCGGGTTCCCAATCCGGATCATTTGATCGCCCGGGAGTGGTCCGACATCGCGCCAGCGCGGCCCTTGGGCGACTACCTGGAAGGGCAATATGCCCGCATGGATCGCCTGCACGTACCGGAGCCTTCGCACGTGGCCCTCTCCGCGTGCCAAAGTTCGGAAAAGGCGTACGAAACCCCGGAAACGGGGCTTTTTTCGCAGGCATTGCGGGAGGCTTTGCACAAAATGGGGCCGGATGCCCCGCTGGCGCAACTGCATGATTTTGTGCGCTTGCGGGTGAAAAATGCCCTTGCCTCCACGCACCTTCAGCAGACGCCGCACCTGGAATTGTTCGGTGAGATTCGCTCACCCCACCGCTTGCTTTCCGGTGCGGATACCGCCCCGGTAACGCCCCGGATGCTTTTGCGGGAAGGTGATCACTGGTGGGTCAATTGGGGGCAAATAGACGGACTGCGCGCCGGGATGGTGCTCTGCCTGGAGGATCGCGGCGGGAACCGAGTGGGGAGGGCGCGGGTGCAGATGGCGTGCCTGGAACGGAGTCGCTTGGCGGTCTCGCCCGCGGATCTGGCGGAAGCTACATTTGTCCGTTTGCCTTCGGCCCTTCGGAACCGCTTTGGGATGTATTTTGCCGGCACCGAAACCCAGTTTGCGCCCGTCCTGTCCTGCATCAACACCTTCCGGCGCCACGAATTGATCCCAACTTCCCGGGCAGAAGCCGAGTTTGAAATTGTATCTGCGGGGCAAAACCGGCATCCGCCCGATGATGTACCCGCGGATGTCGGTGGAGCGGATTGCACAGATGGCGCGGAAGCAAGACTGGAAGGTGCGAATTTTTCATTTTGCGGGGCATGCCAGTGGGGAGAAGTTGGAGTTTACGGATCTAGCGGTGGACTTGGGAGCCTTGGGAGAACGCATGGCTCGGGACTTGGGAACGCAACTGGTATTTCTAAACGGATGCGGTACCCAAGCATCATCCGCCCCGCTCCTGAAAGCCGGAATTCCGGCCGTGATCGCTACCACTGCCGCCGTCGGCGATGTGCAGGCGTCGCGATTTGCGCGGTTTTTCTATGAGGCACTGAGCGATGGGCAGTCGATTGAGGAAGCCTTTTTGTATGCACAGGATATGGTACGGAGTCTCGGAGGCGATACTCAAATTGTGATCCGAGATCTGCGGCACCTTAGCTCCGGGACCGATAATGATCGCCCGGGATCCTGGATTCTCTACCTCAATGAAAACTTTCCTAACCGAAAATGGAATATCTTCCGCGACCAGAATAATAAGCGAAGATCGAGGCGGAAATTTTTGGCCATAGCAATTGCATCCTTATGCTTTTTGCTGGTTGGGATTGCGCAGGTTTGGCCGGTTGCTGAAGTGTCAATCCCGGTCTACCTGGTGGACCAGAATGGCGTTCCCTACAATGGGATAGAAGTGCCCAAAAGATACACTTTGATCTTCCAGAATGGGGCCTACCGGGCCACTTTCCCCGTCCAGGATTGGCGTACCGAGATCGTGGTCCCTGCTCGGGAGCTGGATTACGAAACCGCAACCATCCGTCTGGCGAAAGGCGGCCAGCCCTACTCTAAGAGGCTGTTTAAATTTAATTCTGCGATTTTGCTATGGCATCTTTTTTCGCCCCTCTTCCGCTATTTTCTCGCCCATAGCTCGGGCTATGGACTCCAAAATGAGCTTTGATGGACAAAAAAATCTGCACTAGCAAATTTCACAAACCAATTTTAAACAGCCTCTAAGAAAACCGCGATTGCCCAAAGTGGAGATTCGAAAATTAA
>JBCCQH010000132.1:0-18103 GCA_039024435.1 Bacteroidota bacterium
CAACATGTCGCCAGCAGAGGGCTTGAGTCCTTTGATGTAAGGTCGGTCATGGGCTGCGGCGGAGGAGTAACAAATGAACTGTGGCAGATCTTCACGCGCATCAATGACGGTATGGACCTTGATCCCACCTTTTCGTTTACCATTGATCGGGATTCGGCCAACGGTTTTGAGCAAGCTGCTAAAGAGGCTTACCGTTGTTGAATCAATGATCAACACCTTTCCCGAATAGCCCCGCCACTTTCATCTGTCCGGTAAAGTGGGGGCCAATCGGCGGTAGAGTTCCTGGTAAATCTCAGCAAAGACGGTGCTGCTGCGGTTCTTGTTGGCATCCGAAATGGTACTTCTACGAGGAACATGGCTGAGTCCAAAATGAGCAATACGACTCCTGCCAGCTAGAAGTCCCAGGGACAGGGCTCGAAGGCTGGTCGATCCGCTACAAACGGCAAAAAGCATCGCGACCAGGTGTTCATAGGTGCGAAAATGCTTGTAATAGCGATCTGTGCGATGCTTTTTGGCAATCGAATCTACCCAGCTTCGTTTGATCAGTTCCAAGGCTTGGGCGAAAAGCGGCTGTCCGGAGAAAATGTTACCTTGCATGAAGTGTAGTTTTTAGGTGTGGAAACCACAAAACTACGAAGGGAAGGCGGAATTATTTCCGCCTTCGTATTTTTCAACTTTCCCCGGACACCAGTGTTTCAAAATTCCTTCCGTAGATGTTTTCCACCTTGAGGGTCTTGAAGAAGGATTCAGCCACCGCGTTGTCCCAGCAATCCCCCTTGTGGCTCATGCTTTGTTTCAATTCAGGGTTCTGGGCGAGCATTTTTCGGAATTCGTCGCCGGAGTATTGAATTCCGTGATCAGAATCGAAAATTGTTCCCAACCGTGGCGCCCGGTTTTTAAGGGCCATTTTCAGGGTAGAAATCACCGTTTGAGATGCTTTCATGCCCGAGATCATTGACCAGCCGATCACGCGGCGATCTCCCAGGTCAATGACCACGGTCAAGTACAGCCAGCCCTTTGCCGTAGCGATGGAGGTGATGTCGCTCACCCAGGCCCGCGACAATTGCCCGTTGCTGAAATCGTGGGCAAGCAGGGTGGGGCTGAATTCAAAGTCGTGATCGCTGTGGGTGGTCACCACAAACTTGCCGGCCACCCTGCTGCGTATCTGGGCATGGCGCATCAGCCGTGCCACTCTGGGACGTGAGCATTGAAAACCCCGGGCCTTCCGTTCAATGGTGATCCGCGGGCTGCCGTAGCTCTGATTGCTATGGTTGTGGATCTCCACGATCTGTTCTACGAGCTTTTGGGTTTCGACCGATCGTTTGGAAGGTTTTCGCTTGAGCCAGGCATAGTAGCCACATTCACTGACATCCAGGACTTTGCACATTTTCACAATGGGAAATTGATGTCGGTGGTTGTTCATCAATTGGAAGGTTTCCCATCGGTTTTGGTAAAGATGGCGATGGCTTTTTTAGGATTTGGTGCTCCATTTGGACATCAGCCAATTCTCGGCGTAGGCGGACATTTTCTTTTTCAAGATCATTTTGAGCCACCTTTCCGTTGCCGGGAAAGCTCTTCTGCGGTTGATTGCGATGCTCTGCGCGCCAGCGATAGATCAGTTCCGGATCAAGGCTCAGTTCTGCGGCCAGCTTGCTGATGTTGTCTACTTGGTGGCTTTTTTCTACGATCCGAATTTTGGACTCGCGGTCATAGCGTTTTTCGTTTTTTAGACATATTACAAGTTATCTATTTTCACCTCTTATCTTGATGTCCACCGAAATGTAGCAGGTCCCGCACTCCTCCCGAAAAAATTCCTCGACAAAGGTTGCGCAAGTCAGCAAAAAGCGAAATCTTGTGCCTCCACCGATCAACCCAGCGCAATTTTTTCATGTTCAATCACCCCGCCCCCGTCCAACGCCAGAAATCCCTGGCCAAAGCCACCCTGCTTTTGCTCCTGCTCACCTGGGTCCGTACGCCGGCGTTGCCCGCGCAGGACCTACCGTTCGCCCCCGCCCCGGTGGCCGATCACCCAGTCATCAACCATTCGCAGTATTCATTTTCCTACAACGAAGCCCACGAACAGGCGGACTGGGTCACCTATCTGCTGACCGAAGCCGAGGTCAACGCCCCTTCCCAGCGCCACAACCGCTTCTACGAAGACGACCAGGTCCGCAGCAAAAGCGCCTCGCCCGCCGACTACGCCAACTCGGGATTTGACCGGGGCCACCTTTCGCCCTCCGCCGACAACTACATCACCACCCAAGCCAACCGCGAATCCTTTTTCATGTCCAACATTTCCCCGCAACTCCCCGACTTCAACCGGACCGGGGCCTGGCCGAAACTCGAAAAGTGGGTGCGCAAGCAGGCGGAACAACTGGACAGCATCTACGTGGTCACCGGCCCCGTTTTCCGCAACAGCCTGGGCACAATCGGCGAGAACGAGGTCACCATCCCGGGCTATTTTTACAAGGCGCTGCTGCGGTTTGACGAGGAAGGCCGGCCGCACACCATCGCTTTCCTGGTGCCCCACCTGGACAGCGATGCCGAATTAAAGCAGTGCATCCTCCCGGTCAATTCCCTGGAATCGATCACCGGAATCGACTTTTTCCCCTTCCTCGATGATTCGGTCGAGAACCAGGTCGAGTCCAGCTATTCGAAGAAGGCCTGGAAGTCCCTGCCTTAACCGTCTTTGCCCGCGGCTTGCGGTGCGCCCGCAAACTCAGCGGATGCCCCGCGGCGGATTTTTCATCGGCAATGCGGAAACCTTTGGCCCAATAGGTTCGCCCACCGAGCAAAAAAACGGGTATTTTTGCCTTGGTTCTCGGAAATTCAAGTCGGTGAAATCGCGGGCAGTGTCAACGCACCAGACTCCCGCTTTCCCCGTGCTTCAGCCGGGAGGTTTAACCCCACTCAAACCCAACTCCTGAATGAAAAACTTACCCCAAAGACTTCAGATAGCCTTTTTTGCGATCTCTCTGCTGGTGGCGGGAGCAATCATCCTGGATTTCGTTTTGCCGGGCCAGATCGTCGATGACCGCATCGTAGAGGTGAAAATGGAGCGGCAGTCGCACCACAACGCCTCCGGAAATTCCCACTACGCCTACGAAGTGATCACCGGCCAGCATCAATTTTCCGTATCCGAAGAATTTGCCCGCGTAGCGCAGGAAAGGGAACCAATCGAATACGCAGTCTCCCGTCTGTTTCGGGAGATCAACTGGTACCGACGGTTTGCTTCCGAAAGCAAGTCCGTGCATTCCTTTCGGATCGCCACCGGGCTTGGCTTGCCCTTGCTGGCAATGCTAGCGATGGGGGTGGCTTTTTTCTACCTGCGGAGGACCGGCACCTGGCTTGTTGTCCTGCAAACCCTCTTGTTGGCGGATCTGGTGTACTTGTTGTACTAGCGGTGCGGGTGGGCCACCGGGAGAACCCCGATTCGACGAGGTGGAAAAGTGCGAATCCCGATTGCTGGTGAGCGGCCGTCTAAATCGAAGTTCATTTCCGCCCCATTTTAAAATCCCTTTCCTCCGGATGCGGCGGCTAAATTTCCCCATCGCCAGGATTTATATTTCTTGTTCATCGGTCGGAACGGAGATTCGACTAGGTTGCAGCACAATCAAATCAAACCTTCATTCAACACAACGCACTATGAACACGACAACTTCAAACACAATGCAAACGATCAAAAATGGATTTTTTCTGGGTTTTTTTGTATTCCTACTGGGAGCCAGCGGATGCGAAAAAGCCAGCCTGGTGGAACAAACCCCGGCCCTTCCGTCGACGCAAATGTTCCTCAATGACGACCCGCAGTGCATCGACGGTGAGCGCCGGGAATTTGGCATGGAGGCCACCACCGATGACCATGTACTGCTGCCCGGCATGAACTTACAAATCTCCTATTTTGCCCTGCCCGGCTACTCGCCTTCCGACGAGTGCCTCTGCCGTGTGGAGCACGTATTCCTCGAATTTGACTATCTGCCCGCGGCGAATGACATCACCGTGGTCGATGACCTGGGCGTCGTGCTGGGATTCAACGGCCCGTTTCCCGTTCTGAATGGCCCCGGTGCGTACATCGAGGTGCTGGCCAATGACCACGAACCGACGATTGAGATCGGTTTTGACCCGTTGGTCCAGCCCTTGCCCACCTTGCTGCGGTCGGGGGGATTCTGTGTGGTGGACAATGTTTCGGCCCCGGATCCCACTACCTTGCTGACGACGCCCTACGTGGAGTCCGATCCTGAAAGCCATACGAAGAAAACCTACATTCCGGCGGTGTCCGCCGTCCCTGCCCCCTAATTGATGGGCAAACCCAATTGACCAGAGAAGCTGTCCCCCGCGGGGGGGCGGCTTTTTTAGGTTTGTGCGGCCCGTCTTTGTGCTTCTTCCACTTTTTTCAGGAACCAAACCTTGTTGGCGACATCGGTAGCCGCTTCCAACTCGGCTTTAAAGGCGTCCAGCTCCCCAGCGAGGGTGTGCTTTTCCGGAACCTGTAGCAATTCAATGAACTGTTTGAACAAGCGGACCAAGTTGCGGTACTGGATTTTGTGGGTGGCCGAAATCTTCTTGTTCCGGTCGATGTACAGGCGAAATGAATCGTACAGGCGGAACATATCGTCGATTTCATCCGGCTGGAGCTGTGACCAATTCTCAAAATAGGCCTTCCACAGATAAATGCGTGCATCCACCCCGTAAAACACATCGTAGGTCACCCGGTTGATTACCTTTTTGAATCCCCGGATCGCCGTACCGTATTCCCCCAGGTGAAACGCCAGCACTGCCTGGTTGTATTGTGCCGCCATCCCATCGTGCCCATCCAGCAGCCGGGACTGGTAAGTGGCAATGAATGACTGGGCCCAGTCCAGTCGCCCCAAACGGCACCCCACCGCGATGATATTTTTGAATTGGGGGGAGGAAAGCTTGCCATCTTGCAGCAAGTCCCCATTTTCCACCAGCACCAGATACAGATCGTGGGTGTTCCGCAGGAAGACCTCGTCGCCTTTGTTGATTTGTCGGATGGAATAATTGAGCATGTACTGGAAAATGTCCTGGGCCACGTCATCGGCCAGTTTGGCGCGCTCGCGCTTGAGCAGGTCCAGCAGGCGGGCAAAGGTTTCCGCGGGCTCAATGCCCTTGAGCAAGGCCAGGGTCAAGTAGTAGGCCCGGGGCAGCAGATCGGTCGCTTCTGCGGCACTTTTCCAGACGCTGTCGAGGGCGTGCTTATGAGATTCCTCCGCCGGTGACGGGTGCAATATTTCGGCGATGTTCACCTCCCCACAGCTCAATTGCAAGTTTTTGCTGACGGCATACAGGTTGAGGAGGCGCTTGAACTCGGCGAATTCTTCATGCCAATTTTTCAACTTTTTTCGGGAGCGGATCTTCCCGAGGTACCACTGCGCTTTTTGGTGCAGGAGGCCCAGGTATTTCTCCGGTGAGGCGGCTTCCTGTTCCAAATCCCGTATCATCGGCGGGACAAACTTCTCCGCGGCCTCCAGACTGCGGTCACGTTTCATGATCGCCTCGGACAACATCACATTTTCCAGGTGGGCATTCTGCGAAAACTCTTCCAAGGCCAGGAATTGCCGCGCCTTGAGGTACAATTGCGAACAGTAATTGTCAAAGCGGCTGATTTTGAGATTCGTACCGGCGACAAACTCAGCCTTGCTCAACTTTTCCCCCTCCGCCAAAGGAAAAACCCGCCGCTGCCATTGCTCCCAAAACGCAACCAGTTGGCCGCTGTTGTTGAAATATTCTGCACTCAGGAATTGGGAAAAACGTGCCCGATCCGCTTCCCCCAACAGGGCGAGCAAGTGAAACAGTTTCCGATTTCGCATACCGCCAAGTTCTGAAATTTTTGTTCATCCCATTGGCAGTTCCTGCGAATAATTTTGACCCTCAAGCAACAAACACCAAAAATAATATGAATTATTTAAAGACAGTTTATCTATTGTGCTTTGCCCTCTTGGCCGGAGCGATCCGCGCCCAGCAGGTGTACCTCACCGGGCCGACGACCGTATCAATCTGCGACCTGAGTGAGGTAAAACTGGTTGCCCAAATCGAAATCCCCACCGAGGATTTGACGATTGAAGGCCTGCGGCCAGGAGAAGATCAGCCTTTGTGGGTCTATTCTTTTCAATGGCTGAATGAGGACAATCAAGAAATCTACCGGAAGGACTATGGACCGGGCGTATTTTATTATCCCTTGAAAACCCACGTCCTGTCCCTGAACAACTACCCTTTGTACTCTGGGCTCTACAAAGTTGTTTTCCGGCTTTACAAGCGCATCAATGGTGTGAATGTATTGCAACACAGCAGCAGCGCCCAGCACAACCTGACCATCACCGGAAACATCCTCAATTTTGACGCCAGCCGGGTCAAAGGGCTCGTTTCCGGAGATTTTGACCTGGATGGCCGGGAAAATGACATTCTGGCCTGCTACGACCACGGCAACAACCTCACAAAGTTTTACGTCTGGCGGTCAGATGGGACCAAGATGGTTTTTGACTGGGACTGGTACACCAGCAACCAGTTCAACGCCAACCTGGTCAACGGCCGTTTTGTCTCCGGGGACTTCGATGGCGATGGGGTCGTGAACGATGTCGCGGCCATGTACGATTACGGCAACAATGTCATGAAAATCCACGTGTGGTCGGCCATCGGCGGCGCGATGGTCTACCAGGGGGTGTGGTACACCAACTCGGGATCGGGTCCCACCGGCTACAACGCCCAGCAAATTGCGGGACGTGTGGTTGCGGGCGACTTCGACAATGATGGCAAGCGGGATGACCTCGCCGTATTCTACGATTACGGAGGGGCCACCACCGAGATCCACGTCTTCCGGGGCAATACCACGAGCATGAATTTCCAAGGGGCCTTCTTTACCAGTGTTCCCGGCAATTTCAACGCCAATGCGGTTACCGGGCGCGTGGTCGCCGGTAACTTTGACAACGATCCCTTCTTCGATGACATCATGGTCTACTACGAGTACAGCGGTGCCCAGACCAAGGCTCTGCTTTTCAAGTCGAATGGCACCTCGATGGTCGGCCCCTTCACCTGGTACGACAGCCAGGCGGGCAATTACAACGGCCTGCAAATCAAAGGCCGCGTCGTCGCCGCGGATTTTGACGGCGATGGTCAGCAGGACGATGTCGCGGCTTTCTACGACTACGGCAGCCAGGAAACGCGGATGCATTATTGGCGGGGGGACCAAAGCACTTTTTCCGGTGCCTGGACCCTCTACAACAGCGGCCCAAACATGTTTGCCGCCTCGGGCATTACCAATCGGGTGGTGAGTGGTGATTTTGACCACGACAACCTGAAAGACGATGTGATCACCATGTTTGAATACGATTTCGAAACGACCGCCCTTTTCCAATGGAAAAACATCGGTGCGGGAAATTCGGTCTGGTACCAGCAGGTTTGGAAAGTGTGCGGCAATCCTTACAACAAGCAAACGGAAACGACGCCGGTGGCAGAAATGCCGGAGACGCCTGGCCTTGATTTCGAGCTCTATCCGAACCCGACCCAGGATTTGGTCAAACTTGAGCTGGCCGGGGCAAGCACCGCGACGGTGACCATTTTTAGCCTGGATGGCCGTATGGTTCAGCGCCAGGAAGTGGGTCCCGGTACCAGTGAGATCGACCTTCAGGAGCGGCCCAAGGGCATCTACATCGTGGAAGTCGTGACCCAAACCGAGCGAATGACGAAAAAGTTGTTGGTCCAGTAGGACCGTGTTTCCCGGATTGACTCCCGGGACCAGAGTGCAATTTTATTATTTGAATGGCGACTGCTATCGACGGAAAGTCCGTTGGTAGTGGTCGTTCTTTGGGGGCAATCCGGGTGCGGTTTTGGGCCGGTGCGGTGAGAAAGCAGTATATGCTTGGAGGCCCAAACCAGATTCAGTCCCTTTGAAGGTGGATTGTTCCCGATAAATCACCGATGGCATCGTGATTTTCCGTAGCTTTCGGATAGTTGCGTACCCCGATCCGATGAAAGTCCAGACCAAAGCCCAAATCAGGAATATCTTCACCATTATGATTGCTTATGCGATCATCGGGGCGATCATTACGCTGTACGACCACTTGATCCTGGTGGGGCCGCTTTCCCGTGGCACCGCGGATCTGTATGACTTTTGGGAAATAATGACTTACAACGTGGGCGCCGGCCTGGTGTCGGGGATTTTGGGCGGATGCTTGCTGACTTTCATCAACTTTCGGTTGAAAAAGAAGCCCTTCGTGTACAGTTTAATTGTTGGTGGCCTTGGGTTTACCACTGTCTTTGCTTTGGTGGCCATCACTATCACCTTCATCTCATTGGAAGACGAACGGGGTGATCCGCGGTTCACGGCGATTTTGCAAGATCTCGTATTCAGCAACCTACAGCTGAATAATCTGATCGTTTGGGCGATCATATTCCAACTGACCCAATTTTTCCTGCTGATGCAGCAAAAATTTGGCCCCGGTAACATGTCGAAGATCCTCCTGGGAAAATACCATACTCCCAAGATCGAGCCGCGCGTCTTTATGTTTCTGGATCTGAAGTCTTCCACCACCATCGCCGAGCAATTGGGTGAATCGAAATACCATCAGTTTTTGCAAGACGTTTTTGCCGATATCACGGAGCCGGTTGGGGAGAACAAAGCCGAGATTTACCAGTACGTTGGGGATGAGATCGTCGTGACCTGGCACCTGGACAAACTGCGCAACAAGTCCCATTGCGTCGGCATATTTTTCGCCATCGAATCCATCTTTGCCGCCAAAGAGCAAGCCTATTTGGAGAAATACGGCACCGTACCCCAATTCAAAGCGGGCGCCCACCTCGGAAATAGCATCGTCGGGGAGATCGGCATCATCAAGCGAGACATTACCTATTCGGGTGACCTACTGAATACCACCGCCAGAATTCAGGGCAAGTGCAATGAACTCGAATCCGCCTTTCTGATTTCTGGCCAATTGCGGGAATACTTGGCGGATTCTCTCGAAGACTACCACCTGGACCGTAAAGGATTTATCGCCTTGCGGGGAAAGGCCACCAAGGTTGAGTTGTTTTCGGTGTCGCAATTGGCGATTTGAGGGGGAATTGAAATATTATTTGGTTTGGCATCATTGTGGTTGTTTGAGGGTCACGGTGAGTCGAGCGAACTGCGCGAAGCTGAACCCCGATTGGTGGCGATGAACAAGGCGGTGCGTCTCACCAAGTAAGCAAAGTTTTCGTCTGGTTGAATGCCGGCAAATCCGGAAAATCGCAGCTTGGCTTCTCGGGATGGAAGGCGCGGGGCAAACCTCTTCCGCCCCGCCTCTTCCCGCATTTTGCTAAAAATATTACAATTTTTATCCTGCCAGTAAGTATCTAAATTACAATGGTTTACACCCGTAATGAAGCGGTGGGGTCGTCCATCTCTTGACTTTTTGGCTTGGAATATTGCGAACACTTTTCGAAATTCATATTGCCAGAGAAAGCAAATACAGACAAATCGAGACCTTTCCCAGTGTAAAAACTCAGGGACTCGACCATTCGATAAATAAAACCTATCTCACCAAAATGATTAGAATCTGGTTGGTGGCCGTTCTGCTGTGCGCAGGATTCACCCCACGATCTCAGGCTCAGGACTTTTCTGTCGACATGCGGATTGTCGTGGGCGGTAATTACACCCTTATCGGTTCCGATTTAAATGAGTCGGGAGAATGCAGTGCCGTTGGCGAATTTTCTCTCAATGAAGCGGGATCGTGTACCCTCGGTTTGAGCGCGGGTGCCCACGCAATTTGCACCGTCCGATTTGACGTGGATGCGTCGGGGGCGATTTCAAGGGTAGAATGGCAAGCCGCGGCTCCATTGGTCGGTGGATTTGCGGCCTTGGGCGGGTCTTGGTATACCCTGGAAGCGGAAAATACCCGCTTGGTTCTGCAAGGACAGAGTTTTGGCTTTGGTTCCGGTGATTCGGACTTGGCGGGACTGGCCCTGGCCGGCGTGGAACCGGTGGAAGGGCAATCGCAACAATTTCGCGCTTTTCCGGGGTTCTACGTTCTCAGTTGTGCGGCGGGGGAGGCGGCTCTGGGGATGGGTTATCTACCGGGGGATTCGCTTGCGCCGCGCGTATTCCTGTCGGACAGCGGGGAGGTTTCTCCGGGCTGGACCGAATTGCATCCCGATTTTTACGAGCGTACGACGGGCTCGGTGACGCTGCGGGGCAAATCGGTGAAGCTGGATTTTACCGCGTTGGAAGGGCAGGATTTCCGCCTTCAGGGCATGCGGGAAGGCATCGGGCAGATCACCGCGGGCAATTCGGGGGCGGCGAAGCTGCTGCCCGGACGCTATTCGGCGCGCTTGACCGACTCGGGAGCAAGCGAAATCGGCACCTTGCGCTTCCGGGTGCTGAACCGCACGGGGCAATTGTCGCCCGACCTGGCGTGGAAGGCGGACACCGCCAGCACTTATGGGGGGGTGGCGCAAGGGCATTATTTCATGGAGCGCTTGGGGATGACCGCGGCCCTGCCTTTGCCTGACCCCATTGACGTGGACCCGCCCGGGCCGTATGTGGGCCTCCAAGACCAACTCGATGCGGGCTACGGCCTGATGCGGGGCGGCGAACTTTGGTTCCGGTACGACGAACGCTACGCGACCGCCGCCAATCTGGAATTCCGCATCCTCGACGGTCGCTACCAGGAAGTGAGCCTTCCCGCATCCGTGAGCCGCAACTACGGCGCGAACTGGGTGCAACTGGACCTTTCCTCGGCCGGCCTCAGCAACGGTGATTTCTATACCCTGGAGGTATTTGGCCCCAAAGGCGACGTGGGGCGGTTGCGCTTCAAAGTGCAGCCCTGATCACGGAAACAAACACAACTCAACCGCAAAAACTGTCATGAAATACCCGAACAAGCCGATGAAATACCGCGCGGCCAAGGTCTTTGCCCAGCTCATGCTGCTGGCATTTGCCTGGGAGATCCTTTTTCCGCTCACCGCCCAGGCGCTCACCAGCGGCCCCCGCCAGCCCGAGGCCATGCAGTTCACCCCCGCCAACACCAGCGGCATGGTGGATATGTTTACGGGAGATTTTACCTACAACCTCCCGCTGTTTGAATTGCCGGGCCCGAACGGGGGCTATCCTTTCAATCTGAGCTACCGTTCGGGCATCGGCATGGACCAGGAGGCCACCTGGGTGGGCCTGGGCTGGAGCCTGAATCCAGGAGCGATCACGCGGCAGATGCGCGGACTTCCCGATGAGTTCAAGGGCGACGTAGTCGAAGTGGAACAGGACATGCTGGAAGATTGGACGGTTGGGGTAGGGGTAGCGGGTGGTTTCGAGTTGTTCGGCGCTGATTTTAAATTCCTGGGGGGCGAAAACTCGCTTTTTGGGGCGAACCTCAGCTTGAACTTGTATTACAACCGCTACCGCGGATTTGGCTATTCGATCGGGGGTGGCGCAACGCTGCTCGCGGGATTCGCCCCCGACAACCTCTCCCAGAATCAAATCGGTTTGGGACTGGGGCTATCGCTGGATTCCCAGAGTGGGATCGACCTGAATCCGAAACTGTCGCTGCGCAGAATGGCGGCGAACCGCAATCGCAGTTTTGACTTGGGGCTCGGCTACAACAGCCGACGGGGCCTGGTCTCGCTGGGATTGCAGCGCATGCGCTCCACCTATTCCAGCTTCCTGAACATGCGCCTCGGGAGCGGCAGCACGCACACGCTGTCCTTTGCCGCCGATGCCTTTGTCCCGCAAGTCATCACCGAAATGGCGGGCTTGAATTATCAACTCTCCTTCAAAACGGGCGCCTCGGTCTTGGGGGCCGATCCCAATCTGGACATCAATGGGTTTTTCAGCTTGCAGCAATTGCGCAATCCCAAGGATGTCCTTCCCGCCTACGGCTACCAGCAGCTCGAAGCCGCGGAAGCGAATTCCCTGACCGATTTCAACCGCGAAAAGGACGGCACCTTGCGCCGGGCGAGTAAATTCTTGTCCATTCCGCAGCTCACCCCAGATGTCTACTCGGTCACGGGCCAGGGGATCGGCGGGAGTTTCCGCCCCTGGCGCAACGATGTGGGCATCATCAGCGACCGGAAAACAACTTCCTTCACCAATTCTGCGAACAGTGGTTTCGAGGTCGCCGCCGGGAAGGCCGGCTGGGACATCAGCCTGGGAACCTCCATCGTCCGCAGCGGGGCCTGGCAAACCGACAACGAGATCGCCACCTCCACGAACGCTTACAAATACGGTTTCCACGGAAAAAACAGCGTTTACGACCGCGATTACGAGCCTTGGTACTTCAAGTTTTCGGGCGAAAGCACGTCTGATCCCCGCGCCTACTTCGATTTTGCCGAAGGAACTCAGCCGGTCCGTTTCGGCCTGGAGGGTCGGCAATTGGCCGATTTTCGGAAAGCGGGGCATTTGCTGAATCAATTGCAAGACGAATTCGGCACCGTCATCAATACCAATCCGCAAACGGCCTACGCGACCCATGCGAAGCGCCGCTCGCGCAATTCGGTCATCGCGTCGGTGACCAATGCTCAACTCGGCGGCAACGACGAAGCGCTGAACGAATACCTGGTCCAAGTCTATTCCGGTGGCGCAGCGACCACCTTTGCTCCCAATCCCGATGACCTTGCGGCCACCACGCGCAACCATCCCGCCCACCATTTCGCCGGTATGAGCGTCCATTCCGCCGGGGGCATGCGCTACGTCTACGGGCTGCCCGCCTACAACAATCGGCACGTGGAGGCCCTGTTCAGCGTGGAAGGGGAAGGCAATGCCTGCGGCCCGCGCATTGAGATCGACCGGGATGGGAACCGCCCCAACCACAAAGTTGCCAATACGGACCGCTTCCTCAAGCGGACCGCCCTCCCCGCCTACCCGCACAGCTACCTGCTCACGACCGTCCTGGGGCAGGATTACGTGGACGCGGACGCTACGCCCGGTCCTTCCGACGGCGACCTGGGCTACTGGGTGCGCTTCAAATACCTCAAAGTGGACACCCCTTACCGCTGGCGGGCCCCTTTCATCGATGCCAACTACGACCAAGGGCAACTCAGCACAAAGGAAGACGACCGCGGCAATTACCTGTACGGGGAGCGGGACAATTATTACCTGGGCAGCGCGGAAACCAAGACCCACATCGCTGAATTTCACCTGAGCACCCGCAAGGACAATCGGGGGGCGAAGGCAGAATTGCAGAATGGTTCCGATGCCACTACCAGCAACGAAAACATCCAAAGCGGCAATTCCTGGAAGCTGGACAGCATTTCGGTGTATTCCAAATCCGAACGCTTTCTGAGCGATGGATCCCTCAACGGCGCGGCGGTGCCCATCTCGGTGGTCCACTTTGAATACAACTACGAGCTGTGCCAAAACCTGCCCAATAACGTGCACTACAACCACCTGGGCAGTGCCCACAGCGAGAGCGGCAAGCTCACCCTCAAGCGGGTCTGGTTCACGGGCGAGGAGAGCACGCGCGGCGCCTTGCACCCCTACGAATTCGATTACCACGCAAACATCGCCTCCGAAAATCCCAACTACGATCCGCTGGCCCAGGACCGCTGGGGCAACTACCGCCCCTACACGGATACCTGCGCGGCGGTGCGCTACCCTTACGTGGACCAATCCGTGGTCCGCGACAGCCTGGACATTTACGCGGCCGCCTGGGAACTCAAGGAGATTACCTTGCCCACGGGAGGACGGATGCAAATCCACTACGAAGCCGACGACTACGGCTACGTCCAGAACCGCACCGCGATGGAAATGTACCCCATCACGGGCGCCCTGAGTGCGGGTTCGGGGCAGGTCTGGTTCAAAAACGGCAGCGATGCGTACGACCCCGACAGCTCCCGATTGCGCCGCCTGTACGTGGATCTGGGGCGCGATATGAATTCGCAAGCCGAACTGGATGCGGTTTTTGCGGGTCTGGACAAGGTCTACGTCAAGGCGCGCATGGACCTGAAAAAGAGCGATGCCAATGTCGAGGAATTCGTGACCGCTTACCTGAGCGTCGCCGGGCACGGTACCGAATGCGGGAGCTTTCCTTGCCGAACCGCTTACGTGGAACTGGCGCCCTGCGATTGGAACGAAGGCAAACTCCGCGCCTACCACCCGCTGGCCGTGGCGGCCTGGACCCATCTGCGGTCCAACCTGCCCCAACTGGTGGCGAACACTGCCGCCATAGGCCAGGGAAATCCCCTGAGCAGCGGGGCCAGTCCCGCCACCAACAAAAGTGCGGTGCAGCAAAAAATCGCCTCCCTGGTTTCCATTGGTCCGGAACTGCTGAAACTATTGGCGGGCTATTACAAACACGCCCGCAACCAGGGCTGGGCCCAACAAATGGACACCAACGAAAGCTGGATCCGCCTGAATACGCCCCAGAAGATGAAAGTGGGCGGCGGATCGCGCGTGGCCAAGATCGAACTGTTCGACGACTACGCCGCCACCCCCAATACCAAAAGCTACTCCACCACCGTGGGCGCGGTCTACGCCTACAACACGGAAGAAAATGGCGCCGCCATCAGCAGTGGCGTGGCGTCCTACGAGCCCATGGTCGGCGGGGACGAAAATCCCTGGCGCACCTGGATCCGCTATCCTTGGTCGACGCCTTTGCGCAGCGACGTGAGTTTGTTTTTCGAGGGCCCCACCAACGAAAGCAATATGCCCGCCCCGGTCGTCGGCTACCGCAAGGTCACGGTCAAAAGCCTGGCCACGCAGATGGTCATCGACAATCCCGCATTGGCGTTTATTCCGACCACGGGGGCGGAAATCCACGAATTCTACACCGCGAAGGACTTCCCCGTCGTTCCCGAGCACACCCAAATCAGTCTGGAACGTTTCAATTCCATCATCCCCATTCCCTTTGTGGGGATGCTGCAATGGAATGACCTGACGGGTTCGCAGGGCTATTCTATCACCTTGAACGACATGCACGGCAAGCCGCGCAAAGTCAGCAACTTCGGGCAGGAGCGCGACGGCCAGATCGCCCCGCGCCCCATTTCCTGGGTGGAATACGAGTACCAATGCGACACCCAATTTCCGGGCACCGAGGGCGCCTACAAGGTCCTGAACAACGAGGTCAACGCGCTGACCTTCGATGTGGACTCGACCGATTGGTCCCGGTCCCAAACGGAGCGGCGCCTGCTGGGCGTCGACCTGGATTACTACACCGACCTGCGCGAGTACGCCGCGCTGACGGGCAACGTGGGCCTTGCCGCCAATGTGGACTTCACACTGGTGCCCGTACTGACCGTCTGGCCCAGCTTCAATTACGGCAAATCCCGCACCCGCACCGCCGTCATCAACAAGGTCGTCCACCGCTCGGGCATCCTCAAGGGGGTGACGGCCTGGAACGAGGGTTCCCTGATCAAAACCGAGCACCTGGCCTTCGACGCGCAGACCGGGCGTCCGCTGCTCACGCGGGTCACCAACAATTACGACGATCCCGTGTACTCCTATCAGTATCCGGCGTTTTGGGCGTACGGGCGCATGGGCGCGGCCTACCGCAACCTGGGCTTGGAGTTCACCTGCGGTACGCTGGTGGCGGAAACCACGGCCGCGGCGATGGCGGGCGCGGACAGCAGCCATTTTTTCCGCGGCACGGCTTGCTCCCTGAACGCGGTTGACCGGGCGGAGTTGTTCGTGCCCGGCGACGAACTGCTGGTGGCCTACAACGGGCCCGCTCCCGCCCAGGCGGTTTACGTGGGCGAGCACGCGGGCGATCCGCTGTTTTTCAGCGCAACCAATATCGCTTCGGGCAGCAGTGCCAATTTCCGCATTGTGCGCTCGGGTCGCCGCAACCTCCTGGGCGTCAATGCGAGCGAAATCACTTCGCTGAACGATCCGACCCGTTGGCGGGATACGCTGAGTTGCTGGCGCGACTTTGCCGATCCCAGCGCCATCGTGGACAGCACCTGGGTGGTGGCGGATACGGTGTACGATACGGTGGTGCATCCGTGCGTGGGCTACCTCGTCCAGCAATTCAATGACTTCTTCGCCCATCCCGCTTCCTCCGATTCCACGCAGGTCATGACGCCCGGCCCCATTCCCGGCACTTGCACGGGCTGCTCCTCCGCGGACATGAAGGTCACCAGTACCACACGGGTCAATTTCAAATGCAGCGCCGCTTGCAACGCCGAATTTGTCTCCACTTCGGGCAGCGGCGTCCCGGTGGCCGCGATCGCTTCCATCGGCAATCCGCAACTCGCGGCCGATCCCAATCTGGGGCAGTCGCTTCCCTTTACCGGGCTGCGTTTTGACCTGTACACGGCGGGCAACAATGGGCCGTACCCGGTTTACCTCTACGGCTGTACCTATCTGGATTCGAATGCCTACGTGCAGATCATCCCCCGCATCACCACCAACTTCCAGAGCACCCTGGTGGTGACGCCCGATTCTTCGGTGTTGCGCACGGAAATGTTCATGCTCGACAGTGTGCTGTCGGCTACGGCGACGACCTTTTCTGATGCCTGGATGCAGGATTGGACGGGGGTGCGCTTCGCGTACGGCGATGCGCCGTCCCAGCTCGACCGCCTGGATGCCTTGCATCCTTTTGCCTCGGGGGAGCGGGGCGTGTGGCGCCCGAAGGACAGCTACGTCTACGTCGCCGAGCGCCGCCAGAGCGCCGAGTTGAACACGCGCAAGGACGGCACCCTCAGCGGGGTGCCCATGTTCAACTTTCAGAGCCTGACCTTCGCCGATTGCGCGCCCAACTGGCGCAAGGTGAGCGAAATCACGCGGTACAGTCCCTATTCTTACGAAGTCGAAAACCGCGATGTACTGGCGGTGTATTCGACCGCGCTCTACGGCTACAATGGCAAGCTGCCCACGGCGGTCTGCGCCAATGCCCAACAGCAGGAAATCGGTTACGAGGGCTTTGAGGAATACTTGGCGGGCGCGGACCTCACGCTGTTGCAAATCGGCACGGGCAACCTGGATTTTCCCACCGATTTCACGGCTGATCCCCGCGATCTGGTGGCTTTCACCGATGCCTACGCGGCCAACCGCGCGCGTGTCTCCCTAGACCAGGCCTTGGTCAATCCGGTGGACAGTGCCGACATCCTGGTGCAGGGCCGCAACCACGGCCTCCTGTTCGATCCCGCAGACAATTGCGGTGCGACCCGCGCACTGGTCCGCGTCGACAGTCCCTCCGCGATCGGTGCACCCGCGGTTAAGGATGCGGTACTCGATCGGGCCCCTTACTTCCACCGCGGAGCAAACCGCGATGATTACGCGGGGCGGATCGGCTATCGGCGGCCCACTTTCCTGCCGCCCTGGCAAATCCGCAACAATAGCGTCGCCTATACCGCGACCAAGGCGCATACGGGGCAGATTTCCTTTTCCTGGACGGGCACCAGCCGGATGCCGCAACACCGCTTGCGCCTCCAACCGGGCAAAGCCTACGCTTTACAATTGTGGGTGAGTCGGGACGACGAAGATGTGCCTTTTTACCAATCGGTTTCGGTGATGAACCCCGATGACCGCCTTGGGGTGAAGGTGCGCTTCCTGGACCAAGACGACAACCTGCTCGGCGATAGCGATCTCTTCGAACCGAGCGGCCGCCTTGTGGAAGGCTGGCAAAAGATCGAAGGTGATTTCACGCCCCCGAACGGCACCGAACACGTGATTTTTGTCTTGCAATCGGGCCAGGTGGACGGCAGCTCCACCAAGGCTTACCTGGACGACATCCGCATTCAGCCGCGCACCAGCAAGATGACCTGCTACGTGTACGACATCGGGGATTACCGGCTGCGGGCGCAATTGGACGACGACAATTTCGCGCTCATTTACCATTACGATGAAGGGGGCAACCTCTACCTGACACAAAAAGAGACTTACCAGGGGCTCCGTACCCTTCAGGAGTCGCGCGGATTTTTGGCAGAATAAGACCTACAAATCAACATGAAAAGCTTCAGAAAGATATTTTTCCAAGTTCTCTGCCTGCTGGTTCCGGTCCTCTCGGTTCGGGCGGGCCAGGTGGAGCACCAGGATTTCATTCCCGCCGACAGCCTCGCGCTGGGTCAGTGGTACAGTCTGAGCGATCCGACCTACTTCGAAGAGCTCGCCGATCCCACCCGCTACGCCGCGGCGCGCGAAAATCAGGTCGGTCTCGTCTACGGCCGCGATCAGCGCAGCGACGTG
>JBCCQH010000133.1:0-18040 GCA_039024435.1 Bacteroidota bacterium
CTCGCACTATCGTATGTAAACGAACGCCGGCCGCGACCTTAGGGTTCGGCCTTTTTTTATTCCCCCCTTCCTTCGTTAACTTTACGTCCGGTCGAAGTACCGCTGGCAAAATGCTCCCTGGCGGCGAAAAATCGATCTTCATCGCAATGAAAAGCCCAATCTCAATTCCTAAAATTGTCTTCAGCCTGCTGACCTTGCTGCTGACCGCCGGAGTGGTGGTCGGTCAGGAAGCCGAAAGCAAAGACGAGCGCCCAGACCAGTTTGACATCTTCAAAATCAACGTGGGCCAGTTCTTCGTCAATGAGGCCCGCATCCTCTACGAAATGCAAGTGCGCCCCAAAGGCAGCGTAGAATTCGGCTTGGGTTTTCTCTACAAAAATTCCTTCTGGTTTGACCAAGGGGGACGGGAAATGCTCTCCACCGGCGGCGCGGTCTATCTGGGCTACCGCCAGTACTTTGTGCGCAAAAGCGTCTTCTACGAGCCCAAGATCCTGTCCTACTTCAGTCCGATGGTATTTTACCGCTATTCCGGGTACAACGACGAGTGGCTGCTGTTCCCGGGAGGTGGGGAGGTTGATTCACAATGCGAACGCTTCAACGAGCGCATCCACCAGATGGGCATCGTGATGCGGATCGGGTGGCAGACCCGAGTCGGGCGATTGGCGGTGGACATGTACGGCGGTCTCGGTTTCAAATGGCGCCCCAGTACGGTCACCAGTACCGCCTTGAACGATTCCTCGATGGTCTGCGAAATCGTCCCCACCACGCAATTTCGCGAAGTCATCGAACAAGAAAATCCAGTCAACGTCGTGCTGAACGCCGGGGTAAAAATCGGCATCCGCCGCAACAACCGCGAACGCAACTTCCGCATCCGGGAAAAAGAAGTGGATCCCATCCGGGAGGATCTGCCCGATTCACCGCCGGAATTTTAAGCCGGCCCTTCACCATGAACTACCTTTCCGCCACCGGCCTTGCTAAATCTTACGGGACCAAAGTGCTCTTTGAGGACCTGACCTTTGGGGTAAGCAAAGGCCAAAAAATCGCCCTGGTCGGCCGCAACGGCTGCGGTAAATCGACCCTGTTGCGCATTTTTGCCGGCAAAGACCAGCCCGACGCCGGAGAAGTGAGCCTCCGCAACGGGCTCCGCACCGCGTTTTTGGACCAGGAACCGGATTTCGGCGCGGCCACCACCGTGATGGACGCCTTGTTCAGCGGCGATGATCCCAAGCTTTCCGTCGTGCGCCGCTTCCGCCAACTTTCCACCGATCCCCAGGCGGATCCCCAAGCCTTGCAGGATGCCATGGACGCCATGGAAGTCCACAAGGCCTGGGATTACGAATCGCGGGTGCGGGTAGTATTGGGCAAACTCGGCATTGCAGATACCGATCAGGCCGTCGCCGAGCTCTCCGGGGGGCAGCGGAAACGGGTAGCCCTAGCGCGGGTCATCGTCCAGGAACCCGATTTTTTGGTGCTGGACGAACCCACCAACCACCTCGACACCGACACGATTGAATGGCTGGAAAATTACTTTGCCGCGAGTACAGTGACCTTGGTGCTCGTGACCCACGACCGCTATTTTCTGGACCGAGTCTGCAACGAAATCGTGGAACTGGACGGCGGAGCAGCCTTTCGCTACGAAGGCGACTACGAGCATTTCCTGACCAAAAAAGCCGAACGGGAAGCCGCCCAGGACATGGACACCGCCCGGGCGCAAAACCTGTTGCGCAAAGAACTCGAGTGGCTGCGTCGGCAGCCCAAAGCCCGCACCACCAAATCCAAGGCCCGCATCGATGCGGCCGAAGGGCTCAAAGACCGGGCCGCCGGCACCCGCCGCGAATCGGACATCCAACTGAACTTCAAAGCCCAACGCCTGGGCAAGAAGATCCTGGAACTGGAACACATCCAGAAAGCCTACCAAGACCTCGTGCTGATCCGCGATTTCAGCTATGTCTTCAAAAAAGGCGAGCGGATCGGGATTGTCGGTCCCAATGGCGTCGGCAAATCCACCTTCCTCAACCTCATCACCGGCAAAATGCCCCCCGATGCCGGCGACATCGAAACCGGACAGACCGTAGCATTTGGATTTTACGAGCAATCCGGCCTCAACTTTAAACCCGGTCAGCTCGTGATCGATGTGATTACCGAAGCCGCGGAAGAAATCCGCATGGGTACCGGCGAGAAGTTGAGCGCCTCCGTCGCTTTGGGGCTGTTCGGTTTCCCACCTCCGGTACAGTACAACCACGTTTCCGAACTCAGCGGAGGCGAAAAGCGAAGGCTTTATCTGCTGCGGGTGCTGATGGAACAGCCCAACTTCCTCATTCTCGACGAACCCACCAACGACCTCGACCTGATCACCCTCAACACCCTGGAACAGTTTCTCCTGGCCTACGGAGGCTGCCTGATGATCGTATCCCACGACCGGTATTTTCTGGACAAACTCTGCGATCACCTGTTCATTTTTGAGGGAAAAGGTGAAATCAAGCCCTTCCCCGGAACATTTCGGGAATACCGGGCACGCAAAGCAGCCGAAGCAGAGAAAGCGCGCCAAACCGCTCCCGTTAAAGCCGCCACCTCCGCACCCAAGCCCCAAAAAAAGGACAACCCTAAGCTCAGCTACAAAGAACGCAAGGAATACGAAGCCTTAGAAGGTGAGTTGGAAACCCTGGAGGAGAAGAAAGCCGCCCTCATCGCCCAAATCAATGCCGGCAACTCCGATTACCAGAATTTGCAGAATTGGGGTCAGGAATTGGAAGCGATCAATCAACAGATCAATGACAAGGAGGACCGCTGGCTGGAGCTTGCCGAGCGAGCGGAGTAGGCCCAATTTACTCCTCCCTCCCCACGCGCCACAATCGCGCACCCAAAATACGCACCCTTTTGACGCAGCACTGCATTGTCCGGAAAAGAAAACCCCGTACTTTTACTCCATCAAAGTGCAAAAAACAGCCTGGACATGAATTGGCGAATCTACCTGTTGAGCTTGCTCTTCTTTTCGTTTTGGGGATCGCGCGCCGGGGCGCAAACGCCCACCGTGGGGGTGATCGACGCCCAACTGGGCATGGCGCCGGGATACGTACTGTTTGCCCACACCGGCTCCAACGCAGTTTACCTAATCGACAACTGCGGGCAGGTCATCAACCAATGGAACAACAGCCTCTACACCCCCGGAAGTTCGATTTACTTGCTGGAAGACGGCTCCCTGCTTAAAACCTGCCGCATCCAAAACGCAAATTTCATCATGGGGGGCGTCGGGGGACGCGTGGAGCGCTGGTCCTGGAACGACAGCTTGATGTGGGCCTATGATCACACGGGCGCCGATTTTACCCAGCACCACGACATTGAGCCTCTGCCCAACGGCAACGTCATCCTCCTCGCCGTCGAGGCCATTTCCGGCTTGGAACTGGTTCAGGAAGGGCGCGATCCGGCCACCGTCAGCAGCAATACCGTCTGGAGTGAATACCTCCTCGAATTGCGGCCCTTGGGGGCGGACAGCGCCGAAATCGTTTGGGAATGGCACGCCTGGGACCACCTGGTGCAGGACTACGACGCTCAGGCCCGCAACTTTGGGGTGATCGCCGATCACCCCGAGCGCATCGACCTGAACTTTTCCCCCGGCGTCCTCACCCGAGACTGGCTCCACGCAAATTCGGTCGCCTACAACCCCTACCTGGACCAATTGATGCTGAGCCTTGCTCACTTCGATGAGGTGTGGATCATCGATCACAGCACCACTTCAGCGGAAGCGGCCAGCAGTACCGGCGGCAATTCGGGACGCGGCGGCGACCTGCTCTACCGCTGGGGCAATCCCCTCGCCTACCAGCGGGGCGACTCTTTGGACAAAAAACTAGGCTTTCAGCACGATGCCCACTGGATATGCGCGGGACGCCCGGACAGCGGCAAAGTCATGATTTTTAACAATGGCGTGGGACGGGCCTACTCTTCCGTGGAAATCATCACCCTGCCCGAAACCAGCCCCGGCGTCTACCACCTTCCCCCCAATGGCACCTACGGACCGCTGGTGACCGACCGCACCTGGACCGCCGACACGGCCAACCTTTTTTTCTCAAAAATCATGTCCGGGGCATCGCAACAGCCCAACGGCAACTTGCTGATCAGCCACGGTGCAAACGGGTATTCCTTCGAAATCGATCTGGCCGACCAGCAAGTCTGGCGCTACCAAAGCCCGGTGACCGGCAACGGCATCACCCCGCAAGGCACAGTTCCCCCGGCCGGTAGCAGTTCAGTTTTTCGCATGCGGCGCTACGGACCGGACTACCCGGGACTGCAAGGACAGAACCTCACTCCAGGAGCCGCCATCGAGCCCGGTTCCGATCTGAGCGATTGCCTGGCCGTGCTGACCGACCGTCCCAAAAGCACCGCCATCCCCGCCATCGAGGCCTTTCCCAACCCCGTGCGCGACCACCTTTACCTGCGCCAGCCTTCGGGCAAGCCGGTCTCCATTGCCATCTGCGACCCCTACGGCAAAGTCCTGTTCCAAGGCACCCTCCGCAATACCTTGACCGTGAGCACCCAATCCTGGCCGGCGGGGGTATATTTCGTAGTCGCCGGGCAAAACGGCATCGCAAAATTGGTGCACTATTGAGCCTTCCCGTTGCCGGCTACCGAGTTGCCATTTGTCGCTTACGCTACTTGTGAAAAAAGTGTACCACGCTGATTATCATTATTGAAAAGCAATTGGTATCTTTGAAGCGAAGCGCGCAAATTAACGTGAGCCTTGTCCATCATACACTAAAGAGCTAAATACTTAACGTATTGAACACTAAGCGCTTCATGAACTATTCTATTTGGTTAAAAAGTTAATTTTTGGTATGAGAAAAACATTTACGCTAATTCTTGCCTGTCTATCATTGGCAATGATCCCTTCGATTGGTGCTGCACAGGTCTTCTTCACCGAAGACTTCGAAGGTACGCCCAACGCGGCGACTGATCTGCCCACGGGCTGGACGGAATCCGGTGCCTCTACCGACGGCATTTGGAGCACCGACAACGCCACCAACGCCTCATCCGCTTACCTCACCTGGCCCACTCCGGCCAACGGTACGTTGTTTGCGTACACGAATGATGACGACTGCAACTGCGACAAGTCGAATGACCGCATGACGTTGCCGGTGCAGAACTTCTCCACTTTTACGGCCGTGGGCATGAGCTTTGACCTTTATCTGAACGGAGGGTACGGGGAAATGGGCTACGTTTTGGTGAGCACCAACGGCGGCACCAGCTTTGACACGGTCTACACCGCAACCGGCAACGCTACTGCATGGCAGGACGGAATCTCCGTCAACCTGACCACTTACGCCGGACAAAGCGCCGTAACGATTGTCTTTGCCTACAACGATGCTTCCACCTGGTCCTACGGAATGGGCGTAGATGATGTCACGCTCAACCAGTTGGCTTCTCCGGAAGACCTCGAAACCCTGACCGCCGCGGGGGAATATACCCGGATTCCGGTTGCTGAAGTCGCTGCATTGCCGCTGGAAGCCACCGTGACCAACAATGGGGTGACCACTGTGACCGATGCCGTGCTGACCTCCCAGGTATTCAGTTCCAGCAATGGTTTCTCGACCCCGGTCTTCACCGCTTCGAGCACCAACTCCACGGTCAATGTAGGCGATACCGTGACCATCAACGCCGGCAACTACACCCCGCCCGCAAATGCTTCCTACTTCTTCCGCCACATCATTACCTCGGCGACCATTACCGACGGTCAGCCGGCCAACGATACTGCGCAGTATGACTTTGCCATCACGCAAAATGTCTACGCCCGCGACGATTCCGCCTTTACCATCGGTCTGGGCGTAAACGGTACCCTCAATACCGCCACCCTCGGAGTCAATTACACCTACACCAATGCCACGGTGATCGGCGGCGTACAGTTTGGGATGACCGGCATTGCCGCCGGTGATACGACCGAAGTGGTGATCTACAACACCGCGGCCAATGGTCAGCCCACGACCCCGGTCGACAGCTTCCAGCACATCATGGTGACGGCGGGCCCGACCGTGGAAACGGTACAAATTACCGCCGGCCTCAACCTGGCCCCGGGCACGTATTTCTTCGGGATGAAGGAATTCCTCAGCGTGAACAACATGGGCCTGATGGGCATGGACGAGATCTTCACGCCGGGCGCCGGCTGGGGCTCCGTCAACGGTGGTGCCTTTGACCCCATTGAAAACATCGGTTTCCCGAACCCGTTCTTCGTGCGTCCGATCACCGCTCCGCCCTGCTCGAACACCTCGAATACGGTCAACGCTACCATCTGTGATGGTGACGTCTACCAAGTGGGCAGCAGCAGCTACACCATCGCCGGTACCTACGTCGACACCCTCGCCATTCCGGGTGGTTGTGACTCCGTCGTCACCACCAACCTCACGGTCGCCCAGCTCCCGGCGGTTACCCTTTCCGGTCTGCAGGCCCTCTATTGTGACGACGATCCCGCCGTCATGCTCATGGGTTCGCCGATGGGCGGCACCTTTGCCGGCCCGGGTGTATCCGGTTCCATGTTCAATCCGGCTTCCGCCGGTGCCGGTACGCACAGCATCACCTACACCTTTACCGATCCGAGTTCGAACTGCACCAATGTCGATTCTTTCGAAACGACGGTCGACCTCTGCATCAACCTCGATCAGGACCTGTTTGCCAGCATCGAGATCTCCCCGAACCCGAACAATGGCCAGTTCAAAGTGGCCGGTTTGGTGGCCGGTGCCGAAATCAAGATCTTCGACATCCGCGGTCAACTGATTCGCGAGCGCGCCGTCTCCTTCACCGAAGAAACCTTCAACCTGAGTGAGCAAGCTTCCGGCTTCTACTTCATGCAGGTGAACTTTGAAGGCGAAAGCCACCGCTACAAAGTTGTGGTTGAGTAAACAAGTCTCCACCCATTGAAAAAACGGCTCCGGTGTCCCCCGGAGCCGTTTTTTTATCAATTGTCGTGCATCTAAGAGGCGGTTTAAATTTAATGCTGCGATTTTGTTATGGCATCTTTTTCCGCCCCTCTTCCGCTATTTTCTCGCCCATAGCTTTGGCTATAGACTCCAAAATGAGCTGCGATGGACAAAAAAATCTGCATTAGCAAATTTCACAAACCAATTTTAAACCGCCTCTAAAACGGAGGGGGAAATACCGCCTTCCCGAATCGTTCTCCCCAGTAAAAGCGCATTTTTGCGGGCGGCTACTGGCACACCAGTACCAGGCTGTTCCGGGAGTTCGCGGTGCTCCGTCGCGCCGGTCCGCTGGACCCGCACGACCCAAGTCCCTCCCATCCTTGCCGCGTTTGGCTCACGGCTCCGTTTGGGCTCTCCGAAATCACACTCCCCCCAATCTACCCGGCTGGCTCAAACCATCTTTCATTGGTCGTTGAGTCGGCCGCGGGCCTGGATAAAAGCCCTCGCCCACTTCAAGGCGGCTTTTTCGCGCTCATTTTCGTTCATGATCCGGTAGTGGACCTGCATGCCCACCGCCAGTGCCTCGCTGAACTGATCGGGCAGCGGCTTCCCAATGGGATGCAGATTGCCGTTGCGGCGGATCCGCTCTTCCGCCCAGGTCGTCGCCAGGCGCTTCTTTTCATTGTCGTTCCGCTCAAGTTGGTGCACCATCATTCCGCAGGCAAAAGCTTCCTGCCATTGCTGCATCAGGTTGTGGTTCAGCGTATCGACCTGGCCCTGGGCTTCCACCCATTGCCGGGCCCAGGACACACAAAGGCGTCGTTTTTCGTTCTCGTTGGTTTCCCGGACATGGTACAATTCCGCCGCCGCGTAAGCATCATTGAACTGCTCGGGCAGCGGCGTGGCAAAGGTATGGAGGCGACCTTGGGCACCGAGCAAATCGTTGGCCCATTCCAGGGAAGTGCGCTGCTTTTCATTGTCATTTTGCATCCGCTGGTGGAGAAGGAGCGCGGTTGCGTAGGCTTCCTCAAACTGTTCCGCCAGCGGCGGATAAGCGACCGGGGCCGGATTCAGGTAAGACCAAGTGCTGTCCGACCGGAGCAAAATGATGCCCGGTTGACGGGTGGAGCTTTGGGCGATGCCCCCGAGGTAAGTCCCCAGCACCAATAGACAAGTTACGATGATGCGCATTGTGGTTTTTGCGGACAATTTCGGAAAAAACCTCCATCCTGCTCTCCCCAAACTGGGATAATTTTCAACGAAAAATTTTCAATTGCGGGCGGTTCCGAACGCGCCCATGGGAATCAGAAGTCGAGCAATTGGAAATTCTCTATCCGTCTTCGGAAAATTTGCCTTGGGCGATTTTTTCCGCGCCGACCGTTATCGCCTTTTTCCCCATGACATCCGCCTCGTGCTCCAGGCTCTTGTTGTCGTTGATGGCCTGTCCCGCAATTGATCCCGTAGCCTTCACCCGGCCCTGGTTCTGCTGAACCGTGTGCCAGGCTTCGTGGGGCAAGTGCTTTTCCTGACCGGCTCCCAGATGAATGTCACTGCCCTTAGCGTAAGCGTGGGCGCCGTACTGGGCGGGCTTGGATGAGTTGTAATGCACCCGGACATTGTTCATGCTCATTCCGGAAAGCGATTCAATGCCCGCTTGCAGATCTGAGGGAAGCCCATTTTTCTGGCGCTGGATCACCGAGGCTTGCTTAGCGTCCGCTTTGCGCTGCAGGGCGGCGATGTGCCGGTTGCGGGAACTGTGGTCGGCCTTTTTTTGCAAAGCAGCATGGCGCGCGGCGGATTTCACCGGTCCTTGCGGGACATAGCCTCCCTCCTGAGTCGTGATTTTTTCGCTCAGTTGTTCGGTATAGGGCTGCTTGGGATTTTGTTTGTCCATGCGAATTGGTAAATCCTTACTTCTACAAAATGGCAAAAAAACCGGATTTACCCAAGTCTATTTTGCAATGGCCGCCCGAGCCACCCCGGCAAATTCCACGAGTTCCTGAACCACCCGCTCGGGAATTTGCCTTTCCTCCACCCAGGTATGGCAGTGGCCCAACCAGGACATCGACATGTAAATCGCCGTTTCCCGAAATGGTAGCTCAAAGTGGGGAATGGGCTCGGCATCGGAACTGCAACAGACCAGCCCCAAGTGCATTCCCGCCAAGGCCATTTTCGCCTTGGGATGCAAATCGAGCAGATCGGTCATCCGGTCAAAAAACTTCTTCATCGTACCACTCATGGAATACCAATAGACCGGAGTCGCAAAAATCCAAACCGGATAATCCATCAGCCCTTCCAGCAAATCGGCAAAATCATCTCCCTGATTGCGGTGCTGGTAGTCATATTGACCAAAGTCATACGCCAAAAGATCCACCACCGAAAATTGGGTGTGCGCGGCGAGGAACTCGGCAATTTTAGCCGTGTTCCCATCGCCCCGGGCACTGCCGAGGATGATGACGCCCGGCTTGGGTTCGCGGTTGCTCATATTGATTGCAAATATACGGCTACCCGGGACCAAAATTCAGAAAAAGTAGCTGCCCCAATCGGCTTGTTTTTCAGAAGATTAACCAAATCGTGCTGATTTTAGGATCATCGCTTTTTTGACATTCTGCCCGATTTTTATCTAACTTGACGGAAGTGATTCAAAAAACATTGGCTAGCAACAAGCGTCTCGGCCAATAAATATTCGTTTCATTTCCCCGGGCTCAGTTGTCCGATTTGGTGGCATTTAATTGTAACCACGACATGTTAAAAAACCTTGTTTGGGCCATTGTCCTGGCCCTGGGAGAGATCTGCCTTGTCTCTTCCCTCCCTGCCCAATCCACCGGTGGCCACGCTCCCGGCCAGGCCATTCCCCAGGAAGCCAAGAAAGCCGACCTCGGATCCGGCCCGGTCGGCGACAACGTGGACCTGTTCACTGGCAATCTCTCGCTGAGCTACGACTTCGGAAGCGTCGCGACCCTGAGCGGCTTGTCCTTTCCCATTCGTCTGCAATACAGCTCCTCTTCGCTGTTTTCCTTTGATCCCGCGCATACCAGTGGAGTTCCCTACGGCGAAGGTTGGGCCTTATCCGAAGCCTCGGTCACGGTAGAAACGCATGCTTTTGACTTTTTGCCGGGAGAACTGCCCCGCGATCCGCAACTGCGTCCGATGTATACCCCGCTAGAAGTCGCCCAGCAAGGTCAGCTCTACTACTCCAACATCAAATTGCAATTGCCCGGCGGGAGGGGCGGTCGCTTGGTGTACAAATACCCTGACCAGGACGATGCCACCGTGGCCGTGTATCACCTGAACGCCTTCGAAAGCTATCTGGAAGTGCGCTTTGACGGGCAAAAGTGGGAGGCCCGCACCGACGACGGCGCGGTGTACGTGTTTTCGCTGCCCCAGTACCGCCTGCGCAACCCCACCAATACCACCGCCCATCTTGCCACCCACGAGGTTGAGACTTCAGTGCCATTGGCCGAGGTCACCAAGTGGCACCTGACCGAAATCTACCATCCCAACCACGCCAACAACCAGAAGATCCTCTTCGAGTACGACCAGTTCGGCAAACAGGAGAACATGGCCGAGCTGGAACAGCCGATGGTCAAGCAGACCTTGGACAATTACGCTCCGCAGCGATTTCCCTTCGTGATCACACAAACGCATTACGATTCGCTGTTGGTGGCCGCGCCGGATCCCTTCGTGGTGATGGCGGGCGATACCATTTCCCCGGGCGATACCATCTGGGTCGAAGCGGTCTCCCCTTTGCCGGTGAGCGCCTACCGCGACGTATTCCTGCGCAGTGTCACCGCCACCGACGGGCAAGGCCAGGACATCAGCCGGGTGGAACTCAAGTATAAAAGCTGGCGACCGGAACAGGAACTGGCCAGTGATCCACTGCGGCTGAACCGCGGGCAATTTCTCGTCCTGAGCGATCCCCGGGTGATCCGACGCGATTCACTCTATTCCCAGAAAACAGTTTGGTTTCGTGGCCAGGACCACTCGGTAAGCCAAACTGCCCACGGCACCCGTCCCCCAGAAAGCAGCGTGCCTTTCTCGACCGCCTGGAAACGCTACCAGCACCCCGCCGCCCACCAGAATCCCCTCTCCCGCAAAAATCCCGTCCTCGACCCGGCCAATCCATTTGTGGCCATCTACTCGGGGATCGCGGGCATCGTGCCCAATGCGCAGTACTGGGCCTGGCGCCGCGCCCTGGACCAGAGTGGGCTGTCCATCCCATTTACCCACTCGGTCCTGGAATCCGCGCGCATCAACCGGCTCGAACTGCCCGGCGGCGATTGGTACGAGTTGCGCAGCCTGATCAAGCTCGATCCGGCCTTGGTGAACCAGGACGCCAATTTTGACCTCCGGGTGACCACCGGCGTGACCGACAACCACCCGCTGGTCAACAACGTGGAAGTCAACTATCCCTTTGCCGGCCAGGACTTCAAGTTGCGGCCCGCCGCACTCCAAAGTGGCCACTGGACCAATCCCTCCGGCTACATGGACAACGGCTACGAGCTGTATTCCACCACCCGCAACATCGTCAAGTGGAATCCGGCCTACCAGCGGGGCAACCTCTTTTTGGCGACTCGCAACCGCTTCCGCTTGGGCAATCTGCCCAATGAATTTGCCGGTTTCACCCTGCAGATCGGGCCGGGGGCGGACAACCTGGACCACGCCGCAGCCCATCCGAACGATGACAGCTACCGGCATTATTTCACCAATCTGGACAATGTCAATTCGCCGCGCGATTACCATCCTTTGCGCTACGGAAGCTGGTTTGGGACCGGTGCGCCGCTGGAGCCGATGTTTCGCACCGACCGTTTTGGCCTGGTCACAAGCGCCAATCACCAGAAAGGCCCCTCCGGCGACCGCTTTCTCTGGTGGATGCTCAATGTACAGGACAATGCCTACTCGCCTTTTGTCCTGAGCCAGCAGGGACCCAACCAGCCCACCGCCCTGACCCGCGAACAACTGAAAACCGGTCTGTCGACCAGTCACTTCTTTGACCGGGCGCCCTTCATCGCCGCCGCCCACGAGGTCGCCGATGATGCCCGGCTCTGGAATGTGGAACTGGTCCGCATCGCGAAGAATCCCTGGCTACTGGACTCGGTGATTTTTTACGTGGGCAATGGCGATTACGGGGTGGACCGCATTCCCACAGCCGCCTACAAACTGGAATACGACCTGCAGCAGGTCCCGGTGCCGAACAACCTCGACCGCTCAGCGGGCAATCCCTTCCTCAACTATGCCGCAGACTACAAGATCGTAAATGGCGATACCGCTTTTCGCAATCTGTTCCAACTCACCGGGATCTACCGCCTCGACTGTGACAGTACCGGACAGATCAGTCCGCCCGCTTCCCCGGCCGTCACTCAGATCGCGTACCTGCCGGATGATCGCTCGACTCCGCTCTTCAATGAAGGCTATCTGGTCGCGACCTACTGGACCGAACTGGGGGGCAAGCAGTGGTTTGAATACGACTTGGGCGGCGGGGATACCGTAGCCGTCAATCAGAGTCGGGTGCTGCTCTCGGCCGACCAAAGCTATCAGGTGATGGGCCAAGGCGGGGTGTACCAGCAGCGCGTACCCATTCGGCGCAAGTACACCGAAACCGACGGCCAAAGCCGCTTCGTGGAGTACGAGTTCCAAAATCCGGTCTTCTTTCACCGGGGCTACCGCATCGATCCGCACTTCGACAACGGGATGACCCACAGCCTGCGCGGCAACAAAGTGTGGGGCTACGGCAAAGCCACCGTTCACCGGCCCTACATCGGCGGCACCCAGCGGGTGCGCTCCGAGTATACCTTTGCCACCGCCACGGCGACCCACGCGGATTCGCTGCTTTTCGGAAGGCTCATCAAGGTGGAAGAATACGACAGTGAAAACCGCTTGACCACGCGCAACCAGACCAGCTACGCCGCCCATCTCGTCTACCAAAACGGCCAACATTACCAGCGTCCCCCCTTGGGCAGCGACAACGGGCACCAGATTGAAACCCGCGCCAATTTTCTCAAAGAATACGAACCGGCCTATTTATTCGGCCAGGCAAATGACCGCTGGATGGACAGTTACTTCGTGCGGGTCCAGCACAGCCAACAAACGGTGCGCGACGTCAACTCCGGCAATGCGATCACCAGCACCACGGAGCACACCTATTACGACTGGGACGATCAGCGCGCCGATACCGATGGCGATTACGATGAGATGTGGCGCTCCATTGCCCTGAGTCCCTGGTTTACCCGCACGCCCTGGTACCATGCCTCCTCCGGCCAATTTTCCTACGCCAGCGAACCCTCCTGGCAACTGGCTTCCACCCGCAGTAGCAGCAGCGACCATCCGGGAGCCTTCCAGGAGAAACGCTTCTTTTACCTCTGGGACATCGCACCCTTCCTGGCGTTCAATGATCCACTGACCCAGCGTTTTGCGGGATCGCACCGCCCCTTTTACCTCGCCCGTAAATACGGCATCCGTTCGGTAGCCTATGAACAGCAGGTGCGCCGCCACAACGGCCATCCCGATGAGCCCCCCCACCAATTGTCGACCTATTTCCAGTACGACATCTTCCAAAATGTACCCGGAGACTTTGTCTGGCAAGCCGATTCGAGCAATTACGGACGGCTCTGCGATCCGGGTGACGGCGGCGGACCGATGCAAACCAACCGCCAGGCGGCCACCTACTGCTTTGGGGAAGGGGAGCCCGTACAGATCGAGGCGGAAGTCGCCGAACTGCTGGCCGATCCCCGCTACGTCAAGTCCCCTTCCGGACAGTGGTACTTCTTCCCCATCGAAAGTTACACCGCCCTGGATCTGGCGCAGATCGCCGCCCCCCAACCGGCTTGCCCGGGCGGAGTGGTCATCGGATTGGAGTCCGAGGCGCATTATTTTGGTACGCTGGACATGGCTGGCGGGGGTACGATTGCCGCGGCATCCATCGCTGCCCCCGGGAAAAAGACCCTCTTGCTGGGCTTTTGCCCCCACAAGCACGACCACACGACCTGCGAGGTCGTCCACGGCTTTGCTTCGGATTCCACCATGACCCGGATGGTCCAGGATTCATCTTCCACCCCCAACGGCGAGCGGCAGAACTTCATCGACATGTTGCAGCAGCAGTTTTTCCTGCGTGCGGTCCATCAGCAAGCCGATACCCTCCCCAATCAGTACCTCCACCCCGATTCGCTGCACCATCCCGATCATCCCTCGCCCCACAACCTCTGGGAATTGGAATTGACCGGCGATGTCTACCATTCCACTCCTTACCGCTTCACCTGGCGGCCTCCCTTCCCCACGATTCGGACCTACCGGGTCCACGCGCGCAACCTGCACGGGCAGGTGATCGACGAGTCCGATGCCCGCCACCGGCACACGCTCTACCAATACGAAAAGGGGATTTTCCGCTCCTGGTTTACCCGCTGCGGGGAGCACCGCACGGCTTTGACCCGCTACAACTTTGGTGTGCCGCGCACGGTGACCGTCACCGATTTTGGTACGCTGGAACACGTTTCGCACTTTGACTTTTACCCGGATAAGTCGCTCAAATCGATGTGGGCCCCGGACTCCTCCTGGGTGGCCTATGCCTACGATGGCAAAAAGCGCCTGGTGCAGGAATCCTTGAACGGAACCCTGCGCCGCAGTTACGCCTATCACCAATGGGACGGTGACCGGACCGCAAGCTGGGATGCCCGGATCGCGATGAACTACGTGGAGACTTCTTCGGTACCCGAACCGGGAGATCCGCCGGTGACCACTCGGGCCTACGTGGATCCGCTCGGGCGCAGCGCACAGACGGTGACCGGCGCCCAGTACCTGAACGGCAATTGGCGCAAAGCCTTTGCCGGGGTACAGAAATTCGATGCCTGGGACCGGGTCACCACCCGCCACCGTCCCTACGGCAAAGACCAACAGACCGACTTGGACTACGATCCGATTTATACGCCGGGACCAGCCCGCGTAACCCAGTACGAACGCGCGGCCGGTGGCCGTCCCCTGGCCACCGCCCAACCGGGCAATGCCATTGGCGGCAAGGAGGTGAACTCAAGCTATGAGATCATCAGCGTCGTCAAGTTCCAGACCGAGACCGGGGCCAGCAATACCGAGATCGCCAAGCTCTTCCCGACTTTGGGTGCGGTATTCGGCGGGGGCGGCGGAAACGGGGGCGGAAACAGCCCCAGCGGCAAGGGCAAGGTCACGGCGACGGGACCTTTGCCCGGACAGGTCCATCTCTTCAAGACCAGCACCACCGATGAGGACGGTCGGCGGGTGATTGCGTACGCCAATGCTTCGGGTTGGAAGATCGCAACCCTCGGGTTCACCGATTCGGCGTATTCAGACAAAGTGCTGACCCTGTTTGTCCACGACGGCGCCGGGCGGGTGGCCTGCACCATCCATCCCAATAAGTTGGTGTCGGCCACGCAGTACAATCTCTTTGGTTGGCCTTATTTGACCCGCACGCCGGACCGCGGTACGACCAAGCTCTTCTACAATCAGGCGGGGGATTTGCGCTATTCGCAAAACGAAAAGCGCAAGGCCGAAGGTAAATTCACCGCGATCAGTTACGACCGCATGGGCCGGGCTTACCGGGAAGAAATCCTGGCTTTGTCACCGCTGCAAATTGGCAATCTGGAATATCTGCCCCTGCATTACCGCGATACCCTTGGGGTTCCTTTCAGCAACATTCAGACCTTTGCCGATGAGCTTTGGCGGCTCAGTGGGGATGAGAATGCGGACAATGGGCTCTGGAACGCGGATTTCAGTGGGCTGAGTTTTCCGGTCCTTCACTTTTACGAATCACATCAACGAATTCTGGCTGAGCGGCGCTACGATTATCCTTTGGATTCAGCGGTAAATGATCCAATGGTCCCGCATCCGTGCCAGGGAATGCAGCACCCCAATGTCCCGCAGCACCAGCGGCACACCAAAGGGCGCCTGGTGGCAGAATCGGTCTACGATACCCAAGGTCGGCCGGTGGAACTATCGGTGATGTCCTATACCGATGAAGGGCAAACCGATTGGCTGGTGAGGCAGTTCCGCAGCGACGGGATCACGCCCCTGCAAAGGGGAAAGGCGCATCGGATCAACTACTACCGCTACGACATTGCCGGGAAATTGCGGGAAAAAGGAATCGACCTGGGCGCCGATGGGACGCGGGAGCTCGGCTTTTCCTACCGCTACAACGATGACACCGATCCGGGTTTCGGGGCCTTGCGGGAGGTGTACGTGAATGAAGGCCAGGGCCCACGCTTGCTTACCCACTACGATTACGAGCCCGCCACCGGGCAGCTTGAGCGCCAGATCAACTTTACCTGGAACGATTCCTGTACCGCCGCGGTGCCGGTCGATACGCTGGCCTACCGCTACGACGTCCAGGACCGGATGAACGGAATGGATTCCCGGATGCTGGACTTTGCCTTGTTTTACGACGGCGACGATGTCAATGCTGGGCTGAGTGGCGGCGAGCGGGTCGACCACCAGCAAAACTTCAATGGCAACATCAACGGCTGGCGCTTTGACTACAAGGTTGCGGGCTATGGGGTGAGTGGCTTCAATGGGGCTACGGTGTACGGTTTTGAATACGATGGCTTGAACCGTCTGACCCAGGCCGACGCGAGTGTGTTGGAGAACAATCTGATCACTCGGCCGGCGGGGGCACCGGTTACAACTTACGGCGTTGCCCTGGGCAGTTCGGATCCGAGTTGGTACGGCGACGCGATCTACGAGTACGATGCGGTGGGCAATATCACCGGCCTGCGGCGCTATCGCTACTTTGAACCGGGCGCGCCGGTCTCGGGCTCACGAGGCGAGAATTGGCAGTACTTCTATCAGACGGGATCGAATCGTCTGGCTCAACTGGTCACCGGGGGACAGATTCAGGCCGGATTCAACTACGATGATTTGGGGAATCTGGTGCGCGATACCCGCGCCGGAATCACGGTGGCGGAACTTGATCATCGGAACCTGCCGGTTTCGCTGGTGCGGGCCGGGGACACGACCGCTTACCTTTATGGACGTGAGAATCTGCGCATCTGGAAGTCTTCGGGGACCGGTGATTTTTCCTACTACTTGCGGGAAGCTTCCGGTACAACGGCCGCGATCTGGTCGGAGCGGGATAGCACCTGGACTTTTGAGTTGCACGGCAATGATCTGATCGGGGAATACGTGCTGGGGGCCGACTCCAGTGATTCGACGGCCCGGCGGGCGGCGCCCGGAAGAACCACCGGACGGGCGCGGCAGTGGCTGCGCAAGGGGAGAAATATGGTTTTGGGGGCCTTGGCGACTTCATTGGCGGCGGTCTCCCCTCGTCGGGAAGGACGCACTGCCACCCCACCAGCTTTCTTAGAAATGTTGGTACCGGCTCTCTTGGCGGTGGGGGATGTCGTAGAGGATTGGGTGAGTCCTGGGCCACTCGCCCCAACAAGCAATGAACGAAGAGCCGCGGAGGTCTCGGGGCCGGATCTGAAATTCTTCGTCAAGGATCATTTGGGCAATGTGCGGGTGGCTTACCGGCCGCTATATCGGGTGGATTCCGTTTCGGGATTGTGCGAACTGAGCTATGTGGTGGGGAGCGTTCTGGATTTTTATCCTTACGGCAAGGCGTTGCGTTCGTTTTATTTGGGCGATCCGGAGCGGGTGCAGACGACCGAGCACGAGCGGGATGCAGAGAGTGGCTGGGATTACCGGGGCGCGCGGTTTTACAGCGCGGAGTACGGAAGGTTTTTGTCGGTGGATCCGTTGGCGGGGATATTCTTTGGGTGGAGTCCATACAACTACGTTCTTGGAAATCCCATCTCGCTAACGGATCCCGATGGTCGCATGCCCGGGGATCCCAAGTGGGCGCAGAAAGCCGAAGATGGGGTCCCAATTACCTACATTGAAGGATTGACCATTACATCCGGCACCGCCTCGCCTGCCTGGGCGCAGCAATCCTCGGAAGAGTTCGCCAGCGGACGTACCCTAGGACCGGTCTATGCAGGAAGGAACAACTCCGGAATTGGCACGATTCAGTTGACTGCCGAAGGAGCGGAAATATTCCTGGATATCTTGGGATCAAGTGAAATCCCAATCCTGGCTACGTTCGCCGATCTTGGGGCGGCGGCTCTTGCCTTGGGCCGAGGCGATGAAGTTGGAGCAGGATTGAGTTTGCTGGCCGCAATTCC
>JBCCQH010000134.1:0-17735 GCA_039024435.1 Bacteroidota bacterium
AGTTCGTTTTCTCCCTATTTAGAGTGCCTAAATGGCACTCTAAATAGGGAGAACCCCCGCAATGCAGGGGCTCTCACCGTACCGAAACGCCATGTAAGCACAGTTGTCAACTAAACTTTTAATTCAATCCCCGGAGGGACGCCATCTAGTTGAGCGTGAATCTTATTCCCGCGCCACTTTCCATACCGGCCGTGTACGCGTTATAGGGGGAGCTGAAGTACTTGAGGTGCAAGTCCGCAAAAAGCTCAACTTTTTCCGAAAATTCGACCTGCAGGCCACCACCGGCGATCACTTCTGGGGTGATCTTGGGTCCCCACTGGGGGCGGTTGAAGTACCGGTAGTGGTGGTAGTTGGCGCGAACGCCGACATTGCCGACCAGGGCCACACCCACGTTACCATTCGACATGAGCAGATGGGGCGCGTAGCTGATCCCCAGGAACGAGTTTCCACCTCTCAGGAACGGCAGGTCTTCTCCCCCGCCATACTTTGGATTGTACCCCGCCACAACTTCAAATGCTTGACCGGGGGCAAACGTACGTCGAATTGTCAATCCGTTGGGACCTCCGTTCCAGCCGAACCGCACCCCGACCGAAGTCCGCTTCCAACCGCCGTAGCGGTAAGGTTCAGCTTGGGATTCCTGTACCGAAAGGCACAATAAGATGACCGCGGCGGCAACCGCAACGACGTAGTTTTTCATAAAAGTATTCCTGAAAATGTTCTCAATTCTGCTCGCAAAAGAGTTAGCAGGCTCTTTCGCAAGGTTCGGGTTTATGTACGCCCTTCCCCCGCAATGGTTGCGGACCACCCTGCCGTTTTTAACCGTTTATCTTACAGGGAATCTCCGCTCAAAGAGGCCTAGCAAACGTTAGCCCCGACCAGCACCCAATCCCACTCAAGCAAGTTTTCGCCTCCCCTGCATTCCAGCGAGCGCAAGGTCCGGCGATTAAGTGCCCGCGAAGTGTTACATCCACCGCTATCAAATCCGCCCAAGTTTCAGCGTTTAAATCCCGGAATTGCCGCCGGCCAATCCGGAACTTCCCCGATCCGCCCCGCAAAAAAGATCGGGAACCCAATCTTAGAGGCTGTTTAAATTTAATCCTGCGATTTTATTATGGCATCTTTTTCCGCCCCTCTTCAGCTATTTTCTCGTCCGCAGCTCTGGCTGCGCACTCCAAAATGAGCTTCGATGGACAAAAAAATCTGCGATAACAAATTTCACAAATCAATTTTAAACAGCCTCTTAGCGATTGAATTCCCGAGCAAAATATTGAGCAATAGATCTCCCGATTGCGAATCGGTGCGTATCAGCCAATCACCGGCGCACCAGCATTTTCAAAAGTAAATCCGCCGTCCTCGTCAAGGTCGACCAGGATCACCGCATCTTTCTCCACTTCACCCGCCAGGATCTGTTTTGAAAGCTCATTCACGACCGCGCGTTGCAGAACCCGCTTGAGCGGCCGGGCCCCAAACTGCGGATCGTAGCCCTGCTCGGCAACTCTATCGATGACCACCGGCGCAAATTCCAGCACGATGCCCAGTTCCATCAGCTTCGCCTTGAGCAGATTGGCTTGTAGAGCGACAATGTCGCGGACCTCATCCTGGCTGAGCGGCGTGAACATGATCGTCTCGTCAATCCGGTTTAGGAACTCCGGACGAATGGTCGCCTTGAGCAAATCCATGACTTGGTTTTGCGTCCGTTCCAGGAGTGCCTGGCGATTGCCCGCATTGAGGCCCCCCAGATTTTCCAGGATCATGTGCGAACCCAGATTCGAAGTCATGATGATGATCGTGTTTTTGAAGTTAGCGACCCGGCCTTTGTTGTCGGTGAGGCGGCCGTCGTCGAGCACCTGCAACAAGATGTTGAAGACATCCGGATGGGCCTTTTCGATTTCGTCGAGGAGGATCACCGAGTAAGGCTTGCGGCGGACCGCTTCGGTCAGTTGGCCGCCTTCGTCGTAGCCCACATAGCCGGGAGGCGCTCCAATCAGGCGGCTGACGCTGTGCTTTTCCTGAAATTCGCTCATGTCGATGCGTACCAGCGCATTTTCGTCACTGAACAGGAACTCCGCCAGGGCCTTGGCCAGTTCAGTCTTGCCGACCCCGGTCGAGCCGAGGAAGATAAACGACCCGATGGGCCGGTTGGGATCAGAGAGTCCCGCCCGACTGCGCCGAATCGCATCCGATACCGCGACAATCGCCTCGCGCTGCCCGATGACCCGCTTGCCGAGTTCCTCTTCGAGCCGCAGCAACTTGATCCGCTCACTTTCCAGCATTTTGCTCACCGGTATACCCGTCCACCGACTGACAATGTCGGCGATCATTTCCGCCTCGACCTCTTCCTTGAGCATTTTGCGGTCTTTTTGGACCTCGGTGAGCTCGGCGGCAAGGGCCTCGATCATCTTTTCCTGCTCGGGAACCTTGCCGTACTCGATTTCGGCGGCTTGCTGGAAGTCCGCGGTGCGGTTGGCCTGGTCGAGTTCCACTTTCAGGCGCTCGATGGCGTTGCGGGCGTCTTTGATCCCGGAAATGATCCGCTTTTCTTCCTCCCAATGGGCCCGCAGTCCGGCCGCTTCTTCCTCAACATTGGCGATCTGCACGTTGAGATCATTGATTTTGTCGAGGTCATTTTCCCGCTTTACGCCTTCCAGTTCGATTTTGAGCTTGCGCAGCTTCCGCTCCAACTCGTCCAAATCTTCTGGCATGGAGTCGATTTCCAGGCGCAACTTCGCCGCCGCTTCGTCCATCAAGTCGATGGCCTTGTCCGGGAGTTGGCGGTCGCTGATGTAGCGGTGCGAAAGTTCAGCCGCCGCCACCAAGGCGCCATCGGTGATCCGCACCCCGTGGTGGGCTTCGTAGCGTTCCTTCAGCCCGCGCAGGATGGAAATCGCGTCTTCCAGGCTGGGCTCGTCTACCACCACGACCTGAAAGCGGCGCTCCAGCGCCTTGTCCTTCTCAATGTATTTTTGGTATTCGTCTAGGGTCGTCGCCCCGATTGCCCGCAGGTCGCCGCGGGAGAGCGCCGGCTTGAGGATATTTGCCGCATCCATTGCGCCCTCGCCTTTGCCCGCCCCCACCAGCGTGTGGATCTCGTCGATGAACATGATGGTGTCGCCATCCGAGGCCACCACTTCTTTGACGACCGCTTTGAGTCGCTCTTCGAATTCGCCGCGGAACTTCGCCCCGGCAATCAACGCGCCCATGTCGAGAGAAAAGACGGTCTTCCGTTTCAGGTTTTCGGGTACGTCGCCGGCCACAATCCGGTGGGCCAAACCCTCGGCGATGGCAGTCTTGCCGACCCCCGGCTCCCCGATCAGGATCGGATTGTTCTTCGTGCGGCGGCTCAGGATGTGGAGGATACGGCGAATTTCTTCGTCCCGGCCGATTACCGGATCCAGTTTGCCTTCCCGCACCAATTCGTTGAGGTTGCGCCCGTAGCGTTTGAGGGCATTGTAGCTGGCTTCGGCGTTTTGGTCGGTGACCTTGCTGCCCCCGCGCACGTTTTGGATGGCCTTGCGGATCACTTTTTCGTCCGCGCCCTGATCGACCAGGATTTGCCCGGCCTGGTCTTTGCTTTTGATGAGTCCGAGCAGCAGATATTCAATCGAGACAAACTCGTCTTTGTTCTTACCGGCCGCTTTCTGGGCCAATGCAAATACTTTTTGGAGTTCGCCGGAGATGTACTGGTTGCCCCCAGCCACCTTGGGGTAAGTTGCGATCAACTCGTCCACCTTCTGGCGCACGTAGTTGAGATTGACCCCGGACTTTTTGAGCAGGGTATGGACGATGCTTTCGTCAGTGGACAACAGTGCCTTGAGCAGATGACCGCCCCCAAGGGCTTGGTGTTCATATCCCTGGGCGATTTCTACCGCTTGCTGAATGGCTTCCTGCGATTTAATGGTATAGTTGTCGAATTTCATGATTCTCCTCTTGTTCTGGGAAATTGCATTCCGCATACGGAATTGCAAAAACTCCTCCAACTGAGGATTCCGCGCCATTTTGACAGGTGAGGCGTCATTTTGGCGCGAGGCAACGGGGAAAAATGTCGGAGAAATTGGCGGCGCAGCGTGATTGTGACAGAAGAACCCCGGCGGAATTCGCAAGGGCTATCACCGTGGAAAACTCTTCGTCGGAAACGCGGCCGCCGGTCCTGAACTACTGCGGCGATCCCGAGGAAAACTCTTCCCGCAGTTATCGGTAACGAGTTGCCCGGCCCCCTACTCCACCGGCCGCATCCGGAGCTCCGCCCGGTGGCGGCCCCCGCTTTCTTGGGCGGAGAGGAAACTGAAGGGGTTCTTGAAGATCCGTTCCGGCGACAGGCCGGTTTTCAACAGTTCCAGGCGCACCATATCGTAGCGCAGTTGGCTGATTTCGTCGGTCCCGGGCACGTAGATCCCCAAGTGCATCTCGGGATGTTCCAGGGCAAAGGCGCCAATCTGTTGCAGCAATTCCACATCCGAATCAGATAAAAGGTAGGCATCGCGCGCGTAGCGCAGCACCGCTTTGTAGTCGTCGATGTCGTTTGCGCTCGGGGGACGCGTGTAGGGATCTTCCATCACGGTCACGGTGGTGGTTTCCCGGACCGGAGGCGGTTCGATCGCTTCCTCCCGGATTATTTCCGAATCGGGCGTTTCCGCATATTCGGCTTCCGATTCCCAGTAGTCTTCCCGGGATTCTTCGGTGTAGACGTCCTCCGATGCGGATTCCGGATCGGGGGTGGGCACAGTTTCACTCGCCCGGGCAGCCGCGATGCTGTCGGCGATTGCCTGCTCGATGGCCGCTAAACTGTCGGCAATGGCTTGCTCCCGGGCGAGGCTGTCCGCCACAAAAGCCACCCGTGCGAGTGAATCCTGCCGGCGCTTTTCGGCGATCTTTTGCCGGCGGAGCACCCAGCGGTATTGTTCCACACTGTTGAGGGAGCCCGCTTCGATGAGCAGTCCGGAGTCCATTTGCCCATCGCCCGTATCCGCGATCCCGATCTCGATGTGGTACTTCTCGCGCGGCTTGACCTTGGCCCCGACCGACATCACCCGGGTCATCCCATCAAACTCTACCCCCGCCAGCACCTCCGGGTTCAACTGCGCCTGCCGCTTCTCGTTCAGGCGACCGGCTAGGGTGTAGGGATTGTTGTCGCGGTAGTATTTGCCGTTGGTATTGTAATTGACCGTATTGACACTGATGTGGGTCTGCGTCCCGGGAATGACGCCCAGGTCTTTGCCGTTGGGGTAGCCGGGGCCGCTCAAGCGCACCACAAAGGCATCGCTGAAGGTCGAGCCCACGTAGTCGTTGTATTCCTCCGAGGCGAAGATAAAATTCAGCACCAGGCTGTCTTTCGCCGCCATCAAATCAAACTCCAAGATCGCCGCGTCAAATGTACGGGTCTTCGCAATGTTGTAAAATTTCTTGTCCCCGCCCCGCCCCAGCGGGGTGGAGGTCTTGGGATTGTCATTGGGACCGGCGGCATCGGACGCACGACCGGTACTGAGGATCACTCCCCGGGAAAAACCCACCGCATCGCCTTCAATTTCAAACACCCCCAGAGCCTCGGGATGCCCCGTGTAGCGGATGTCTTTGGTGCGCAGCCCCTCCCCAACGAGGTGGTCCTGCACGATTTCTTCCGGACTGAGGCCGGACTGCACGGTCAATTGCGCCATGCCCGTCCAAGGCAGCAACAGCAGGCCAGTCAGCCCACTCAACGCACGAATCAGGGTGTTTCCCATAAATACGGTATCATGATCCGGCACCCCGGACCTATTCCAACACTATTTTTTTGGTCATCGCGTGGGTGGCGCTACGCCAATGCAGCAAGTACACCCCGCGGGGCAACTCCGCTACCGGCAGCGTCACCCGGGAACTGTTCTCTAACACTTCCATTTCCCGTACAATACGGCCATCCAAACCGGACAGTTGCACCCAAACCGGCTCCGAAATCGGGGAAAATCTTACAACGAGCGCTTCGGTGGCGGGATTGGGAAATGCTTCCACTCCCGGATCGGCCGCGGCATCCCGGCCCACAAACGTGGATTCTCCCGCCAAGTTCACCACAATCGTGGGGTGGTCGGGGTCGTCGGTGCTGACGGTCATCGTTCCGCTGAAGGTACCGTTGGCGGTGGTCGGGACAAAGCGCACGCGGACAGTCCGCACACTGTCGTGGGGAATCACGCTTAACAGCGCAGTCGATAGCCCGAAATCAGAATTCGAAAAGCTGATGTTGGTGATCGTGAGGTCGCCCCAACCCTGATTGGAGAGGATAAACTGGCCTTCCACCGGGACATTGACCGGAGTCGACCCAAAATTCATTTCTTGCTGGACAAAGTGGGCCCGGGGCGTAAAGTCGAAACCTGCGGTTCCGGTGATCGACGAGATCCGCTCCAGAAACGGATGGTCGATAAAGGGGTTGCGGTTGTTTTGCCGGGCAAAGATTTCGTCGTTGCGGTTCTGTTCCACCGCGGTTGGCGCAAAGGTCAAGGCCCATTGGCGGAGGATATTTTCCTGGGGGGCGACGAAGCCTTGGTAATCTTGGTAGCGCAGCACGAAGTAAAACAGGGCCCGTGCGGCCCGGCCCTTGTGGGCGTCGCGGGGCTCAAAAGTATTGCCGTTGCTTTTGCTGCCACCATTGGTCCAACTCGGGTTGGCAACTACGCCAAAGGGATTGTTGCTGCGTTCCGAATTTGCCGACGCGGTCACCGGAAAGAGATGGTGCAGATCGGAAAACATGGGTGGGGTGGATCCGAACAGTGCCTGGGGAAAGGTGTGCTCAGTATTGAAGTTGTAATTTGTTTGGGCGTCCTGGCGGTTGACGTAGCCCACCGCCTGGGTGCCGGTGTAGATGCATTCGATGGTATTTTGGGAAGCCCCCTGGCCGTTTTGCGCCTGGTTGTCGATGAAGAGGTACATCTGATCACGGGCATTGGTGTAACCGAGATCGGTGGTGCCGAAGCTGATCAGGGTGGAGAGAATTCCTTTGAGGTCTTCGTGCCAAAGGTTCTGCGTCGCGTCGTAGTAACCGTTGGCGTATTTGCCCAGGGTAAAGACCAGGGAAGAAAGGCCATCGGGGTGGGTATTGCTCCGGATGAGCAGGTAATCAATGTACCGGATATTGTGGCGTGGATTTACGTACAGCCAGAGGTCGTGGCTGTTGCCCGGGGAAATGGAAAAGGCGGTATCCGTCACCCAGAATGCGTCGCCGTGGAAGAGTTCGACGTCGGTGGCGCTGAAAGTGATCGGTGAGTTGTTGGCAATCGTCACCAAGGTGGAATCCACTTCACCGGAGATTTTGACCGAGAAATTGATCTGCGCCGGCGTCATCGAGATTTGGGCGGAAAGGCAGGCGAAGCAGCAGCAAAGACAAACAGCAAAGACAAATCGCAGCATAGCGCAAGGTACATTTTTTTGTGGTGGATTTCAGGTTAGGAAATGCGGAAGTGGGAAAATGACTCCGCCGGGGTTTTGTCCAGAATAAATATCCACTATGTTGCCGAGGTGGCCGGCAACACCCAAATTCTCATTCGCGCGGCGGTGCTGGAACAGGCCGCCATATTTGCCGCGGTCAAGAGCATCGTGGGTGGATTCCTCGCCCGCAGCCACCAATCCTATCCGCTCTTCCGACTCGCCGACGGGGAAGTGCTGATCCAGATTGCGCCCCGGGACGAATTTGCCGAGGCCATTGTGGAGCAGGTGGGCCGCGAGATCCGCCAGACGGTGTATGCCTTTAGCTGCTTCCCCGACGTCGATGCGTTTGCCTACTGGCATTACCGAGGCAAAAAATTGCTGCGACACCTGAAATTCGGAGGGAAAGATGGGACCCGCACCTGGAATGCCGTGGCGGGCCAACCCGAAGCCTGGGAAACCGACGTGTTCTTTTCCGAAGAGGAAATGTACCGGCAGTTGCAAGACGCCAAAACCCATTTTCCCGCCCAAATTCCCGAAATCAAACGGATGTACACCGAACCAGGCCTGAAGTTGGGCTCCCACTACCCCCGGCTCCGGGGAACGGAGAGCTTGCGGATTCTCCAAGCTTTGGGCTGGCCCGGACAAAACCACCCCCTCCGCGTTCAGCACCAGGAAGTCCTTGCGCCCGAGCGGCGCTCCTGGTGGGACCGGCTACTCGGAGGCTGAAGGGGCCCGCGACCCGGTTTCGGCGCCAGAAATCTTGCTTGGGGTACACAATTTTTGCCCCCAACACTTCGTTTCAGGTAACGTATATTTTCCTAACTTTGCGAATCGTATGCGAAAACTAGCATTTCCGGTTGTTATCCTTCTAGTTTTGATCTTGGGCGTTTCCCAGTCGGGCTGTGACCCGTACAAGAAAATGGCCAAGAGCGATAAAATCGCCGACAAGGATTCCGCCGCGGTACATTATTACAAAGAGAAAAAGTACGACCGCGCGGTCTATTTGTTCGAAGAATTGCTGGCCATCTACCGCGGAACCAGCCGCATGGAGGAGATGTATTATTACTACACTTACTGCCGCTATTTCCTGGGGGAATTGGTGAGCGCGTCGTACTACTTTGAAGACTACGGCAAGCGCTTCCCGAACAGCAAACACGTGGAGGAGTTTCAATACATGACCGCCAAATGCTACCATCTTCTGTCGGACCCCCACCAACTGGACCAGAAATACAGCTACAAGGCGATCAGCCAGTACCAGTTGTTTCTCAGTCGGTATCCGTACACGGACAAGAAGGACAAGTGCATGGAAGGCATCAAGGAATTGCGCGAACGTCTGGCAAAAAAGTCATTTGAGCAAGCCAATCTCTACTACAAAATCGGCTTTTTCAAGGCTGCGGTAGAGGCTTTCCAAATCATGATCAACGAATATCCGGACTCGGACTTGCGCGAAGAGGGCCAGTACCTGCTCTTCCGCTCCGCCGTCCGCCTGGCCCAGGCCAGCATCAACGCACGCAAAATCGAGCGTTACGAGGAAGCCCTGCAACTGCACGAAAAGTTTGCAGTTAAGTTTCCCGATAGTAAATTTGCAAATGACGCTGAAACCGTCAAAAGCACGGCTACGCGCTCCCTCGAACGGCTCATCGCGGACCGGAACGAGAAAGAGCAAGTCGGATTGTACGACGAATTTGAAACCGCAATGAATGTGGTTTTGAAGTCGGAAGATCTGGATGAACGACAAAAACAGTACGCAAAGGCACTCGACACCTACAAAGAGCTCAAGGACAAATATCCCGAAAGCAAGTTTCTGTCGGACGCCGATAAACTGTTTGAAGAAGTAGAAGCAAAGCAAGACCAAAATTAAATACCATGGAAGAGGATTTTCTGCCTTTGGACGTTGAAGAGTTGAGCAAGCCCACGGGCAATGTTTACAAGTCGGTGTCCATCATCAGCTCCCGCGCCAATCAACTCACCCTTCAGTTAAAGGACGAGTTGCAGCGCAAGCTCGCCGAGTTCGCCCCGGCCCACGACAACCTGGACGAAATCACCGAGAACCGGGAGCAAATCGAAATTTCGCGCTATTACGAGCGCAAACCCAAGCCGTCGCAGGATGCGGTCACACAATTCCGCCACGAGGAAGTGTACTACCGCGACCGCGACAATCCCACCGATTCCAACGCGCCGGAGCTGTATTCCTAAGCCAACGAATGCTTACCGGGAAGAAGATCATCATTGGCGTTACCGGCAGCATCGCAGCATACAAAGCCGCACTTTTGGTGCGGCTTTTGCGTAAGGCCGAAGCCGAAGTCCGCGTCGTTTTGACGCCGGGGGCGGAACAGTTTGTGCGCGCCTTGACCTTTACAAATCTTTCTCAGCACCCAGCCTTTACCGGTCTCTGGGACGGCGACTGGACCGAGCACGTCCATCTGGGAGCCTGGGCCGACTTGCTGGTCGTCGCCCCCGCCACCGCCAATACCCTCGCCAAGCTGGCCACCGGCCTGTGCGACAATGCGCTGACCGCGGTCTACCTCGCCGCCAAATGCCCGACACTGGTCGCCCCGGCCATGGATGCGGACATGTACATTCACCCCACCACTAAACGCAACCTAAAGCAGTTGTCGGACGATGGCGTCACGGTGATGGAATCTGGGCACGGTTTCCTCGCCAGCGGGCTACACGGTCCCGGGCGCATGCCGGAGCCGGAAGAAATTGTGGAGGCGATTGTTCACGCCCTGACGCCCAAACCGCTCCGGGGAAAACGGGTATTGATCAGCGCAGGCCCCACCCGCGAGTACCTTGATCCGGTCCGCTTCCTCTCCAATGGCTCCACGGGTACGATGGGCTACGCATTGGCGCGGGAGGCACATCGCTTGGGAGCCGAGGTCACGCTGGTTTCCGGGCGGGTCACACCTCCACTGGATCTGCCTTTCGCCCCGGTGTTTGTGACCTCAACTCAAAACATGTATGCGGAAATCACTGCGCGCGCGGCCGAGCAGCATATCATTGTCATGGCCGCCGCCGTGGGGGATTACGCGCCGCGGGCATTCTCAGAAAACAAAATCAAAAAAGGCGAAGGCGATCTGACCTTGCCACTGCGGCGCACACCCGATATCCTGCGTCACTTGGGGGGCATCAAGCCGGAAGGGCAGATCTTGGTGGGATTTGCCCTGGAAACGCAAAACGAAACCGCCAACGCCCACCGCAAGCTGGAAGCAAAAAACCTCGACTACATCGTGCTGAATTCCCTGCGCGATGCCGGAGCGGGTTTTGGACCCAGCACCAATAAGATCACGCTGATCAACCGAAAAGGCGAAGAAACTCGTTATCCTACCAAAGCCAAGCCCGCAGTGGCCCGCGATATCCTGGACACAATCATCAACGACCTGCAATTATGAGCACCCACCTGAATCTCCGCTCCCTGCTCCTGCCTTTGGCCCTCTTCCTGGTCGGCCTTGCGCTTTCTTCTTCGGCTTCCGCGCAGGAACTCCAATGCGTCGTGACCGTTTCCGCGCCGACCGTGGGTTCCGACCAGCAGGTCTACAGCCAGATGCAGGACGCCATCACGAAATACGTCAACTTTCGCAAGTGGACCGACCTCAAATACCTCCCGGAGGAGCGAATCAAGTGCCGCATCCAAATCCTGATCAACGAGCGCCCTGCAGTCGACGAGTTTCGCGGCAGTTTACAGTTGCAGTTGATCCGGCCGGTGTACAATTCAACCTACGAATCGCTCGTGCTCAACATCCAGGACAAAGACTTCAACTTCAATTATGTGCCCTTCACCCCGCTGGAATTTTCGGAGAACAACTACGTGAGCGAACTCACAGCTTTGCTCAACTTCTACTGTTACATCTTGGTCGGATTTGACCAGGAGACCTTTCAGATGAGCAGCGGGACGCCCTACTTTGAGCAGGCCAATCAGGTGGTCAACCTCGCCGGGGAAGAGGGTCGCCGGGGCTGGCGCGGCTTTGATGGGCAACAAAATCGCTACTGGTTGGTCACCGACATGCTGGACAACTCGCTGCGCTCGGTCCACAACGTGCTCTACGTCTACCACCGACAGGGCCTAGACCAAATGCAGAAGAACATCGGTTTGGGGCGGGCCTCCATCCTCGGGGCGCTGAAAGAGTTGCAAAAGCTGAACCAGCGCTATCCGGCCAAATACATCACGCGGGTCTTTATCACCGCCAAGCAGCAGGAAATCCAGGACATTTTCCGCAAAGCGGACATGGCCCAGAAGCGGCAACTGGTGGAAGTCATGGACAAGCTCGATCCGGCCAACAGCAGCGACTACCAGGAAATTTTGAAGGAGCGGAATTGAGGATGGGGCATTGACTACGTCCAGTGAGTACCGTGGATCAAATTTCCGTAGGGTATTTTTATGGTATTAGACGGACAAGACAAGCAATTGTGCCCGGGTGAATCGGGTCGCGATGTCGAAGTCGCTTACTCGATAATCGAGTACGCATTTAGTTCTACATCTATTAGGCCTTCTCTATCTGAAACGAGAAAACTGAAATAATTGCAGTCTTGCACTCTCCTCTCAAAACACTCTGCATCAATGTAGTAGTTCCAGCGATCCCCCTGAATTTTCGATGGTTCACCGAATACCTTTTTCACCTGCTTTTTCGATATGCCCTTCCAGCAATCCTCACGATCATAGATCAGATGTCGGATAAAATCCATGTTTTTTCTTCCGGCCTTCGCCTGTATCGAGTAAGTTGCCTCCTCTTCGTCATAGACCCAATCCTCACGGACAGAGTCCCAGAAGGCCCGACATTTATCAGATTGCAATGCCTGATTTTTACAGGAACTCAGGAAAAGTATCAAAATACCCGCAGTGCAAATTATCCCGAATTGTTTTTTCATTGACTTCAATGCTGAATGAGGACAGAACGCGCAACTGCACCATTCTGGCTACTTAGCTGTATAAGATAATACCCATTCGGTAAGTGATTGACCTCAAATGGCACAATTTTCGTACCGGGACCAATGTTCCCCACGCGCTCAACACAAAGGTTGCGTCCGAGTAAATCCACAATTCTGATTTCCAAGTCCTTTTTCTTTGTGCGCAACTCAAATTCAACAGTGAATCGATCAAAAGCGGGATTGGGGAAAACGCTTATCTTACCATAATCAATTGAATTGGCTTCATCACGAGAAAGTAAATTGCAGTCCACTGCGGCAACCGGAAGGATGGGATCCGGGCAGGAAGGATTGTGCGAGACAAGGCTCGAATCCATCACTCTCTGTGTTCCTTCCAAGATAAATGGAGAAATCGTACGTACGGTTGTCCCCAAAGTAATTGTTGGGTGCATGAGCGAGTCGGCTTGGTTTACGTGCTCCATTAAATGGCCATGTCCCAACTCATGTAGCACAATAGAGTAAAAGTCGCTTTCATTAATCCCTGGCATTGCGGTGTCTACGTAGGTTATCTGATTGCTATCAAGTTTGATATCTAGCTCATAAGTCTGATAATAATCGATTCCAAGATTGTTATCACGACAGAACCTCTCATCAACCAAGGTCGCCCCAAGAACACCGGGATCAAGTGTATCCCAATATACTACGCTGTTATTGTCCCTTCCGGTAGCACGAACCACGGTATCGGTCCCAAGCGAGAAATTTACCTTTGTGGCGCACCGCCAATCGCGCAAAGCGCGTTTAAAAATCTCTTTGGCCAGAGGGCGGGCAGTCACGTTGGGATCCAAGCGGAATTCATACCCACCGCTCTTCGAGTATTCTGGGGAGATCAACAAAACAGTTTTGGCCGTGGAATCAAAAGCCACACGACGGGTACGATAAGCAAACCGAATTATCAATTCATCATTACTTTCGGCAATAACTCCACCACTTGTCTCAACCCGTACTGGCCCAGACCCTGCAACCCCTCGACGCAAACTATCAAGCGAAGCGTCGGAAGGAACAAGTACACGAATCAGTGTATCCGTCCATGATACAATGTCAGGATCTTCGCCTCGCATGTAGATTCCAGCCGGCTTATCGGCATTCTGGAACCAGACCTTTCCTCTAGTCTCTCCAAATTCGGTTCCTATGATCGTAAGGGTATCCGAAACACCGGCCGCGAGGGTATCTGGGAAAATTTCCGCAATGTTCGGCGCAGATCTGATCGAATGGACAACTGTGTAACCATCTTTTGATTGCTTTGGCCTTCGCGCAATCGGTAAGTAAACTTCGCGATCGAGCTGATAGATCCGCAAAGCATTTGCTCCCACAACCTGACCATCAACCCAGTGAAACTCGATGAATCCCAGAGGACCCGAAACAATGCGCCACAAATCCGGAATCCCCAAATCTTCCTCCCCAAATTGTCGGAGGAAGAATATCCCCTCGGCGCCGCTGGCCAGTTCCAATTTGGGATAGAGCGTCTGGCAGTCATTTGCAACGCAGCCACCTGCCCCGATGACTCGTAGATAATTCCCAGAATGGCCTTTCAGATAATCAATTACCTGGATATCGTATAAAGTGTAAATCCGTGACGCGCTTTGATTCCAAAAAGACTCCGCACTTAAAACTTTACCCTCAATGACGAGCATAGAATATTCACTGAGCTTGCGCATTGGGATATCCACAAGCTGTGCAAAGACTACCATCGGGGCCGCAATGCACCAAATAAGTGCAAGTGTTAAGTGCCTTTTAGACTTCATTTTTCTCAAATGCCAGCAAATACAAAGTTAAAATAGACAAAAAACTGAAAAATTTACAATTATTTACAAGCCGCGATCTCTTGTTTCGGGTAAATCCCTGTAAATATCTAACTTTTTTAACTTACGTCTCCTTGAAAATTCTCTGCTTAAACTCAAACTGCTTCCTGGACTACACCGCATTGATGAAAATTATAGCCCTTCTTAGAATTCAAAGCCTACGACCTTTCCAAGAAAAGTTTCAAGCCCCATTTTAAACCGCAACTTGGAAAATCACCAAGGATCCTAAAATTCCAATTTCATCGAGAAGATTGCCTATCTTCACTCCATGAAGACAGCATCGCCGGTGATCATCGTCGGGGCGGGTCCGGGGGGCCTGTACGCCGCTTTGTGCCTCGCCCAGTTGGGAATTCCCAGCACCGTCCTCGAGCGGGCGACATTTCCCCGGAAGAAAGCCTGCGGCGATATCCTGACTTCCAATGTCCTGCGGGCCCTGCACGAACTCGATCCAGCGCTCCTGGACCGACTGCTGGCCCAGGATTGGTCCCTCGAACTGAATGCGTCGACCTTTGCCTCCCACCAAGGAAATGCAGTGGAAGTTCCTTTCAACTCGCCCTCCAATCAGCGCCTCGGGCTGCCTTCCTGCATTGCCGCACGCCGGACGGAATTTGACAACTTTTTCTACGAATACGCCGCCGCCGATCCGCAGGTGGACATCCGCCCGGGCTGCGCGGTACAATCGGCGGAGCACACGGGCAATCACTGGCAAATTGGGGCGAAAACCCCGACGGGAACCGAGTCATTTTCGGGGAAAATGCTCCTGATTGCCGCCGGGGCCAATTCTCCCCTGGTTCAGACGCTCGTACCGGGGCACCAAGTCCGCCCGCGCCACAGTGCGGTAGGGTTGCGTGCCTACTTTTCCGGGGTGACGCCCGGTCCCCGGACGGACCGCAGCGAGTTCTACCTGTTTGACCGCAAATTTATGCCGGGGGGCGTGTACATCACTCCCTTCGCCGACGACCTCGTCAATGCCAATCTGGTCCTGCGCTACGACATTTTCCGGAAACGCAAGACGCCCCTGCGCGAATTGCTAGAGGATTACATCGCCACCCACCCCGAATTGGCGCCCCGTTTCCGGGACGCGCATTTGGTCGCCCCACCGCAAGGCAGCCGGTTGTCTTTTGGCACGCGGAAGCGCCCTCTTTCGGCGGAGGGCTGCCTGCTCATCGGAGATGCGGCGGGCCTGACCGATGCCACCAACGCCAACGGGATCGGACACGCGATGATCAGTGGCCGTCTGGCGGCCCAAGCCACCGCTGAAGCCATCGTGGCGGGAAAATTGGACCAAAAATCGCTCCGGCACTACGACAAAGCGGTCTACCAACGCCTCCACAACGCACTGCTGCCCGGCAAAGTCATGCGCTACCTCTTCGCCAACCGTGTGGTCTCTCACCTGAGTGCCTCGCTGTTGCAAAGTTCCTTCCGCCGCCTCAACGGCAAAGCCATCGAAGAACTGGTCTACGCCGGTTCGACCACGAAGACACTCATCGATCCGCGGTTCTACCTGCGGCTATTTTCAAAGGAAAAAGCAGTTTAATCAAACCGCAACGCTTTCACCGCCGTGATCCGCGTCACCAGCCAAGCCGGCAGGTACATAAAGAAGGTACACACCCCGACCACCCCGACATTGATCGCCAGGAACCAGTCCCACTTGAGGGCAACGGGAACCACGTTGACGAAGTAGTTTTCCTGGTCGACTTCCAACCAGCCCCAGATGTATTGCGAGACGAGCAGACCTAAGCCCAGCGCATTGCCCACTAAAAGCCCGATCAATATCAGAAAGAGGGCATTGGTGACAAAAAGGTCCTGCACTCGGCGATTGGCCATCCCGAGTGCCTTGAGCAACCCGATGGTCCGAGTCCGCTCCAAAATGAGAATCAGGATCACCGAAACCATGTTGATCACGGCAATCAGGACCATAAGAATGAGGATGAACCAGACATTTTGGTGCTGTAGGGCGACCCACTCGAAGATTTCGGGGTACTCCTTGGTGATCGTCGTGGCTTCGTACTCGTAGGGCAGGAGGTACTCAATGTCCACCCGGTGCTTTTCCAGGGTGCGCAAATCATCGAGGTTCTTTAACCAGACTTCAAAGCCGGACACTTGATCGGGCCGCCAATCCCAAACTTCCTGCGGTGCCCGCAGGTCGCAGGAAGCATTTACCAGGTCAAACTCACCCAGACCAGTTTCGTAAATGCCGGTGACATTGAACTGGCGCACATTCGGTTTGCCTCGCTGCAAGTCAAAAAAATAGGCGAACACTTTGTCGTTTAGGTTCACGTCGAGCCGGGCGGCCAATTTCCGGGAGATGAGAATTTCTTTGCTGTAGCGGCGTCCCTGGGTCACGTCGGGCACCCGCCCTTCCACGAGGGCTTCGGAAAAAAATTCCCAGTTGTAAGTCGAGTCCACTCCCTTCAGGACAATGCCTTCCTGGCCGGCTTTGGAGCGCAGCATGCAAGGCTTCAGCACGTAGGGCGATACATTGCGTACCTCCGGCAAAGCCGCGATCTCGGGGACAAAATCGTTGTACCGGGGCAGCGGCGTCACTTCACTTTCCAATTCTTCCAGGAGATTGCCCACCTGGATATGGGAACCGAATCCGATCACCTTTTCGTGGATCGCCCCTTCAAAGCCAAAGACAATCGACACCGCCACTTCCATGACCGCTACCCCCAGGGCAATGCTGATAATGCCCAGCCGCACCACCAGCGTCGAAATGGATCGCTGGGCGCGAAAGGTGATCCCAGCGGCAAAAGAAAACTCAAAGGTCCGGAAATTGAACAGCTTCTGGGTCCAGTAACGCGTCCTCCACCACTTGGCTCCCATGCCCAAAAATGTCCCCAGTGCCGCCAGATAGGGCAGGTACCACACCGAATACGGAGCTTCCAAGGGGCGCAGCACCAGCAAGCTCACCGGGAGCAGCGCTCCCCAGACCAAAAATGCCGCCAGCAGCCGGTAAATCACGCCTACCCGGACCGCCACCAGCGTGGCGAGGCTCGCGACGAGAAAACAAATCAAACCGGCCGAAAGGGCGTACAACATCGAGCAGACATATTGGTGGAGGGCAAAGATAATAAATGCATTCGGGTAATTCGTTGTGGAATTGTGGATGCAGGTCTGCTCCCTTCAACGTAAATTGTTCGCATGACCCTCAATCAAATTCCCCGGACACTGGTATTGCCCGGATTGTTGCTGCTCCTGACGCTGCTTTCCTGTGGCCAATCCCCCTCCAACACTCCCGACGACAATCTGGAGGCCACCGATTCGGCGCCCAAACTTGCCGCCGAGGTCCCGGCCAAACGGGTCTATACCGGGGCCGAGCGCCTCGTGTCGGAAAAACTGAATCTCGTTCGGGGCAAGAAAATCGGACTGGTCGCCAACCAAACCAGCCTCATTTTTGGGGGTACCCATCTGGTGGATACGCTTGCCGCACTGGGGGTTGAGGTCGTGCGGGTATTTGCGCCCGAACACGGGTTTCGCGGGGACCAGGACGCGGGCAAAAAGATCCTCGACGGCAAAGACCGCCGCACGGGCATTGCGATTGCTTCGCTGTACGGGCGCAACAAAAAACCGCAGCCGGAACTCATTGCCGATCTGGATCTGGTCCTGTTCGACATTCAGGAT
>JBCCQH010000135.1:0-17409 GCA_039024435.1 Bacteroidota bacterium
GCAGCGACAGGCCATGGCCTGCCGCTGCGACAAAGGCAAACCGCTCACAATCAACTCATTTTGAACCGTCTAAGAGGCTGTTTAAATTTAATTCTGCGATTTTGCTATGGCATCTTTTTCCGCCCCTCTTCAGCTATTTTCTCGCCCATAGCTTTGGCTATGGACTCCAAAATGAGCTTCGACGGACAAAAAAATCTGCTCTAGCAAATTTCACAAACCAATTTTAAACAGCCTCTAAGTCCAAGCCTCCCCTCCCTGGAAATACGGAACCCACCATGCCCCAGAAACCCCGCAATGAATTCCCGATCACCGTCCCCCCAAAAGCAGCTCCGCGCGTTGAAAATCGAGCAATGGGAAATTTTCCAAAATTCTTGCCCCAAACCGCAACCCTCGCCCCCGTACCGCGTAGGGAAAAGTGGATCCTTCCCGAAAGGGGATTATCCGAAACCAGAAAAGTACGCCAATTCCCGTTTCCCGACGCCTCCGTTTCCCCGGCAGGTGTCGCCGCTATTTTCTATCATCTCCACCATCGACGCTGTCCTCAATGCCCATTTTTCTTCATTTTTACCGCCCGTATGGCCTGGTTTTCTCCCTTTTGTTGCTGCTCAATGGCTGTTTTAGCCCCGCTCGCCTGACCGATGCCCCCGAGGGCGAAGTCTCCGCACGCGGCAGCCTGACCTTCAAATTCAATGTTCCCCTCGCCCCCGAAGATTCCCTCGACGAATGGATCTTCCGCGATCTGGTCCAGTTCGAGCCGCCGATTGCCGGCGGCTATAAGTGGAGCGATCCCCAGACCTTGCGCTTTACCCCCACCGAAGCCCTCAAACCCGCCTGGCACTATACCGCTGTGGTGCAGCCCGCCGCCCTGATGGGCAAGCGTATGGGAGCCGATTTTGATACCCTCCGGTTCCACACCCCACTCTTCGAGCCGCGGGCGATCAGTATCTCCTGGCCCCCGCCATCCCACCGCGCTTTGCGCTCGCCGGTCCGCATCGAGGTGACCTTTTCCCATCCCGTGGAACCGAGCGAAGCCCTCAAGCACCTGGAACTGTACCACCAGGGCAAGCGCATCGAGCAGCTTCAGCTTGAGAGTTACCGCCGCGACTCCCGCCTCCAACTGCTGCTGGACGCCGATGAACTGGCCCCGGGCAAACTCGAATTCGAAGTGCGCTGCCGGGCGGGACTCCCCTCCACCCTTCCCCATGCGCAACTCAACCGGGACATCACCTTCAAAGAAACCCTCGCCCCGGTAAAATCCCTCCTGATCCGCACCGTGAAGCACCGCATCGAAGATGGCCGCATCACTGTGACCATCGAGACCAACCAACCGGTAGACCCCAAGGCCCTTCGCAGCTACCTCAAATTGACCCCCGAGATGGACTTCGGCCTGGAAAAAGACGGCCCCCGGATCCGGATTCGGGCCGACTTTAAGCCCGGTCGCCTGGTCAATGTCAGCATCCGCAAAGGCCTGGGCGGACTGCGCGGCGGACTGCTGGAAAGAGACTTTACCTACAACCTCATGCTGCCCGGATTGGATCCATTTGCCCGCTTTTCCGACAACCAGGGCCACTACCTCATGCGCAACGGAGCGGAAAACCTCAACGTCAAGACCGTCAATACCCGCTACATCGTGGTGCGACTGCACGAGATCTACGCAAACAACCTGTTGCACTTCCTGAACGGCAACCGCTACACCTTTGCCCAAAACAACTATTACCGCAATGCCCGCGATTACTTCTACAGCTACGGCAGTGAGGTCAACATCCGCAACAACGGGCGGCTGATCGCTGAGGACACCATTTCGCTGGAGGAAGCCCCCGAAAACGAGCCTTTCAACGTCGCGGTCAACCTACAAAAGCGCCTCCGCAGCAATTACAAAGGCATATTTACCGTGGAACTGGTCAAGCCGGACGAGTTTTGGCCCACCGACGCAAAGATCGTTTCCCTGTCCGATCTCGGGCTGATCGCCAAGCGCACCGACGACGAAATCCTGGTCTTCGTCAATGCCCTTTCCACCGCCCGTCCCGTGCCCGGGGTCACCGTACGTGTCATCTCCGCCACCAATCAGCAAGTGCTCACCGCTACCACCGATGGGCAGGGCATTGCCCGCTTTACCGGATTGGAGAACCGGCTGAGTACAGGTCGCGGCCGTTGGGAACCACGCCTGATCACCGCCAGTACCGGAAACGACTTCAACTTTCTCGACTTGCGCTCCATGGCAATCGAAGACTGGCGGCGGGAAACTGCCGGAAGACCTTACCGGGAAACCGAAGCCTTCCTCTACGGAGAGCGCGACCTGTACCGGCCGGGAGACACCGCCCACTTTGCCGCCATCCTGCGGTCCTGGGAAATGGCACCCATCCGCAATCGCCCCCTGCGCTTTCAGGTGACCGGACCCAACGGCACCGTCCTGGCCGACCGCAAAAGAGTGAGCGATTCCGAGGGCAGCCTCGAATTCAGCGTCCCGATTCCGGCCGAAAGCCGCACCGGCTGGTACCGCGCCGAAGTCCAAACCACCAGCGATGTCACCTTGGCCACCTACTCCTTCAACGTCGAGGAATTCGTCCCGGACAAAATCAAAGTGGATCTCGACCGACTGGCCCCCACTGGCTTGCCTGGCGATACCCTGCGCTTCCCCCTCGCCGCCGCCTACTATTTCGGATCGCCCTGCGCCGAACACCGCTACGACTACCGGTTCTCTTTCCGCAAATTGCGCTTCTACAGCCGAAAGTATCCCGACTTCCGCTTTGATACCGACGAAAACCGCCATTCGGAACTTCAGGACTACGAGGGCAGCGGGCAACTCAGCGCCGCGGGGACCGATACCTTACAGTTCGAGATTCCGTCCGATCTCAACGCACTGGAGCGGCGGCAAGGAACCCTGTTTACCACTGTATTCGACAATACGGGACGCACAGTTTCCCGCCGAACCCGCTTTCAAATCCGGGCCCAGGGCATATTCCTGGGCGTACAGGCCCGCGGCCGCATCTTCAGCGTGAACGACAACTACGAGTTTGACGTGGTGGCGGTCAATGACCAAGATATCTTCGCGGCCGGGGAGGAGGTTGTGGTCACGGTACAGCGCTACGACTGGACCAACTCCCTCCGGCGGCGGGCCGGAAACTACAACTACGTCTCCGAGGCCAATCCTCTCACCTTGCGCAAGGATACCATTGTCCTCGGCAATGGTCCCTACCGCTACCGAATGCGCCTGCGCGACGCCGGCAATTATCGAATCAAAGTGCGACGGCTCGCTGCACCCGGCCAGGTCCACAAACTCAAGTTCAGCGCTTACGGCCGCGACGTGGCCACCGCCGGCTCCTTCGAAGTGGACCGAGAAGGCGACATTGCGATCATTGCGGACCGGGACAATTACCGCGTGGGCGAAACCGCGCGTCTGCTGTTCACCACCCCGTTTTCCGGGCGCATGCTGGTGACGGTGGAGCGGGACCGCGTCTACCGGCACTACTACCTCAACGTGGAAAAAAACAGTGCCGAACTGCGCTTGCCCCTCAACGTCGATATGCTCCCCAATGTGATCGTCAGTGCCACCCTGTTCCGGCCCCAACGCAATACCCGCACGCTACCAATGACCGTCGCCCACGGTGAAATCTCCCTCAAAGTGGACGATTCCCGCCGGCAGCTCCCCATTCGCATCGCCGCTCCGGACCAGGTCAAACCCGGCACCACCGCCAAGGTCACCGTGCGCACCGCTGCCCGCCGCGACATTCGCGTGACGGTGGCCATCGTGGACGAGGGCATCCTCGCCATGAAAAATTACGCGACCCCCGATCCCTTTACCTACCTGTACGCCGCCCGGCGAAACCGGGTCCGCAACTACGACCTGTACAAATTCCTGCTCCCGGAAGTCCCCTCGGCCCAGGGCGCGACCGGCGGGGGATCGGGTTACAATACCGATGGGGGGACCCTCCTCAATCCCGTCCAGGCCCAGCGCTTCCGGGCTTTGGCGAGTTGGAGTGGGATCCTGCGCACTGATGCGGCGGGTCGCGCCACCACCCAGATCGACATCCCCAAAGAGTTCAATGGCCGGGCCCGCATCATGGCGGTGGCCTGGCAAGGAAAGCGATTCGGATCGGGGGACGCGCCGCTAATCATCAAAGACGACGTGGTCATGCTGGAAGGCGTACCGCGGTTCGCCACCGCCGGCGATACCCTTGTGGTTCCGGTGGACCTGCTGAACACGACCGAGTCGGCCGGAAAGGCCCAGGTGGAACTGCAAGTGGAAGGCCCGCTCCGGGTAGTGGGCCGCCCGCAGGTCGCGATTGACCTGACCGCCCAGGGCAGTGGAACCGGCGAGTTCAAAGTCATCGCCCAACCCGAAATCGGGGTGGGCAAACTTCGCTTTTCCCTGAGCGGCTTGGAAACGGCGGTCCACGACTACGAATTGGCCGTACGGCCTCCGGCTCCCTTCGAGCGAGAAAGTGGCAGCGGCGTCATTCCAGCCGGCAGTTCCGTCCAGATTGCCCTCCCGGACGGCTACTATCCTGGCCTGCACAACACGCGGCTGATTATTTCCCGGCTGCCGGTCACCGAGTTTGCCAGCGACCTCGAGTACCTCCTGCGCTACCCCCACGGTTGCGCCGAGCAGACCACTTCGGCGGTCTTTCCCCAGTTGTATTACCCCAAACTGGCCGAAATCGTGGCCCCGGAGCGCTTCCAGTCCTCCAATGCGGTCCACAATGTCCGCCAGGGCATCTACCGGCTGGAATCCATGCAGCTTTACCACGGAGGATTTGCCTACTGGCCGGGAGGCAGCTACGCCAATGAATGGGCCTCAACCTACGTGACCCACTTCCTGGTCGAAGCGCAAAAGGCCGGTTACCCAGTCAATTCCTCCACGATTGAAAATGCCCTCGGCTTCCTGGCCAAATTTGCCGCGGAAAAGGCGACCTTTACCTACCACTACCTCAAAGACGAAGACGGACAAACTGGCGAACGGGTGAAAAAGGAGGTCATTTATGCCCTCTACGTGCTGGCCCTGGCCGGCGAGCCCGACATTTCGCTGATGAATTATTACCGCGACCATCCGGAACTGATGACGCGGGACAGCCGCTACCTGCTGGGAACCGCATTTGCCCTGGCCGGCGACGTGGGCAGCCTGGAGCAATTGTTGCCCTCCACCTGGCGAGCGGAACGAGCCGTGCGCCTGACCGGCGGCAGTTTTGATTCGCCCATCCGCGCCAATGCCATGGTGCTGACCGCCCTCGTGGAAGCCGATCCCGATCATCCGCACGTGGAATCTTCCCTGCGCTATCTGGTGGAAAACCGGAAGCGGATCTACTCCACCCAGGACCGCGTCTGGGCCTTCCTGGCCATCGGCAAAGCCCTGAGCAGCGAGGGATTGAAGCATCCGAAAGTCAGCGTAGCCGTGGATGGCCAGCCCGAGCGGACCTTTTCCGGGGAACCTTTCCGCCTGGCGGGGCAAGACCTGCTGGGCAAAACGATCAAGCTCACCGCAACCGGCGAAGGCAAGGCATGGTATTCTTGGCAAGTCGGCGGAATCCGGCAAGGCACTGGGGTCCGAGCCCGGGACCGGGACGAAAAGCTGCGCGTCCGCCGCAAATGGTACGATCCCGAGGGACGGCCTTACCAGCGGCCACTCTTTCACCAGGGCGATCTCGTCGTGTGTACCGTGGAGTTGACCGCCGAGCAAGACGCGGACAACCTCGCCATCACCGATATGATCCCCGCCGGATTTGAAGTAGAGAATCTACGACTGAAGGGGGATCAATTTACCTGGATCAAAAACCTCGGCCGCAGCCAGCACGCCGATGTACGCGATGACCGGGTCCTGCATTATCTCAGTGCCCGCGCCAACGCTACCCGGAAATTGTCCTTCTTGGTGCGGGCGGTGAGCCGGGGCAGTTACCTGTTGCCTCCCCTCGCGGCGGAAGCGATGTACGACCCGGCCATCAATTCGGTGCAGAGTGGCGATACGGTGTACATTTACCCACTCAGTGCCGAGCTGCCCGAAGACCGGTTGGGACCATTGCCGACCCCGAAAGGCCAGGGTAAGGGCGCTGAGTCCACGCAGATGGACCAAAGCCTTTGGACGCGTCTGCGCAACAACATTCGCCCCACGACCGCCAACTGAACCATGGCGATTCTGGGAAAATATCTAAGCAAAGTGGCGCGCCGGTTGCGGCGGATCGCACTGGTGGTGCTCGGCGCCGGGCTGTTGTTCTTGGGGCTGGACCTGGCCTTTCCCTTGCCGCCGGAAAAGCCCTACAGCCAGTTGATCCGGGCGCGGGACGGAAGCCTGCTGAACGCTTACCTCAGCCCGGACCAAAAGTGGCGGATGCGGACCCGGGTGGAAGAGGTGCCCGAGGAATTGGTCCGCGCCCTCGTGGCGAAAGAAGACCGTTGGTTTTACTACCATTCGGGGGTCAATCCCTTCTCCATCCTGCGGGCCGCCGGGAACAACCTCGTCCACGGGCGGCGGACTTCGGGAGCCTCGACCATCACCATGCAGTTGGCGCGGATGATGGAACCCAAGGAGCGCACCTGGGGCAACAAGCTGTGGGAATCGTTCCGCGCTTTGCAGTTGGAGTGGCACTATTCCAAGGCGGAAATCCTCGGACTTTACTTGAGCTATTTGCCCTACGGCGGCAACATCGAAGGGGTAAAAGCGGCGTCTCTACTCTACTTTGACCGGCCACCGGAGCGCTTGAGCCTCGCCCAATCGGTGCTGCTGACGGTGGTTCCCAACCGCCCCAATTCGCTGCGGCCCGACCAGCATCCGGAAAGGGCCCGGGCGGCCCGTGACCGCTGGCTGAAACATTTTCGGGAGACCGGCACTTTTTCCGAAAGCCAAATCCACGCTGCCTTGCGCGAGGTGATTCCGGCCCACCGCCAGGGCATTGTCCCCCGTGCACCGCAATTTTGTACGATGATTCGGCGGCGATTTCCCTCCACGCCCCTCACCACCACGCTGGATCCGGCGGCGCAGGCGATCAGCGAACGGCTCTTGAAAAACCACGTGCGGCGCATTGCCGGCACCGGGGTCACCAATGGCGCGGTATTGGTGGTGGACAATGCTTCCGGCGCGGTGGTGAGTTACTGTGGGTCGGCCGATTTCCAGGACAAAGCCGCCGGCGGGGAGGTCAACGCGGTGGTCGCACCTCGCTCACCGGGCTCGACTTTGAAGCCGTTGGTGTATGCCATGGCCTTCGATGCGGGGCTGATCACACCCCGGCGGCGCTTGCTGGACGTGCCGCAGGATTTCCACGGCTACGCCCCGGTCAACTACGATTTGGCGTACCGGGGCGAGGTGACGGCGGAGGATGCGCTGCGGAGTTCCTTGAATCTGCCGGCGGTCCGCTTGTTGCAGCGGGTGGGCCTGGCAAGGGTGCTGGACCACTTGGCACGGGGCAATATGCGGAACATTATCGCGGATCGGGCTGATTTGGGGCTGTCGCTGGCCCTCGGGGGCTGCGACGCGAGCCTGGAGGAATTGGTGGGGCTGTACCGCGCCTTTGCGAATGGGGGGCGGTGGCGGCCGTTGCGGTTTGTACTGCCCCCTCCGGCAGACGATTTGCCGGAAGGGGACAGCCTGTGCAGCCCGGAAGCGGCCTGGTTGCTGGCGGATATTTTGTCCGGGGTGGAGCGGCCGGATTTGCCGAACGAGCTGCTCGACCGCACGGATCTGCCGCGCATTGCGTGGAAAACGGGAACTTCCTTTGGGCGGCGGGATGCCTGGGCCATCGGGTTCAATCCGCGCTTCACGATTGGGGTGTGGATGGGCAATATGGACGGGACACCCGCCTACCGATCATCGGGTGCCCGCACGGCGGTGCCGCTGCTGGTGGACTTGTTCAATTCGCTTGACCCGACATCCGAAACGGAGTGGTTTCCGCGCCCGCCGGGCTTGCGCGAGGTGAAGGTATGTCCCCATACCGGGCTGCGTCCGGGACCGCACTGCACTGGCCAGGAACACGACTGGCATCTGGCCCGGGCGGGCGCCTTGCCCGTGTGCCCCCGTATGCAGGAAGTGTTGACCGATTCGGCGGGGACCCTGCGGTACTGTAAGGCTTGTCTGCCGGCTTCGGGATACCGGCGGCAAGCTTATCCGGTTTATCCGCCGGAATTGCTTTTGTGGTACGAAACGGAAAATGCCATCTACCGGCGCCGGCCTCCGCACAATCCGGCCTGTGAAGGGGTGTTCTACACCCAGGGGCCCCAGATTACCTCGCCGGCGGAGGCGGATGAGTATTTCCTCGACGAGGGCCAATCCCTCGCCCTGCAAGCGCAACCGGAGGCCGATGCCACCCTGCACTATTGGTTTGCGAATGATCAGTTCCTCGGCGTAGCCGAGGCGGGCAAGCGCTTTTTCTTTTCTCCCCCCACGGGCGAGGTGCAGATCGGCTGTATGGACGACAAGGGCCGGATGGAGGAGATTACGGTTCAGGTAGCACGGCTTTGAGGGGGCGTTTGTGGTTTGTTTTGGGATTTTTGTGAGCCTTGGGGCTTGGGTGATCGGGAACGGTGGGGATTCTCGCCCCTGGTCATTTCGACGGTAGGAGAATTCTTTCTCGGTGCCGGGGGGGGGAGCGCGGAAATTCACAGCGGGAAAGATCTCTCCTTCCTCCTTCGTCGGGCGTCGAGATGACAAGTGGGGAGAGAGAGATTGGTGGGAGTCGAGGGGACAAGTGAGGGCCCCAAAGGCCGGAAAACCTTCGTTTTCTCCTCACCGCTTGGCGCGGCGGCGGGTATTTTCCAGGAACAACTCGTAATAAGGACGGCCTTCGAGACGCGATTGCAAGTACAGGTCGTACATGATGATGTGATTGTCGCCGTACTCGGACTCCGAAGTCATTTCTTTGTAGCCTTTCAACGCAGCCCGCAGGGAGACTTTCCGGCCTTCCACCGCAGCGGTGTTCATCCGCTGCAGGATTTCCAAAAACCGCTTGGTGGGTGCGTTTTCCTCCTGCTTGAGCAGAGCACGGAAGCTGCGCTTGAATTCCTTGAAATTGTTTTCCATGAAGGCGTGGTCCCCCGCTTCAAAGTGGTTAATCATCTCGAAAATCTCGATGAACAGGCGCACTTCTTGGTTCAGCTTCTCGTAGCTGGACTCGGCTTTGAGGCGGGCGATGGTACTGACGGCGTCCTGAAAACGCTGGCTGTTAAACTGGTGGTCGGCCAGGCTGCGCAGGAGGTAGCAAACGTTGTCGCCACGGCTCCGGATTTCCTTCTGGTCGAGCGCGGCCCGGATGATTTTCTCCACGCCTTTGGCGTCACCATTGGCCTTGAGCAGGTTGATCTTGATGTTGTAGTAATTGAAGAGGTAGGTGAAGTAGTTCTGCTTGTTGAACAGCTTCATTTCCTTTTCGAAGGTCAAGAGTTCCGCCCCGGCGCGGGCAAATTTGTAGACTTTAAAGAGGGAAATGATCAGCCAAAGCCGCATCAGGAGCCGGGTCTCGTGGGTATCGTTGTTGAACAACTGGTTGGCCTCAAATTCGGCAATTGTCTGATCCAGGTAATCCACCAGTTGGGGATGGGCTTCCTTTTGCAGCAACAGGGCGGTGACAGTGCGGAAAAGTTGGATTTTGCCTTCCGGCGAATTGAAAATCGGCGCGGATTCTTCGACTTTTTGGCGCGTCTTGTCGAGCAGTTCGATCACCGATGCCTTGCCCCGGGAGAAGTTTGAGGACTTCAATTTCTGGGTGATCACCGCAATGGCTTCGGTGTTTTTGCGCAACAACTCGACTTTGCGAAGGTTTTCTTTGCGCTCTTCCAGCTTCTTCTCGATGTCGATTTCGATGTCCTTGATCGCCAGTTGGGCGTACTCTTCGTAGATCTGTTCGAGGATATTGAACTGGTCGAGGGCTTTGGCTTTCTTTTCTGCTTTCTTCAAAAAATACAGGGCGAGCCGGTAACTGCCGCGCTCCCGAAACATGATCGAGAGCTGAATGTCGTAATAGGCATGAATTGAGTCCTTGTACTTGAAGTGGTAAAAAACGAGGCTCTTTTCGATGTTGTCGAGCAGTTTGTTGCGCAGGCGGTAGTAGCGGTTGCGGGTCTTTGCGTTGTTTTCGCCGTAAAGATCCACCACCAGGGCCTTGTCGTCGTCGGCATATTTCTCAGAACGGATCGCGTCAAACAAAATCAGGAGCTTCTTTTCCTCATCCGCCTTGAAGCGGTTGGAAAGAATCTTGAAGCGCCTCACCTCATCGCTGGTAAGACCAAAAATGACTGACTCAACAATGTCCAAAGTGTTAGTCGATTAATTGATTGACGAAAAATCAGCCTAAATATAAAGAATGATTCTTTCTTTTGTCGATTGGTGCTTTGACCGGGAAAAAGAAATGTAAAACCGGGCGAAATTTGTCCCGGAAAAAGCGGTGGGCACTTCCGCAAAATGCTTTCTGGTTTGCCCGCGGACCAGGGGTCAATGCTGAACTTCGGATCATTGGGAAAGCCCGGCGCCGGGAAAAGTGGTTTCGGTGATTTTGGAACTTGGGGACGGATTTGTTGGGGAAATGCGCCCCGCGGTGGTCACCGGGCAGAGGCACCGACCGCAAAAAAGCTGCGTGTCCCCCCAGCATGGGACCTCATCCTGAAGAAAAATGCGGCTACATAAAGGGTAAGTTAGCTCCCGGCAACGGCTTCTTCCCGCATGCGGTCGGCCAGTTCAGCACCGAGGTAACGCCCGATCACCCAGTGGATGCCGTACAGGGCCGGAATCAAGACGACAGCCACGGTAAACTTGTAGATGTAGTTCACGATCCCAATCGCAAAGACCAGGCTCAAATCCCAGCCCGCCCCCAAATAGAAAGCGATGAACAGTACCACGAAGCTGTCGAGCAACTGCGAAACCAAGGTCGAAGCGGTCGCCCGGAGCCAGATGCGCCGGTCACCGGTAAACTGCTTGATGCGGCGAAATACGTAGGCGTCGACGATCTGCCCGACAAGAAACGCGACCAACGAACCCACAATGATCCACATGCCCTGCCCGAAGACCGCATTGAAGGCGTGGTCCATATTGACGGTGACGCCGGGGGAAATCTCCCTTTCCAGCCAGAAATCGGGCGGCGGCACTTGCATACCGAAGTAAAACATAAAAAAAGAGTACCCGATCAGCCCAGCCGCGAGATAAGACAAGATGCGCACGCCTTTGATGCCGTAATAATCGTTGATGATGTCGGTCATGATGAACACCACCGGCCAGAGCAGCACCCCAGCGGTCAGATTGAAAGACAGGCCCTCGTTGCCAAACAGCGCAAGGTTGAGCGGTTCAAACCCCAGCAGTTCTTCCAGGGAGAACAACTTCACGCCGATGAACTCCGCAGTGAGGGCATTGGCCACAAAAAACCCGCCCAGAATTACAAAAAGTAGGTTTTCCCGGCGAAATAAATTGTGGTGCAACGACACCGAATTATTTTTTTGCTCTTCCATCCTTTCTCAAATCATAAACCAGGCCCTGCGTCGCCAGTTCAGTGTTGGCAAATTCTTTTTTCGCCTCGTTCAGCAGCGGATCCAGGTCGCGGTAGCGGGCCGAAAAATGCCCAATGAGCAGTTTTTTTACCCGGGCACGGGCGGCCACCTCCCCGGCTTCGCGGGCCGTACTGTGAAAGGTCTGTCGCGCCCGCTCCCGCAGATTGTCCAGAAAGGTCGACTCGTGGTAGAGCAGCGAGACCTCCTCGATGAAGGGCAAAATTGCATCGTCCGGCGATGTATCCGAACAATAGGCGTAAGACAGCGGGGCTTCCCGGGGAAACAGGACGTCGTCGGCGGGGATCTCCCGTCCGTCGGGCAGGGTGATGTCGCGCTCCTGCTTGATCAAATGAAAGTATTCTTTGGGAATGCCCAGTTCTTTGGCGCGGTAAAAGTTAAACTTGCGGCGCTTGTTTTTTTCGGCAAAGACGAAGCCCCGGCAGAACGTATTGTGGCTCAGGGGGAAACTTTTGACCTGCATCCGCTCAGTTTCAAAGATGACCCCACCGGAAGCGAAGTCTTCTAGCGCGTGAAATTCCAGTTCGTACTTGAGTTGCGTCTCCGAGTGCAGAAACAGCACTTCCAGGATATCGTGCAGGCCCGCCGGCGCGTAAATCGGCAAGGGGGCCGACCGTTCAAAGATGCTCAATGAAGCCAGCAGCCCGGGGATGCCCAGGATGTGATCCCCGTGCAAGTGGGAAATGAAAATGCCATCGATCCGCGAATACTTGATCTTGTAGCGCTGCAGTTGCATCTGGACACCTTCGCCGGCATCAATGAGGTAGAAGCGGTCGCTGTAGTTCACCACTTGCGCCGAAGTGAACCGAGAAAATGCAGGCGTTGCGCTGCTGCTACCCAATATGCGAACTGTAAATACGCTCACGATAACCTTTCGTACCGAGGAAAAACGCTTTGGCGAACTCAATCCCTGCACGGGACCAGCCGACTGGATTCCCGGTGAGGGTCGGCACAGAGCTTCGGGTTTGGATCGCCAAAGGAGGGAGCCGGACACACCACCGAAGGTGAATTTAACAAATAACCGGTCGCAAAACCAAGTTTGGTTACGTGAAACGGAAGAGCCAACCAGTCTTTTGACCGCCGAGCTGACCCGGACGAAGCACGGATTTGTTAAGCGCCAGTTTAAATTTAATTCTGCGACTTTGCTAGAGCATCTTTTTCTGCCCCTCTTCCGCTATTATCTCGCCCATTTTCGGAGCGAGCTGGCGCAGCTCAGAACTTGGGCGATGGACTCCAAAATGAGCTTCGATGGACAAAAAAATCTGAGATAGCAAATTTCACAAACCAGTTTCGAACCGCCTCCAAGGCGTTTCCTGCGGAGGATTACTCGCTGTCTGCGCCTTCTTCCTCGGAGATGCCCGACTCGATCTCGTGCATGAACACCGCCTCAATGGCTTCCTGCTGGGTCGGAAGGATGTTGAAAACGCGGTCGAGCTGGGTGATTTGGATCAATTTGGTGACGTGGCTGTTCACGCCGAAGAGGACAAACAGACCACCCGATTCACCGGCAATCGCCTTGCCACGCAGCAGGGCACTCAGGCCGGAGCTGTCGGCGTACTGGACTTCCGACAGGTCCAAGAGAAAGTTACGCACTCCCTGCGCGCCCAGCATCACCAAGGCACTCTTCAGATCGGGCGCAATGGAAGAATTCAACTTTTCTTCCTGCAACTGAAGCAGGACGTAATTTTCGTGGAGTTTCGTTAAGTATTTCATGGATGAATTTGAATCGAAATATAGGTTTCGAAGTTAGGAAAATTTCGCTTTAGCCGCCCATGGCGGTGATGGCGGCGGTGACATTCGCCTGTATGCGCCCCGGGAGATCCTCGGTCGCGGCGGGGATAAACGGTTGGCCCGTTACGGTTTCGTACAGTTCAATGTAGCGCGCGCTGACCGAGGCGACGAAGGCGTCCGGCATCGTGGGCATCACTTGCCCTTCCAATCCCTGAAAGCCGTTTTCCATGAGCCATTCCCGGACAAATTCCTTCGAAAGCTGTTTTTGCGGCTCACCGGCCACCTGCCGCGCGTCGAATCCTTGGGTGTAGAAGTAGCGGGAACTGTCCGGTGTGTGGATCTCATCGATCAAGGTGACGCGGTCGTCTTGGTCGTAGCCGAATTCGTATTTCGTGTCCGCGAGGATGAGCCCTTTTTCCCGGGCCATCGCCTGTCCCCGGCGGAAAAGCTCTAACGTGTAGTAGCGCATCTCCGCCCAAACATCGTTCTCGACCAGTCCCGACTTGAGAATGTCTTGCTCGCTGATGTCCTCGTCGTGTCCAATGGCCGACTTGGTCGCCGGGGTGATAATCGGCTCAGGAAAAGCATCGTTTTCCCGAAGGCCCTCGGGCATGGTCACCCCACAAATCTCGCGTCCTCCGTCCCGGTAGATCCGCCAGGCGTGGCCGCAGAGGTGCCCCCGCACCACCATTTCGATGGGGATCGGGGTGCAGTAGTGCCCAATCGTAACGTTTGGGTCCGGACTGATGATCAAGTGATTGCGTACGATATCCTGGGTCGCTTCCAAGAAGTGGAGCGCAGTCTGATTGAGCACCTGGCCCTTGTAGGGAATCGCGCGGGGCAGAATCACGTCGAAGGCGGAAATCCGGTCGGTGGCCACCAACACCAGAACCGAATTGGCGAGGTTGTAGGTGTCGCGGACCTTGCCCCGGTATTGCTCGGAAGGCACCGAAAAGGTCAAGTCAGTGGATTGCAATGCTTCAGCCATGGGGATGCGGTTTACAAAACGCGAAGATAGGGATTTTCAGGTATTGGGTGAGGGGGAATGCGCGGGCGGCAATTCTGTCGCAGGAAGCTTGAGAATTTCCAATTGTTCAATTTCCGATTTCCAATTGGCGCGTTCCGCACCCGCAACCTACCAGCATTTAAGCAACCCAAAACGTCCCTTCCGCACGGGATCGTACCCGCACCGCAGGCCGTGCAGCACCCGAGGATTTTCCCCACCCGCCAAGATTGTCCGCCGCCCATCTCTCCCTCTTCCCCCAAATGCACCACATTCCTTAAATTCGCGAAGAAATTTGATCTAAAAACCATTCCCGATATGCAATTGAAGATGTTTTCCCGATCTCTGATCGGAATGTTGGCCGGGCTGATGCTGGGGCCGCTCCTCTACGCCCAGGGACAGCCCGAAAGTGTAGACAAGATTCCCCTGAATCCCGACGTCCGTTCCGGCGTGCTGCCCAACGGCATGAAATACTACGTGCAGAAAAACCAAGAGCCGGAAAACCGCATGGAATTGCGCCTCGCGGTCAATGCTGGTTCGATCCTGGAAGACGATGACCAGCAGGGATTGGCCCACTTCGTCGAGCACATGGCCTTCAACGGTTCCGCCAACTTCGAGAAAAACGAACTGATTGACTTCCTCGAATCGGCCGGGGTCAAATTTGGCCCCCACCTGAATGCCTACACCAGCTTTGAGGAGACGGTGTACATGATTCAGGTCGCCACCGACGACCCCAAGATCGTCGACAAAGGCTTGCTGATTCTGGAAGACTGGGCGACGGGGATTGCGTTTGACCACAAAGAAATCGACAAAGAGCGCGGGGTGGTCATTGAGGAATGGCGCCTGCGTTCCGGGGCCGATTCGCGGATGCGCGACCGCTACCTCCCGGTCATGGTCAATGGTTCCCACTACGCGGATCGCCTGCCCATCGGCAAGGTGGAAATCCTGAAAAATTTTGAATACGAAACGATCAAGCGGTTCTACAAGAAGTGGTACCGCCCCGAATTGATGTCGGTGATTGCGGTGGGTGACTTTGATCCAGCGGAAATGGAAAAGAAAATCGTCGCCCAATTCGGCGAGATTCCCGCCAGTGCCGAACCGATTGCGCGGCCCAGTTTTGACATTCCGGGCCACGAAGAAATCCTCACCGCGGTGGAAACTGATCCCGAAGCGGGATTTTGCTCGATGCAACTTCTGTACAAGCACGAATACGATCCTGTCGTCACCAAGGCCGACTACCGCCAGAGCCTGGTCGAGGCGGTCACTTCGCTCATGCTCACCGCGCGGATCGAGGAAGTGCAGCAAAAAGGCGATTCGCCGCTGATGTTTGGTGGGACCTTTGACGGCCCGATTGGGGGCTTCCGCAACAAAGCCGCCTTTATGGCCATTGGGGTCATGAACCCCACCGATCCGGTCAAGGGGGCCACCCAAGTCCTGACCGAGGTCGAGCGCGCCCGGCGCCACGGCTTCCTCGCCACCGAACTGGAGCGGGCCAAGGAAAAGCTTGCTTCTCAAATCGAAACCCGCTACAACGACCGCAACAAAACCGAGTCCCGGCAATTGGCCATGAAGTTGGTGGCCTACTACCTCACCAACCAGCCCTACCCAGGCATCGCCTGGTCCTACAAAGAATCGAAGGAGATCATGCCCACGATCACCCTCGAAGAAACCAATGCCCTGATCAAAACGCGCATCACCGAGGAAAACTCGGTCCTGGTGATGACCGGTCCGGAGAAAGAAGGGGTCACGATGCCGAGCAAGGAAGAACTCCTCGCCCTTTACCGCGACATCAAAAAGCAAACCATCGACCCCTACAAAGAGGAAATCGATGACCGGCCCTTGGTCGAATCCCCGCCCGCCGCCGGCGAAATCACCGCCGAAAAGTCAGTTGACGCGCTCAACCTGACTGAATGGACCCTCGCCAATGGCGCACGGATTGTGCTGCGCCCCACCGATTTCAAAGACGACGAAATCATGATGTACGCCTACAGCCCCGGCGGATTGTCCCGGCTTTCGGATTCGGAATTCGAAAAGGCATGGGCCCTGGATGGCGTGATCGAAAACTCCGGGGTGGGCCGCTTCAAGAAATCGGTGCTGGACAAGAAACTCGCCGGCAAGGTGGTCCAGGTTGCACCCTGGATTGGGGAACTGTACGAAGGACTGCGCGGCGGCTGTGCGCCCAAGGATCTGGAAACGATGCTGCAACTGGTGCATTTGTACTTCACCGCGCCGCGCCAGGACAAGGACGGCTTCAATTCCTACAAGCAAATGCTGGAAGGCTTCGCCAATATGAGCGCCAGTCCCGAGGGCGCATTTCGCGACTCCCTCTCCGTCCTCATGAGCCAAGACCACCCCCGGCGCCAGCCCATGACCAAGGAGCGGATCGGCGAGTTGAGCAATTCCCAGATTTTGATGTCTTACCTGGACCGGTTCATGAATCCCAGCGATTTTACCTTTGTGATCGTAGGGAACTTTGTGCCGGAAGAGATCAAGCCCTACATCACCCAGTACATCGGGGGGATCGACGGCGGCAAGCGCAAAGAATCCTGGAAAGACCGCGGCATCAAAGCGCCGGAAGGCATCGTCGAGCGTTCCTTCCGCAAAGGAACCGACCCCAAAAGCATGGTCAACCTCGCATTTACCGGCGGGATGGACTTCAACCTGCAAAACGAATTTGACCTGCAGGCCATGGTATCCGTGCTAAAAATCATGCTGCGCGAATCCCTCCGCGAGGACAAAGGTGGCGTCTACGGCGTGCGGGTCAGTGCCCGGGCAAAAAAACATCCCGCCCCCGGCTACCGCATTGATATTTCCTTTACCTGTGCCCCCGAGCGCGTAGATGAACTGGTCGAGACCGCCATGGATGAGATCCGGAGCCTACGCGACAACGGTCCTTCGGCAAAAAACCTGCAAAAAGTTCAGGAAATCGAGCGCCGCAGCTACGAGACCGATATGAAGGACAACCGGTTTTGGATGAACCAGTTGGTACAGCATTACCAGTTGGACATTGACCCGATAGAAATGCTGAATTACCTCGCGCTTGTGGATGGGGTAAACGACCAAACGGTCAAACTCGCCGCCGAGCAGTACCTCGATCTCGACAATTACATCCAGTTGGTGATGTACCCCGAGGAAGGCGACGAATAAGTTCCCGGACATGACTAAGAGGCTGTTTAAATTTAATCCTGTGATTTTGCTATGGC
>JBCCQH010000136.1:0-16858 GCA_039024435.1 Bacteroidota bacterium
GGACGGAGCCAATGACACCTGGCTGATTCAGTGGCGGGGAGATTTGAGTCCGGAAAATTACGTCATTGATGTTTACAATCCCGGCGGGGGCCGGGTCTACCAGATGAACCCGATCATATCCACCTGGACGGGGGAAAACCTACCGGATGGGGTGTACTGGTGGGTGCTGAAAGATTTAATGACCGGCGAAGTAATACTGGCTGGTGGGGTAACGATTCGAAGAAGGTAACGACTATCTGAACTGCAGAAATGGAAATCGAATGAAGTCCAATAAAATACTCTTTTTACTCGCATTGCTTGTCTTGGGGCCCTTGGGTGACCTCGTCAGCCAGCAATTGCCGATCTCGCTGAACTACGTGTTTCGGCCGGGAATCGGCAATCCGGCGAACGTGGGGGCACTCGACATGAACAATTTCCATCTGAGTCACCAGCAGCGCAAGGTGGGCATTGCCGGATGGCGTTCGGTCAGCCAGTTTATCAACTTTAACAGCCAGCCGCTGGGCAAAGGGGGCAACTTTGGTTTGGGTGCGCAGATTACGAACGACATCGAGCACACCGAAAACCGCCTCGGTATCGACGGTATGGTGGCGGTGCAGTTGGTGAAGTCGCAGCGCACCCGGTTTTCGCTGGGGATGAACCTGGGGATTACCAACTGGACCTCAAATTACAATCAGGTCCGGATCTACCACCGGGACGATGAACTGCTTCAAGCCCCTTTTAACTTTTCGGAGTTGAATGCGGGAATGGGCTTCGAATATGAATTGAAATTGAAGAAGGTCCGCCTGGATTTAGGTGGTTACGGGACCCAGTTGCCGGGCAACTTCTTGTCGCGGCAGATCAATGGCCTGCGGGTCGCACCGCATCTGCTCGGAGGGGGCGAACTGATGTTCAGTCCCGCGCACAACCTGTTGGTTGGTCCCATGGCGTTTTACCGCAATACTTTTCTGCGTGGCGATACGGTGTTGCGGCGCGGTGTCGCCGATGTGGGCTTCAAAGGTGAGCTTCCCCGTCAGGACATGTGGATCGGGGGGGCTTACCGCATCAACCGCTCGGCGCTATCGGTGGCCTTTGGCTTGCAGATCTACCTCAACGACACCGCCGGGAAACCGGAAAAAACCGTGCTGATCGCCGATATGATGGCAGGCTTCAGCTACCCCATGCAGGACGGAAGCACCTTCGGACCCACGTTTGAAATCGGGCTGGACATCTCTTTTGGGAAGCCTTATCGCCGCTTCAAGGACAAAGACACCGTGCGCTTCGTCAATGGGCCTTTCTGGGAAAATGACGGCAATCTGAACCGCCACATCGACGAGTTTCTCAAGATCAATGGCCCGGTGGGACTGCGCGGCGAGAGCTACGTGCGAAAGAGCGCGGTAAACATCACTTACTTTTTCCCGGATCCGTCCCTGCAGTACTTGGGGACGACCCCGGAATTTGATGGGGATACCCTGCGCAACGTCGGGATGGAATGGATCGGGGTAGATGGCTTGCTGTACGGGGTGGTCAACGAGGTGATTCGAGAAGCATTGACCCCCGACACCCTCCACGTGATGAATCCGGAAGTGCTGGAGGCGCTCAAGGGCCTGGTTTCGGTGGAGTTGTCCTCGGACCTCAAAGTGAGTGAAGCCGAGGTCGACGAGCTGGCGGAGGCGATGTTGTACGAGGGCGAGTTTGGGACGAACAACGGCAGCGAGGACACCCTGTTTTTGAGTGTGGTTTACAACGGTGCCGATACCCTGGCGGGCATTCCCCTGAACCGCTCAATCACCAACCTGGAACTGGCGATTCTCAAATTGCACTCGATGCAGAAGAAGCTGGAATTTGAAATGGAATCGCGGTACGGGGAAGAATTTGCCATCGTGCTGGAAGACGAAGAATACGATCCGATTGCCGTGGCGGGTAAGAAAATCGTGACCTTAAAAAAGCCGCGGATTACCCCGAACCACCCCCACCAGGACGCCTTCCAGATTAACCTTCTGAAGCTGAAGTTTACCCGCAACAGCGGCCAGAAGGTCGACAGCAAAGGCCGCGTGATTCCCGATGCTTATCCGGATGACCGCCGCCGCGGCCGCAAAAATAAAAATGGTCCCAAACGCGACCGGAGATAACCCAAGTCTGGTACAGATCATGGAAAGAACAAGATCAATGATTCAGCCCCCGCTCAATCAAGTCCCCGCTTCGGGACTGCTAAATCGATCCGCAATTCGGGGAAAGCAAAGGTGGATAGCGCTGCTTTTGCTGTTGGTGGTAGGTGCTCTGGGTTCGCAGGTAAATGGACAGATCGTCAATGGCTTGTTGACCCCCAACTCGCCCTACCGCACCGGGGAATTGCTCCACTTTACCGGGCCGGGAATCTGGCAAAGTGGAACCTGCGACACCCTCGTGGTCCGCGATCCCAATACCAACATCGAGTATTTCTTCACTCCGGGGACCATGATCACCGACAGTACCTATCTGGGCGGCAATCCGCCCTTTGGGTTCATCGACTCGATTTACTTCCGGATTCCCAAGAGTCTTCCTTGCGGGAACCTGGAATTCTACGTCAATGCCCCGCCGTCCTGTGGCGGTCTGGGTTCGGGAGCGGGCAATCCTTTTGCGGTGGACATCCGGGACAGCATCTCGGTAGTGTATCCGGGGACGGATACCTTCTGCCTCGGAGACAACAATCCAATTCCGATCATCGACCTGGCGGTAGATACGCCGATTTTTCGGATTGGTGGAGGCTTCTCGGGCGTACTCGATCCGGTCACCGGTGAGTTTGGGGTGACTTCGGCGGTGCTGGGACAGTTGATTCCCGTCGTGGCGACTTCCGATACGAGCAATCCGGGTTGCGCGGACACGCAGACATTCAGCTTCCTGGTCGATACGCTGAAACCGGGTCTGGGCATCAATTACGGTAGTCTGAATCCCTCTTTCTGTCCGCTCGACAGTTTTATTTCGCCGGCTTCCGGTTTTGGGGACAGCACTTTTGAAGCGATTCCCGCGCTGCAGTGGGCGTCCAAGGATTCCGGCATCGTGGATCTGATCGGTTCGCCCCCGGGCAACTACTCGGTGCTTTACATTCCGCCCCACAACGAATGCCAAATACCGGATACCGCCCGGCTGACCATCATTCCCTTGCAGACGCCGGTATTTCAGTACGACAGCTTGTACTGTCTGCGGGACACCGCAGCTTTTCCCCAGATCACCTATTTGCCCAACGGGATCTTTTTCGAAGATGCCACGACAACTGGCTTGGTGATTGACTCGATGACCGGGGCGATCAATCTGGACTCTTCCTCTTTTGGGACGCATTTGGTGCGCTTTCGTCCCTCGGTCGCGTGTGCCGATACCACGGTCTCGGATTCCATCTTAATTTACAATACGCCGCAGCCCTTCATGGTTTTTGATCCGGATACGGTGTGTTACGGTCCCGGGATGACTGGTCCGCAGGCCTCTACGCTGAATCCACAGCCGGGTGCGGGGGGCTACTTCCGGGACACCTCGGGTTTTGTTTCGATTGATACGGCAAGTGGCGTGGTCAACATACTGGCCAGCACCCAGGGAGGGCCCTACTTTGTCTTTTACGTGAGCGGCGACTCCCTCTGCCCGGACAGCATCACCGCACCACTGACCATTTTGCCCACCGACAGTTTTGACATTTATTATCCCAAATCGCGCTACTGCGAGACCGAAGCCGATCCGCCGGCGATATTTGCCAGTGGTCCGACCGGGGGAGAGTTCATCGCTTCGCCCCCTGGATTGATCATCAATGACAGCACCGGCCAGATCGATCTTGATTCTTCGCAGACCGGGACTTACCTCGTCCAGTACATCTCCCCCAACACCGAATGTCGGGATACTACGGTTGTCGATTCCGCATTTGTCATCGATGGGATAGGCGTATCGGGCTTTTTCCTGCCCAACAACAGCCCGGTTTCGGATACACTCTGTCAGGGGAGTGGATTGATTCGGATGGGACCGATTATTTTCCAAAGTGCGACCAGTGGTTTCATCGTCACCGGACCGAATGGCCCGATTCCCGGGGCGGTGGTAAATGACTCCATCGATACCGGAGTGGTGCCCCCCGGGGGACCGTATCCGATCACCCGCTACGTGAACAATGGGGTCTGCGTGGATTCTACGACTTTGTTCCTGACGATTGCTCCCCGGGAAGATGCTTCATTTTTCTACGTGGAAGATACCATTTGTAGCAATGCCAATGATCCCTTTCCGCTTCTCCAAGGGACGACGATGGGGGTATTTTCCACCGATCCGGGGGATACCGTAGTCGTGAATGCCTCGACGGGTCAGGTCAGTCTGGGCAGTGCGTTTGGAACCTATACCATTACCTACATGACGCAAGGGCTCTGTCCGGATACCGCTACGGCGGACATCCGGATCCTGCCGGCAAACTCGGCCACCTTTGTATACATCGGTCAGCCGCAGTTTTGCAGCAACCGGGATTCGGTCTGGATCCGGGTCGATACGAGTGCGTTTTTTGAACCGGGTGGGGTGTTTACCTTTGCCAGCCCAGGCGGCGGCACCTTGTTCCTCGACTCCCTGGATGGTTCGATTAACATCGACAGTTCAGATTTTGGCACCTACAGTGTTACGTACAGCTTGACAAATTCGGTTTGTGACCAGGATTTCATCAATGAGATTGACATTGTCGCGGCCGATGATACCACGACGATGGCCTATCCGCAGGATATCTTCTGCCCGAACGACGCTAACCCCACGCCTATCGTAGTGGGGGACCAAACGGGGATTTTCCTCGGACCTCCGGGATTGAACTTCGTCGATACCCTCGGGACGATTGACCTGGGAAATTCGCTCTCGGATACCTTCCAGATTCGCTATTCCCTGGGGGGGAGTTGCGACGTGACGCTCAGTGATACGATTGAGATCCAGGAGGAAGTACTCGCGAACTTTGACTACGGGAAGGAACTGTTCTGCAACACCGACTCGAATCCCGAACCGATCAATTTTGTTCAGGGGAATGGAACTTTCTCCGCGACGGATGACTTCGGGACGCCGGTACCGTTCATCGACTCGACCTCCGGCGAATTTTTCCTCAATCTGGTCACGGACAACAATGTCAATTATGTGATCTCCTTCGTGCCGAATTCTGGCTGTACCGATACTACCCGGCGGATCATCACTGTGTTCCAGGGACCGACGGGAGCGACGCTGGACCCGGCCGTAATCGATCCGATATGCGATGGAGATCTGATCACTTTTGCCGCATCGGGTTCCGAAACTGGCTACAACTGGTTTGTGAATGACAATCAGGTGCCTCCGTTGGACCTGGGCACCAATACGGCGACCTTTGAAACTACGACGCTCGCCGACGGTGCGGTCGTGGCGGTTTCGTTCGGAAACCTGGCGGGGTGTGTGGACACCCTGAGTCGAACCGTATCGGTCTTTCCCAATCCGATCATCGCGGTTCAGGACACGTCGATCACCGTTTCCGGAGATCAAGAAGTCCAGATTCCGGTCACTTCCTTCCTGAATGCGACCTTCCTGAATTGGGAAGCGGCCAGCTCCGCCAACATTGTCTACAACCGCACCAATGACCTGGAAGGGCCGGTCGACAATGGCCAGTCCTTCACGATCCTCAATCAGTTGTCGCTGGCCGATTCCTCGAATCCCGCCTTGGTGATCTTCACGATTACCCCGATTGCGCAGGGCTGTGAGGGCGATCCACTCAGCGTGTTTGTGCGGGTCAATCCCGACAACCAGGCGATCTTCGTTCCGGAGCTGATCACTCCGAATGGGGACGAACTGAACGACCGATGGCTCATCCAGTGGCGCAACGGCATTTTGCCGGAGCTCTACACGATGCTGCTGTTCAACCGCAGTGGCGGACAAGTCCTCCGGATGAACCCGCTGAACCAAAACTTTACCGGGGATAACCTGCCCGATGGCGTTTATTGGTACAAATTGCTCGATCAGAACGGCAACGTGGTACGCACGGGCGGATTAACGATCAGAAGAAAGTAAACGGCAAGCAGAAGTCAACCATGAAACACTTTTATCGCATCTTTGTGTTGTTCCCGATTCTGCTGGCCTGGTCGTCGACAGCGGACGCCCAGCAGCTTGCCGTATCGAACTACCAAATGTTTCAGCCGGGACTGTACAATCCCGCCTACATCCCGAACAGCACCCTGAACCAGATATACCTGGGGCACCAGCACCGGCAACTGGCGGATGTGGGCTGGGGTACCATCAGCCAGTTCCTCAATTTCAAGAGCAAGGCCCTGGGCCGATCCAAGAGTTTCGGTTGGGGGGCTTACATCTACAATGACATCGAGCACACCGAGCGGCGCACGGCCCTTGGGATCTCGGTTGCGGCAAATTTGGTCAGCACCGACATTGCCTATCTGGGAGTGGGGTTTTCGGGGGGCCTGATCAACTGGGCCTCGAACTACTCCGATATCCCGGTGTATCACCCGACGGACCCCTTGGTGGTGCGCGCTTCCAACATCGCCGAGCTGGACGCGGGAATGGGCCTGTCCTTTGGGATTGAGACGTATGCGGTACGGGCGCAGGCCCATGCTACCGCCCAGCAATTGCCCGGATCACTGCTTTCGCGGGATATCCCGGGGATCAAGTTGGCGCCCCACTTGCTGAGTCAGGCGCACGTATTGTTCAGCCCTATTCCCGACGTGTACGTCGGGCCGATGGCGTACTACCGCAACACGTTTAGCCGCGATTCCCTAGTGGGAGGGATTGTGCGGGGCCAACTCGACATTGGCTTCCGGACCGATTTTGACCGGCCCAACTTTTGGTTCGGCGGTGCCTACCGAATGGACAATGCCGCGGTGACGGCGGCATTTGGCTTGCGGATTGCCGGTACCGACACGAATACCATCGGGCGGAAATCGGCCACCTTCCTGGATTTGAATCTGGCTGCTTCCTATCCACTGAATGAAAGCGCCATCTTCGGGCCGAGCATTGAAATCGGTCTGAAGTTGCAGATCGGTCGGGCCGGGGAAGATGTCACCAAGATCGATACCCTGGGCAAAATGCGGGGTTCATTCTGGGTGAGCAACGGCAATATGAACATGCACAAGGTCCGCCAACTTACTCCCACGTCCCCCTCGGGCCTGGAAGCGGAGACGCTGATCGGGGAAAAGCTGGTCACGCTGCTGTACAATTGGGACGACAATATGTACCTGTTTTCCGGCACGCAAATGGATACCCTGAACGATTCCATGGTCACCCGGCTCGGACCAGAGTGGATTGGGGTCGACAATATTTTGCAAAACATGTCCCGCGAGGTGATCGTGGAAGCCTTGACCCCGCGGAGTACCGACGTGGAAAACCCGGACTCCCTGGAACCGCTCAAGGACTTGCTGGCCGTAGGTTTGGTGGCGCGCCTCAAAGTGGACGAATTGGCGGCAGACTTCGGGGCGGACAACGGCAAGGGCGGTATGACTTACAATGGCGAACTGGGCTACGACAACGCTTTTGGCGATTCGTTGAGCATGGTGATCCGCTACTTTGACATCGATACCACCATCGTTGTGAAGCGGGGAGAACGCCTCACCAATATGGCCCTGGCCTGTCTGAAACTGGAAGCGATGCAGCGCAAGTTGCTGTTTGAACTGAACCAAGTCTACGGGGAAAGCATCGCATTTGTGCGGGAAGGTTACCGGCCGAATGAAACGGGCGACCGCAAGATTGCTTATCTGCGCCATCCCGAGGTGATCCTCAACAACCCAAACCAAAAACCATTTCAGGTGTCGGGGGTCGTGCTTGACTTTGCTCGGGATCCCGGTTGGGTTCCTGAAGTCTCCGACAACAAAAAACGGAGTCGAGAAAAACGCAACGCCAACCGGTCCGGCCGCGAACCCCGGGGAAAGCGGGCCCGTAACCAGTACCGGGAAGAAGTTCCGGACAATTGGGACTGAGGGGAATGTTCAATTTGCTGATTTCCGATTTGTGCGATCATCGGTTGCGCACCCTACAATTGGAAATCGGAAATTTTTTCGTCGGAAATTATTCATTGCAGCGCCTTGAAGCTTAACCAATAGACGGGTCGGCGGCGGTAGAAAATTTCGGGACAAGTCAGACTGAGTTTATTTTGCTCCTCAATCCGTTTATCTTTGGGGCAAGATTTTCAATTCTTACGATAAAGTCTACCATCTTATGAGTCAAAATTTACGAGGGTTTGCTTGCGCGCTATTGCTGGTGGGCGTCATGGCAGTGGGCGATGCATTTGCCCAGCCACCGACGTTTACCATTGGGTCAAACCTGCCTCCGATACTCACCGTTACCAATTCCGGATCGGGCACTTTACAACCGATGAACATCGCCAACGCGGACAGCGTGGGGCAGGGACTTACCGTCACGGGGGGCACGCCCGTCTACACCTATGCCTGGCAGCCCGCTTCCTTATTTGCCGATCCCACGGCGGCGGCGACCACGGTGGATTTTGCCGATGTCACCAGCGTATTGGAGATTTTTCGCACGACCACCGACCAGAACGGATGCACGGTCACCGATACCATCAATGTCGACTTTTCCACGGTCCGTGCGGGCTTGGTTCAGCTCGATGTAGCCCTGGAAGTATTTCCCAATCCCAACTCCGGAGCTTTTACGGTGGTCTTGCAGGGGGCGCCTTCGGCGGCTCCGCTCGATCTACTGGTGTACGACGGGCTGGGCCGGGTGGTGTACGCTGAAGCCCTGGGCCGTTTCCAGGGTCACCTCACCAAGGAACTCAACCTTTCTGACTTGGCGAAAGGCGCTTATTTCCTGAGCCTCAGCCGCGAAGGTAAGCAAGCGTTTACCAAATTGATGATCCACTAACCAGTATAGGAGACTCCAATCATGAAAATTTCCAATATCTCTACCTGGTTTGCGGCGCTTGCCTTGCTGCTCGGTTTCGGTTTTTCGCAAGCCCAGGCGCAACACGTCGCTTGTCCCGGCGTCGAATTTTGCATCACGCTGGACGACAACCGGGGCGCCGAGCAATGGCAATCCTCTTCTGATGGTACGACCTTCACCGATCTGGTGGGTGAAACCGGCGATAGCCTCTGTGTGACCCCAACGGGCGATGTTATTTACCGTGCGGTCATCAGCTCGGAAGCGGGTTGTGCTCCGGTCTTTTCCGATACGATTGAATTTCAACTGAACACCCTGGTGGTCAGTGCGGGAGACGATACGCGGGTCTGCGGTGGCGATTCGGTGACCCTCGGCGGGGCACCTACGGCCAGCGGCGGTATTGGCGGCTACACCTACACCTGGGCGGGCCCCGGCCTGTCCAACAGTTTCGTCTCCAATCCGAGGGCGGCTCCAAGCGAGACGACGGACTACGTGGTCACAGTGGTAGATTCCTTCGGATGCTCCCTTTCTGATACGATCAACGTTATTGTTGATCCGGTCCCGGCGGCTGGTGATACGACTTTCTCCTTTGTCAACGGCAATCAGTACTGGATCGTCCAGCGCTGCATCGATACGATTCGCATCGAAGTTTGGGGAGCCGAAGGCGGTACGCCCTTCGGCCAGACCAATGGCGTCGGTGGATTCGGTGGATTTGCGGAAGGCGATTACGCCCTCGATCCGTTGGATCCCGGGGATTCTCTGCTGGTTATCACCGGTAGCAGTACGGGTTTCAATGGCGGGGGCAATGCTGGAACTGGATCCAGCTTTGGGGCCCAGGGCGGCGGCGCGTCTGAGGTTCAGGTCCAGGGGATGCGCATCATCGTCGGCGGTGGCGGTGGCGGTGGCGGCGCTGCCGGCTTGAATGCGCCCTTTGGTGGTCCCGGTGGGAATGGTGGCCTACCCAATGGTGGTGCCGGGGGCGACGACATCGATCCGACGGTGGGCATCCACGCCCAAGGGGGCAATGGTGGCGCGGCGGGTGTCGGCGGAGCCGGTGGCAGCGGAGCCATCGAATGCGGCGGTACGGGCGGCGCGGGAATCGCTGGTCAGACGGCGGCCCAAGGTGGTGCCGGTGGCGATGGCGGCGACGGTGTTCTGGGTCCGAACTGTCCCGGTTCGGCGACTGGCGTCAGCGGTGGCGGTGGCGGGGGCGGTTACGCTGGCGGTGGCGGCGGTGGCGGCGGTGCCGGTGCCGGGAAAGCCTCGGCGGGCGGCGGCGGTGGCTCCAGCTACGTCGGTGGTGTCCTCAATGGCTCGGGAACAAATTCGGCCACCAGCAACCACACCGGTAACGGGCAGGTTCGCATCAGTTGGCAATGAGCGAGTGAAGATGGAATTTTTTGCACTGCGGGGCTTCGATGAAGCCCCGCAGTGCGTTTAGCCTGAATAATTCATAAACCCACCTTCGCTTTTTGGAGGTGGTGGAGCGCCCGGTCGAGCATTTCCCGGGGAGGTGAAATCGCGATAGGGGTGACCCGACCAGCGGGTGTTTTGGCAGCGGTGTGCTCCGGTTGGGGGGCGACTTGTACCTCGTCGGCAAAGGTGAGATGGGAGACCTCCCGGTTGATGATGGCGTGCTTGATCGCCCGGGCCATCAGCTCCGCCTGCTGGCTGCTGTGGTGAACGGCGTGGTTGAAATCGGCCACCTGCTCAAATGACCGGACGAGATCCACTTCCTGGAAAGCCCCGATTCCGAGGACTTGGGTATCGACTTGTCCGGAGAGGGCAAGGAGGGGGCTCGGTCCACCTTGGCGTCCCACATGCCCGTGTACACATTGGTGGCGCCGGGGCCGGCAATTGCGAAGCAAGCCACCGGTCGCCGCATCGCATCGGCGCCCCCCAGATTGCTGCGGCCGACCACGCCAAAGACCTTGTCGACGCCCCATTTAACCATCGTTTCCACCATGAGATCGGCGACGGTGGCGACGTGGGGCGGCTCCGTTTTAACGCCGACCAAAACCGCTCCATCTTCTTCTTTGACGGGAAATGTCTCCACTCCGTCGTCAAATCCGGGGGCTTTGCCCCTGCACGGATCAAAGTCGCAACCGTGCCAGGGACAGCGCATCGGCTCATTTTCGATGGAACCTTCGCCAAGGGGACCGCCCTGGTACGGGCGGCGATTGTCCAGCGCATGGCATTTCCCTTTGAATCGGGTCCGGCAGACCCCGGTGTGTCCGGCGGTCACCGTCTGCCCGCACCGGTCCCGTAATTGGGCCGCGTCTTCCAATTCTTTGCGCGGTGCAATGTTTTCGCTTATGGAGCATGCGTTTTTTGGGTGGTTGAGGGGCAAAGTTGGCGGCGGTGGGTCCCGGGAGGGTTACGGGTGCAGGGTACCTTGCGCTGGAGGAGCCGCTTGTCGGAAAACTTGCTCTTTAACAATGCAACCGAGTGGAGCGAGATTGTTTTCGCATGGGCTTCTCATGCCCGAGATTACGCTTCCCGGGGCGCTTCCATGACGTAAATGCGCCGCACGCTGTGCTTGAGGTAGGGCGTTGAAGCTGCGGCTTCGTACACCAGCATGTGGGAAGCTTCACCCATTTCGAGGACCAGTTCGGTTTTGTGGGCATTGATTCCCGCGTAGACCTTTTCCTGGTATTCCAGCCAGTTGGGGGTGTCTTCCCGCTCGATAAACACCATGCCCGACTGATCGAAAAAGGGGAGGATTTCCCGCTGCAAGAGATCCCAGTGGGTAAATACAAACCGCCCGCCGGGTTTCAGGACACGCCGGACCTCGGCGAGGGCCTTGACCTTGTCGTGCGGGGTCCAGAAAGAATCCACGCTCATCGCGCAGTCGACCGAATCATCTTCCAGGGGGAGTTCCAGAAAATGTCCTTGGTGAAATTCGGCGGGAAAAGCCAGGGAGAATTCGGATTGAAACGTGTGCGCCCGTTCGATGGCGGAGGCCACAATGTCCACCCCGATCAGCCGGGCTTCGAGCCGTTCGGCCAACCAAAATCCCGGTCCACCGCGGCCACATCCAATGTCGAGCAAGGTTTGTCCCGGCACTTGGGGCAACAGTTCCCGGAACCGGTTCAGGTCGTGCCGGGTCACGTAGCCGTAGTGGTCGATTCCTTCCGGATACTGGTCGCCGAAGGCTTCCCGCCAGATTTTTTCCATCCATTTGCTCCGCCCGGAAAAGCGGTAGTACTTGTCGTAGAACTCGTGGTTGTTGTCGAGAAATGGCTTGGACATCGGGCGGAATCTTTTGTGGCGGCATGATACTAAATGTCGGCTTTGCAAAAAAGGTGCGGGGGGAAATCGGCGGGTAAAAAGTTGCCCGGCAAGTGTTATATTAAGTCTGAACACGATCACAGGGGGTAGAAAATGATGCGAAAATGTTTGAGCAAGCTGATTTTACGGAGCCTGGCCAGTGCCTGGATACTATTGGCGTGGGTAGAAGTACGGGCCCGTGACAACTACGTACTCGATACCGCGCAATACCGCCGCTACCAACAACGCCTGCACGACTACTTTGTCTACATCGGTGCCGAACCGGGCAGCAGTATTCCGGCGGCTCAGATTCAGGTCGAAGGTACCCGGGGGACCGAGTGGATCCAGTCGGACGGTACGATATACCTGGGATTTTATCTGGCGACCCTGGCCACCGAGTACAAGCGCCACCAACTCGAAGGACAGGCCACTACCGCGACGGTGCGGGAGCTTTATTACGCCCTAAATGCCGTCTGGCGGCTGGACATTCGGTCAAACTACTACCGCTACGACCAGTGCATCCACTGCGGCGGGACGTTTCCGATCACAGACTCGACCGTTGCCTGCGATTCTAACCTTCCCACCTGTCAGCTTCCCGCGTGCTACGTCTGCGATTCCTGTCCGGACAATCCGAACCTCAAAGCCGAGGCGGGCGCGCCGACCGGACCAATGGATGCCCGTACCTACAACGATCCCCGGCTAGATGGATTTCTGATGCGCAGCGATGGCGATTGTGCTTTCATTTCCATTTTGGAGAGCTACAATCCTTCATTTTTTTCGGGTGTCCAGGTATCTTCGGATCTCTTGACGCCGAACAGCAACGATGGCCGCAACAAGGAGATGAGTCAAGACCAGGCCAGTTTTCTTCTAATGGGACTTTTTGCGGTGGTGCGTTGCCTCGAAGACAGCCTGAATTACAATGGTGTTCCCTTGCGCGAGTTTGCTCGGAATGAAGCGCTTTTAATGGTGCAACAGCTACGGGGCCGAGGCTTCTGGATCCTTAAAAATCCCCGGACCCAGCGCCGGGTGCAGCGCGGGGCGTTCAGCCCGTTCTATCCTTTTGCGAAGCCCAAAGCAGGTCAAGCGGTCTACGGAGACTCAGTTTACCTGGCAAATGTTGTGTCATTCCTTACCGCCTGGCTTTGGAATACCCAGCAGTTTCCACTGCTTACCGGTGCCCGCATCAATGCTGCGATGGATGGGGCTTTTGCGGCTACCGGAGATTCCTGGTCGCTGTTGTTTTTTAATACGACTCGTTGGGGCTTGCAGCGCTACGCCACCCACCGTAAATTGAAGATGGAGATCTACCTGCTGCTGTATGCCGTGTTGCACGAAGATGTTCGTCCCCTTTCCCGCGCCTTTTATGACCGCTACGTTGCCATGCTGGAGAAAGCTTACCCCAATGGTCCGGAATCGCCCTGGCCGAATGGCAGTTCCACCCATTTTGGCTGGAACAAGCCGAACCGCTTCATCGCTTCGCGGTTTGATCGGGAAAATATAACCGTTGCGGCACCCGATACGGTTGCCTCCCTGGATGGCATTCCCTTGGTGATCGAGTCGGGGTGCCGGGTCGCAACCGAAAGACCGGACCGCCGGGCCCTGGCGGCGAAGTGTGTGCGGGAGAAGAATGGCAGTTGCAAATTCAAACTGTTCGTCGATGAGTTCTACCTGGGAGGCATCAATACCCAAGGGCAATGGTACAACGGCATCGACTTTATGCTGTTGTTCAACCTGTTTGCGATTGCCGAGCACCAATCGGTATTCGAGGAAGCGGCGCAGTGAATTTGTCGGGTGGGGAACCCAACCGCTCAACTACGCAAATCAAGGTGATATCTTTTTCTGCGGGATCGCTTGCCGCACTGCAGTTCCCGTGAAATAGTCTGTAATATTTTTCTTGCTCGGATCTTCGCAATTTAATGGTGTCAAAGTCGTGTTGCCCGGGGACCTTGGCCAATTCTTTTGGGCGCCGCGATCATTTCAAAAATCTCAGAGGCTGTTTAAAATTGGTTTGTGACATTTGCGGGTACAGATTTTTCCGTTGTGCATGCCTCGTTTTGGAGTCCATGGTCTGAGCCGGGGGCGAGAGGATGGAAGCTGAGGGGCAGAAAAGCTGCTGCAGCAAATTCGCAGGATTACAACTGAACCGCCTCCCCAACTTTGGGGCGATCAGACGCATCTTACTGCCGGCGGGATTAACCGGGATTGCCCCGCAAAAAAATGACTTCATGAAAAGAATGCTCTGCCTCATCGCAGGGGCACCAGGTGCCCGATTGCGCAATTCAATGTTGAAAATTTACCTTCTATCCCCGTTGTGGGGGATATGGCTCGGCATTTGCGGAGGACAAATGCTTTTGGCTCAGGACTTTGTGCAGTGGACCGATTGTGCTGGGTTCAAAATCGGGTATGCGATCAGCACGTCGGGCGACACCATCGCCGCGAATGAACAATTTTCTATCCTGCTGTATCTGGACGCGCCATTCTCCGCAAGTGCTTTTGGGAGTTGGTGGGAAGTGAACCTGACTCCTTCGGTTGTCCCCGTGGCTGCTCCCGTTCGGATCCATACTTCCGCTTGGCTTGGATCTCCGGCGGCATTGTCGGTGCTGTCTCCAGCGGTAGCTGGCGGGTCAACAATCTACTGTTCCGTCGAGCGCCGGGACCAAAGGATCGGCTCCGGGCGCGGCCCCTTGCTCGTGGCGGAATTCCGGGCAGATAGTCAATCGGTGGCGGTAGCTGACTTGGTGACTGCTTTTGCTGGGGGCATCATCATGGAAGAAAATATCGATCTGAAGTGGGGGGCCACCGCGCCCCCGGAAGCAGCGGTGACCCTCTATCCGAATCCCGCCCGCGACTGGGTCTGCATAGATGCACGCTTGCCGGTAGATTTTCGCGTGCGGGCCATTGATCTGCGGGGGAAAGTGTACTCGCTGGCTTCCCCCCAAGCGAATGGCCGACTGGACCTCGCGGACCTGCCGGCGGGGGTGTACTGGCTGGAAATGACCGAAACCACTACTGGTTACCGGACCGGATGCAAGCTGATCCATCGGTAGGGGGCCAATCTTTCGGAACGGTGGTTTAAGAATAGATCTGTCCACCTACTATTTTCAAATCGCCGACAAAAGCGGGCATGACTCAGGTTGTGTCCGCTTGTGCGGTGGGGAAGCGCTTCGCCAACTTTTCCAAAAACCAATCCCGTCCCGCCCGGTAGGGCGATGACTCGATTTCCTGACGGAGTTTATCCGCCCGCTTTTGATCGTTGGGATTGAGTGCGTGCAAGCGCCGAAAAAACCGAATGAATTCATAGTAGCTGGCGAGCCGCTCGGCGGCGAGGTGGGGGTGCCGCCGCAAGAATTGACGAAACGAGTTGATCAGTGCGTTCAGTCCGATTTCATTCTCGGTTTCGTAATAGATCCGCAGCAGATAAGCGCGGGCATCCAGACCCAGGAACGGATCCTTATTCTCGGTAAGCACTGTGTGCATATTGGCCTCGGCCTCAGGGTAGGATCGGCGAAAAAACGCCAATAGACCCCAGCAAAAATGGGTTGTGGCCTCCCGAAATTCCCGAGGGATAAACCGCCGGTGACGTTCAACGAAGGTCTCCACCCAGGCAAATTCCCTGAGTTGCACGCCGATTGAGACCACCGATTTGAAGCGCCAGGCGCTGATCCCCGCCGGTTCCACCAGCACCGAGCGGGCGATCATTTCCCGGTAGAGGTGAAAAATCTCTTCTCGCCAGAAAACCGCACTCAGATTGTATTGGCGAATGCAGTGGTTGAGCGTCAGCGTATACATTTGACTGGCTTCTTGCCGGTCCAGTCGGTCGCTGTGGGCAGTGAGCATTGACTTGACCCGCAGGTATTGGTTGCGGTTGCTTGCGGAGGAAACCAATTGGTAGATCGAGAAGTAAAGCTGCACCAGGGGCGAATCCGACCAGGCCCCCGCTTCGAGGTGCGCCAGAATCACCGGCCACAAGTGCGTGGGGGGAACTGCACCCTCGCCCGCTTCGATGACCCGCTTGGCCTCCTGGAATGCCAGTACATGGTGGAGCATCCGCGCGACAAAAGCCGCCTCGGTTTCCTGGAGCAGAGGTTCTAACGCCACTTCTTGCCGGCCTTGCACTGCAAGTTGGTGTTTGATTTCCTCAATCCGGACGCGGTTGTCGAGATCGGCATAATCCAGACTGAGGTTTCGGTCCTCCGCTTTCCCCCAGTGCTTCTCCAAAATGGCCGGGAAATACTTGTTGGCCCCGATATCATTCATTGCCCGCATGAAGAAAAGAGTTTTTTCTGGCGAATTGGCAAACAAGCGGTGCGTGAGAAAATCCGTGAGTTGGTTAAAAAGCGCTGATCGCAGATTGCGCATCTGTTTTTCAGAGTAATGCTTTTGGGGGTACAAATCGGCGTAAATGGCCTCGGGAGGCAGTTTGTTTGCAATAAGCAATTCGAGCAGCCGCGCCAGCAAACGGTCCCGCTTCCGCTGGCTGTCGGCCAGTTGCGCACGAAACCTCTCGCGTTCCGCCCCCGATAGATGGGTCAGGAAATACTCCAGTTTTGATTCGGACATTGAGCCGTGGCCTTGATTTCTCTATATGATGCAAAGAGGTGGCGATAATTTACGCAACCGAGCGATTCACCGCAAATGTATCGGTCAGAAAAATAGCCAATCAATCCCAGCAGATGCACCCATTCTATGCAATCCATTCCGGTCTGCCCTCCTCCACACTCCCCCTGTGCAGTGTACTTACACGATGACTGTGTTCGCCCGTACCGTTCACTGTACC
>JBCCQH010000137.1:0-16407 GCA_039024435.1 Bacteroidota bacterium
GGCAAGCCGTTTGAGTCGGTGAATTTCCTCCGCGACGAGATGGCCAATATGGTTTGGGCGGTGGAAAACCGGGTTCCCGATGGCCTGGGCGGATCCATGAATGGTTTCGAAGCGGCGTTGCGGGTGCGGCGCTACATCGAAAGCTACGGCACGGACGCCGAAACGCCTACCCTGGACAATGCGGCCAAAATCCGCTATCAACTCGGCGGTCGGGTGCCGGAAAACTGGATCCCTTTCATTCCGGTGCACGCACCGAAGAGCAACCGTGAGATCCGATTGCAGCGTTCGTCGATGCCCCGGGTTGTGGAAGGATTGGATCCCAGCCGGATACTGCCGCGCACGGGCCTGCTGACTCAGCCGCGTTCGCCTTATTTCATCCACGAGGAAGAAGTCCCCCGTTCGGGCGCCATTCTGAAGCGGCATTGGCAACGGACCCGCTGGTTCAACGGCGCGACCTTTACCTGGGTGGGCCGCAAGAAGAAAACCGGCCGCGGTGAAGGCGCTTCGGGGCTCAAATTTGATTCGGTCAAAGCAAAGCGGGGGTGAGAATTTCCAATTGCTCGATTTCCAATGGGCGCGTTTTGAACGCGCAAGCGGCGAGGAAAAAGTAATCTAAAAAAGTCGCGGCGGCACGGGGATCGGGGCCGCACGGCTACGATCCACCCGCGGAAGTTGGGTGAGATGGGCGGTGCCGCATTGATCCTGAAAAGCAGCCCCGCTAAAGATCACTCCTTGCTCCTTTGTTGTGCGTTGCGAAGACACCTAGGAGGAAGATTGGCAGAAATGCAAATCTGACAAAGTAGAACTAAGAGGCGGTTTAAATTTAATTCTGCGATTTTGCTATGGCATCTTTTTCCGCCCCTCTTCCGCTATTTTCTCGCCCATAGCTTTGGCTATGGACTCCAAAATGAGCTTCGACGGACAAAAAAATCTGCACTAGCAAATTTCACAAACCAACTTTAAACCGCCTCCAAGGGGAATTGTTTGATGGCTTCAATTGAACTCTTGACATCGTTCTCAAGGCGAGCTACAACTTTAGCTCCCCAGAGGCGCAAAGTAAACTGGCTGATCTCGATAAGGTCGCTGATCGCAGAGTCTGACCAAATTTCAGGTCTGGACATTAACGAAACGTGGCATTGAACCTTTCCCAGACTTTTTCAGAGGTGTGGGTCTGGCCGTTTCGGATCTGTTCCTGAGCAAGTTTGATCCCTTTTTTTCCTTCTGTCAATTCAGCCGCCCAATCATTTGATGGGGCAATGATCATCTCAAACCGTTCCAGGAGATTTGGATCGGAAAGCTCCTGAATGTATTGAATCAACCTGTCTTTTCTCTCTTGCGTACTCATTACTTAAAGTTAACGAAAACAACGAATCTGGATTTTGGGGTGCTGCGTAGTAGGAGGGAACCCCTTTTCATTATTCTCTATGAGAGTATCAACAAATAAAGATACCCCAGGTGCGTTGAAACCTTGGGCCAGTAACGCCGTCGGGCATCGGAAATCCTTTATTCAATTTTAGGTACGCATCCGGAACGCGCCCAATGGTTATTGGGAATTTATCCTTGAAAATTGTCAATCGCGTAATTTTCGTTTCTTTGCAGCGAGATGAAAAATGGATTTGCACGCTACGAACTGGCAGAGCGGGTGCTGGATGCACTCCCGGCGATCGACTATACCACCCCGACCGAGGTGCAGCACAGGGTCATCCCGCTGATCATCCAGAAGAAGAACCTGATCGTCGAAGCGCCCACCGGCACCGGCAAGACCGCGGCTTACGGCTTACCCCTGCTCTCTAAGGTCGACTTCAACAAGCGGTCGACCCAGGTACTGGTCCTGGTGCCGTCGCGCGAGCTCGCGCGGCAGGTCAAGGCGGCCCTGGAGTCATTTTGCACCCACGACCACCTGCGCATCGGGGCGCTGTACGGGGGGATGAGCCTGGAAGAAAGCCAAAAGGTGGTGCGCAGTGGTCCGCAAGTCCTCGTGACGGTGCCCGGCCGGCTGAAGGATGTCCTGCGAACGGGCAGCTACGATTTCTTCTGGCGGGACATCAAGCACCTGGTGATCGACGAGGCGGACAAATTGCTTGAATTCGGCTTTCAGCAAATCCTCGACAACCTGGTCAGCAATGTCCGCAATATGGTGCAGGTCATGCTGTTTTCGGCGACGATCTCGGAAGACATCGAAGGACTGATCCGCGAGCGGTTTTACCCGCTGATGACCATTCGCTTGAGCCCCAAGCAGGTATTGCGCAAGATCAAATTTCACTCGGTAATGGTGGATCGCGGGCAGAAGCACCGCTATCTGGCCGGGTTGGTGCGGGCCTTTGACATCGGTCAGGCCTTGGTGTTTTGCATGAAACGCGAGGAAGTGTACGAGCTGGCTAATTTTCTGCGATCAGTGGGGCGCAAGGCGGAAGCTTACCACGGCCTGCTCGATCAAGTGGAGCGGGCCGCGATCATGAAGCGGTTCAAAAACAAGCAAATTGAGTTTTTGGTCGCGACCGATCTGGCGGCGCGGGGCCTGGACGTCCAGGACCTTCCGGCGGTCATCAACTATTCCTTTCCCGACGACATCGAAGTGTACTTGCACCGCTGCGGACGGACCGGACGAGCGGGCCGGAATGGCACGGTTTACAATCTGGTGGGCTCAAAAAAGGAAGAAATCATCGTCGAACGTTTCCACGGTGAGATTGGGATTCGGTTTGCGCGCCTGGAGGTGAAGCCGATCCGCAAGGAAGAAATCGCTTTGGTGGACGATCCCCTGGTCAAGGTCCACGTGAACCGGGGCAAGCGCGACAAGGTGCGCACGGGAGACGTGGTCGGTTTTCTGACGAATGCGACCGGAATCGCTGCGGACGCCATCGGGACCATTGCGGTGTACGACAGCTACTTGCTGGTCGATCTGCCGGAATCGACCTTTGAGGTGCTGCAAATGCTGGAAAATCCCCGGATCAAGGGCAAATCAATCAAGGCGAGCAAGTACACCCTCGCCGATCAAAAGCGCAAGAGTGCCGCGGTGAAGAAGCGCCAATTCGGGGCCCGGGACAAGAAGGAGCGGAAAGGGCGGGGCAAAGATTGACCGCGGTGGGGGCCCAATCCGGCCGGCTGCCGGTGCAAACGGGGGCGGTCACTGGGTGCGGAAGGTGATGTCGCGGCCCTCCGCGCGGACTTCACGGACCATGGCTTGGTACTCTTCCGGCAGCGAATCGAGGGGAACCATGAGGTCGTCGACCATCACCAGGTTGTTCAGCGGATTTTGGGCCGCGACCGCTTGGAGGGAAAAGTCACTGTCCCAGTAGGAAAGCTTAAACATCTGGCGAATCGTCTTCGATTTGTTGGTGACCGTCGCTTGTTTGGTCCCAAAGAATTCGTTCAGTTCGCTCACGGAGAGGTGAGGTTCCGAGGAGCGGTCAAACATGAAGTTGATGGATCCGAGTGCGTGCATGATCGCCGCCGCCCAAATCTCGGGCTTGCCGGAGGCGAGAGGGTAGCTGCGTTTGCGTCCCAGTTTTTCGGTGAGTTTTTCCCCAAGTTGGAAATAATCATCGTTCAACTTTTTCGCGCAAAAGTCACGGATGAGTTGGAGGACAATCTGCTTTTGTTGTTTACTCTTTTCTTTGCTCATCATAGGTAATGAAAGGAGAAAAGTAAAATAGTGATTGTGCGGAAGAAATTTTGGAACCGTGGAAAACTCACCGGATGCGGGGCAAAACTATTCACGCGACTTTCCTGCGGCTCGGGGCAAAGCGGCGGCGGATTCGCTGATCGAGGATGTTTCTGAGGGGGTCTATCCCGGCTGTTCGGTCGCTTTGCGCCGTTCCCACCACATGCCGGCTTTGGCGGCGACGGAGCGCAGCTTGTGGTTGGCCGCCGCCAGATACGCCCTCTTTTTGCGGTGTTTGTGGAAATGCACCTCATTGTGGACCCGCCGGATCGCAAAGTTGTAGTACCGCCGCGAATAGGTGCGCAGGAAATCCAGGTCGCGGTCGGTGCGTTTTTCCCACGGGGCCGGATCGATCATGACCGGCTCGATCTCTTGGTACAAAGGCGTCCCGGCGATGGGATAAGCAACGGTAAGCGTGTAAATGTCGGGGTCCGAAACTACCAGGTGGTGAATCGTCTCTTCAATGTCGGCTTCGGTTTCGCCGGGGTAGCCGAGCATGATGAATGTTCCCGCCTGAATGCCCTGGGCCTGGGATTCCTGAATCATGGTGCGGACTTGTTGCACGGTCACCCGCCGGTCCATCGCGTCGAGTATCCGTTGCGAGCCACTCTCTGCGCCGATCCACACCCGGAAACAGCCCGACTGTTTTAGCAGTTCGATGACCTCCTCGTTCATGCGGTCGGCTCGGGTGATGCATTCGTAGGCGACCTTGACCTCCCGGGCGGCCAGTTCTTCGGCAAACTGCCGGAGCCATTTGTGGCTTACGGTAAAGACATCGTCCACAAACCAAAAGGTATCGACCTCGTAGTGTTCCTGGATCCAGACCAGTTCGTCGACGACGAGTTTGGGGGAGCGTCGGCGGTAGCTCAGGCCGTAGACCGCCCGGCTGCACCACTTGCAACTGTAGGGACAGCCGCGCATGGTGTTGATCGAAGCGGCCGAATGTCCGTGGTGCGATTTCCAGGCTTGGAAATACAGATTCAGATCGATGGCCGCTCGGTCGGGAAAGGGCAGGACATTGATGTCCTTGATTTTGGCCCGGTCAGGCGTGCGCACCACCTCGCCTCGGGCATTGATGAAAGAGATGCCCGGGACTTGGTCCAAAAATGGATTGCCCGAATCGACCGTCGTCACCAAGTCCCAGAGGGTGATTTCGCCTTCCCCCCGGACGATGTAGTCGGCGCCGTGTTCGAGGAAATGGGCGTCGTGGTAGGTCACCTCGGGACCGCCGAGGATGATGCGGGTGCCCCGTAGAGCGTCGTGCTCACGGATGAACCGGATGATCCGCAGCACGTTCAGCTTCGTCATCAGATTCACATAGATCGCCACGAAAGGCGGCCGGTGCGACAACAGGTGCGCCTGCAAGGCCGCCATCCGACTGAAAGTCGTATCGAAAACCGCACTGTCAACCCCCTTTTCCTTGAGGTAGGCCGAAATGTACAGCAGGCCCAGGGGGGGATAAGGGCGCATGATCTGCTGCTCCTTTTCGTCCTCGTAGAGGAAATAACCGTGGGTGAGGAGTACCTTCATGAGGGGGCGTTCAAGAGCGAGAAATCTACCAAATAATGATCAGAATAACGGGCCAAAAATGGCCAACCAGCGACGCGCATTTCCATTCGTTGCAGTCGCGCCAGGCGCTGGGGATGCTTCTGGAAGTACGGATCCAGGTAGGAGGGCGGCAGGAAAAATCCGATGGGGCGCTGGTGGTCCTGGTCCAGCCGGGGGGAAAATGCCCGCCGCAGATGGCGCGGATGGTAGTACCAGGTCAATTGGGTATGCGCGGTGTCCAACTTTACTTCGAGCGGTCCCCCTTTGCGGCGGCGGAAGGCTTGCTTGCGGTCGCGCTTGAACCCGAAATAAAAGCTTTCCCACAAGCAAGTCCGCGCCATCACGACTCCGATAAAGTGCCCGCCTTGGGCGAGGGCCCTTCCCAGGAGCCGCCCGGCTTCGGCGAGTTCCTCCGGCGAGAGGCAGTTAAAGCCGCCGAAATTCGAAAAGACCAGGTCGTATTTGCCGGTAGCGGCGCGCAGGCTGCCGAGGATATCCTGGGTTCGAAATTCGAGTTGGTGGCCCGGGGACTGCTTGGTGGTGGCGACGCGGATCATCTCCGGCGAAAGATCGGTAGCGCTCACCGCGTGGCCGCGCTCTGCCAGCCAGCGGGCGTCTTCTCCGGTTCCACAGTTCAATTCGAGGATTCGGCACTTGCCTTTCTCGGTCAGGAAGTTTTCCAGGTAGGCGTGGACTTGCTGGCGCTGCATCTGTCCGACCGCGCTGTGCGTAAAGTCCGCGTCGTACTGCGCGGCAATCCCGTCAAATGCTGCTTTTTCAGCCATTTTTCAATCGATTGAGCCGCCTGCTTTCCAGCCAGGCCGCTGGGATGTAGTACAGTACACTCGCCGCCCGCCGCAGATTTTCCCGGTCGATTTTTCCTTTGGGCAGAGAGCCTAAGCTGGCAAATCCTTGCAACTTTCGGTAGTGTTTGTGGACGTAGCGGTGGAGCCGCTTGTAGTATTCGGGCGAATGGTGATTCCGAAACATCAGCGCCAGTTCGTCGGAATCGGTCCAGTTCGTCTTGTCACCGAGTTCGTGGGCCACCTTTTCGTAAAACTTGGTGCCGGGCAGGGGATAGCTGACCGATACTCCAATGTCGTCCGGCATGGCCTCGGCCAGCATGGCAAAGGTCGCCTGGATATCGGCTTGGGTTTCGCCCAGATAACCGAATTGGAGAAAGAACGCGGTGCGGATACCGTGCTTGCCCAGCATTTTGCGCGAAGCGTGGATCTGCGCAACCGTGATGCCTTTGTCCATGGCGTCCAGGATTTTCTGCGAACCGCTCTCCGCGCCCAACCAGACCTCCTCGCAACCCGCGCGGGCGAGGGCTTCCACCGTGTCGTCTTTCAGCAGCAAGTCGGCGCGGGATTGAATTTTGAAGCGAACTTTTAGGTTTCGTTCCGCAATTTCGTCGGCAAATTTCTGCACCCAGCCCGGCTTTAGCCCGAAAATATCGTCGCAAAACCAGACGTGATCGGCTTTGAATTCCCGGACCAGAAACGCGAGTTCTTCGGCTTTGCCGGCCGGTGAGTGGGAGTTGTACCGGTTTCCGTAAATCGGTTTGGCGCACCAATTGCACTTGTAGGGGCAGCCGCGGGTGGTGGCCATGTTGATGGAAAAATAGCCGTGGCGGGACCAGGCTTCTTGGTAGGGGGCGATGTCAATCAGATCCCATGCGGGCGGGGGAAGTCGGTCCAGGTCGCGGATCACCGGGCGCCGCTCGGTCAATTGGGTGGTGCCTGCCTTGCGGTAGGCCAGTCCCCGGATGGTGTCCAGATCGGTCTCGCCGCGTTCCAGCGCCCCTAGCGTCTCAAGCAAGCCCATTTCTCCTTCCCCCAGGATCACCGCATCCGCACCGGCGTCCAGGTATTTTTCGCAATGGTCGGTGCTGTCCGAACTGCACACCAACACTTTCATCCCCCGGGACCGCGCGTAGCCGCACATCGTCAAAGCTGCCTCGCGCATGTTGGTGAGGCACATTTTGGTGAGGTAGTTGAAGCCATCGTCGTAAATGACCAGGGCGTCGGGCTGCTCGGCTGCCAATTGGGGCAGAATCTCTTGCGGTCCCTCCGCAAACATCACGTCGAAAAGCGACACTGAGTATCCATTTTCCCGGAGCAAGGCCGCCGCATAAATTGTCCCGAGGGGCGGATACGGCTTGTGTTCTTGCCACATTTTCGGGTCAAAGCGAAGAAAATAGCTATGGGTGAACAGAACTTTCTGCATCGGAACTCACAGTTTTACGCGGTGGGTGCGCTCGAACTCGGCGGCCTTTTTGCGAAGTGAATTGGTGACGTACTGCTGATAATTTGCGGGGTGGTGTTTAGAGACGTATTTGCGGGTACGCAGGGTGATCTCGAAGCGCTCGGGATCAAAATGGGCAAATTTGTGCTGCCAGCGAGAAAATGTACGCTGCATGCACCAAGTATCAATGCGCTCTCCCAGCCGTCCGCCCAGGATCTTTTCTAGGCCCCGCCCGAGTAAGCTGCTCTGTTCCGGATGGCAAGCTTCGGTTTCCCGAAATCCAAAGTTGGGGTAAAATTCGTCGGCCCACTTGTTTTGGCCGCGCAGCCTGTGGTACAGCTCGGCGTTGCAAGTCGGCAATAAGTAGATCATTTCGGTCGCAGTAAACAGATTCTTGTCCTCGATCATCAGGTGATCGGTGTCCACGAAGTAATTCACGCAGAAATTGCGGTGCGAATTCAGGAGGAAGACCTTTTTGTAGAGGACGAGCAGGGTGCGGGCCACCCAGAGCCGCCCGGGTTGGGTCACGATGAAATAATCGATGTCCGAGTCCGGCTCCATGTAGTTTTTTGAGATAGAACCGGAAAGCATGACGCCGCGGACGTAGGGAAACTTAGCGATGAAGCGCGAAACTTTTCGGGCCTTTTTCATCCGAAAATCGGCCCGGGCATTGCCCTGCTTGCGCCTTTCTACGTAGCCAGCGCCCGCCCCAATGTAGTGGAAGCCTTCTTCCCGGATGATGAGACCCGTACCTACCAATTGGTCCAGGATCTCCGCCGCGGCGGGTGGGTCATCGATGTTGCGGCGGCAAGTCCGCAGGAGTTCGTCTTTGCGCAGCGGATACTGAAAGATGTCGAAGTACAGCAGCGTTTGGACAAAAGCTTTTTCCAGGTCGTTGAGTACCCGGACCGGACCGGTGCGGGCACCGCCCGAATTTAAATCATTGAGCAAGTCATTCCCCATACAAATCGATTATAGGGCGACCCAACAAGGCAAGGTCACCGGAGTGGAAGCGGCGTTGTTCAGCGTTCGCTCCGCACAGATACAATTGTGGTTTAAAAAAAGGTTCTCTTGGAGGCGGTTTAAAATTGGTTTGTGAAATTTGCTAGCGCAGATTTTTTGTCCATCGAAGCTCATTTTGGAGTCCATAGCCTGAGCTAGGGGCGACAAAATAGCCGAAGAGGGGTAGAAAAAAATGCCATAACAAAATCGCAGAATTAAATTTAAACAGCTTCTCAAAGGCAGTTTAAAATCGATTTGTGAAATTTGCCAGTTCCGATTTTTTGGTCCTTGGCCGAGCCAGGGACGGGAAAACCGCCACAGATTGGCGGGAGAGCATACGGTAGCAAAATCGCAGAATGAAATTTAGACAGCCTCTTGGCCATTGGGGGGCGCTTTCTCTTGGGCAGCCCCAATGATTATTTCTTGTTCTAAATTTAAATTAACAATTCCTGCGGAATTCCCCGCAAGTGGTTGATGTTTTTCGTGCAGATCGAGCGCAACGACCATCCCGCACATTCCCCAAAACAGCGATGCGACCTTGTCCAGGTCCAGGAAAGAATTCACTCCGCCGTGGAGGATGTAGGTCAATAGGCCGAGTACAACGGCGGTGCCCACACCCCGCGCCCGGGGATCGGGATGGCGGTACACCGCCCGCATTCCGTACCCGATCAGCGCCAGAAACAGCGCGACTTGCAGCACCAATCCTGGGATGCCCTGCTCGGACAGCGCTCCCAGATACTCGGAGTGGGCGTCTCCCCGGTCCCCTTTCATCGTGCTGATGCGGGTCTTTTGTGAAGTGATTTGAAAGATCGCGTAGTTTCGTTCGTAGGTTCCCGGTCCCCATCCCATCCAGGGCCGCTCAGCGTGCATGCGCAAGGCGCTCGCCCAGCGATTGACCCGCTCCCGGTTGGAGTCGTCGGTGGAGACGTTGGTGACGGAAGCGGCGGTTTTGAGGACATTGTTTCCCGAGGCCGTTTTATTTTGTTGCAGACGCTCCCAGAGCGCATCCTGATTCAGCCAAATTCCCGCGGTTAGGACAGCGAGCAGGCCCAAAAGCCAGCGAAAAGGCACCCGCAGCCGCATCAGTCCGTACATGCCCAGTGCCGCAATTGCGGTCAACCACGCCGCGCGGGAAAACGACAGGGTGAGCCCGGCCACCGTCAATGGGGCCGCCACCCAAATGAGCCAGCGGTGGCGCAGACCTTCCAGGGCGGTAGCGCGGTGACCCCAGAAATAAAGCGCCGCCGGCAGCAAAAGGGCCAGACAAGCTCCGAACACCGTATGATCATCGAAAAAGGGGTGCGACATTTCCGGCGAATGCGCCCGCGCCAGGCCCCAGCCCGCCAGGCGGTTCAGCGAATGCACAATCACCGGGGCAAATCCGATCAGGTACAGCCAGAGAAACCGATTGAGGTTGCGCAAGTCGCGGAACAGGTGTAAAAACAGGAGATAGAATACGATGAGGTAGGCGAGGCGCGCCACCAAAAACTTGAGCGAGACCAAGGTGTAGCTGCTTACGAGGGTGGTCGCCGCAATCCACGTGACCTGCAATCCGATGATCAGGGTGACGGGATGCCGCACCACTTCCCGCCGCAAGAAGTTGGTCCGCAGCAGGATAATTCCGCCGATCAGGGCCGAGAGGCCCAGCATGGCCTCGACCGGAAAGCTCGCCCCGAATCCACCGCCCAGATTTTTGATGCTGATCGACAGCGGGGTGAGAAAGACCATCAGCCAGAGGAACTGCCGGAAGTGGTACAGTCCCAGGTAGAGCCCGAACAGGGCCAGGGGTACGATCATGAGTCCCCGGGCCGCATCCATTTTCAGGGTGTAGAGCAGTGCGGCCATGCCGGCGATGTAGAGCGCGCAGATCGGCAGGATGATCCAGAGGGCGGGGCGGGAAATTTCCCGTAGGGTCAAGCGAGTCCCCCTTTCTTGATCCGTTCGTAAAAGAGAATCAAAATCGCAGTCAGAAAAAAAGTGCCCAAGGAGGCCAGGACCAAGCTGGGCAAGGTCTTGGGGTAGATCTTGATGTAAGAGGGACGGGCTCGGCTGATGAGGTAGGCCGCCGGCGCCGGCTCCAGATAATTTGAGAGGGCCTGCTGGTACTTTTGCCGCAGTTCCAGGGTCTGCAATTGGTCCCAGTCATAGTCCTTTTCCAAAGCTTGGAGTTGCCGGGAGTTGATCTCGGGTTCGGGGGTATTTTTTAAGTTTCCCAACTCCTTTAGCGAAGCGGTGAGCAGCTCGTTTTCCTGTTCGAGCTGGGTTTTGAGGGCATTGTAGCGGGAACCAGCTTTTGTCAACTGGTTCAATTGCTCCTCAAAGTACTGCACGCGGCGCTCGGCCCCTTTTTGGGCGGCGGAGACCCCGAGCACGGTGCTGTCGGGAATGCTGACGGGACTTTCGGAAAATATTTCTAGCCGGCCGGATTCCTGCAGATAATTGGCCCGGGCGAGGGCCAGCTCCGTGTTCAGGACATTGATCTGATGGGCGTAGTCGTACATCTTGTACTCCGTTTGAATCCGGTTCAGTTCCGCTTGGATCTCCCGGAGACGGACTTTTTGCTCGGCGATTTGCCGCTGAAGTTGTTGCCGCGCCGACCCAACGGCGCCCTCCTGCACCCGAAAGATGCTATCGTTGATGCTGACGACGCGCTGTTGGCGCGCTTTGTATTCGCCTTCCACCGCTTGGAGGATTTCCCGGGCGTTGGACTTGACGATTTGCGCGTTGACATTGTTCACGATGTGGCTGATGTCATTGGCGATACTAGAGGCCAGCTCCGGTTCTTCGTCCATCACCGACACCGCGATTGAGGTATATTGCGTCTTGTGGAACTGGATGCGCTCCCGGGCTTGGCGCAGGAACTGGTCGTACCAAATTTGATTGTCCCGATCAATGCCGTAGTGACTCACCAGGTCGTAGCGGGCATTCACCGAATCCAGAATCGCATCCGAACTGAGCAATTGCATCAGCCGTTCGGAATGAATCTCATATCCGTAAGCAAACTCTTCGACCTGCTTTTCCCGGTTCGAAGACAGGGTGGGGTAGAGGATGGCGTGCGACTCGTAGAGCGGAGTGGTGAGCTTGACCACCAGCAGCGTCACCCCGAAAGCAATTCCGGTGACCGCGGCCAGGACAATTCTCCAGTGCCATAGACGCAACAAAAGGTCGCTGGCGTCAAACGCCTCTTGAGCACGGTTCGATTTCTCCATAGTTCAACTTGTTCCGCTGAAAATGCATTCAGGCCCACAACCGGGGTTGTGAGCCTGAAATATAGGAAATATGTTTTTCCTTAGCGAATGATCGTCACCGTACCTTTGGTTTCCTCTTCAAATTCGCTGGTGGCGAGCTTGTAGGTGATCACGTAGTAAAAGACGCCTTCGGGGAGGAAACGCCCACTGGAAGTGGTGCCATTCCAGCGGAAGTTTTTGTCCATCGATGTGTACTGCAGTTTGCCCCAGCGGTCGTAGATGAAGATTTCCAGGTACTCCATGTTTACGTAGGTCACCTCGAAGAAGTCGTTGATGCCGTCGTCGTTCGGGGAAAATACGTTCGGGACGAAGAGTTGACCCGGACAATCGTCGCCAATGGCGGTTGCGTCGGTGAGCGTGCAGGAGCGGTAGGTGGTCGTAACGGCAAATTCGCCGGGACCGGTCACCTCGATTGTCTGCGTAGTGGCGCCATTGGACCAGAGATAGCTATCAAATCCTGGGCCGGCATCCACCGTGAGGGTTTCTTCCGGGCAAATGTTTCGCAGCGGTCCCAAATCCAGGGTGGGTGGGGTTTCCAGCACTACGGTCACCATGTCCGAGAAGCGGCAACCATTGGCGTCGGTCACGACGACGTCGTGATCACCCGGAGTGTTCACGACCAGGTACTGATCTTCCACACTTCCGTCCCAGACGTAAAAAAGCCACTGGTCACCCGCATCAAGAATGAGTTGATCGTTCGGGCACAAGAACATTGTATCCGCGAGGAAATCAAGCGGGACGACGCCATCCGCAATTACGGTCACGTCATCGGTGGAACTGCAACCAAACTGATCGACGACCGTGACCGAGTAGACTCCGGGTTGATCGACGAGCAGGAATTGGTCCATGGACATGCCGCCACCGGTCCAGTTGTAAGCGATGTAATCGGGACCGGCATCCAGGAGAATGCTGCCGCGGTCACAAATGGTGATTGTCGGTGGAAGGTCCACCGGGGCCGTTGTACTCGCGATGATGTCGATGGAAGAAGTGTTTTGGCAACCATTGGCGTCGGTGACGGTCACGGTGTAGGTTCCCGTCGACGAGATTGTTTCGATTTGATTGGTCCCGCTGTTGCTCCAGGCATAGGAGACAAAACCAGGACCGGCATCCAGGTCAATGGTCGCTCCATCGCACAAGGTATCGGTAGGGCCGAGGTCGACGACAGGTAGCGGATTGATGGTTACCACTTGAGAAGCGACCGCCTGACAGCCATTGACGTCGGTGGCGGTCACGGTATAGGTTCCGGAGGCCAACGCGTTTACCACGCGGCCGGGATGGCCATTGCTCCACTGATAGGTGGCAAATCCGGGATCGGCTTCCAGGAAGAGCGAAGAATTTTCGCAGCCCTGGCCGCCGCCCGCGATGGAAACCGTCGGGGCGGGCAACACGGTGAGGTTCATACTCGTGACCGCTTCGCAGCCGGCCGCATTGGTGACGGTGACTTCGTAGGTGCCCGACTGACTGACCCAGATCACCTGGCTGTTCGCGAGCGTATTCCAACTGTAGCCGGTAAATCCGCCCCCCGGGTCCAGCAGGACCGAATCGCCCTGACAGATGAGTTGATTGGTCAAGGGCGTGGGGGTTGGGCTGGGTACCACCGCGACATTTACCGAATCAAAGTCGGTGCAGTTGGTGAGGCCATTGGTTACCGTGAGGTAGACCAACTGCGGGGTAGTCACCACTTCCGTTTGCCCGGTACCACCGGTGCTCCAGATGTAATTGAAGTTGGGACCGGCCGGGCCATTCAGCACGAGCTGACTGCCCTGGCAAATGGTGGTATCGGGACCCAACTCGACTACCGGTTGGGGTTGGGAGCCGATGGAAACAGTATCGTAGTACTCACAGCCGTCGCTGGTGGTGACGGTGAGGAAGTAGTCGCCGGCTTGGGTGATCGTTGCCGTATTGGTCTGAGAACCGGTGCTCCAGGTATAGCCGCTGATCGCGCCGCCGGCATTGGCGGTGAGGACCATGCTGCTGCCATCGCAAAGGAAGCTGCTGGGCGCGGAAATATTAAACGGAGCCGGACCGGCAAAATTGGTGACGGTGGTGGTGGCGATGCCTTCACAACCGTTGCCGTCGGTCACGGTGACCGTGTAGCTCCCCGTTTGGTTGGTGATCAGGATTTGGTTGATGTTCGGGGTGGGGGCCCAGTTGTAGCCGGGATAGCCCGCGCCGGGATTCAGGACGGCGTCGTCACCCGGGCAGACGGTGACCGTCGCGGGGAGGTTCGGAATCGGGAGCGAATCGATCTCCACCACAATGCTGTCCCGGGCCTCGCAGCCATTGACGTCGGTGACGGTCACTTGGTAGTTGCCGCCGATGCTGACCGGGATGGTCGGCGTACTGGCGGTGGTACTCCAGTTGTAGAGATTGAATCCGGTCCCGGCGCTGAGGGTGATGCTGGTGCCCAGACAGATGGACGTGTCCGGCCCGATGTTTACGTTCGAGATCGGAAAATTTGACAGTACGGCGGTGTCCCGCCCAATGCAGCCGGCCAGATCGGTCGCTACCGCAATGTAGGTGCCGGGCTGATTGACGGTGATGGTCTGGTTGAAGCTGCCTGTGTTCCAGAAGTAGGCGGAATATCCCGGGCCGGCATTGAAAAAGACCGGTGTGCCCGGGCAGACGGTAAGGTCCGGCCCGATATTTACGTTGGGACCGGGATTGACGGTCACGGTGACGGTATCGCGGGCCACACAACCGGAAGCGTCGGTCACTTCGAGGACGTAATCGGTCGTGGTGGGCGGAAAGGCGGTGGTGATCGAATCAGTATTCGAAGTGAGAAATGTATTCGGGACCCAATTGTAGACGTAGGGCGGGGTGCCCCCGAAAGCTGGGAAGCTTGGGGCAATGGCCCCAATCGAGACGCCTTGTCCGGAGCAAACCGAAACGTCCGGCCCGGCATCGGCATCGACGACGGCACTCGGATCTTCCTGCAATTCCAGGGTGAACGTTCCGGTATCGCCGAGGCGGCCTTCGACCACGATGTAGTAGGTGCCGGGGATACATAAGGCGGCGGTCAGGTCGGCGCCGCTGCCGCAACCGCCCGAGTTCGAGAAGATGATCGAACAGGTATTGTCGAGGATGAGGACATCGGTGGAGGCACTACCGGTGCCACAAGTATTGACGTTGATGCCGATGGGGTTGGCCACCTGGATTTCGTAGACCACATCCTGGCCGCCGCCAGTGTAGGCGACCTGGTTGGTGTAGCACTCGTTGCTGTTGAAGTGGGTGATCGGGGCAAATCCGGGATTGATATTGCCGAATTGGATGGCGTTGGTGCAGAGGTCGCCGCGGGTGTAGCGCCAGTAGGTTTCGATGCGCGGATGGTAGACATCATTCGCACAGTTTCCGGTGAGGTTGCCGTGGTTGTACCATTCGCAAGGCGAACCCAAGCGGTAGTCCAGCGTCTGGTAGGGCTGGCCGTCGCAGCGGAGGTCGTCGTCGTCGCGCAAGCCCAGGCAATTGCCGAACAGGGTAGCCCCACAGCAGAAGTTCAGGTCAAAGGCGCACCGCGTGCCCCCACAACCGATATTCGCGACCTGGTCCGGACTTTCGTCTTCCCAGGCATCCAAGCGAATTTCCATGAATTGCGGCACCTGCGGTGAGGCGTAGGTGTAATTGAAAAGAACCGTGTTCCAGTCGTTCAGCGGCAACTGGTAAGATTCGGTGAGGCAGCCCGAACCCGGACCCCAACTGGGGTTGGTGACATTGTCCAAATCGGCCGCGTCGCGCATCCACACGTAGTAGGTGAGGTCATCCGGCTGCCCGACCAAACCGAAAAATCCGATGTCGGTTTCCGAGAAGGTAAGGTTGAATTCATGCAGACGGCCTTGCAGTTGGATGGGGCCGTCGTTGTAAGTTTGCGCCGAAACAAAGTCCGGCAGGGAAATGAGCAAAATGATGAGGGCTGCGCTGAACAGCCTCCCGGGGGTGATAAAGTTTTGACCCATAAGCAGCTTTTTTGTCCTACACCTCTGTAAATATAAAATAATATTCAGAATTTTAATATGCACGCATTTCATGGCTTTGGCGGATCGGGTTCACTTGGGAGAACACAGGGCTATTCGACTTTGCGAAAAAAGACTTTGCTGGAATATCCGTCTTGATCGAGTTGCAGCTTGAGAAAATAATCGCTGATCGAATCGATGAGATAGACTTCCTGGGACTCTGGGGTGACGTAGAGGAGCGAATCACCCCGGCGTTGGTATTCGACTTCCACCGTGTCACCGGCGGTGGTCCAGGACTGGACGATGCCGTCCTTGCGAAACACATAATTGGAACCTTTGAACCCTTTGCCCGCAATCGACTGCCCGTCCCGCGTGATGTCCATCACGAGCCAGCGTCCGACCAAGGGATCGGTTTTGCAGCCACTGAGAGCAAAAAGACCAGAAAAGAGTAGCAAGTAGCTTAGGATCCGCATATTCACATGCAATGATAAAAATATATTCCCCCAATCGCCACCACGGACCGCCACGGATTGCTTGACAATCAGCGCGAATGACGTCTATAGGATGCTTTGCCGGTGGGAAACTTTTGCTACCTGCAGGATCACGCCCATCTCATACCAAATCGTTTTCTAAAGAGTAATTTTTAGGAAAGGAAACTCAGTCATGCGTTTGATCTTCTCGGGAACTTCCTGCAATTGTCGAAAGGCTATCTCCAGCGTTTCCTCCACCATTTTGATCGACTCGAACAGTA
>JBCCQH010000138.1:0-16280 GCA_039024435.1 Bacteroidota bacterium
CCCCCGGTCCGATCCATTGGTAGGTGCCGCAGCTCGAACTCGTGCTCAGCACCAGCGGATCGCCCACACACAGGTTGCTCGGCGCCGTGATACTCGGGGTTAACGGCCGTGGATTGACCGTCACCGCTACGGTGTCACTCGAGGTACATACATTGCCCGTTCCGCCAATCGTCACGGTGTAGATTCCAGTATTGGCTACCGATACGTCAAAGATGCTGGGATTCGGTTGATTGGAGGTAAAACCACCGGGTCCCGTCCAACTGTAGTTCAAAGTACCCGAAGTGGTCGTGGTCGCCGATAGATTGATCGCTTCCCCTTCACAAACAGGAGAATTGGCCGCTGCCGCCACCTGGGGCACCGGCAATACCGAAACCGTAACCGGAGCGGCCACCGGAGAAGGACAACCATCCACCTCAATCCTCAGGCCATAAGCCCCCGAATCACCCAACGTCGCGGGCGAAATCACCAATTGGGGCACGGAAGTGGTGTCCAGCGAGGCATTTGGCAAAGTCCAGATGTAAAGGAGATTGGTCCCCGAATAGGCCGGACTCGTGAGCACGATTTGGTCGCCCGCGCAGACCGGAGAACTTGCGGTAACCGTGGGGGCCGCGGGCTGATTGATCACCGCGACCTGAACCGCCCCGGCGTTGGGGCAGCCCTGAGCCGACGTGATCGTCACCGAATACGTACCCTGTTCTGCGGGACTGGCATTCGGCAGGCTGGGATTCGGGGCGGTACTGCTAAAGCCGTTCGGTCCCGTCCATTGGTAGGTAAAGGTCCCCGCGGGGGGATTCGCCGTGAGTTGGATGGTTTGTCCCGCACAAACCGGTGCGTTGGCCGTCGGCGCTGGCGGCGCGGGATTCGGATAGACCACTACGGGGACAGTGGCTGACGTGTCGGAAGCGCAACTGTCCACCGTGACCACCACCGAGTAGTTTCCGACATCCGCCAGGGTAACCGGATTGAGGGTAAAGCTATTTCCGCTTTGGGACAATGCGATCCCGTCCCGAAACCACTGATAGCTCACCACCGATCCGCTGTACAGACTCGTGTTGAGCGTAATGGAGCCACCTTCGCAGGTTGGTCCACTGCTGGTAATCAGTGGCTGGTTGGGCTGGGTGGTTACGGATACCAAAGTCGAATTCGTCACCGACGAACAGCCCAGGGAATCCGTGACGGTTACTTGGTAGTACCCATTGTTCGAATTTGTTACGTTGGGGAGAATGGGATTGGCAACATTGGAAGTAAATCCGCCGGGGCCCGTCCACGTGTAGGTGTAACTTGGTGTTCCCCCCGAGGCATTGGCGGCGAGGTTGAGGTCGCGGCCCGCGGGAGAGCACGTCTGGCCATCATTGGTGGGAGCCGCGAGTGGTTGTTCTTCCACCTGCAATTGGTATTGCTGAGAAGTATCCGAGCGGCAGCCGTCTACCTCAACAAAAATGGAGTAACTCCCCGAATCAGCGAGGGTGACCGGATCAATGGTCAGTACGTTGCTGTTGAAATTCGCCGGTACGCCGGGGCCGCTCCAGTTGTACACGACAATATTTCCGGTGTAAGACTGAACCGAAATCACTGCGGGATCGCCTTCACAAACCGGGGAAGTTCCGGTAATGACCGGATCCACCGCGAGGCCATTGGTGATTTGCAAGGTATCGCACGACTCATTCCGGTAATTGTTTTCCTGACCGGCATCCAAGGTATCCCGACCTGTCCGCTCTACCCCAAATGGATTGCTGGGCGCCATCGGCAAGGTGACCTGATCGGAATCAGACAGGGTTTCCCAAGTCAGTTGTGCGCAATTCACGATGGAATCGCAAGACGGAAATGCTTGGTCGACTTGCACTTTAAACCGAATCTCACAGCTCTGTCCCAAGGCTAGGCTGTCCCAACCTACCCTAACCACTCCCGAATTAAAGCTCGGTCCCGTCGTCACCCCCGCTGGACAGGCCAGGGAGAATGAACCCGGAAGAAAGTTCAAGCCAAAAGGCAACGTATCTTGTAGCACGACATCGTAGGCGGTGGCGTCCGAGGTCCCGGTGTGGGACACATTCAAAAGAACAAATACCGAATCCCCAACTTCCAAGGGATTGGTAAAAAATGTTTTTTGCACTTGCAGGTCGGGTTCCACAATTTCCACGTCCGGAGCTTGGTCCGAAACGCTCGCCCCATTGGTCTGACCGGGCGCATTCCAGGAAAATGTCACCCCATTGCCCAGCGTCGTACCTTGCTGATTGGCAAAGGTATTGGCCACGACTACCCGATAAAATACGCAGATGGAATCGGGAATGGTATCGTTTCGATCCGAGTTGGTCACGTTTCCAAAGTTCACGGTCAGTTCGCGGTCGTAATTTTCTTCTCCGACACCGACACTGTCGAGGACAGCAGTGAGGCCAGCAATCGGGCCCAAACTGCTCTGAATCAATGGATTCGCCACAATGGAATCCACCCCGACGATCGCCAGGCCCGCATCTACGACATCGATCATGCGCAAGGAATCCACAGCGCCTTCGGGCAAGATCAGGGTTGCTTTGTAAGCGATTACCTCACCAATCGTTGCTTCCGTCAATTGGTTGGAATAACCCGGGGCGATGCTCAGGATCGATTTGGTGGTACTTGGGCTGGCCGTGGTGACCCGGGACTCGTCCTCCACGGGGGTAAACGTAGCACTTTGGCCGGGCGCCGAACTCCAAATCGCCGATCCGGTATTGACGATTTCCACATCGGGACCGACCAAACTATCAACGATACAGGAGTAGTAGACGAAAGCGACCGTATCCGGAGTTCCCGCGGTCAGCGAATCCAACACGAGGGTATCGGTCGCCGAAGTAAAGAGCGACCCGCCCAAAGGAAAAGCAAAGGGCAGACCCGCACCATTGCGGACCGAATCCAGCATACAGGAAGCCATCCCGGCTGGGGTGACATCGGCAAACTTTACATCGTAAGCCGTGGCCCCCCCAATATTTGTAATTTGACTGACGTAGCGGATGGTATCGCCAGCATCGGCATCGGAGGCATCACCGTCGACGACCGGGGATGGAGGCGGCGAAATGTTCACGTTCGGATTGGAAGTGCTGGCTACCCCCTTGACCAACGACAAATCGGGAGCGGCTACCTGGATCAACGTCAGCTCGAGGTCGTCGGCCGTATTGATCACTGTGTTGTCGCTGCGTGCCTCCAAAAAGTTGGAGTGGAATAGCGCATCGGCGTAGGGAATGGTGGTGATCCCGACCCGGATATCAACCTGCAATGTTTCCGGGGGATTGGCCGTATTGACATCCCCCCAATCGATTACCAGCGCGTTGTTGGCCGGAATTGTAGTGATGTTTAAGGGAATCTGTCCATTGTGCGCCGGTCCGGGAAATATGGACGCTCCCCCAAAGGTCAAGTTCAATGAGTTTACGTCGTGGATGGGCAAGGGCAGATAATCGATAAACGATACGGCATCGGCATCCCCGGAAGGAATGGCCATGGACAAACGATAGGTAACACTGTCGCCGGGAACATAATTGGCCGCACCAATGACTTGCTTGTCGACGACTACCGGCAATACCGACACCGAAGCGGGGCAACTGTACTGACACCCCACCAACCCAGGTGACTCGTCACTCAAATGGTAAAATCCATTGGCGATTGCCCCGAGGACATCCCGCGCCAGCACAGGATTTCCGGTGGCTTGGTAGACCTGCCGAACCCGGGTGTCAAACGTAAGGGTGTGCGCGGTGCCCGGCAATAGGGGCCCGGAACTGGCAATGAGGTGGTAGACATTGGTGGTTACGCCGGCCACCACCGTTGAGGAAACCGGGACAATGGCATTGCCATCAAATACTGCATTTCCGAGGTAATCCAGCCCGTCGTCAATCACGACCTCCATCACAAACGAATCGACTTCGGTGATAAAATCCGAAACCTGAATGGCGATGCTGTGATTGACCGTGGCCCCGGGAATGATCGAACCCGGATTCATCCCGTGCTGGAAGGTAAGGTTGAAAGCAATAACCGTATCCGGATCGATGACGGCAGCGCCCTCATTCGTGTCGAAGTTGGCGTTATTCAGGACCAAGTGCTCGTCGCAAAGACCACCGGCAATGGTCTCGTCCAAAACATCCACGAGATAGCCCTGGTAAGTAACAATGTTATCCGGCCCCCCCAGAATACCCGTAGCCGAAGGACAGGTTACCGTAATCGTACCCCCGGGTACGAGCGGCACAATCCCACTGGTATCGATGGTACATCCAGGAGGAGCCACCGCCGAACCCGGCAAGTAGACCAGGCTGTCCGGCAAGATATCCGTATACACCAGTGAGGTGACCGTCATCCCATCCGCAACATCGGCTTGCAATTGGTAGGTCAAGGGCCAGGAGGGCCCCGGAGTGCGATCGTATTTGGGCAGGGTCAGGTACTCTTTTTCAAAGAGGTAAAGCGTTGGGGTAATCATCGTGGTTTGGAGCGGTCCCAAAGTGGGCCCATTGTCCCCCGTAGGTGTATCGCCAAAGATATAACCCGTCTGAAACTGAATATCTTGTGGAGTACCCAGGGGAACCACGCCCGGATCAAATTGCAGGCAGACCTCAGTTTCCAAAGGAACACCTCCCGCAGTAACCGAGCCCACCGGATAATCAAAGGTATAAAATGACCATCCTACCGGAATCGTGACCGAATCGTTGGGCGTCCCAAAATCGTGGTTGGGATCATTGATGGCAGTTCCGGTGGACACACCTTGCAAGGTGAGCGTACCGGTGCTCGCAAATGAAACGCTATTGAGATCAACTCCTGGGGGAAGAAAAATACGCAAATACGGGCCGTAACCGGTACCCAGCCCCTCCTCTAAAGTGACACTGAAACAGAATTCTTCGTTGATGAAGTTTTCCGAGGGTGCGGTGTTTCCTGTGATTACCGGTACTTGTGCGGACAAGTAGGTAAACGCACATGACACGATCAGGCCAAGCACGAAGCTATTCCATCGAGTTACCATTTCTGCAAACGATTTTAAAGGTTCAAAGTATCGAAAGAGGGTTCACTATTTACTCAGGCTGCAACGTAATCAGAATCCGGCCAGGGCCAGAGATTTTTCTACGAACAGCCCTTTTTAACCGACCAGAATTTTTTCTCAGCGCGCGCTTTCGACACCAAATGCGAAAACATTACACCGTGTTATCCAGCGCTAAAAAAATGGTTTTGCCCTGACATCATTCGGTGAAATTCAATTAAAATCAACTTTTCGCCAATTGCGGCAAGTAAGTCTGTACCGAGACCAATCAATCGCATGGCTTAGCGACAGGATTTGTTTCTCAGAAATGCTCCGTGGTTTGGAAAAATCACAATTAGAGGTGCATTCCTTTCTTACTGGGCGAGGGGCTGCTTCACCGGTAACGATTCGGGGAAATGCAAGAGCTGCGGTACGGGGACCGAGCGGTTAAACCATAATTTTTCCGGTCCTGCCCTAGCCAAATTGAACCTTGATCCACTGGCTCTGCACCATTCAATTTTAGTCCACTTACGAGGGTGGTCGGACAGATTTTGCGGGGATGCCCAGCAGATTTTTGGCTTTCGCACGTGCAAAATCGTTTTCGGGCCGGCGGGCACCCGGACGCTGGCCCGACGGGGAAACGGGCATCGGCTCGCCCATCGCTTGCATTTACTCGCGAAACCACTTAATTTCATTGTGCGCATTCTAAAAAACACTTGAGGATATGAAATCGATACATTCTTGGCTCGATGAGTACGGCGAGAGCCACCAAAACGCCACCAACAAGACCATCCACTGGATCTGCGTTCCCTCGATCATGATCAGTCTGCTCGGGCTGTTGTGGGCCATTCCGGTGCCGCAAGCGTTTGCCAATGTCGGTCCGCTGCTCAATTGGGCAACGATTTTTATTGTGGCCGCGACTTTGTATTACTTGGCGCTATCGCCGCAGCTTGCCTTCGGGATGCTGCCGGTGGTGGCCGGAATGCTCGCCGTCAACTACCTGATTTGGCTGGCTGTCGGCAGTTATATCTGGCTCGTCGCGCTGGTCATTTTTGCCGCCGCCTGGGTGGGACAATTCGTCGGCCACAACATCGAAGGCAAAAAACCTTCCTTCCTCAAAGACGTACAGTTCCTTTTGATCGGTCCGCTCTGGTTGATGAGCTTCATTTACCGGTCCGTAGGCATCAAATACTGATCGTACACTGAATGATTGCTACCACTCGTACCGCTCTTCGCCGGGCGCTCTTTTTGCTCGGCGTGCTTTTGCTTTTCCTTCCCGAGACTGCTTCCGCCCAAACTGCGCGCTCCATCGTCACTGAATCCCTCCGGAGTATGCAGCGCATCCAGACGCTTTCCGGCCGCATCAAGCGCATGGAACGCCTCGCAGACGGGCTCGAACCCGGTGAACTCAAGTTCAAACTGATGCTGGATCCGCACAAGATCTACATTTACAACTATGTTCCCGAAGAAGGTGCTGAAGTCCTGTGGGTCAACGGCTGGAACAAGAACAAGGCCTTGATCCACCCCAATAAATTTCCTTGGGTCAATGTCAGCTTTGGCTTAGACGCCGATGTCCTGTTGCGGGGCCACCACCCCATGACCGACTTGGGATTTGGCTACACCCACCGCGTAATCGAACGTTTGATGCGGGAACGCAGCGACGATTTCGAGGAACACGTCAAGTACGAGGGCACCCGCACCTGGTACGGGCAAACGGTCCACGTCGTTGTGGTCAACTACGAAGAATACAGCTTTGACAATTACACCGTCGTGGGGAATGAGGACTTGTTTGACATCGACCGGAAACTGAACGTTCCGGCCTGGAAAGTTGTCGAACTCAACGACAAAGTCGACGACTTCTACGACATCAAAGCCGGGCAAAACCTCAAGGTACCGAATATCTACGCCAAAAAGGTGATCTTCTTTTTTGACGACAAATACAAGCTTCCTGTGGTCCAGATCGTCTACGATGACCAGGGGTTGTTCTCGAAGTACGAGTATTTGGACTTGCGCGTGAACCCGCGTTTCCGCTCCGACGAATTCCTCAGCGATTATTCTGAATACGGCTTTTGATCAGGGGCCGGCGTCGGCATCCGCACTTCTCCGAAGAGCTTGCGCAAGTAAGGATTTAAGAATACCCCTTCCGGATCCAATTCCCGGCGAATGCGGTGAAAATCTTCCCATTTCGGATAGAGCTGGGCGAGTTCCGCGGGGGATTGAAAATGCATTTTGCCCCAATGGGGACGCCCTCCGTATTTCTTGACAATCGTCTCAACCGCATCAAAGTAGGCGCGGTGTGGCATCCCTTTGAACATGTGAACCGCGATGTAGGCGCTTTCTCGCTGGTAAGCCGGGCTCAACCAGATGTCATCGGCAGTCACCCAGCGGCATTCGATGGGGAAGTGCACGCGGACCTTCTGCGCGTGGATCATCGCGGCGATTTCTTGCAGTACTGTAGCGAAGTGCTCGGTCGGTACGTTGTACTCCATCTCCTGGAATTTTACGTAGCGGGGCGTCGCGAATACCTGGTGGCTCCAGGAAACATCGCTGCTGGTGCCCGCCCCCCAGGCTGTGACCTTGCTCATGGCGGCGGAAGTCCCCGGAATGAACCGGGAAATATTCGAAAGCAAACCAAAAACACCGTTTTCCAGGAAGATATCGTTGAACCACTTCCCGATGCCGTGCTTTTTCGGCGATTCATCGGTCAGGTTCATCTCCTTGGTCTGCACCGTATCTGTGTAGGGAAACCAGTAAAACTCAAAATTGCGGTTGCGCCGCTTGTACTGCTCCAAACGGTCGAGTACATCGCCGAGCTTTTCCTTTTTCGAGACGTATTTCAGTTTGTAGGCCGGCTTGAGGCGGAGGGTAATCCGGGTAATGATCCCCAGACTGCCCAATGACACCTGGGCCGCCTTGAAAATCTCCGGATACATGCCCTCGGAGCAAGTCAATATCTCGCCCCGAGCCGTCACCAGCGTCAAACCGATCACCTGCGTCGCAATCGTACCGAACGCAGTCCCGGTGCCGTGGGTGCCGGTAGAAATCGCTCCCGCGAGGGACTGCACGTCGATGTCACCGAGGTTTTCCATCGCCAATCCGTGTGTGTGTAGCATTTCCCCCAGATCTTTGAGCCGGGTGCCCGCCCAAGCCGTGGCCGTCCGGGCCTCCGGATCAACATCGATCAGGCCGGTCATTTTGTCCAGGGAAATGACCACCGTTGCGTCCGCCATCAGCGCGGTAAACGAATGCCCCGAGCCGGCGACCCGCGGGGTTTTCCCGGTTTCCGCGCACTCGCGAATGAGTTGCGCCAGTTCTTCCTCATTGGCGGGGTAAGCGATTTGCTCAGGATTGACCTTGACCGAGCGGGACCAGTTTTTCCAGGATAAACTCATGCTCAATAATTTAGGAAATTTTTCCGAGGTGCTGGCGACATTCTCCGCTTATGGGAGGCTGACAATCCCGTACGACGAGGAAAATCCTCGCGCCAGGAAAAATTTTCCGTCCCACCATTCCTCGGGTGCAATCAGCGCCCACCCTCCGCATTCAATCCAGTGGGTATGCCTGAATGGCATCTTTCCGCAAGTGCACCAAATGCCAATCCCGCAGGATTAGGGCGCCTTTGCTTTGGTAGAAGCGGATCGCGTTTTCGTTCCAATCCAGTACTTCCCACTGGATCCTCCGGCAACCGTGGGCCTTGCCGTAGCGCACCACCTCCGCCAGGAGTGCATTGCCGATGCCTTTGCCCCGCACACTTTGGGTCACGATCAGGTCCTCCAGGTGCAATGTCTTTCCTTTCCAAGTGGAATATCGCCAATACACCAGCGCAATGCCGATCACTTCGCCGCTGGACTCGGCAATAAAACAATGGAAAGCCGGTGATTCCCCGAAGCCATCCCGCTCAAGTTCGGCAACGGAGGTCTCCACCTCGTCCAGTTCTCGCTCAAATTCCGCCAATTCTCGAATCAAGCGCATGACGTCGGGCAGATCTTCCCGCCGGGCGTCTCGGATTGCGTATTCCATACATTAAAAATCGAAATTTTTTGCCGGAAACAAAGGCAAAATAGACGGAATATTTGTCCGAACAAACCCCGCCGTTCCCGGTCTCACCGGCCTTGCGTCATCCCGGCCCTACCGCGCATATCTCCCATTAACCCGGTTCCACCGCCAGTGCCGCGGCCGCTTCCTGCGGGCGCAGAATGCCCAATTGCTTCATGTTATTGATTAGGTCTTCCAGGAAAATGTTGTTCACGTGGTCGCCGCCTGCTGCGCCCAGGGCCGCCACACCGTAAAGGTAAGGCCGGCCCATCAGCACAAAATCCGCCCCCAGGGCCAATCCCCGCAGGATGTCCAGCCCCGTCCGAATCCCGCTGTCAAACACCACCGGGGCCCGGCCCTTCAGTTCCGCCACCACCTCCGGCAAGGCATCAATTGCCGCCGGCGCCCCATCAAACTGCCGGCCTCCATGGTTCGAAACAATCACCCCGTCGATCCCCTGATCAATGGCCTGCCGCGCATCGGCCGGATGCAACAAACCCTTTAGCAAGATCGGTCCCGGCCACAGATCGCGCACCGTACGGATGTAGTCCCAGTCCAGATCACCCCGGAAATTGAAGCGGGCATAGTTGGCCGCCGATTTAAGGTCTTTTTTCGGGCTGAACGACTCAACGAAACGCAGCCGCGGCAGCCCATGCTGAAGGATCTTCAGGCTCCAAGCGGGATGGGTCGCCCCTTCCCAAATCATTTTAGGCGTAAAGCGCGGGGGCAGCGTCAGACCTGATTTCCGCGAATTTTCCCGCCGGCTCGGCATGGGAACATCGGCGGTGACGATCAGGGTGTGAAATCCAGTGTCCCAGGCCCGCTTCAACATCGTCTCCCGGATCACGGGGTCCTTGGGCGGATACAACTGAAACCAGCCCATGTCACCTACTTCCGGTCCGATGATCTCCGGCGTTTGGGTGGCGACGGTACTCAGGGTGTAAGGAATCCGGTACTTCTTCGCCGAGCGAGCCAGGATGCGCTCGCAGTCCGGCCACACCAAGCCGCAGAGTCCCATCGGCGCGATGCCGAAAGGAGCCGCGTAGCGCTTGCCCAGAAACTCAGTTTCCAAGTCCGTATCCATGGTCCCCCGGATGAAACGGGGAACCATCGTGATCCGGTCCAATGCTTCGCGGTTGCGCACAATTGCTTCCTCGCGGCCGGTTCCCGACTCCAGGTATTGCCAGGCGACATTGGGGATTCGCCGCCGGGCCTTGCGGGCCAGATCGTCGATTCCGGGGTAGCGGTCCATGATCCGAGCCAGTGCGGGATCAGCAATGTTGTTGTAGCGGCTTTGGGTCAAATCGAAGTATTTTTGCCGAAGTTACGAATTCCCTCGCATTGCCGGACGGCATCTCCACCGTGGGTTGCACGACAAAATTGGGAATTGCGGGCTCGGCGGGTGGTTGGGCGCAGTGCCGAAGATGGCTCGATTCAAAGCCTGTAGCACACGGAAATCCCGCGCGGCTCCGCACGAAAACTTGAAACAAAATTGATTTAATCCATTGAAAATAAAACCATTAGCGAACGCCTACTGGGCCATAGAGCCCAGGCGATGGCCTGTCCGCTACAATCAAAAGCACAGTTGAACGGTGGCCCATTGGACCGCATCCTTCTGCCTCAGGTACTCCGAATCTTAATCACGAAACTGATTTGCTGGGCGGTGCCCGACCAGTCAGTGTAGGCGATGACCGCGGTGGCCTGGGCCTCGATGTCCGGCAAGGGAACACTTTGGTTCACCGTACCGCTTGCATTGACCGTGAAATCCTCCTCGTGCAGATTGATCCCAAGCTTGCGGATTTTCAGGTTCAAATTGGAATTGGGTTGCAAACCAGAAACATCGAGCTGCACGGGTTCACCCGCCCCCACCAGAACCTCCGTGTTCCCGGCAATGGATTGTCCATTGACCAGAACCTGGACGCCTTCCGGCAATACGATTTCCTTTTTGCAAGCGCTGGAAGCCAACAATAGCAGCATCCCGGATAAAAACAGAATTTTTTTATGCATGATCAATCCTCGATTGGCAATTTCAAAGTTGTACGCGGCAGAAAGCCCCGAGTTCCGCACTTTGGGGCCGATTTTCGGCGATTGTTTACACGTGTTAGGTAGGAAGAGCATTCGCGGGGCAAATATTTACCCGGTGGCCCTATGGCATCCGCAGATCCCTGCCCCCGACCACTGACCGCGACGAAAAACGTGTTGGGTTTTCGGGTAATACCACGCAAATGCAATCACTCTTCTCCGGGTTACGTGGAAATTCCCTTTACAAAAACACCTCTGTCCCACCCTGCAACCACGCTCCCGGAAAACCGGACGAACGCTCCGGGGCCGCTTCAGTGACGACGCTCTGGCCAAAACCCCTACCGGTATGCGCCACTCGGCAAAAAACGCATTCCCGTGCCCACAACCGCCGATTTCCCCACCCAGCATGATCCAATTTTTGCGTATATTTAACTAAGTTAAGCTCCGCAATTGTCCAGAAACTCCTCTCCCAATTGCGCGGCTGACCCCGTCGGAAGCACTTTTGATCCTCTAACTCAAATTTGACTTATGTCAGTTCAATCGAATGACCTGCTTGTGGTCGTCCGCTCCGACTTTGCCTACCGTGCTGAACTCCGCGCCTTGCTCCACGCGGCTTGCCAGGCCAGCGAGCGGCTTCCCGTATGGGAAGAACAACCGACAGGAGATCGGTTGTTGCCCCGCAGGCTCCGTCAGTACGAACAAACCGCGCTCTTTATCGGATACCAATTGGTGGTTACATTTGGCGATGACCCCGAATTGTGGCCCGATGCTGAAACATTGGCCGAACTTATCTCCAAGCACCATCCCGCCCCCATCCGTCGACGGCGACCCCGTTTTTCTTCGGCGATTTCCATCTTTTCTACGGTGATGATCGTCCTGATCCCAAAATGCCCCATGTGTTTTGCGGCCTATGCCGCCGCGCTCAGTTCGCTGGGTTTGGGGACCGTACCTTACATGCCCTGGCTCCTCCCCGCAATGGCGGTGGTACTGGTCCTGGGCATCGCCGTGCTTTGGTGGCGGGGGCGGAAAGGCCACGGCTACCTGCCTTTCTACTTGAGCCTCGGCGGGGCAGCTCTGCTTTTTCTCGGCAAATTTACCTTCGACTCTCCCCCTTTGCTGTACGCGGGCATGGGGTTCATGCTGCTCGCGTCGATCTGGAATGCCTTGCCGCTCAACGTAAAAACCGGATTGCGCCGCCGCATCCCCAACTGGAATTGAACCATGGGAATCTTCAATTTCCGTTTTTGGTCCCGGGATACAGCGGAGAAGCCGCACAAGCTGGGACCTACCGCCAAGGTGCGCATCCGCGGTGGCTTTGATCGGGAAGGGAGTCCCTGGACTCCGGACATTGTATTGGCGCGGGGCTTTGCCTCCTCATCCGATGCCGAAGCCGCCATCAACTGCTGCAACTGGGATGAAGAACTGTCCAGTTGTCCGCACTGTGGGGAAATTTGCCGCTGCAATGCAGTTCACGTTCCCGCCGACCGGGGCATCGTCCGCACCCTCCATGCGGACGAAGCGGTGCTCTACCCCGATTTGCAGGAAGACGACTTGCGCCTCACAGTTCGAGTGGAGAGCACCAGCGCGGTCCGGCAGGCGTTTACGGTGCGCGTGTTCATTGCCCCCGAAGCCCTCGCCCATCGCCACGAAGCCTGGATGGAACTGGGCCGGGCCACCCGCCAGTTTGCCCCGGGAGAGCGCCGCGCCATTGCGCCCTCCGCCGAACCGATCAATCCACCGCCCGATGTCCCCAATCCCCCCGTCCCCCGCAGTTTTGACCGGTACCAATTGCTGTTGCTGGTCACGGATACGCGCCGCGACATGCAACTTGTCGGCTGCGGCTGTGGTGGCATGGACGTCTGTAAGTCGGGAGCGGACCTGCCTTGGAGCTACCCATTTGACCGGCCGCTGGGCGATTCTCCCCCCAAGGTGATCGCCCGCCGGCGAGACATGGTGAGCCGGGTAATTGAGGTCGTCTGGAAATGAGTCGCCAGGCAGCTTGTACCGGGTAGCGGCGGTCGAGGCACACGGACATTTTTTGCCATTCTGGCGCGCAGAAACCGAAAATGTGTAATTTCGGTTTTTGCGCGCCGGAAAGTGCGTGCGCCCAATTTAAATTCGGTCAGCTATGATCACTACCACCATCCGCCTGGGCGGCGTCCCCGAGCACTTCAATCTTCCCATCCATTTGGCGCATGAGCGGGGCGAATTTGCCGCAAATGGCGTGCAATTGGAGTGGACCACCTGCCAAGGCGGCACCGGGCAGATGACCCGCGCGCTGCGCGAAGGCAGCATCGACGCCTGCATATTGCTTACCGAAGGCATCATCAAGGACATCATCCACGGCAATCCCAGTCGGATTGTTTCCGGTTACGTCAATACGCCGCTGATCTGGGGGATCCACACCGGCGCCAACAACGCGCTGCGGCGGGGAGAAGAGATTTTCGACAAGCGGTACGCCATCAGCCGGTTTGGATCGGGATCTCACCTGATGGCGATTGTCGATGCCACAACGGACAACCGCACCCTAAAGCGGGAACAGTTCGTGCCCATCCGCAATCTCGATGGTGCCCTCGCCTCGCTGGAAGCGCTGGAAACCGACGTGTTTTATTGGGAAAAGTACACGACGAAGCCGTACGTGGACGGTGGAAAGTTGCGCCGCATCGGACAATTCATTACTCCCTGGCCCTGTTTTGTGATCGCCGCGACGGAAGAGATTCTCCAGCGCGCCCCGGAAGCTATTGTCCAAATGCTCCGTACAATTCACGCCAGTTGCCGGCAGTTCATGGACTCGGACGAAAACATTGGCCGGGTGGCCGAGCGCTACGGACAAAAACGCCGCGACGTGGAGCGCTGGTACCACGCCACCGAATGGGCAGTCCACGGCTGGCTGAGCAACAAGATGCTGCGCAGCGTGGTTCACAACCTACAACTCGCGGAAATTATCGATCCGGAGGATCCGATCCCAGAATTGGTGTGGCAGCGGAAATGAGTCGCTCCTGCAGAAGCAAGCCAAGGGTGAGCCGGCAATTTTGCGATCACGGAATGCACCCCGGAATTTTGACCGCCGCTCAGTGTTGGACCACGAAGCGCCGGGACACGATCCTGGAATTGGTGCGCAAACGCAAGATGTAAAAGCCATCGGCGAGACGGCTCACCGGAATCGTGAGGTCGGTTCCCCCGACCACCGCCAATTCGCCCGCCCGGATCTGCTTTCCTTGTAGATCGACCACTTCGTAGCGCGCCGTTTCCCCGCCGGACATCGCAAAATTCACCCGCAGCTCCTGGTCCGCCGGCTGGGGAAAGAGTTGCAGGTTTTCATGTGGCTCTAATAGGCGGACCGTCCGCACCTCGGAATAATCAAAATCGCCATTGAAGTCGATTTGCTTGAGGCGATAGAAGACCTCTCCCCCGGACAGCCCCTGATCTTCAAACCGATAGGCGTGTCCGTCGGCGTCGTTTCCGGAACCAGGTACGTCGCCAATCTTAGCGAATGCGGCCCCATCATAGCTCCGTTCGATGTCGAAGCGCATACTGTTGACTTCGAATTCGGTGGTCCAGTCCAGTTGGACGGAAGTCGGACCATTCGGGTAGGCATTGAAAGCCAAGCCTTCCACCGGAAGCAGGGTAAAACAAGCGAATTCGGAAGTGTTGTTGACCGTGACCGCCGAAGGTCCAGGATCGATGGCCACGGCAACGATGGTGGAATTGGCTTGCAGAGCGCCGGCATAGGTCCAGTTCCCGAGTCCATTCGCCGAAACCGAGGCGATGAAATCTTTTCCCTGGCAAGTGGCGGTGCAGGTGGAATCATAGTAAAGTTCGACGGTGGCATTTGGCGAGGCGGAGCCGGTCACCCCACTGGTGCTGCCGACACTGAAGATGGGGGCGGGGTAATTGGCATTGCCCAATCCCCCCAGGTCGATGCCTAGGCCAGTATTGCAGAACATGCTATTGCGGCTGATGAGGACTTGGGAGACGGAAGCTTGGGGCAGACTTACCCCGAAGCCCGCATTGTGAGCGATGACGTTGCCTTCCCCGGTGCCGGTCCCTCCGATGGTGACCGAGTTGACGTTGCCTTCGAGGCGGATGCCCCCGCTGTCGTTCGGCATGGGTGCGATCCCGGTGATGTCGGTGCCGATGTAGTTGCCCTGGACGGTGGTGCCGCTGGTATTGATGAGGAAGATGGCGAATTCGGTGCGGCTACCGGACAAGACGTTGCGGTGGGCGGGGGTATTGCCGCCGATGGTCAGGTTGTCGGTATTGATGAGTAGGATTCCGGAATCTTCGTTGCCGACCGCGGCGGTGCCGGTGCCATTGGTCCCGATCAAATTGCCAACAATGGTGGTGTTATTCGATCCCCCATCGACCACAATGCCGTGAAAGGCCTGGCCCGAGATGACGTTGCCATCATTCGTCCCGAGGCCTCCGATGTAGGAACCAGTGGCGGCAAACATGTAAATGCCGTTGCTGGCATTGCCGAGGTCCGACAAGCCGTCCGCCGACAGTCCGATGTAGTTGCCGACGATGGTGTCGTTGATGCTAGAGATGAGGGCGATGCCGGTCCCGAGGTTGCCCGCGATTACATTGCGGTCGCAGGGGTCGCTCCCACCGATCCGATTGTTGTTGGCCGCGACTTCGACTTGGACTCCGTTCTGGCCATTGGGGGCCGCGAAGAGTCCGGTAGCATCGGTGCCGATGTAATTTGCGATGATGGTGCAGTTGTCAGCGTCGATCAACTGGATAGCGTTCAGTTGGAAGTTGCGCAGATTAAGGGCAGCGATGGTGGACCCCGAAGCGCCCACGAGCAATTGGAGGCCATTGCCGGAGCCGCCACCGCCGTCCAGCGAAATAAGGGGCGGACCACAGGCGACGTAGCCGGGAGCGGTCGTTCCGTCGATACTGACCGGACTGGTGATCGCCGGCAGATTGCCGATGACGGAGATCGTTCCGGTGACGCTGAAGCGAATGATATCGGCTCCGGCAGAGGAATTGGCATTGATGATGGCCTGGCGGAAGCTTCCCGCTCCGGAGTTGTTGAGGTTGGTGACCGGGAAGATCGCCGCTTGCGCGCTTAGGGTAGCAAGTAAGAGCAGGGCAAAAAGTAGGAAGGTGAGTGGCTTGCCGGACAAGCCAAACCTAGTCGGTAGAGATACACTGTTAACTTTCACTTCACCCATGATACTTATTGTGATTTTGACAATATCAAAAATGGTAAAATATGCTGAAAAATGAAAATGGAATTCTGTGATTTCCATGC
>JBCCQH010000139.1:0-16190 GCA_039024435.1 Bacteroidota bacterium
CCTTAGAGGCTGTTTAAAATTGGTTTGTGAAATTTGCTATCGCAGATTTTTTTGTCTCTCAAAGCTCATTTTGGAGTCCATAGCCAAAGCTATGGGCGAGAAAATAGCGGAAGAGAGGCGGAAAAAGATGCCAGAGCAAAATCACAGGATTAAATTTAAACCGCCTCTAAGAAACCTTCCAGGGAGAATCCATTTCAAACAACCAATCCCCGCCTTCGAAGCGCTCGGTGATTTTCTTGAACGTCTGGTATGCCACCTCCAGATGTGCGGGACCTTGATAATTTTCCAGCAATTGGAAAAAATCGTTTTCCTCAATGAGCAACTGCTTGTGGACCCACCGGTGTAGGGATTCCCCTTTTTGATCGCATTCCAAGGAAAAAACCTTCTCTTCCTTTCCAAAAGACAATCCTATCCTCCCGAAAGAGACCGCAATCTCATAAATGATCGCTCCGAGCGGAACATCAAATTCCAGTTTCTGATCACCCGATTGATCGCAGATTGCAAAGGGAGCTACCTGTCCCCAATTCTTCTCCAGAAGCTTCTCATCGGGCATTTTTAGGTAAATCGGATCTAAACTTTCCGCCATCGCAAGGGCAGCGTTGGACTTGTCGGAACTCAAAAAGTAGATCCCTTTGTGAAAGTCGAGTTTGCGGATAAACTCCTTGAACTGCTGCCGAATATCATTGTCCCCCGCAGAACTCTTCCTAATCGGCTTCTTTTCCGCGACCATTTCGTTCATTCCGACCTTGAGCGCCTTTAAATCTTCTTTGATATCATGAATCGGACTGGTTTGGCCCGCGATCACCAACGTTATTCCCTGAATATCCGTATTCCGCTTCAACTCCATCACCTCCTGGAGCGCCCGATACGCTCTCCTCCCGTTGTAGTTTAAGCGTCCATTTCTATTGCGAGCATTGGCGGCATTCTCCAACTCATGCATCACTACGCTGGGGACAACCAGCAGTATCCAGTTGGGCCGATTGACGTAATTTTCGGTTTGCACCAAAGAAATTCCCGGGATGAGATGTTCGGAAATATTGCAGTTGTAAAGCACGTTTGTGTCGAGCCCGATTATGACATCATCGTGCTTCGATAACTTTTTTGCCACCGGTTTCAATTGCACTGGTTGCAAAACACCCGCACGCAGCAGCGCCGAATTTATTTTGGGGTAAATGCTAGCCTTGTCGTCCCGGTTGCTCATCCCCTGTTTAATCTTAGAATGGATTTTGATTTGTTTCACCTTTTTGCTGGTGCCGGGAGTAATTTCTACCAGTGGTACCTGGCGGGCATCGCGGGCAAAGATTTGCAACTTGCCGTGTCGGTGGAGATACCAATCCGCCAATAAGGCGTAGGTAGAGTAATTAATGAAGTCACGGGTACCCGCTTCGCTAAAATTGCTGTCCTGGCGGTTCACCCTGAAGGCTCCATACAATTTACTTTTCTCGTCGAGCGCGAGCTTGATGTTCAGTACCGGGATTTTTGCCCCATCAAGATCAAATGAGTCGAGCTCGGTAGCCAATATCTGGGCATTGAGTTCTTGATTGAGGATTTGCGCAATCTCAATTCCCTTTTGGGTGTTCCCGCCATAAGCACGAAGGGTGACCGAACTGGCGTTTGTGTTGAACCTCGAAAGTACCTCAACCACGCATTCTGTAGTCTTGCGACCGTATATACTTACTGTTTCATCCATCATATAGTCATTTTATCGTCCAACATTGTATCGATGCCTCCTCTTACGAGAAAGCTTTATCGGGTATCCCTGGATCTCACTTTCCGATACCGATGATTGAGATCAGTTTCGAAAGGGCATTTTATCTCTGCGCAAAACGGACACAGATCTTAGAAAATTCTTCGCGTAACGATTTTTAAACCAATTTTAAACAGGCATCGGAATGTGTTTGATCTTCTCAACCCACAATCTTTACTGGCATTTTTTTGCACTCGCGTTGCCCTCATGGATGGCGAAGGCTTACAATTGCACTTTGTACCCTCAACGGCCCGCGGTCACACCGCATTGCCATTAATCTGAAGGAAATATAGACTTTTGCGAGTAATTTTACAAAGCATACCAACGGCTAACCCCCGCTCCTGAATTAAAATGAGGGCTGAACCTCTGATTCAGAACCGTTTACAACCGGTTTTGCTGAATTTACTTTGCGATAAAATCGCCCAATCACCGCCCCGATTTGCAGTATGTCCAGCCTGCGTATGGTTCGCGCTTGTTGAGTTGCTTCCGGGAGGCCAGCCGCATTCGCCCCCATACCGGCGTAGCCAATCTTTATCTCCATTGAGAGGATGAAAGCCCGACAAAGACGATGCGACAAGGCACCGCGTCAGACTGCATTGCGATCTTGCCTGCCCCCAGAAAAGGAGTCGAACCCACAACCTCCTCATTCAGAGGGCCTTAAATAGAAAAAGCCGCTCGAAAGCGGCCGAATACCCAGGAAAGGAGTCGAACCTTCACGTCCTTGCGGACACTACGACCTGAACGTAGCGCGTCTACCAGTTCCGCCACCTGGGCTAAGTAGAAGTCAAAGATAGAAAACCGTTGCCCTTCCGCGCAACCTTTTTCTGCAAAAAATTCCGCTTGACCTCCAGGAATTGCCCCGTAGCCCCCGAGCAGGATCACCGCTCCACTTCCCTGGCCCAACTCAAAACTTGATCTCACAATAAGGCAACTTTGCCACCAGAGTCGCCTTTTCCTTTTTGGTCAGCTTGTTGCCCTTGAGGTTCAGTTCCGCCAACTGGCTCAGGCGGGCAAAGCCTTTGGGCAGGGCTTTGAGGCGGTTTTTGCGCAGATTGAGCACTTTGAGGTTCTTCAGATAACAGATTGAATCCGGCAACTCAGCCAACTGGTTGTTGCTGAGGTCCAGGTATTCCAGATTTTGCAACTCGCCGATGCCTTCCGGGATCTCCGTCAAATAGTTGTAAGATACATCCAGGTGCTCAAGACGGGTCAGCCCACCGAGGCTGCTCGGCAAGCGCTCTAAATTGTTTACCGACATGTTGAGCAATTCGAGCTTGCGCAACTGGCCGAGCTCGTAGGGCAGTGCCCGGATAAAATTGTTGTTGAGGCGCAGCACCCGCAGATTGACCAGATCGCCGATGGATTTTGGGACACTGGGGATCCGGTTCAGCCCCAAATCGAGCTCCTGCAGATATTGAAGCTTGCTGACACTGGCGGGGTAATTCGAGAGGAGATTTTTTGTGCCGTAGAGGTATTGGAGATTGGTCATGCCCGCGATTTCGCTGGGTACGCGGGTAATCTTGTTGTCGCTGAAATTGAACTCGAGACAGCGCTCAAAAATGCCGATGCTCACCGGAATTTCAAACATTTCGTGGAAAGACAGGTCCAATCGCTTGACCATATTCCGTTCATCTTCCGCCAGTTTGAGGCGCGTGTAGCGGGGGTAGCCCTCCAGTTGAGCGCGGGTCTTCAGCTCGGGCTGAGCAAACGAAATCACCGGCAGCAACAACAAGAACAGCAGCAATTTTTTTGGTTGTTTCATATCAAGGCTCGTATCTGCAATGCCCAAATGACCGCCAAAACCGTGCCACCACGGCGGATGGCCCCGGCAACCCGCTGGTGGTCAAGCCAGCACCGCCTTCTGTCTCTTACGACAGACTACAAAGCTAAGGTTCATTTTGCCCGATACAAATCCCCTTGCGCACCGAAACATGTGCATAACGCGCCGCCGAGCCTAGCAAAAAGCGCGGCGATCTTCAAGAAGACCGCCGCGCTTTTCCCAAGTGACCGGACAAAAAATCAGCGCTGCAACAGCACCTGCGTTGCATTTGACTGTCCGTGCTCGGTGATCAGGCGAATGTAGTAAATACCGTTCGCTACCGGGCCTTGCGCATCGTTCCGCCCATTCCAGTAGAGGGTGTGAGCGCCTTCGTTCATGAAACCTTCACCGAGGGTAGCAACGTGCTGGCCCATCTGGTTGATGACTTCCATGCGGATATTACCCGCCTCACGCAGCGTAAAGAGGACTTTGGAGCGGTCCACCACCGGATTTGGGGCGATTTCCATCACATCCGAGTGTGCATTGAGCTCGTCGATGCCCACTGCCGGCTCATAAATATCGGCTTCTTCCCCGTTGAGGATGCGGCGATCCGACTGGCCACTGCCATCAAAGCGGCTGATGTAAGCCACCACGTGAACATCTTCTTCTTTCCAAGCGGCCGGAACCGTGTACGAGTAATTTTGCGTGACCGAGGTACCGAAGTTGACCGTGCTCGGGATCAGGCCCGCCGTTCCCCAGGGACCGTCCAGATGAGCGCGCAGCACGTGGCTGTGTACGTAACCGACGATCGGATTGCCGGCTCCCTGCATGGGATGGTTTGCGGTAGTGTTGTAGTAATTCGTTTGGTTGTAGCCCGGGCCGGTACCGGTGACATTGTCTTCGATGACCACCAAATTGAAGCGCATATCCCCGGTTTCTGGTCCGGTAAATGTCGCTTTGACTTGCAGATCGAGCTGCCGCGTGGTGTTGTCATAAGTCAGGCTGTCAATCGCGACGGTTACCGAGGAAGCGCCCTGCGTCGCGGTACTGGTCGCGGCTCCCCAAGAACCTCGGCTATAGAGACTGCCGTCCCGATTGACCGTAGCTTGCGGGAAACCTGGGCTCCAAAAGTTGACCAGATCGGCACCCGAACTGATCTGCATGTCATCGCCCTGGTGAACGGCGATGGCAATCACGTTGGGATTGTTCTGCATGACGCTTTCGAGAATGATGGCACCGTCGGGACAATATCCGCACCAAGCCCCAGTATATTCCTCAAGCACCGCTTTCTGGATTGAGAACTGAGCTTGGGCAAAGCCGAACAAGGCAAAGCTGGTGAGGACAAGTAGAATTTTTTTCATTGGTAAAAAGTGTTGCGACAAAAATGAAACTGCCGGAAAACCCACCGCAGTCGATTTCCCGGCACAAAATATCAAAAATGATCAACGAGCGATCAATACTTTTTTCGTCAAGGACTGGCCCGATTCGGTAATCATACGGACCATGTAGAGGCCATTGGCGACCGGCTGACCGATGGCATCGTTGCCATCCCATACGTAGGTGTGGGCACCCGCATTTTTCATGTCGTGGCCCAGGGTTCGCACCAGTTGGCCCAATTGGTTGCGCACTTCCAGGGTAATCGTGCCCATTTGCTCTACCGTGTAAGCAATGCTCACGCGGTCCGTGGCCGGATTCGGGGAAATGGTCATCACCTCGCTGTTCGCGTTGAGGCCCTCCTCCAGGTCCATGACCAGATCGAGGGACATCTGCGCGCTGTTCAGCGTCGGACGCGAATTTGGGGTCTGACCACCGTGCAAATTCACCAAGCCCACGATATTCAGGTCGGTCGCCTGAATGTTGTTCGGCAGGATCTTCTGATAGGTGTGGGTGTAAGATTCACCCGCATTGACCGTACCCGGAATGATGGCCGGCGTGCCCCAAGCGCCGCCGAGGGCATCGCGGAACACGTACTTGTGGGTGTAGTTCGGAATGGGATTGCCCATCTGGTAGAACGTGCTGGAAGCATTCGTGTTGAAGTAATTCGTCTGATCCCAGCCGTTGCCGCTACCGGTCATTTCGCGCTCGACCAGATAAGCATTGAAGCGGAACTGCCCGGACATCTGCTGCACGAAGTCTACCTTGACCCGCACCGTCAGCAAGCGCTGAACCCAGTCCCAGCCGAGGCTGTCAATCGATACGTAGCAGCTCGGGGCGGCCTGGGTCGCCGTCATCACCGAGGAAGCCCAGGAACCGCGGCTGACCGGAGCACTGCTGCGGTTGATCGTCGCCTGCGGATAAGCCGGTCCGTAGAAATTGGCGATGACGCCACCCCAGGTTACGTACATCTGATCACCATCATGGATGGCTACCGGAATCGCGTTGGGATTGTTGGTGACGATTTGGTCCAAAATTTCCGCACCCTCCGGGCAGAAACCACACCAAGCACCGGTGTGCTTCTCGATGATAACATTCTGCAAACTTTGGGCAGACGAGAACTGAAACAGGCAAATCATGCCAAAAGCAGTGAGTAGAATTTTTTTCATGCTATTATCCGTAGGGTTTGAAAAGAAATCGGTACGGAACCGAAAAACCATGATTTAATATTCAATTTACATATTTTTCCGGGCAAAACCATGCTCAGAAGTCAGGCCTGCGACAAATATCCTACGGTCAATCATCCGCGGCGGGGGCGCTTAAAAAAAGGGATCAACATCGGTACCCGGGCCTGATAATCAAGGTAGGCTTGGCCGTAACGCTCCACCAGATCCCGCTCCTCAAAATAGATCCCCACCAATATATACGCGGTCATAACCTCCGCAAAAAACAGGTGATCGTGCGTCATCGCCGGGGTGCTCCAGAACATCAACAGCAGGCCCAGGTAAAGCGGATGCCGCACGTAACGGTACAAAAATGGCGTCCGAAAGGGCAGAGCCGCATTTTTTTTGCCCCGCCAAATGTCAATCACCGTCTGCACCCCGATGAGATCCAGCGGTCCCATCCCCCTCTGTCCCACCAACACGATCCCCCCTCCCAGGAACCAAACCGCCAGCAAAGCGTAGCCGCCCAGCGTGCCCCGCAAGTCATACAACGGCGGCGACAACCGCGCCCACAGCACCGACATCCAAAACAGCACAAATCCGGTCATCAGCACGTACACACTGCGCTCCAATTCCGGCGGGAACAGCGCGATCAATCCGCGCTTCCAACCGCGCCGCGCCATCAAGCTGTGCTGCAGCCCAAAGATCAGCAACAGCACCGCATTCAGCTCCAAGCCCCTGCGAAACAGGTTCCAACTCCGAAAATCACCCGGGGATACGAAATCCAACAGCAGAAAGGAAAAAGACATCAATCCCAGCATCGCCACGACCACCGACATCACCGCAAATTGCACCAGGACCAGCTTCCGCATGCCTTCTTTCAGCTTGATTTCAATTTCAATCTACACGATTATTCCCCGATCAACAAATCCTTCTCTCCGGATCGGCCCAATGCCGAACACTGTACCACAGCGCGTACCCCGTGGCGCAACCCGCCAGAGCGCGATCCGCCCCCTACTTCGCCATCTCCACCGCCACCCAATCGAGTAGCGCAGCGCCATCTTCCGCCCCAAACCAGCGAATCGCCGGATCGCGCCGGAACCACGTCATCTGCCGCTTTGCGTAACGTCGCGTATTTTGCTTGATCTGCGCCACCGCATCTTCCCAAGTCAATTCCCCCCGCCGGTAACGCACCAGTTCGCGGTAACCCAAGGACTGTAAGCCCTTGCAATCCAGGCCATGAAGCCGTGCCACTTCTTCCACCTCCGCCAGCCAGCCCGCCGCCAGCATGGCCTCTACCCGCCGCTCGATCCGTGCGTACAGGATACTCCGCTCCACCTCGATCCCCACCTTGAGATCGGTATACGACTTGAGTTTGGGGGGACGCCGCCCGCGGTAATAAGAGATCGGACGGCCCGCGCTGCGCCAAACTTCGAGGGCGCGCAGAATCCGCATCGGATTGTTTCGGTCAATCGTGGCCCAGGTCGCCGGATCCGCCGCCGCCAGTTCCTCCCCCAGTGGCGCCAGGCCCCCAGCCTTCCACTCCGCATTCAGTGCCTCCCGCACGCCGGGCTTGATTGCCGGCATCTCGTCAAATCCTTCCCAAACTGCCTGAAAATAGAAGCCCGCTCCGCCGACCAATAGCACGACCGGATGCTGGGCGAATAGCTCTTCCAGCAGCGCATCGACCGTGCGTCCGTATTCGCCCGCGCTGAAGTCGGTATCCGGATCCCGAACATCCAGCAGATAGTGCGGCACTCCTTGCATTTCCTCCGGCCGAATCTTGCCCGACCCAATGTCCAGCCCACGGTACACCTGCACCGAATCCGCCGAGACGATCGGAGCGGCGTACCCTCCCGCCAACTTGAGGGAAAGGGCCGTTTTTCCGGCCGCGGTCGGCCCTACGATGGAAATAAGATGCGCCATTGCGGAGCAAAGATGCGTCCCTTACCACCCTAATTCAAGTTTTCCCCCGCTTCTACCCGAAAGGCGAAAATTTTCGGGACAATGTTCAACCGCACCGCTCCCTGCCCCGTACAACTACGGCAACGGAAAAGCCCGACCGGTTCGGGGAAATTTCCCCACCCGGGAGCGTAGGATTTTCCCGGTGGTCTGCATAAATTGACCGGTAATGGGAACCTTTTTGCCGCCAAGAGTAGGGAATTGAGGCCGTCCTGCGTTCTCAATGTCCCACCGGCTCCGGGGGAAAACCCGGCTCGGTTTGTAGGAGATAAAAAGGTCTCCCCATCAGATTTAGCTACCCGACACTCAAGGTTCGAACTCTGATATGAAAACCCGATTATGAAATTGAAACTCTCTTCTGCGTTGTTCGCGATGGTCTTGTTGCTGGCCGCGCAGGTATTTGCCGGTCCCGGCAAGAAAAAGCGCCAGGTAGACGATGCCGATCCGGCCCACCGAATGGCGGTTCCGGGCCTGGCCCTGGAAGAAGAATCCTTCCTCATGCAGCCGCACCCGCTCGAGTATGAAGCAGCCGCGGTCGCCCAGGAAGCAGAAGAAGCCTCCCCGATTGCCACCACCAATCCGGCGGACATCGCAGAGAAGCCGAGTCTGACCGAACGGCAAGCAAAGCGGCTCAACAAAGTGGAGTCCCGCTTGAACAAGCGCATCGCCAAGCTCAAGAAAAAGAAGCCCAATGCGGCCGACTGGAATTCCCAGGGCACCCGCATCCTTTACATTGCTTTGATCATCGCCTTGGCCGCCATTGCCCTGTCCATCTTGGCGGCGATTTTGGGCGGCGGCGCTTTGGGCGGCATCGCCGGCTCGGCCTGGGGCATCGCCGTCATCGTCGCGATTGTCGGTGTGGTGATCGGCGTGATGGACTGAGCAGAGGCGTAAAGGCCATTTAGATGTCCGCGATCTTGTTGTGGGAAGTCGTGATGCCCTTGATCATGGAGGAGCTGAACCCGCGGTGTTCCATTTCGTTCAATCCGGCGATGGTACAACCCCGGGGCGTTGTGACTTTGTCGATTTCTTGCTCGGGATGCAAGCCCCCTTCCTGCAACAGGGCCGCGGCGCCTTTGACCGTTTGGGTAACAATCATTTGGGCGAGGTCGGCATCAAAACCGATCTGGACACCGCCCTGGGAAGCAGCGCGAATGAAGCGCATCACGTAGGCGATCCCGCAGGCACCCAGCACGGTCGCCGAGGCCATGAGGGGCTCCTCGATCAGAATGGACTCGCCCAGATGGGCAAACAACTCCTTGACCATTGCTTTGCGGGCGGCGTCCTGGTCTTCGGTGCAGATGCAAGTCATGGATTCGCGCAGCGCCACAGCGGTATTCGGCATGGCGCGGTAAACCGGCAGTTCTGCGTGGGTGTGCTCCCGGATTTCGGCCAGGGTAAGTCCGGTGGCCAGGGAAATGAGGGTGTGCCGCTGGGGATCGAGTTCCGCCCGAACCTGGGCCAGCACCCCGGGCATCTGAGAGGGCTGAACCGCCGCGATGATGACCTCGGATTCACGCACTGCACGCGCATTGTCGGAATGGGTGTGGACGCCGCGGTCGGCGAGGTCTTGCAGATATTTCGCTTTGCGCCGGGTCACCTGCATGGCCTCCGGCGAAAAGCCCTCCACTTCCAGGAGTCCTTCCGCGATGGAACGGCCCAAATTGCCCCCACCCAGGATCGCGATTTTTTGTTTCATGGTGGATGTTACGTTAATTCTACACAAAGATCCGAGAAATTTTTGCCGGGTACAACCGGTTTTTCCAGCCGGACGGGGAGAATTCTTCCCCAAGATCCCACCGCTCCTTTCAATCCGCCCCTCTCTTTTTCCACCGGAAAACCCCGCTTCTCCAGGAGCAATGGACTTTGTTCGTTCGCATTATTTTCTCAACTTCCATTCATGATTGTGCGGGAAACGCAAATTCGGGTACGCTACGCGGAAACCGACCAGATGGGCGTCGTTTATTATGGAGTCTATCCGCAATATTTCGAAGTGGGCCGGGCGGAATTCATCCGCGATATGGGCCTGAGTTACCGCGAAATGGAAGCACTGGGGGTGATGATGCCGGTGGTGGACATGCACGTGCGGTACCTGCGGCCGGCGCGCTACGATGAAATGTTGCGCTTGCGTACCAGCCTTGCCAAACTGCCGAACCGCCGCATCACGCTGCGCACCGAAGTTTTCAACGAAGCCGATGCCCTCTGCTCCGTGGGCAAAGTCACCTTGACCTTTTTTGACCGCCAGGCGGGGACCACCATTCCGGCCCCGGCGGCCTTTCTCAAAACACTGCAAGCACATTGGCCACGGGAGGAAAGCTGAAACGCATCCGCCACCGGATCAAGCGCGGGGTGCAGCGGTTTTACCTGCTCCTGAACCGGATCCGTCCGCCCGGGCTGGACGGGGCCGGGATCTACGACGTGGGGCGATTCTTTGTCCTGGGCATGACCGACCGGCGCTTCACCCTTTCCGCAATGGCGATGGCCTACCGCTTCTTCTTTGCCGTGTTTCCTGCGCTCATCCTGATTTTTACCCTGATCCCCTACGTCCCGGTGGAAAATCTCCACGACCGGGTACTGGAATTCCTGGAAACAGTTGTGCCGGGAGACAGCCTCGGATTTGTGACCCTGATCGTCGACGAGTTTTTCAACAAGCCGTCCCCCGGCCTCATTTACCTGAACATTGGGCTGTTGTTGTTCAGTTCCCTGGGGGGCATCAAGGTGATGATGCAAGCGTTTTCCAAGGACAGCGAACTGTTCAAAGACCGCAATTTCATCCGCCACAATCTGGTGGCCTTTGTGATCATGCTGCTGCTGCTGTTGTTGTTCGTAATCATGCTCGGCGCCCTGATTGCCGGTGAACTCGGCGTCGCCTATCTCCACCAAAATGGAACCGTCGGTGAAGACCTGCTCGCGACGCTGTTTCAAATATTTTATTGGCTGGTGATCTTCATCACGCTGGAAGTCGGGGTCTCGATCTTGTACTACCTGGGCCCCGCCACGCAAAAACGTTGGAAATTTTTCTCGCCGGGTTCCTTGGTCGGAGGCTTGCTGATCTTGTTGGCGGTAAATGCTTTCCGGGTATTTTTCCTGCGCTTCACCGATTACAATAAGATTTACGGCAGTTTGGGGGCCATCATGGTACTTATGGTTTGGTTTTACTGGATCTCCATCGTGTTGCTGATCGGATTTGAACTGAATGCTGCGATTGAAGCGGCCAAACACCGCCACCAAAAGAAGGGCGGCGCACCCTCACCCGCCCGGGATCGGGTGCCGGACCCACCGCAGGAAAATCTCCCACCTACCAAAAGCCAAGGCCCAGATCGCTCTGGGCCTCAGGACACTTCCGTTGATTGAATTGAAAGTCACGCGTGTTTGTATTGAAAAGGTATCCCCATCCGGGTAAATCCTCAAATCGAATTTTCCTCAATCTTAGGAATACAACCTTTTACCAAGATTGTGCCGGGAGTCTACCCGAAAAAATTGCCTGATTTCGCCCAAAATCGCCGATGATCCGATTTTGCAAGGCCGTGATCTGGATTTGATAGTCGCCCCAAAAACGTTTGGGCTTCTTGTCACCGTAACGCCAAACGGCATTTACCCAATGCCGATTCGGGTTACGCACCGTTCTTTCTCTTCAACCAATTCGTGCTGCCGATGCAATCAATTATCGCGCGAAGGAAAACGCAGATCTGCAACGTCAGCACACCTCGTTCTTTCAATCTCTCTTTGGCAAAACAGCCCCGCTTCGGCCGGGCTGTTTGATTTTGGCCCGCGCCGGCTTTCCTTCACCTACCCCCGACTACCGCTATGAAAAAAATCCTCATTCAACTCAGCTTGCTCCTCACTGCCGTATCTGCTTTTGCCCAAGGACCCGCTCCCCTGGATCCTCCGGCCCCGCCATCGGTACGCATCGCTCGCCTTACCGCCGCCACCTACTTTCCGGAAGCGGCCGAATATGCAATCTCGCTGGAATATTCGCCCGCCCCCCAAAAAATCCTCCTCCTCCACGTCAATGCTGCTCCCGGTCCGGCCCACGCCCGCCTCACCGACGCAACCGGCCAACTCCGGCAACACCTGCCCGCACTCGAAGTCGACCGCAGCTACGCCCTTGCCGGTTTAGAATCCGGTGTCTACTTCCTGCACCTCGATACCGAAGATTGCCTCCCGGCGGGTGGCTACCGGATCGTCGTCCCCTGATCTGTCGCGGCCTTTTGGGCGAATTCGCCTCGGAATTGTAACTTTGCGGCGTTGAGTCACTCTGATTCCATACGCGACAAGGTTTATTTCGCCTCCGATCTCCACTTGGGTACACCGAGCCGAACGGGCAGTCTGGCGCGGGAACGGCACTTTGTCCGCTGGCTGGACCTGATCCGCGACGATTGTCGGGAGCTGTACCTGCTCGGCGATGTATTTGACTTTTGGTTTGAATACAAGCGGGCGGTGCCCAAGGGCTACGTGCGCATCCTCGGTAAACTGGCTGAACTCAGCGATGCCGGCGTCAAGATTCATTACTTCGCGGGCAACCATGACCTCTGGCTGGGGGATTACTTCACCGAACAACTCGGCGCGGACATCTATTTTGCCCCGATTGTGCGGGCATACTACGGCAAAACCTTCCTGCTGGCTCACGGAGATGGTCTCGGTCCGGGCGATCAAGGCTATAAGTTCATGAAGCGCATTTTCCGCAATCCGGTGGCACAATGGCTTTTTCACCGCCTCCACCCCAACCTTGGCATAGGACTTGCGGACTTTCTTTCGCGGTGGAGCCGGCGCAAGACCGGACACAAGGATGCCATCGACTACGGCGAAAAGGAGTTCCTGATCATCTATTCCCGGGAACAACTGCAAGCCCAGCCGGAAATTGACTACCTTGTGTTTGGGCACCGGCACCTCCCACGGCAGATTGAACTCGAAACCAATAAATTCTATGTCAACCTCGGGGACTGGATCTCTCACTTTACTTACCTGGAAGCGGATGCTTCGGGGGTTCGGCTCATGCATTTTCCTCGGGATGGTCAGCCTGTTCCCTTTGCGGGCGTTCCCGCAGGTGAGCGCTGATTCCCTGTTTGCCCGCCCGGCCTTCGTGATCGACCACGTTCCGGAAGGCACCACCGACATCGAGGTGGACCAGGAGGGCAATGTCTACCTCCTGCAACCCGACCGCCACAAGCTGCACAAATACTTTATGGACACGGGCTACGATTCGGTGCTCACCGTGGGGGGCAAAGGCATCGGGCGAGAAGGCTTCAATTTTCCCACTCAGATTTCGGTGCCCAACCGGCAAAGTGCCTTCATGCTCGACTACATGAACCGCCGCATCGTGCTCCTCAACACCAATCTCAAGGTCAGCAGCGAGATCAATTTCCTTTCGGTGGAGTTGGGCACCCTGGACGAAGAAGTGGATTTCCTCTGGCCGATCAGCTTTGCCGCCGGTCCTACCGGAGAACTCTACGTACTCAATCAGGAGGACATCCGGATCTACAAGCTGATCAACGATGGGGAAGTCGAGCGGACCTTTGGCGGCACCGATTACGGCACCGGTTCCTTGGTGGACCCTTGGCAATTGACCATCAATGCGCAAAATCTGGTTTTTGCCGTGGACAGCACCGAGCAGAAGGTGAGCATCTTTGACCTGTTTGGCACTTACCAATACAGTCTGCAACCCCGCCTCAAATTTCGCTGGAAGCGCCTGGTCACCTTCGGGGACAATCTGCTCTTCCTGGGCGAGCACAAAATCTTTCTCTACAACCTGTTCAGCAAACGGGGCCAGACGGTGGGTTTCGCCACCAAAGGCCGGATCGTTGACGCCCACGCCGGTCGGCAGTACATCTACGTGCTGTACGAGGACCGGATTCATTTGTACCGGTTGGGGGTGAAGTGATCGGGGGGCTGAGGGGTTATGGCATCCCAGAATATGCCCGCGCTCGGAATTTGCCCGATGGAGACACCTCAATGATGTAGTTTGAGCGCTTAGGGTTGTAAATCTGAACGAAGTAATCCTTGGCCTTAGCGATTGCTCTGGGCATCAATACCGCTTCGGAAACTTCCCGCAACGTTCCCTCAACACCGATTCCCGCCAAGTGATACACCTCAATGAGCTTCCCGTCTTGATGGGAGGCGAGGTAGGCCGTCCAGCCGGTATCCCGTTGCTGCAATACCAGCTTGATCGATTGCCGGTAGCGGGAAAATACTGCTTCCACCATGGGGTAGTGAATTCCCACCCGGGGGATCCCTTCGGGAATCTCCTCGGGTTCCAGGACCACCGGATCGGTCTCATTGGCCACGGACTCGTAATTTTTCCAGGCTTGCATCGAAGTGGATCGATTGATCGGGCTGTCTTCGATGACCAGTTGCTCATACGGATTTCTTGGTGGCATCATGTCTTTCGTATTCGTTTGTTTCTCCTTTCCGCCCCCCGAACAGGCTCCGAAAATGAGAATTGCGATGGCGAAGGGTACGATTGGCAGCTTCATGGGGCTTGGGATCTTCTTTAGGGCAATTTACCAACTCCTTTGAAATATTGATCGCCCTTCCAGACCGCTCCATTGGGTTCGATATGGTGATAAGCGTGGGCCCCTTTGTACATTCCCATCTGCACACTTCGGCCACCATCTGAAACCCCAGCGTGGGCAAAGTAGGCCAACCTTTCTCCATTGACGATCTCAACGCTGGTACAAATGACGATGTGCTTCACCGTAGCCATCGTCCGCTCGGTTCCTGGCCCGGTAAATACAATGTCGCCCGGCTGAATCTCCTCAACTTCCCTGAACAATTGCCCATGCTCTTCAAAGACCAGCCACATCAAGCGGGTCAGTCGGCCATCATTGCCCGGCAGCTTCTTATCTCTCGCCTCGGCCAGACGTTCTTGCGAGAAGAATACTGAATGTTGATCCATCTGGCTGACCGTAAGCCTGCCTTCATCGGCTTTGATGTCACGGGCCGTCGGCGATTCCAGCGTCGCCAATACCTCGCGCACAAAATGCGAGCAATCGACGTGGGTGCCCCGGGACTTCTTACCGGCATCCTGGCTGTAAAGCCGTTTGTCGTTGGTATTGTTGACGTTTTCGATGGCAAACTCAACCAAGTCGGCGTAGTCGCCAGCTCCCCAGGTTCCATAGCGTCCGTTGGCATATTCTTCCACCAATTCGAGGTAAGCCACCTTGTCCCCTACCGGGGTCGCGGCTACAATCGTACGGACGACCTGCGGATGGGTCTTGTAGAAGCGGGCGAGGTCTTTGGCCAGGTGGTCGCGGTCCAATTCTCCCCGGGGCTCATTTGCCCCTACGATGGAGTGCTGGTAGACAAAATAGGCCACTCCGAATTCGATTTGCATGTCCTTGATCAGCTTGTTGACCTCCCGCTTGTCTTCGCGGACACGGCGCAAATTCTCGTTGAATCCCGCCACCTCTTCTCGCTTCAGCTTGACCTCAAGATCGATTTCGGCAATGCGCTTCCGGGCTTCGTTTGCTTTTCTTTCGTCCTCTAGGGCCGCCTGCTGTTTTGCCTCTTCTGCTTTGCGCTGCTCTTCGGCAATCCGAGCCAACTCATCGGTCTCATCGGCAACCTTTTGTTCTCCTGCGGCCATGACATCTTCCGTAGCGTGGTTCGCATCCCCGTACGTTTCCACCACCGCATCCGTCACCGCGGTAGCCGTAGCCACTGAAGGGGTATTGCTATCGCGAGACGCGTCAGGCAGCGGGGAAGCGGTTGCCTCGTCGGTCGGAGATTGCACGGGGATCACCTCTGATGTCGAAGTGTTCTGCAGGGTGTCCTCGGCGGTAGTTTCTTCCTTTTCTTCGTCAGAATCAAAGAAATGAAGGAAATCATACTCCGCACGGTCCAGGAGACTTATCCGGTGATTCATCCTCGTCTTGCCTCCGGAAGCACGGGCGGAAAGCTTGACCAGTTTTTTCACCTGGTTGATCTTGTCCGGTTCCGAATCCTCACTTTTCAGAATTTTGTTGAGCTTCCAGTAGGGAAAGTAGTCATTCTTTTCGGTGTACATTCCCTGATAGGTCAGATCGACCACAAATTCCTTGAGTACCATGGGGAGCGCTTCCCATTCTGACTCGGTAAGGGCGTGTGCTTTGCTCGCCTGCGATGCCGCGTATTTCGTGGGATTGGTGGCCCGCCCTTTGGCCGCCTCAACTTTGTCTGCATAGACAATCTCAAACAATACGCGCCG
>JBCCQH010000140.1:0-16150 GCA_039024435.1 Bacteroidota bacterium
CCCGAAACCGGGACCACCCGCCCCTCCGCATGACCGAAGTATTCCAACTGTGTACCTTCATACACGAATTCACCGATGTAATGCTTCACCGAAACCGGCGTGCCGTTCTGCTTCATTCGGCGGGCCAGCTTGTTGCCCGCCGCATCGTAAAGGTAGAGCAGCTCATTGCCGCCCCCCAGGTCGACCTTGGTGGGCAGATTGAGGTGATTGTACTCGGCGAACAAGCCTTTGTTGGCATCGGTGGCCAGATTGCCGTTGTCGTCGTAGCTGAACTCATTGGTGCCGGTGGCGCCGTTGTCCTGGAAGTCATTCGGGCCATTGGTGGGTGAATTGTCGAGGACGGAGGTGAGTTCGTTGCCGGAATAGCTGTACTGCAAATTGTCGATCAGCCCGAAGGAATTGCCGCTGAGCAAGCCATTGCGCCGGGCCAAGAACGCCTTAGAAAAATCGACAGCCCCCCGCAAGACTTACAAGCGTGCAAGGGGCTGTGTTTTATTTATCTAGTTACAATTTGTTTCAACGGTATCGGTATCTCCCCACGACTTGAATCGGACGACGTTTCTTTCCTTTTAGCCAAATAGAGTACTGATCAGTTGTTCCACGAACTACGCTTATGAGCACTCTTGTCTTTAGTATACGTGAAAAGCCTCCAAATACGTCCGACTCGCGTGATTTTCGAAGGAACTTGATTTCCTTCATATTTAAGAAATAGGTACGAGATTTGGCAACAGTCAATGACTTTCCTGGTCCATCCAGATATGTATAGATATCATTAAGAATCAGGTCGCCCGAAATGTATTTGATCTCTCCAAGATGGCTGAGGGCAATAAGAAAAGTTTCTAAAGAGTCCTTGCTCATATCCTGATGGGAACAGCGAATGCCCAGTACATGACCGTCTCTTACCAATTCATTACCCTTCTTTTCTATTTCAAAGAATTTCAGACTTGCAAATCCATCCAGATAAACCGGGTTGATTTCAAGTGATCTATAATATGCTCCTTGTGGAATCGAGTCCCATTGGCATATTCCAGTTTCCCACGTTTGGTCGCGGATTCGGTTCCAATGGAAGTACGCTTTGGAGAATTCCTGTTTTATTCGCTGTATCGTCTCATTTGCGATACCTTGAGCATTTACATATCGCGGCAAGAGAACACACATGACTATAAAAATTAGCTTTTTCATCTTGAATAATTCATTTCTTGAAATCCTTGCTGCCTGGACAATGAGTTGTATTGACTCTTGGCCTTTTCTTCCGCACGATCAGATTGCTGACCACCTTTTTCGCCTACTTCATGGCCTGGCCCTGCAGAAGTCGGTTCCATAAAAGCATTAATCATGTAATAGATGAAATCTTGCTTTTTATTTTCAATTGCAAAAAGCGCGTGTCCGAACACTTCGTGAGCTCCTGTTTGAAAATAACGCTTTCCAAAGCTTTTCCCTTCAGGCATGCCCTGTCTTCGGTCAATCGCCCTAGCGGACTCATAAATCTTAAAAGGGTCAATCGTGATGAATATCTGATTGTCTTGGACCTCTATAACTGGCTCAGAACCGATATATTCAATTTGTGATTCTTTGGGCATCTTTAAACCCCTCATGATTATTCCATCGACTGCATAGCCACTTTGGCCATAAATCGGTCTCACTACTGTTCCAGAACTGTATTTATACTGGATCGACGTGCTACCTAGCTTTCTCCCAGATAAATCTCCTTCGGTGAGGAAAATATTGACAGATGAAGCCTGGAGTGACTCGAATGCCGCTGGGTTATGCATTTGAAGATTGTTAATCAATGCTGAGAGGCGGTTATGTGGCTCCGTTCCTTCCGCTACCGACGGATGGACACGTAACGTATCTCCCCCAGGATCTGTATAATATAATGGATTGGCTGCAAATGCAAGGTAAGGCGATATTTCAATATATTTCTCCGCTGCCGGATCCACCCCGCCCCAACGCCCCAACTGCACATCATACCTCCGCGCCCCAAAATCCTGCCAGTTCAGCCCGAACTCATCCTCCAGCTCCTTGCCATTGAACCCGAAGCGATGCAACGGCGACACCGAAGCTGTCCCCAAACCCTCCAGCACCATCCCATACGGATAGTAGTGCCATTCCTGCAAAATCTCACTCACCTCAGCCACGCCATCCTCATCCAGATCGGCAAAGCGCATCCGCGTATTGCCCAGATGATCCCGATAAAAGTACTCGTAGCGGAAATCCTGGGCTCCGCCCGAAACCGGGACCACCCGCCCCTCCGCCTGACCGAAGTATTTCAACTGTGTACCTTCGTACACGAATTCACCGATGTAATGTTTCACCGAAACCGGCGTCCCGTTCTGCTTCATTCGGCGGGCCAGCTTGTTGCCCGCCGCATCGTAGAGGTAGAGCAACTCATTGCCGCCCCCCAGGTCGACCTTGGTAGGCAAATTGAGATGATTGTACTCGGCGGAAAGGCCTTTGTTGGCATCGGTGGCCAGATTGCCGTTGTCGTCGTAACTGAACTCATTGGTGCCGGTGGCGCCGTTGTCCTGGAAGTCATTCGGACCATTGGTGGGTGAATTGTCAAGGACGGAGCTGAGTTCGTTGCCGGAATAGCTGTACTGCAAATTGTCGATCAGCCCAAAGGAATTGCCGCTGAGCAAGCCATTGCGCCGGGCTTCGGTGATGTTGCCATTGACATCGTAGCGGAGCTTTTCCACGGTGTAATGGTCCACTTCCGCGGTCCATTGGGCCGTGCCGGGGGACATGGCAGCAAAATTTCCTTCGCGCAACCGGCCAACCGCATCGTAGCGAAACCCGTAGGCCCGCTTCATGTTGTCCGACTTGCTCTTCCAGCAGATGCCGGAAATGTTGCCGGTGTGCAGACGGTCGCCATTGAGCTTTTCCAGCCCGTCCTCGTAGTGCAAGGACATGCCAAAAAGATCGTGGTCGTCGTCATTGTTCCAGGCTGGAGAAACCTGCGATTGAATGGCCAAACGCAACAGCACCGTCATGGTCGCATACAATTCCGCCTCCATTGCGCCCGCGTTCTGCAATTCGTTGTTCAACTCCGATACCGCCGAGTGGATCGAGTTGTTCAGCTCGTCGGCATAGAGCGCCGCACCATTCATCGGCAAAGTCCAAACCGTTCCCACCAACTGGCTGCCCTCGTCGAAAGCGCGGATCTCTTCGGCCTCACTCAGCAGACGATCACCGTAAACTCCGGTGCGGGTGGTATATTCCAGCCCTTCGCCCGCATTCGCATGCTGGTCCATTTCCACGTCCATGCTCAGGAAGCGGTAGCCCATCTCGTTGGTGTCCACCCGCAGTTCCACCCGCACCTCGTCCAGGTTCCAGCGCCTTTGCCCCGAAGCAAAGGTGTTGGTCAGTTCGCAGTTGTTGATCTGCTGCAACCAGCCACGGATGTGATAGCGGTAGTCCACCGACTGAATGCAACTCTGCCCGTTGTTCGTGCTGTGCAGGTTGTTTTCGGTGAGCTGACCCAGCTCATTGTAGCCTTTTTCGGAGACGAGCACCTCGTCGTCGCCGTTGTTTTGCTGGAAGGCTTCGATCACCCGGCCGCCGTGGTCGTAGCGGAAGCGCTGCCGGACCTTGACTTCTTCCGGCGCGCTGTACCTGTGGATGCGCTTGCTCTTTTCCACCTTGCCCACAAAATCCGGATCAACGAATAACAATTCGGTATCGCCCAAGTGATTGTTGGCGTGGGTCTGAATGAGCTGGCCCCGGTCGTTGTAAAACGAAGTGGTCGTGATCCAGTCGGCGGATGCGGAGATGGTGGGCGAATTGAGCACCCGCACCTGCACGCGGGTCAGTTGCTCACGCTGCCGCTCAAAGCTGGTGTCGTCGTACTCGCTGTCCGGATCTTGCAAATAGCCCATGTCCGACTGGCCGTCCTGATCGAAATCATAGTCGTCAAAATAGCTCACCGACATGTCTTCGTAGTAGGAAGACGCATCACCACTGCGCGGGAAAGCCTGATCGGTGTAGCCGTATTGGGTGGCGAAGTTCTGTCCGGTGCGCGCCTCGTGGTTCTCCACCGTCTGCGCGTCCAGCAAGCCATTTACATAGCCCTGCAGGGCCAGCCGGGTGAGGTTGGTATGGTCATCGAAGATCCCGGTCACGATCTCGCGGCCCAGGCGGTCGTACTTCTTGAAGTTCCACTTGTTCTGAGCCCGCAGATTGCCGTCTTGGTGCAGAATCACCCGGTCCAGGTTGTCGTAGACCAGGTATTCCCACTCCTTGCCGGGAACCTTCTTCTCCACCAGACGGCGGCGGGCATCGTAGACATAGCGGTAACAAAGATCAGCGCTGAGCGCATTCACATCGTAGTTGGAATTGCTCTGCATGAAGGCCACCGCTTTGGGGGGAATGATGAAGGCCACCTGCCCGAAATCGTCGTACACCCAATAGGTTTCCAGCCAGGAGAAGCCCAGGCCGCCTTGCGTCTTGCCATCGGTGTCGTAGACCTTGACCTTCTTGTAGATCACCCGGTCGAGCTTGTCTTTGAACTCGTAGTACGCGCCGTTCTCTTCGTCTTCCACACGCACTCCGGTCAGTTCTCCGGTGGGATAAATCGCGGTGGAAACACAATTGCCCGCCGAAATGGCCCACTTGCGAATGGGATGCGCCGGGGTGTTGACGATGTAGCTGTTTTCAACGGTATGACCATTGCCCAACTGCCAGCCCTGGCCTTCGGCCCCCGATTCGCGCACCCGGTTGAGGGGCGAGGCATCGAAGACCTGCTCGGCGAAGGGGAAATTGCTCGTCGCCACGGCGGTGGATTGCTGGTAGAAGGCGGCCTGATCGGCGGTCACATTGGCCAGGAAAGCACCCTGATTGCCGGATTTGCTGAAGGGAAGCCAGGCCTTGGGCTGATTGCCGTAGGGATCGTAATCCTGAACGGCGATCATGTCCCGGTTGAGCGGGCTGATGCCCACCTGAATGGTCTGGAGCCCGCGTCCGTAGCCGTCCTGGTACTGCACCGTCTCGAACTTGTCCCCGATCGGCGCCGCGTCGAGTTGAGCTTCGCCGAGTAATTCTACCTGGGCCACTTCTTCGCGGACCTGGTTATGGGGAGCACCGTTTTGGCCCACGTACAAGTAGCTGGCGCGCTTGAGGATACGGCCCTGATGGTCGCGGACCAGGCGGAAACGCAGGAAATCATCGTACTCAAACGATGCGCGCAAGTCGTTGGGGTCCATCTGATCGGTCAGGCCGATCATGGGATCGTAGGCGTAGGTCACCATGCGGGCGTCTTCCGGTTGAAGGCGCAGATCGTCCACCGCGAGGACATTGCTGGCGTCCTCATTGAGCACGTAGGCGCGAATGCGCAAGGGCGTGGTGGGCGCGATCCCCGCCGCGCTGCGAACCCCGCCCAGGTCCAGGCGCACTTCCACGTACTGCCAAGTGCCATTGGTGGCGGGAATGCTGACCGTCCGGTAAGCATCGTACTGGCTGGGAGAAGGGAAAACGGTATTGGCGCTGCCGTCCGCCTTCGAATGGATGACCAGCTTGCCCCCGGCGTAGCCGGTATTCGTCTTGACCCAGCCCGAGAAGAGGAAGCGCTGGTCCTGCTCAAAGGGGCGCAGTTCGCGCGTGGGGCCGAAAACGCTGCTGCCCGCCGCGATTTCCCGGCAAGTATTCCCGCTGTGGGCATTTCCGGCGAAACTGTTGCCACTTTGGAACTCCCAGAAATCTTCGTCGGGATTCAAAGCGGTGGCATCGGAGGATTCAAAACCGGTATAAGCGGTCGAGCCATCCAGAACCGGCCCGGTGGGATTGGAACTGGTCGGTGCAAAAGCCGAAGCCCCATTCAGAATCTTTGCCACGGGCAGGGTTGCACCGTAGCCCCATTTGTAAGCCGCCTGGATGCCGTCCTTTTGCCGCACCTGGACGATGTGGCTGTAGTCGTCGTAGGCTTCCACCCGTTCGCGTTCTTCGTATCGGGCATCAATGGCGAAGAATCCGCCCGATACTGTGGCTGGGCTGTAGTTGCTCACCGGGCTGGCCGATTCAAACATCAGCAACTTCTCCGGCATGATGATGCCCGGCTGGAATTCTTTGTACATGGTCAAAAAGCCTTGCAACAGCTCCTCGGAACCCCCCGGCTTCTTTTGCCAAACCGTCTGCTCAATGGGGACCGCGTGCATGAACTTGTCCTGCTTGAGCAACGACAAGGCGAGCGCATACGGATCGTTGGCACCGGTGGCGAAATCGGCGGGATAGCGGAACCGCTGGATCACCTCGCGGCCCTCGCTATCGGTGGTTTTTGTGGCGGTCAGTTGGAGGTGAGCGGGATTGGCGTATTCAAACACCGACACCGACTCGGAATAGTTGATCCCGTTGTCGTCGTAGGTGCGGGTGATCAGCGTGTCCCGGTACGTCCACTGCGAAGTCTCCAGATAGGGACGCAACGCCAGGTGATTGAAGGCCGGAGAATTTGGGAACTGTACCGAACGGCGCAGGAACCCGAGGTTGTAGCCAGCGACCACCGTCTCGTTGGCGGAGCTGGTGGCATACCGATGGATTTCTTCCTGTACCCGATTGCCGGTGTTGTTGTACACCGTTTGGGAGAGCAGTCGGCCCCTCAGGTGTTCCAGACTGGTGACCGGACCCAAGGGGAAGGCAATGTTTCCGTCGGCGTAATCCCGGGCGGTGGTGTAGGTGCGGACAATCCGGCCATTGGCGCCGGCCACCCCGATTTCCTCGGTGACTTCCGCATAGCCCACGTGGCTGCCTTGCGTGGTTCCCAGAGCTTGTCTGGTGGTGGCCGAGGCGGCGAAGAAGCTACAATTGGCCGTCGTACTCGGCACGTTGCCGGTGCCCGATTGCGTGCGCTCCTCAAAGTACTGGAAGAAGTATCCCGGTTCGGTAACAATTTGACCCGAGGGCTGATTGGGATTCCCATTGAAGTTGTAGGAAAACTCGCGGATCAAGTCATTTGCCGAATCGAAGCCGTCGTGCTCTACGATGCGGGCAACCCGAATCCCCCCGGCAATCTTTTCGGTGGCCGGGACTTGACTTGCATAATCGAGTCTGATCCCCGCATTGTCGCCGGGGAGGTAGGCTTTGGCTTCAATAAAATAGGTTCCCGCCGCAAGGAATAGGGAAGCCGACTGGGTGGACTGGGTGCCACAACTCCAACTTTGCACCGTTTGCCCCCCTTGGGCATAGAGGCGTGCTTCAGCGTTGCATTCGATTCCGCCATTGGAAAGATTTACGGTGATGTTGACGCACTGATCGTGATCCAGGATAAATTGAACGGTCTGCGCCGGAATACAGTTCGTGCAGCTTGGGTGACCGCAGGCAAATCCGAAGCAATGGGCATCCGCATCGGCAAAAGCCGGGATTTTGGGTTGCGCATTGGGCGCCGGGGCGTAGGTGTGGGCTTCATATTCGAAAGCGGTGCGGCTGCCCGCGGGCCGGGTGACCTCTTTCAGGCTGCCGGCCCGGCTGTAAAGAAAGTCGGGGGAGCGGTCTGCGGACCCCAGAATGCTACAGTCCGGCAGCTCGGTTTTCGGGATTCCCGAGGTGTTTGGCTTGCCGTTGGCGTAGCCCCAGTGATCTTGAGCAAAGGATCCCACGGGCGGAAGCGCGTGCGTTTTGTAATAGGTAAAGGTTGTCGGCGGCAAAGTTGCCCCATTGGCGGCAGTTTCGGTGACTTGATCAAGCATCAGCCTTCCTGACCAGTAGCTTTGTCCCAGTGCAAAGCGCTTGAGTAAGCTGCCGTTTTTCCGGCGAACGTCAACGCGTTTGAGCGCAAAGTCGCCATTGAGATCCGTGCGCGCTTGTGCATCGTACCCAAACTCAAGGCTGCCCCGGGCGGAGCGAATGGCCGTCAAGCGAACCATTTGGGTATTCTTTTGTCCCCCGCAGACATCGGCGGCTTTTCCCGTACAGACCGGCTGGGTTGGGTTTTGCGTGTGGGGGGCGTACACGGTTTCGGAGCGGGGAAGATTCTCCTGGACCAGGCCGACATTGGCATATTCCAGGTCAATTTGGTCCCCATTGGGCGAGGTAATGGACTTGAGGTACCAGGCGGTAATTGCGCCCTGCGGAATCGATTCTCCACAATCCGCAATGGTAATCGTGTTTTCCCGGGCATCTTGCCCAAACGTGTAGCGAATCCCATCGGCGGTGGTGATCTCCCAGGTGTAGTTGTTCCAATCGACCGCAATTTTCAGTTTTGCGTAGGGAAGGGGAATGGGGTTTCCCGCATTGTCGAAGATGATTTTCCCCGACCAGCCGGGCAGGTTGACGTAAAACAGATCGGGGTGGCCATCTTTTTCCCCCTTGGCAAAGTCGAGAAAGATCTGTTCCTCGGCGTAGGTGTAACCACTGGCCGCGTTGATTTCGTGCGGCAGGAGAAAGTTATAAGCGGGCAGTTGGCCGGCTACCTGGAGCCAACCGTTGGGCAATTCGTCCGGCTTTCCCCGGACGGTGCGCGCGATGACGCCCCCGGCGTTGAGGGCCCAACCCAGTCCGGCCCGGGAAGCGACTTGGTCGACTTTGATCCCGCCGCCGTGGTAGGACAACGCGACGGGGAGACTCAGATCGCGGCCCTCCAGCGTCCACAAGGGCAGGGAAAAGGAAGGCGAACCGGTGTACCAGGACACCGGGATTTCGACGTACTGGGCCAAAGCGGCCGCTTCCGGCGCTGGGGGAATGCTCACTTGCGCCACGCTGGGCGGGGTGTTGGCAAATTGGCCCAAAACCGGCGCATGGGTACCGGCAATTGCGATTATACAAATCAGCAGGTACAATTTAAAATGTGGGGTTTGCATGGAAAAAACATTGGTTATCAATACAAAAGGCTTTCCCGCAGGCGCTCGGACGTGACAACAACGGGGTCACTCCCGAACCGCGGGCTTCAAATCAATGCTGTACGGGGAAAAGGTTGTTTGTTGGATTCCCTCTTTCTTTCGACGCAGATTGAAGTTAAGCAGATTCCCCGAATTGTGAGAGATTGATTTACAAAAAGTCGCCGGACAACGTCCCCAACCTGAATTAGCTTCCCCCCCAACCGATTCCCGCAAAATGCGTACCTTCAGATATGCTCCGTACTCAGTTTCCCGACCTTGCGCACCTGCACGCGCGCATCGAACGCGGCCGCCGCAACGGTGAAGGCTGGCCCACTTGCATCCTCAACGTCAAAACCCAGACCGTTTACCGTCCGGAAGTTAAAGGCCCCCTTTCCCTGTTCATCAACCGCCGGGGCACCTCGCATTGCCGGGTGGGGAGTCACCGGGCCACCATCGATGACCAGCATTACTTCCTCACCAATGCCGGGGACGAATACGACCTGACCATCGAATCGGAACAGCCGGTGGAAACCTTCAACATTCACATCAGCGAAAGCCTGGCTACCGATGTATTTGCCGGATTGATGTTGACCGATGGCGCGTTGCTCGACCAACCGGACCGCACGCTGGCCACTGCACCTGGGTTTTTCTCTCAGCTTTACCGGCGAGACTCCGCCGTGGATGGCCTGATCGAAGAAATTACTGCGACCCACCCTTTCGGAACCGATCCATTGCTCGAAGCCGAGCAAATGAGCCGTTTGCTGCGCCACCTGAGCCAGATCCACCGGGGCGCTTTGCGCGAGGCAGATCGCATCTCCGCCGCCCGGCCCGCTACCCGCCAAGAGACCTACCGCCGCCTCACCATTGCCCGCGACTACTTGCACAGCAGCCTCGGGCAGGAAGTACAATTGGAGGAAGTCGCCCGGGTCGCTTGCATGTCGCGCTACCATTTCCTGCGTGCTTTCCGGGAAACCTTCCGTTGCACCCCCTACCAATATTTAAAACAGCTCCGCATGGACCGGGCCCGGCAATTGCTGCATACCAGCCACCTCTCGGTGCAAGAAATCGGATTTTCCCTGGGTTATCAAAATTTGAGTTCTTTCAGCCGGGTCTTCCGGCAGGTCGAAGGTATGGGGCCGCGTCGCTTCCGGGAGTTGCGGCACGCGGTAGTCTAATTCAGAAAAATTTGCGGAGCCGGGAAGGGCAAGAATATACTTCTTTCACCTTTTCCAATTGCCGTGCCCGTCGCGGAAGCATTACCGGCGGCGGGTCTGAAATTTCTTGCGGTACTTGCCCACCCAAACTGCAATTGCAATCCCCCCGATCACGCCCGGCGCTACCCAGAGGATCCAGCCCAGGTTTACATTGGGCAGCAACCAATCGCCATTTTGCACCAGAAATGCAGTCAAAGCGGCCAGCCAGGCCCCCAGCATGCTGCTCATGTGGTGGTACCACCACCACATATTGTCGGAGTATTCTGCTTTCCGAAAATCCCGGATATCCCGGTAGGCCAGCAGCAACAAAAATGCCCCAAATACCAGGGACAGGATCGCCAAGACCACCGCCACCGTCGCGGACAGCAACCAGCAACCGTATCCGATCAACGCCAATCCCGAAAGCAGGGCCATCACTGCGCCCATCCAATCACCGGTACGCGCGGTACCCGGGCGTTTGCGGGAAAACACCCGGTAGCCCGAAAAACACATGTAGGCGCTCAGAACCGCAATCGCGAGCAGGAAAGGACTGAAGCGAAAAAAGGCGATCACGAGCAGCGCCGTCAGTACGACCAGCGCAGTACTCACCGCAAAGGCCCGCCCCGCTTGCTTGTGGCGCAACATACCTTTGCCCGGCAACACAATCAGAACCATACCGAGCAACAGCATGGAACCGCCGGAAATGATGTGGATCCAAGTAAGTGCTTCGTGTACCGGATGCATGGGGAACTTTAGCGTGAATATAAGCTTTACTTGGTTTCTTTCTCCCAGTTTCACCCCCCCGTTTACGCCTGAACCGAGACCATTTCCAAAATGGCGTCGACGTAGATTCGTTCATTGGCGAGGCGGGGCACCTTGTTTTGACCACCGAGTTTGCCGCGACTTTTCATCCATTTGTAGAAAGTTCCCGGGGGGAGGCTCCGAAAGACGGGAGGTCGCAACGCAATACCTTTGTAGCGCTTGGCTTCGTAGTCGGAGTTGAGGCGCTTGAGTTCGCGGTCCAGGACCTCGGCAAAGGCTTCGACCGATTCGGGGGCTTGCTGAAACTCGACCAGCCACTCGTGGGCGCCATTGCTGCCCGCTTCAAAGTAAATTGGGGCGGCGGTATAATTTTCCAAAATGGCACCGCATTCCTCACAGGCGATTTCGAGGGCAGTTTCGGCATTGTCGACCATGAGTTCTTCCCCAAAGGCATTGATGAAGTGCTTGGTGCGGCCCGCGATTTTGATTTTGAAGGGGCTGAGGTTGGTGAAGCGTACCGTATCACCGATCAGGTAGCGCCAGAGTCCGCCGTTGGTGCTGATCACCATTGCGTAGGTTACGTCCGTTTCCACCTCAGCGATGGTGTAAGCGCGGGGATGGTCCTGATCCAAGTCTTCCAGGCGAATAAACTCGTAAAAGATGCCGTAATCGAGCATGAGGAGGAGGTCGTCCTTGTCATTTTCGCTCTGCATCCCAAAAAATCCTTCCGAGGCATTGTAGGTTTCGAAATAGCGCATCTGATCGCCGGGAATCAGCGCTTCAAATTGTTTGCGGTAGGGCTTGAAGCTCACGCCCCCGTGAAAAAACACTTCCAGATTCGGCCAGATTTCCAACAGATTGCGCGAGGTGGTCCCGGTGAGCTCGAATAGCTTGTTGATCAGGACCAGGGTCCAGGTCGGCACCCCGCCGAGGTTGGTGATGCGCTGTTGCCGGGTTTCTTCTGCGATGCGTTGGATTTTACCTTCCCATTCGCCCATGAGGGCAGTCTTCTTGCTGGTGGCGCGGAACAGGTTGAAGACATTGGGGGTGTTTTGGATCAGGACGGCGCTCAGGTCGCCGTAGTAGGAGCGGCTGTTGAGCTGATTGATCTCGTGTGATCCCCCGATGGGCAGGCCTTTTCCGGTGAATAATTGACTCTCCGGACGGTTGTGCAGGTAGAGCGCAAGCATGTCTTTGCCGCCTTTGAAGTGGCAGTCTTCCAGGGCTTCCCGGGAGACCGGAATGAACTTACTTTTGTCGTTGGTGGTGCCCGAACTTTTGCTAAACCATTTGATTACGCCGGGCCAGAGGACGTCTTTTTCGCCCTTGAGCGTGCGTTCGATGTAAGGAAACAGGCGCTCGTAGCGGCTGATCGGTACCCGGTCCTGGAATTCCCGCACCGATTGGATGTCGCGGTAGCCGTAATTCTTGCCCCATGCGGTTTCGTCCGCGGTGTGAATGAGACGCCCGAATACCTCCAGTTGCGTTTCCTGGGGGTACTTTGTAAACGTCTCGATCTGCAGCATCCTTTTTTTCAGGTACCACGATGCAAGATTGTTGAAAAGGCTCATTTTCGATTGAGGGTGAAGCTGTCGCCGAGGTACACCTTGCGGACCATCGGATCATCGGCCAAATCTTCGGCGGTGCCGGATTTGAAAATTTTGCCTTCCACCAGCAGGTAGGCGCGGTCCACGATGTCCAGCGTCTCGTGTACGTTGTGATCAGTAATCAGGACCCCAATATTTTTTTGTTGTAGGCTGCGCACAATGCCCTGAATTTCCTCGACCGCAATCGGGTCGACCCCGGCAAAAGGTTCATCCAACAAAATAAATTTTGGGTCGGTGGCCAGCGCCCGGGCGATTTCGGTGCGGCGGCGTTCGCCTCCCGAGAGCAAGTTCCCGATGTTTTTGCGCACGTGCATCAGCGAGAATTCGGCCAGGAGCTGGTCCGTTTTCATGCGGCGCTCTTTTCGGCTCATCTTGCTGGTCATCTCCAAAATGGCCATGATGTTGTCTTCCACCGAGAGCTTGCGGAACACCGAAGCTTCCTGCGCCAAGTAGCCCACACCCATCTGCCCGCGGCGGTACATGGGCTGAGAAGTAATGTCGCGATCATCGAGGTATACGCGGCCTTTATTCGGGCGGACGAGTCCCACTACCATGTAGAACGTCGTGGTTTTCCCGGCTCCATTGGGACCCAGCAGCCCGACGATCTCTCCTTGTTCAACCTGCAGGCTGACCTCCTTAACGACGGTCCTTTCTTTGTACTGCTTCACCAAACTATCTGCGCGGAGTATCATACGGCAAAGTTAAGAATTTCCGAATGAGGGAGAGAATTTTCGATTTCTTGATTTCCGCGTCTTGAACGCGCATTGTATCAATTTCCAATTTGCGGCCTGCGAACTCGCGACCTACAAAATTCGAAAGGCGATCCCTTACCGTAGCCGGATTCAAACCTGTCGGTTTAAACCCGCGCGGCGGAGGCCGATTTCCAATGGGACGCTTCGCCCAAATCCTATTGCACTTCCATCTACAGTTGCGCGGTGCCGCCGCCAATCGTAAATTGAGGAATTGCAAATCGGAAACTCTCTCATTGAAAATTCGCTAAAAGGACACTGGTTATTGGGAAGCACGCTGGACTTTGCTTCAGATACGCTGGGTTTCGTGCAGCGCTGCATCGAAGAATATCCGGGAGGAATCGTACGGACGCGCATCGCGTTTCGGGACTTCTTTCTCCTGCTCAAGCCGGAGTACATTACCCACGTCCTGCAGAAAAACCACCGGAATTACCGCAAAAGCTTTGCCTACGATGGCCTCAAGCCCTTCCTGGGCCAGGGCTTGCTCACCAGCGAAGGGTCCCACTGGTTGCGACAGCGCCGCCTGGCCCAGCCGGCATTTCACCGGGAGCAACTGCACACTTTGATCGGGGACATGGCCCAGGCGACCGCGATTTACCTCGAAAGCTGGCAGCCGGGACAGACCATCCACATCCACTCGGAAATGGGCCAGCTCACCCAGGACATCATCTCGCGGGCGGTTTTTGGCGCCACCGCAGATGATCTGCCGGAAGTGGATCGCATCGGAGGACTCCTGCCTGTACTCCGCACCTACGCCAACGACCGGATGAAAAATCCGTTGATGCCGCCCCTCTGGTGGCCCAATCGCTACAACCGGCGCTTTCGCCAGACGGTCGAACAACTGCAAACCATCGTACTGCGCGCCATCCGCCTGCGCCGCCACGCGCCACGCCAAGACGCCACCCTGCTGGGCATGCTCATGCAAGCCCACACCGACGAGGCCATGACCGACGCCCAACTCTACGACGAAATCGTCACGATTTTCATTGCTGGGCAGGAAACCACAACCAATGCAATGGGTTTCCTTTTGCTTCTCCTGGCGCAACACCCGGAAGCCTTTGCCCGCGTAGCCGAGGAAGCCACGCCCGTGATTGCCGCCGGCCCCGATTTGCACAACGTCTACCAGCTCCAATGGACCTGGCAGGTGGTCCAGGAGGCCCTCCGGATGTATCCACCCGCGTGGGCGGTCAGTCGGCAAGCCATCGCCGCGGACAACATTGGGGGAACAACCATCCCCGCGGGAGCCACTGCGTTTTTGAGCGTGTATGCCATGCACCACCACGCCAGTTACTGGGAAGCGCCCGCGGAATTTCGTCCGGAGCGTTTCGCCGGGGACAATTATCCCAAGGCGGCCTACTTGCCCTTCGGCGCGGGGCCGCGCAAATGCATCGGGAGCCACTTTGCCCTGCTGGAAATGGTGATCATCCTGGCCCACCTCGCAGTACGCTTCCGACTGGAACTCAAAAGCGATCCCCAGCCCAAACTGATCACCCCTATGACCATGAGCACCCGGGATCCCATCCTTTTTCAATTGCACACACGTTCCTGAAAAAAAGCCGTAATTTGCGCCCATGTCAAATGGATCGACGTTGGAATTGCTGCGCTTGCGGGACTTGGTGCTCCAAATGCGGCGGGAGGCAAATGACGATATCGTAGCGCTGCTGGAGGATACTACGCTGGGAACACCCGGCGGCACTCAGTACCAGCATTTTGGGGGGAAGGAAAAGATCCGGGAAGTCCGCGATCCATACTTCCTTGAACTGCGCAAAGGGGAGCGCTTGCTGGGGGTGCTCTGCATGGCCCACCGCAATTCGCTGTTTCCCGGGCCGGCCGGCCACAATGCATTTTATATCCGCTACCTCTCCGTCATGGAGTCCCTGCAACGCAAGGTCAACACCAGCAACGCGGGGGCCACCACCGGACTCAAGTCAAACAGCCTGGTCAAGCGTGCCCTCAGGCGCTTGCTCGACCATCCCCGCGCCCTGATGGAGGCGACCGGGCGAGACCACGCGGTGTTTTACGCCTACGTGGAATTGGAAAATGAGCGTTCTCAGGATATGACCCGCAATATGGGCTTTGTTCCCATTGGGAAGTTCAGCACCCACCTTTTCAGCCGTGCCTGGCCCCGCAAAGATCCCCGCGTACGCCGCATGACCCCGCAGGATCGTCCCGAAGTCGAGCAAAAGTTGCGGGAAACCTACGCCGGACACGTACTGTTCTCGATGCAAAACCTCTTTTACCAGGACAATTATTTTGTGCTCGAAGAAGATGGAGAACTGATCGCCGGCTTGCAAGCCAATTATGTTCACTGGGTGATCCTGGGCATGCCGGGCGTTACCGGCAAGTTCATCATGAAAGTATTGCCCTACCTCCCGCTCATTCGGCGCATGTTCAATCCCCAAAAGTTTGAATTTGCCTGTGTGGAAGGGATTTTTTGTCGGGAAGGGCGGGAAAAAGACCTCCACCGACTGCTGGAACACGCTTGCCGTGAGCTTGGGGTCTACACCGCCATCTTGTGGTTGGATCACTTGGATCCACTCTACGAGCGCCTCAACCGCTACGGCAAATGGGGATTGCTGCAGCGCATCAACGGGGACACGCCCGCAGACATCATCGCAAAATTCGTCAATGTTCCGGACGAAGACCAGGAACTGATCCGAAATCGGCCGCGGTACATCTCGGCATTTGACAGCACTTGAATCGGAAATCGAGTCTCCCGAGCCTAAAAGGCGGTTTAAAATTGATCGGTGAAATTTGCTGGCGCAGATTTTTTTGTCCACCGAAGCCCATTTTGGAGTCCATAGTTCGAGCTAGGGGCAAGAAAATAGTTGAGGAGGGGCAGAAAAAGATGTCATAGAAAAATCGCAGAATTTAATGCTTGTCCGGAACTTTGCCACGATTTTTGCCACGGCTTTTGACACGAGATGTCAATCGGCGGGCTGAGATTGCGGCCAAAGCTCGAATCTGCCCATGAATCTATTCAACTTTATCGCCCAATTTCCTGACGAACAATCCTGCCGAACCCACTTCGGCGACTTGCG
>JBCCQH010000141.1:0-15946 GCA_039024435.1 Bacteroidota bacterium
GTCGGGGTAAACGACGGAGAAGAAAAAAATGTCGGAGTAAATGTCGGGGTAAACGACGGAGAAGAAAAAAATGTCGGAGTAAATGTCGGTGTAAACGACGGAGAAGAAAAAAATGTCGGGGTAAACGACGGAGAAGAAAAAAATGTCGGAGTAAATGTCGGGGTAAACGACGGAGAAGAAAAAAATGTCGGGGTAAATGTCGGGGTAAACGACGGAGAAGAAAAAAATGTCGGGATAAATGTCGGTGTAAGCGACGGAGAAGAAAAAAATGTCGGGGTAAATGTCGGGGTAAACGACGGAGAAGAAGACAACTTTGAAAAAAGGGAGGAGAAATTACCCGAAACGCTTCTCAGTCAACTCGTCGATGTATTTGCAGATCAGGCCATCGCTGAAAGCGGGGCCGACCGCGCTTCCCGCAACGTCCGGGAAAAACTGGTCCAGATTGTTGCCATCCTCTCGCGCCAGGAAGGCCGCAATTCAGATGATTTAAATCAAGAATTCCAGAAATCTACCCGCACCATTGAGCGCTACCTAAAACTCCTCAAAGACTACGGAGCCATCGAATTTCAAGGGCCACCCAAGTCGGGCGGTTATTACCTTACCGCCGAATTCAAAGCGGGCTTGCCCCGCGAATGAGCCCCCATGCGCACCTACGACGCCATTTACACCTCACTCAAAGCAATCTCCTATTTGCTGGTCGCAGGTGTGGTGGGCTTTTTCCTCTACCGCCTGCTCGGGACCGCATGGCTCAGCGACGATGCCTACATCACCTACCGGACCGTCGACAATGCCCTCAACGGCTACGGACTCCGCTACAATCCGGGGGAACGGGTCCAAACCTTTACCCATCCGCTCTGGATGTTGCTCCACCTCCCGGTGCGCGTCCTGCTCCCAAACATGTACCTGACCGGGATCCTGGTCGCGCTGGGCACTAGCCTGGCCGCATTGGGGGTAGCGATCATCCGCCAGCCCCGGGGACAGGCCGGATTGATCTTTCTCTTGATGCTCGGCGTGGCCTCGCCCGCCTTCCTGGACTATTCCACCTCCGGGCTCGAGAATCCACTGACCCACTTGCTGTTGGCGATCTTTGTGGGCCAATGGCTGGACCGGGAACGCAGCCGCCGACGCCTTTTTCGCCTAGCGCTCATCGCAGGGCTCCTGCTCTTGAATCGCATGGACACAATCCTGCTGGTGGGACCGGCGCTGGCCTTAGAATGCTGGCAGATGCGCAGTTGGCGGCACCTGCGGACGGTGTTGCTGGGCCTCGCACCGTTTTTGCTCTGGGAAATCTTTGCGCTGCTCTACTACGGATTTCCCTTTCCGAACACCGCCTACGCCAAGCTGAATGTGGGCTTTTCCCGGCTGGAAATGCTCACTCAGGGGGGCTGGTACTTCTACAATGCGCTGCGGTCCGATCCGGTAGCCCTGCTCGGGATCGGGGCGGGGCTGATCTTGCCCCTGGGGTTGCGGTGGCGGCGCGCCTATCCCCTGGTCGGGGGAGGGGCGCTCTACCTGCTGTACATTGTGTGGATCGGGGGCGATTTCATGAGCGGGCGCTTTTTCACCGCCCCTTTTTTCCTAGCGCTCTTGGTACTGCTGCGGTTGGACCGGAAGCGGGTCAGCACGACGGGCCTTTTCCTGGGGATCGGAGGGCCGGCCCTGCTGCTGTTTTACCTGGTGGGGCGCCCCGATCTGCCCCAAGGGCTGATCGATGACCACGGCATCGCCAATGAGCGGGCCTATTATTTTTCGGGAACGGGCCTTCGCTACTACGATCCCGATGCCGAATTGTGGCCCAATTTTCGCTGGGGGGAAACCGGCCGGAGACTCAAAGAATCGGCGGACAGCATTCACCTGAGCCAAAACATGGGCTTTGCCGGCTACTTTGCCGGACCGCAAAAGCACTTGGTCGACCGCCTTGCACTGACCGACCCCCTGCTGGCGCGGATTCCCAACCGCTACATGCCCGATTGGCGGCCGGGCCATTTTGAGCGGATGCTGCCGCCGGGCTACCTCGCGACCCTGAAATCGGGCACCAACCAACTCGCAGATCCGGCGCTTGAGGAATTGTACGACGACTTGAAACGGGTCACCCAGGGGCCATTGTGGAGCGGGGAGCGGCTGCAAGCCATTTTCAAGCTGAACTTCAAGGACTACGGCGTGGATCGGGCACACTATTTTCTGCCGGTTACGCAGGAAATCGACCTCTCAACCGTGGCCGCTTACCAAGCCGAGCGGCCCCATCGAACTCTGGCGGTAGATGCCGGTGTGCGCATTGCCCTGGAAAAATGGGATGGGTGGAACGCCATTCAGCTCGCAGTGAGCTCGCCGGAACGCTACGTGGTCGTACTGCGGTCACGGGGGCAGATTGTATTTTCCCAAGAAATCATACTGGACGAAAAAGCCACTCCAGTGCGCACTACGCTGGAACTTCCACCCCAACTAGCGGACCGGGCGCCCGATGAAATTCTGCTCTATCCCCTTACCCACTGGCGCTCGGCAGGACTGTTCGAACTAAAAATGGTGCATTTCTAAGAGGCTGTTTAAAATTGGATTTTGAAATCTGCTATCGCAGATTTTTTTGTCTCTCAAAGCTCATTTTGGAGTCCCTAGCCAAAGCTATGGGCGAGAAAATAGCGGAAGAGAGGCGGAAAAAGATGCCATAGCAAAATCACCGGATTAAATTTAAACCGCCGCTAAAGGCTAAACCCAATCTTCGCCGAAGCGCTTGCGGACATCGGCCACGACACCTTTGATGCCTTGCTCATTTTCTTTCTTGCAAATGAGCAATACGTCACCGGTGTCTACCACGATGAAATCATTCAGGCCGTTGAGCACCACCAATTTGCCCTGGTCCGCCATGCGCACGAGGTTGCTGGTAGAATCGTAGACGACCACGTTGCCGGAGACCGCATTGCCGAGGTAATCCTGGTCCACGTGCTCGTAAACCGAGCCCCAGGTGCCCAGATCGCTCCAGTCAAAGGAAGCTGGAATCACGTAAATGTTCTCCGATTGGGCCTTTTCCATGACCCCGGTGTCAATCGAATCGTTGCGGCAACGGGAATAAGCATCTTCGATGGCCGCAGCTTCTTCATCGGTATCGAGGCGCCGGTGGATCCCTTCAAAGATGTCGTACAAGTCGGGCATGTAGGCTTCAAAAGCGGACAGGATGGTCGGCAAGGAAAAGATGAACATCCCACTGTTCCAGAGGAAGTCCCCACTGTTGAGGAAGGTTTTGGCCATTTCCAGGTCCGGCTTCTCGGTAAAGGTCTTCACCTGGAAATAGGGGGGGTTGTCGCCTTCTTCGGGTTCGTGGAACTGAATGTAGCCGTATCCGGTGTCGGGACGGGTCGGGGGAATGCCCAGAGTGATGATGACCGGCTCTTTGCTGGCTTCGTCCAGGCCCAACTCGACGTCTTTGCGGAATTTTTCCGTATTGAGAATGAGATAGTCGCTGCCGGCGACCAGGACATTGGCCTGGGGGTTGCGCTGGCGGATCTTGAAGGAAGCGTAGGCGATACAGGGAGCAGTATTGCGGCCGACTGGCTCCAGCAGGATTTCCGAGTCCTGGACTTCCGGCAATTGGGTTTTGACCAGGTCACGGTAGCGGCGGTGAGTGACGATGAGGATGTTTTCCCGGGGAATGTACTCCAAAAAGCGCTCGTAAGTCATGCGAATCATCGACTTCCCGGTGCCCAAAATATCGTGGAATTGCTTGGGGTAGCTGCTGCGGCTCATGGGCCAGAAGCGACTCCCGATTCCGCCCGCCATTATGATCACAAAATCATTCTTTCTCATGTTGTTTCCAGTGTTGTGGTGTACGGGAAGGTTCCCGATGTTGGTATGAGGTTCTGGCAGTCCCCCAGAAGTCCGGTCAGGTTTCCGCCCCGAAATGGGGCGCAGGGCCGGAAAGGGCGAGGCCGGTCGGGCCCACTGCCAAATGAAACAAATGAACCGGTAGCACGTTCAAGGTATGCGTTGGGCGGTTTCGGAATGCATGCATTGGAAGGGGCATTCCGGTATCGCGTCCCAGCTTGACAAAGGCGATCTCAACCGCGGTCAAACCACGCAAAAAACGCCAAAATCGGCGTCTCAATGCGCAAAAATAGAACAAAAAAAACTTATTGTTTGAGAATATATTCGAAAAATATTCTTAATTTAAATCAATTGGATCATTGACCGCCTCCACTGTAAATAATACAGCAAGTTCACTTATGAAAGTGGCAGAAACGAAAGATTTAAAGGATTTACTGAAGCAATACTTTGGCTTTAATCAGTTCAGAGGACGGCAAGAAGAAGTGATCCAACACCTACTGAAGGGCAACGACTGTTTTGTCATCATGCCCACTGGGGCTGGCAAGTCGCTTTGCTATCAGCTTCCCGCGATCGCGATGGAAGGCACCGCCCTGGTTATTTCTCCCCTGATTGCCCTGATGAAGAATCAGGTGGACCAATTGCGGGCGTTCGGCATCGAGGCGGGATTTCTCAACAGCAGCATGTCTCGCGGTGACTATGAAGAGGTCAAGCGCAAGGTCATTGCCCGGGAAATCAAGCTGCTCTACGTCGCTCCTGAGTCGCTGGTCAAAGAGGAATTCATCGATTTTCTCAAGCAGGCCAAGGTCTCCTTCGTCGCCATCGATGAAGCCCATTGTATCTCGGAATGGGGCCACGATTTCCGGCCGGAATACCGCCGCATTCGCGAAATCCTCAACCACATCAACAACGTGCCGATCATCGCGCTGACCGCGACCGCCACGCCCAAGGTACAACTGGACATCCAACTGAACCTCAAAATCCAGGACGCCCGGCTGTTCATCACCAGCTTTAACCGGCCCAACCTGTACTACGAGGTCCGCCCCAAAACCGATCCGGTCACCGAGATCATCAAGTTCATCAAAAAGCGGTACGGAAAATCCGGCATTGTATATTGCCTGAGCCGCCGCAAAGTGGAAGAACTCGCCGAAATCCTCCAGGTCAATGGCATCAATGCGGTGCCTTACCATGCAGGTCTGGAATCCAAGCGCCGCACCCAGCACCAAGACATGTTCCTGAATGAAGATTGCCACGTGGTGGTCGCGACCATCGCCTTCGGAATGGGAATCGACAAGCCGGACGTGCGCTACGTCATCCATTACGACGTCCCCAAGAGCATTGAAAGTTATTACCAGGAAACGGGCCGGGCCGGACGCGATGGTTTAGAAGGGGATTGTGTCCTCTTTTACGACTTCAACGACATTGTGAAGCTCGAAAAGTTCATGAAGGACAAACCGGTCAGCGAACGGGAAAGTGGGCGCTTGCTCCTCTACGAGATGGCCGCGTTTTGCGAATCGGGCATGTGCCGGCGCCAGTTCATGCTGCATTACTTTGGGGAAACCATCAAAGTCGACTGCTGCAATGGCATGTGCGACAACTGCCGCTACCCCAAGGAACGTTACGATGGCGGAAAGCACGTCAAGCAATCATTGGCCGTGGCCCGCCAAACCAAAGGCAAGTTCGGTATCGACCACATGGTCAAGGTCCTGCGCGGATCCACCAACCAAAAAGTCATGCTCAACGAGCACAATCAACTCCCAATCTTTGGCCGCGGAAGCGAGCAAAGCGAAAAAGAATGGAAGTCGATTTTTGCCCAAGTTCTGGTGCAGGGCTTCTTGGACAAGGACATCGACGACTACGGGGTCGTGCGCCTCAGCCCCGAAGGCGAAGCGTGGAGCAAGGATCCCCAGCCGATTGAACTGCTGAAATACCGCGACTACGCCGAAATCGAACGGCAACGCGAGCAAGACAAAACCGAGCAGTTCAACACTTTTGATGAGGTGCTGTTCGACAAACTGAAAAAGCTGCGCAAGCTGATCGCCAAGGAAAAAGAAGTCCCGCCCTACGTGGTGTTCCAGGATCCGTCCCTCGAAGACATGGCCACGAAGTTCCCAATCTCCATTGCCGAATTTCAGAACATCGTCGGCGTGGGCCGGGGCAAAGCGGAAAAATTCGCTGGTCCCTTCATGGAAGTAATCCGGGTCCACGTGGAGGAGAACGGCATCGAGCGGCCCGAAGCGGTCATCGTAAAAAAAGCCGGCAAGCGGTCCATGAACAAACTCTTCTTCATCCAGCACGTCGACCGGAAGACGCCACTCAATGAGATTGCGCGCCTGAAAAACATCTCCTTTGGCGAGTTGCTGACCGATCTCGAGCACATCATTTATTCCGGCACCCGGCTGAATCTGGATTACTACATCCGCCGGGAAATGGACGATGACGCGGTGGAGGACATCTTCGATTATTTCATGCACGCGGACAGCGACGACCTGGACGCGGCAGAAAACGAACTCGGGAGCGATTATTCCCGAGAAGAAATCCAGTTGGTCCGGGCGAAATTCATCGCCGAAGTCGCGAATTGATTCTCTGTCTGATTTGTCGATTTCCCCTCCAATATTCCGACCGACCGGTGCCGCATCCGCCGGAGGAAAGCGCCGAGTCCTATTGGGGCTTTTGGGGCTCATTTGGCTGCTGGGCAGTGTGCGCCTGGCCGCGCAGACCGGAGGCACCGTGGCCGACTCCGTATCGACCTTCCTGATCGAAGAAAACCTCGCCCCGTTTTTGGGCTTTGGCTGCTCGGTGGTGCAAAAAAACGAACCGGACTTCAGCTTTAGCCACGGCTACACCACCAATGAGGAAAAATACGCCTGGTCCGACTCCACCCTCTTCAATCTGGGTTCGGTTTCAAAGCTATTTACCGCCATCGCCATCGTAAAGCTCGCCTACGAGGGCATCCTGAAGCTCGACGATCCGGTATATTACCATTTTCCCGAGTTCCTGGATGTGCAGGGCAAAAACCGCCTTGCCCCCGAAGTCACCTTGCTGGACCTGTTGCAGCACCAGTCCGGCATCACCCAAAGCATGGAACACCTCTTTCCGGAAAAGTTCGCTAAAGAAGCCCTGACCAACGAGGAAGAATTCTACGAAAATACCTTCAATTACCGCGCCTTTCTGAGTCCCAGTGACTTTCGGGAGCGGTTTCTTCTCTACGGACGCATCGACAAGGCACCCCATCGCAAGTACCACTACTCAAATCTCAACTACGTGCTGCTCGGATACATCTTACAGGAAGTCATGGGGCTGAATCTCGGCGAATTTGTCACAAACAAGATCCTCGTTCCGCTCGGCATGGAGGATTCTCACTACTACCAAACCCCGGACTCCATGCTGGACCGCCTGGCTTGGGGATACTACCGGCTCACTGACGGCAGCTACTTGAATGTCCACGAAAACGAGGTGGAAAGCCCCGCGCCGACTGGCGATGGGGGCATCAAAACCAGTATGCGGGACATGCGCAAATTCATGAAGTTCTTGCTGGGCAACCACAAGGAGGTCGCCTACGATTCGGTGTTGCCGCGCACCGCGCTCTTATCGATGATCGCTCCACAGGTCAAAGGGCCGGACAAAAACACCTGGGTCGGACTGGGATTTCACAATTTACAGCCTTTCAACTTCAGCGGTCACGCTGGCTCCTGGGACGGTTTCTTGTCCATTTTGTACTACCATCCGGAATCTCACAGCGCCATATTCCTGGTCACCAACCGGGAAGACAATGATCTGTTCCGTTTTTTTCGGATTTATGCCGCCTACGCCATGCTCTTTCGGGAGTACGAGTAGCATTTTCTCCCCCATCGGGAACCACAATCCGGAAACCGCCGACGAAATTTCCATTTTCCCGCCTGAGCGCCAATATTTTATTTCAAATACCGTACGAACTTTCTATTTTTGCGTCCTGAGATTATCAGAACCATTACCGAATACAGATAGAAGATAACGTATGAGTCTGGAAGAGTTAATTGAACAGCTGGAAGAGAAATATTACGGCGACTGGGAAGAAGACCGCGAGCCGGTTGTGGAAGTCCTGCTCCCGATCCAAAACGAAGCCTTGGCTTCCGGGATAGATTCTTTCCGCGGATTTGCCAATTTAGTCAAGGAAACCTGCGGCGGTATTTATGTCCCCTACCTGATGTGGGTGGAACTGGCCTGGTTCATGGACCACCGGGAAGACCGGCAACAAATTCATAACCTCGTCGCCACCTTCGTGGAATCGGGCTTTGAAGAGGAGGAACGCAAGAAAATGAAGTCACTGATCATTACTTACTTCTCTTTGGAACGGGAGTTTGAAGTCAACAAGCTGATGACGCTCATCGTCTCCAAGACGCATCCGACCGTTCAGGAATATTTCCGAAAAATGCAGAATTTCGTGGAAAAGAATAAAACTTCGGTGGATATGTACATCGAGAAGTTTACGATGATCAAGGCCTTCGATCCGGATTTTGATTTGCTTCGCATGCCGGTCATCAAACTCAAGGAACACCTGACAACTTTATAAAGCAGCAAATTTTTTTATATTTGAGGCACAACAAATAGAACATGCGTCAAACCCCCTACTCCTTTTTTGGCATTTGTCTTCTGCTCCTGTTTGCGTTGGGATCTTGTGAAGAAGATCCTTGCGAAGAGGCCATCTGCGCACCTTGCCCGAGTTCGCGTTTCGTCGTCCAATACCAGGACAGTACCGGCGCATGCCCCGCTGCCTTTGACGGCGATGCCATCGTGTATGCCATCCGCCAGTCCACCCAAGACACCGCCTACACCTACAATTTCAGCGATTCCTGCGAAGTCGGTTTCCTCGTCCAGGAAGATCTGGTGTACAATGTCGTTGCGCCCAACTACGGCTTCAGTGACATGGTGCAGATCACCGACTTTACCTATCAGGACCCAATCAACGTCACCGAGTGTTGCCTCTGCTACCCGATTGCTTCGGTGTCAGTCATGTTTGGCGTCGATACCGCCACCGTGTCTTTCCCGGCCGGCGAATACGAAAACGTACCATTCGTGCGGAACTTAAACTGATTGTTCGGGTCGTTGCGACCCACCCCGATACAGCGATGCCCCACCTTCCGTGGGGCATTTTTTATGCGATCAAATGGGACAACTTTTAGGTTACTCACCCGGGTGAACGACCGACAAAATCAAGCGCTCAAGAAAATCCGCTACTTGGGCCGTATCGCCGCCCTCCACGGTGATTTCCGTCAGTGAGGGCAGGTGCTCGGCAAAAAACATCTGCTTCCGGGAAGCTTCAATTACCGAAATCGCCAGTGCCTTGGGCAAGCCATAATCCGGATTGACGCCCGAGATGACCTCTGTGAGTTTCCGCGCAAGACTTTTGTAACCCTGAAACAATCCTTCTTCATTTTCCCCGTCGACTTCCTTGGTGAGGAAGGCCTTCGAAGACTCGGCCACCACAATCCGGTGCAGCGCCACCTCATCGATGTGGGAAAAGTTGGGGTCGTAAGTGGAAGCATTGGCCAGGACCTTTACCGCGATTTTCAGCCGGCGCTCGGGCGATTCGATGTTGTGGGTCTGGTACTGGATCTGGTACTCTAGCCAGCTCCAGTACCACGATACCAGGTAAATCAGCAGCTTGTGCTTGTTTTCAAAGTAGCGGTAAATCGACGCTTCGGTGGAGCCAATTGCATTCGCCAGCTTTTTGAAGGTAAATTTCTCGAACCCAATCTCATCGATCAACTTGATGCTGTAATCCACAATATTCCTTCCCAGTTCGGTCTGTTCTGGGTCGCGAAGGTAAAGTTTGGCACTTAGGACAATTTGTATGGAAACACTCATCACGAAAATCGTTTGAAATTTTTGGGGTTTGGGTTCGCAATGTACATGCGGCTGGTCCACAAAAATAGTTTTACTTTTTCTGATAGCAAAACTATTATACAAACCCCAACTCCGCTCATTTTGTTTCTGGGTTTCGCAGTGGTTGGGATTTGATTTGTAAAATTTGTGGTTGATGATTCTCTCGCTGGTCGAAGCGCATTTGGGAATTCCTGGCTGAGTCCATGGATGAGAAATTGCCTATCTGCAAGACATTGACTATCATGGTGGTGAAATCCCAATTCATTGGCTGCCACTTCCTCCACCGATACGCCGCGCATTTTTCCCATCCTCCTGGTGAATTTCATCGGAACGCTGGGCTACAGCTTGCTGTTGCCCTTCCTGGTGATTCTCGTCACGAAGTTCAAAGGCGACGAAGTTGTGTACGGCGTGCTCGGGGCGACCTATTCCCTCTTCCAGTTTGTGGGGGCGCCGATTCTGGGCAAATGGTCCGACCGCGTGGGCCGTCGCCGGGTGCTGCTCCTGAGTCAGGGCGGGACTTTCCTGGCCTGGATCCTGTTTTTGGTGGCGCTACTGCTGCCCATTCGCGACATCGCGCAGGTGGGGACCGCGATTTTGACCCTGCCCCTGATCGTGCTCTTCCTCGCCCGGGCCCTCGACGGAATCACCGGGGGCAATGTTTCCGTCGCCAATGCCTACCTCGCCGACATTTCCACCGATGCGACCCGGCAGAAAAACTTTGGGCAGATGGGTGCGGCGGCCCACCTTGGGTTCATCGCCGGCCCGATCCTCGCCGGCTTGCTGGGCGCGACCGCCTGGGAGGAAATTCTTCCGGTGATCGGGGCCATGGTCATTTCCTTCACGGCAATTTTGGTCATTGCCTTTCGCCTACCGGAATCGAATCCGAACGCCATCAAGAAGCCCGCCCCCTCCCAAAACATCAACAAATCCCACGGCCAGGACCACAAAGACTGCCACAAGCTCGAAGGCGAAAGCCGCCTGAGTACCCGCCGCATCCTCGCCCTCCCCAATGTCGGCTTCGTCCTGCTGTTTTACTTCCTGATCATCCTCGCCTTCAACTTCTTCTACGTCTCCTTCCCGATGATGGCGGTGCGCGGCTTTGCCTGGAGCACCTTTGAACTCGGCATCTTCTTTTCGATTTACGGGGGAATCCTCGTGCTCACCGAAGGCCCGCTGCTCAGTCGCTTATCCAAACGCTACTCGGAAGGCCAACTGGTTCCGGTAGGCCTCGTGCTGCTAGCGGCGGCCTTTGCCCTGCTTGCGACCGGCAAAGTGCTCACGGTGGCCATCGGTGCAGGCATTTTGGCGACGGGAAACAGCATCGCCTGGCCCTCTTTTCTTTCCTTCCTCTCGAAGGTCGCCGGAGCCAAGTACCAGGGAGCAGTCCAAGGGCAAGCCAGCAGCATGGGCAGCCTCGCCGCCATCATCGGCCTGGTGATCGGCGGGATTGTCTACGCCAACCTCGGTCCGTATACTTTTCTGATTCCAAGTTCCCTCATGGTCATCCTGATCGTCCTGAGCGTGCGCCTGCGCCGGGTGGACCGGGATCTGAACACGGCCCGCGGATAAATCCTCCCCCGCCCAATGCATTCCGGCAAAACCGCTACCTTTGGGGCATGTCCCGCTTCCTCCGGCTCGGGTTTCGCGAAGCACTGATCCTATTCGGCGGTGCGCTCATGGTCATCGCACCCGCCTTGTACAGCGGATTTCCCTTGCTGTACCAGGACACGGGCGCTTACCTGGCCACGGGCTACGAGGGCCAAATTCCGCTGGGGCGACCGGTGAGCTACGGCTGGTTCATCTGGGGCCTGGCCTGGGGCGATTCCCTCTGGGGCGCGGTTCTTGCCCAAGGGCTGCTCCTCAGCTACCTGATCCGGCGCACCCTCCGGGTCGCCGTCCCGGGCGCGGACAACCTGCGGTTCTTTTTTCTCAATCTGGCGGTGCTCACGCTATTTTCCGGGCTGGGGTGGTACGCCGGACAACTCATGCCGGACATCTTTGCCCCGGCCCTGCTGTTGGTGATTTTCCTCATCGTCTTCGACGAAAATGCCCATTGGGGACATCGCCTGGGCTGGACGGTTCTGGTGTGGGGACTGGCTTTTACCCACTACAGCCACGTGACGATGGGCCTGGCCCTGGTGTTCTTGCTGGCGCTGGGTTTCACCGTAGAATTGCGGCGCAAAAAGACGGGGCGGACGCGGTTGTATCGGCTGGGTTGGGTCACCGGTGGTATTTTTGCCGCCGTATTTTCGCTTTTTCTGGTCAACCAGCAAAATGGTTTTGGCTGGCGCATGACGCGGGCTTCTCACGTATTTTTGACCGGCCGGGTGGTCGCCAATGGCATGTTGGGGGCCTACCTCAAGGAAACTTGCCCCGACAGGGACTGGCGGCTCTGCCCCTACAAAGACAATCTGCCGTACAGCGCCACGAATTTCATTTGGAACGATAACAGCCCTTTCAAGCAGACCGGATACTGGTTTGATTCTCAGGAAGAGTACTCCGCCATGCTGGCGGACATGATCCGCCGGCCCAAATACCTCGCCTGGTTTGCCCTGGAGGGTCTGGAGGCCGGTCTGCAACAGGTGCTTCACATCCGCGTGGGGGAAGGGGTAGCGCCGTACGGGGCCAATTCTTCCCCCTGGAAATTCTTCGAGCGGCAAATGCCGGAAAAGTTGCCGCTCTACCAAGCTTCCCGGCAGGCCCAGGGCTTGGATTTTACCTGGATCAATGCGGCGCAATTTCTGCTGTTCGGTGGATCAGTCCTTGCGCTGTTCTTTGCTTTTGGCCCGTGGAAATCCCACCTCAATCCGGAATTTTTCCAGCTTTTCGCGGTGCTGATCATGGGCTATCTGCTAAATGCTTTCCTCACGGCGGCCCTGGGCAATACCTACGACCGCCTGCAAGCGCGCATGGTCTGGCAAGTGATCCTGTTGGGGATGCTGGTGGTGAGGCAAGTGTACCTGGTCCGAAAACCAAAGGATGATTTCTGATTTCTGATGGGAGCATTCTCAATCGGGAAAGTTCCAATGTCCCCTCCACTGGATGGGGTAGCGTATTGCGGCGCGTCGAAAATTCCCGCTTCACAGTCCTCTATCGTGGAGATTCCTCCGTTGCGCGTTCGGAGCGCGCCCCTTGAAAATCGAACCATTGGAAATTCTCAATTCAGCATTCCCGCCAGCATGTCGCGCTTTTGGTAACCGGGATGATAGGCCAATAGCTCATCGAGGTATTGCTGGCCCTGGCGGCGGTTGCCCATTTGGGCTTGCAGGATGATCATATTTTCCAGCGCCAAAAGGTAATCGGGATGGCTGGCGAGGGCCCGCTTGTAAAGGGCTTCGGCCCGGCGAAACTTGCCGGAGTTCATCTCTACGAAGGCCAGGTTTGCCTGGATCTTGTGGTCAAACGGTTTCCGGTTCAGACATTCGTTGAAGACGCGGCGGGCCTTTTCCAGCGCCGGACCCGGCTCGGTAGCCGTCTTCAAGGTCAATACCCCCACCTTCAAGCCCGCATGCACCAGATCGGGGCGCTGGGCGTAGATCTGCTCGTAAACCGCGATGGCTTCCGGAAAACGGCCGAGGGATTCGAGGATCTCCCCTTTGCGGAACTGCCGCCAAGAATCGTTGGGGTCGGCAGTGATTGCTGCCTCGATGTGGGTGAGCGCTTGGGAGAAGCGCCCGGCGTAGTAGGCCGCCTGGGCTTTTTCGTAGGTCGAACCTTCCGCCAAATACTGCAATGCCGTATCGAGGTAGGCGGACTGTTGGTCATGGCGCTCGAAGTAAAGCAGGTAAGCCTTGCCGGTGAGGTCGCCTTGCGGGGTAGAATCGGTCATGCAGATCAAGCGCAGGAAGTTGCGGGTCGCTTCGTATTCCGAAGTGTCCCGCACCACCCGAATTTTGTGGTCGTGAAAGCGCACGTGCGGGATGTCGCTCGTGCCGCGATTGGGCATGTGACAGGTGATACAATTGTCGTTGTTGGCGGTGCGCATTTCCGTAGGAGCGCCGCACATGGCGATGTCGGCATTGCCGTGGCAGCTTTGGCACTGGTTCACGTAGACGTTTTCTTCGGTCACGGAGATGCTTTTGTGCGGATCGTGGCAGGTGGTACAGGTCAATTGATCCCCGCTGGCTTGAAAACAGCGCGACTGCATGAGGCGTTCGGCGTGGGAGGCAATCCCGAATTCCCGCTCATCGGCAAACCGCTCGATATAGATGTCGTAGCTGTCGGTGAGGTCGGTACCGGGACGGTAATCGAGGACAGAAGCTTTGTCTTTCAGCACATTGACTCCGGTGAGGTGGCATTGCTTACAGACATCGAATTGCTTTTTGATGGTCAGTTTTGCCGGATTCACGATGGAATAATCGATTTCCTCTCCGACATCGACAATCTCGTCACGCTCCATTCGCTCGATGTGAATCTGGCCGGGACCGTGGCACTTCTCACAGTCAATGCCCAGACTTACTTCGCGAAAGCGGTTAACCGAACCTTCCACGAAATCCACGTAGCCGGTGTGGCACGCCATACATTCTTCTCCGATCTCCCGGTCGAATCGGGTGTTGTTGCCGTCGGCGTAGCCTGGACTCAGATCCCACCGCTGCCGAGTTACGTACCAGGTGATCGGCATCTCGTAGTAGTAGTCGTTGCGGACCATGAGGTAGGAGCGCGTTTGGTGACCCGATCCGACAATGAAATCGATCTTTTCCTTGCGCCGGTAGGTGGTGTCCCCGACGGGATTTAACCGGAACTCGTAGATAAACATTTCCTCCCCTTCCCAAAGCGGCCGGTAAAAAAAGCCCGAGTGCTCGTCGTACACCACCGATTCGGGTCCAAATTGTTCAATGATTTTGCTGCGCTCGGGGATGTAAAATGACTTGCCCATCCCGGTTTCGACGTAGCTGTCGTAGATGGATTGGTGACAGGGCCGGCAGGAACTGCGTCCGGTGTACTGCACGTCGGCGGTAAGGTTGAGGTAATGGCCTTCCCCACCGACCTGCGAGGCCGGACGGCTGCACGACGCCACCCAGCTTACCGTGGCCAATACAGCCATTCCCAACAATGCAGACCAAATCAGCTTGCGCATAAGTGTGAATTTACGGAAGCCGAACAGAAGCACCAACCTCCAGGCCCGGACTTGACCGACAGTTTTTTAATTTCTGATTCTCGATTTCTGATTTCAGATGGCCAGCGGCGGAGGGACAATTGGAAATTAAGCGCAACGTCCATCAGATATCGTTCCATTCTCTCATTTCTCGTTTGTGGTAGCGTTCAAGGAGAATTTCTTTGCGGGGGCGGGACCATTCCCGATATCCGTAGCGGCCCCGGGCCAGGTTCTCGTAGGTCTGCCAATAAAGCCCTTGAAGGATCCGGTCCTGTAGGTAATCGCGTTCCCGGATTTTGTCCCAAGGAGGAATGGCCCGGTGGGTGTAGTAAAACTTTTTGCGCTGGGAGACCAGCATCCACGGATAGAGAAAGTAGTATTTCTTCCGCCCGGTCAGATAGCGGAAGTGAAAGTGCTCTTGCAAACGAAACGGGACCTGCCGGGCAAACTCATGCGGGGCAAATGTCTTGGGTTCGTGGACCAGATAGATCCAGCGCCGGGAAGGCCCTACGCGGTACTTGAAGTCTTTGCGGCGGCTGAAGTCTTCCCGCTGAATCAGGTCCAGGATGTTCTGCCAGGTGGCGGCTTCCCGACGCGCGGCGATGTCTTTTCGCAAAACAAAGAAACGCCGGTATCCCCCAAAGACCGGCTTCGGCAATTTTTCGTAGACGGTCTCTTCGCGGATCTCTTCGATCAGTCGTGCATGGGTGCGCACGGTGTCGCGGACACGCCGCTCCCGCGCTCGGTGGACATCCCGGCGGTGCATTCGGCTACTCATTCATTCCTCCTTACTGCGAATAGGACCGCAGTTGGGCACGTGGGCCGTGCTTCCCCACAGTAAAAAGTCTGCTGTTCTTCTCGGATCTTGCGCTTATCCCGGTTCCTCAGTCGAGGTTGTCGCCGGAAGGCGCGCCGCTCTCGCTCCCGTACCGTCGGGAACGAACTTCTAGGTTCACGATTGCCCATGGCTTTCGCAGGGTTGTTGGTTGGCAAAAAATTGAAAAGTACAATGGAATCGTCCTTAGGTGATTGACCTAAGAGGCTGTTTAAATTTAATTCTGCGATTTTGCTATGGCATCTTTTTCCGCCCCTCTTCCGCTATTTTCTCGCCCATAGCTTTGGCTATGGACTCCAAAATGAGCTTCGATGGACAAAAAAATCTGCGATAGCAAA
>JBCCQH010000142.1:0-15512 GCA_039024435.1 Bacteroidota bacterium
AGAACCCTTTACCTGTCGCAGTTTGGCGATGATCTCCTTCTCAGTCAAGTGAGCAGAGGCTCTTGTTACTTTTCCCATCCAGCAAAGATAGTAAACTACCCATTAGAAAACGAATTGGTATCAGTCGAGGGGTACGATCTGGTAGCTCAGATCAAATACCCCTTCCTGGATCCCGCGGGTGCAAGGGCACTGGTCACCGGTCTCCCGCTTGCCGGTTGAAGGTGTCCATCGCCACTGTCCATCGCCGACTGTTTGGGGGGTGAAAAATAGCTGGACCTCCCCGATGTGATCGTCCAGACAGCCGTGGAAGGCAATTGGTGTCGCCGGCAACAGGTGCTTGTGCATCGCTTTTTTGGTGGCCCGGGTACAGGGAGCTTGCGGATCCAGCAATTTCCCGAAACTCCGGTTGATGCCATCGGCTTCCCAGCCGCCCACGTGGACCCGAAAGCTTCGGTCCTCGGGGACATGGATGACCACCGAGTGGTCCATGTCCCAGCGCTTGCGGTAGGTCCGCGCCCGCCCGCTGTGCAGCACGTCTTTGCCTTTGACGAAATCGTTCAGGAAGTACCACTGCCCCCCAGCTTCGAAAAAGATTCGGAATTCGGAGCGGCTCGAAAATTCTTTGCGCTGGTGGAATTTTAGCCGGTCAAAATGGATGCGGTAGCTGTGAATCGGGTAGTCTTCCGCTACGCCCCTGGGAACATCCCACCAGAGGTGGATGGTGCGGGCAAATATGAGGCTGTCTGGGTGCTGTTTCCAGGGAAATGCCAGCCGGACGGTTGCATTTTCGGTTTGGTCGTGTATCTCGACGCTGAGGGGCCCCGGGTGAGTGTTGCCGGGGCGTTTGGTGATCCGGTAGCGCAGCCGGGCGCTGGGTGAAGGCCGCGGCAAAGTCGGCCGCACTACGACGGCGTAGTCCCGGTCCGACATGCGTACGGGCTGGACAAACTCGGGCTGGTCGGGGCGGTTGTTGTGCAGAGCGCCGCCGTCCCCACTGGCAAAAAGGTCCACCCGGGTGGCAAATACACTGTCCTGGGCGGTGGCAATCCGGTCGGGGAGGTTGCGGCGGACGGCACAGAAGCGGATGGGATGGATCTCGGTGCGGGCCGGCGGATGGCCCCGGTCCCAGATCCATTGGCCTTCCAGGTGAACCCAGTCGCCCACCGTCGGCCAGTTCCAGAGGCGGTCGCCCCGCGCGTGCCCGGCGGAAAAGAAGCCCCCGCTTTTGCCGGCGCAGTTGGCCGCACGGAGCGGATTTCCCCGGTTGCTGGCCCCCAGGCCCGATTCCCACTCGACGTGCATGGAATGCTGGACGATGGTATCGGGTTGAGCATTTACTTCGGCGGGACCACTTTTGCGTTCGCGCTCGCCGGCATCTTTTTCGCCGCCCCGGTAGATGCGGCTCGCCAGTACATTTTTGTAGGCGGGGTCCGGCACCACGTCAAACCCAAAATCGTGGGTGTAGTGGTAGGCAGAGTAGTCGACCGGTGAGACGTGACAACTGTTTGGGTGGTGGGGATTTTGGATGACCTTGCCTTCCAGTTCCGCGACAAAATGCTCGTCCACAACCGGTTTCCATTCCGGGATGAGCAAACCGATATCATACACCCGCTTGATGAACAACACTTTGAGGGTGTCCATACAGGGGGCGCAACCGGCATTGGCGGCGTCGGAATAGGGTTGAAAGGGGATGGTTTGGGCCCGCGCCTCGCGGGGCAGGGAGGCGATGCACCCCCACAGTAAGGCGAAAACAATCGGAAGATGGAAGCGATCTAGATTACCGAGCATGGTGTAAAATTAGGCAGGATTTGATTAAGCGGCGGGGTAATTTTCATCTTGCAGGTTGGGTGATTCCGAAATTGCTCCAACCGGCCCGGACCATCACGCGTGGCATATTTTTTGCAGTGTTTTTAAATTGGAATCGCCGAAGATTACCTTTATTTTTTCGTCAAATTACTTTCTCCGATGAGACTGACCCGTCGCGATTTGTTCTGTACTTGCTTTCTGACCTTGTTTGCCTGCGCGCAATTGCTTGCGGGATCGGTGCCCCATCTGCCCTCGGCGACGCAACCGATTCCCGATCCATCCCCCCAAATCCAGGTTCCGGAGCTTACCGAGGGCCAAATCGAGGATGGATTGATCAGCCCTTGTCCAGCAATGGAAGGGCTTTTTGGCGAAACGAACCGCGCCCGCATTTCGCCGGAAGCAAGCTCCTTCCCGGAGAGCCGTTCCGGCTTGCGCGCTACTGGTGTGGCCAAGGGGGAAGCGGCGGTCATTCACCAGAAAAAACACAAGCGCAGGAAATACAAGCTTCGCCGCCAGCGGAAGCAATCCGAGCGCGTGGGCCCGCGGCCCGGACCCCCGAGGAAGAGCAAATGGGCAAAAAAATCGCTGACTTTCGGACTCGTAAGTTTTGCGTTGTGGTTTCTTTTTCCGCTTTTGTCCATTCCGGCGTCCATCCTGGCCATCGTTTTCGGCACCCGGTCCCTGTCGGAGCGGGAGACCAAACGCAGAAAGGCGGTTGCTGGAATCGTTTTGGGATCGCTCAACCTCTTGTTGATCTTCAGTCTGGTTACCACCGCGCTCATCATTTTCGTCTTTTGACGCGAGCGGAAGGCCGGGCTTGGTCCCCGGTCTGGTCTACGGCAAACCCAGTTTACACAATCGGGAAAGCGGCGCTCATGATTCCCATGACCACCAGTAAGGCAAAGGCGTACAGTCCCGTACCCAAAAAGCGCCGGGTCCAGTCGGCCTGTTTGACCCGCTGAAAGACAACCGTCCCCAATCCGCTGACCACCACGACAATTGGCATCGCGATCGCAAAGTTCAGGGTGGTATAGGGCAGGAAAAAGTAATGCAGGGCCAGGGTAAACCCCACCGCGGGAAGAAATACCAGCAGGACCACCGGGAGATTTTTTCCGCGCGGGCGCGCGGCGGCCTCCGGTGTCGTCTCCGCCGTTTCTCTGTGGACCGAAAGGAAGTAAGCCTTGCGAAATACACTGATTTCCCGACCGAGGGCCGAGAGCCAAAGAATGCCCAAAATCGGCATTACGAAGAAGCACAACTGATTGTAATTGGCGGCGCCGAGGAAATCCAAATGCAGCAAATGCATGCAGGCCCGCGTCATCCCCTCCGAATAGAATCCTTCAACTCCCAGTTGGGCGAAAAAGCTGATGGATTCTCCCTCATCGAAGTAATCGGCCGGCAAGCAAAGAAGCAAAATAGGAATCCCAATCAGGATTCCTATTTTGATCATGCGGAAAATCTTGAGGAACATAATTGCCCAGGTTGATTTTTTAAGCACTTATTTCGCTGAGGTGCGAACGCCCGGTGACTAGTCGAGATACTTTGCTTGCGCCTCAGTCCCACTTATTTTCCCGTGCGTGATTCCTGAGTCGATTTGCGATTGTCCAATTCTGCATCAGAAAAAGGCAAATCTGCGCTCAGGCAAGCGCGCAACTCAGTTAAAATGTTTCTTCGTAGGGGCCATCCTTGGGCTCGAGGTCCCCGGTGATGATGCGGATCAGGTCGATCAGGGTCCAGATACCGCAGAGTCCGGCGGTCAACAACTGGATGATGCCGGCTCCGGTGTAACCCAGGTAGAAGCGATGGATACCCAATGCCCCAACGAAAATGCACAGCAAAAGGGCAACCAGTTGGCTTTTGCCTTTGGCGGGGCGGTCTTCCCGGTTGGCTTTCTTGAGTACTTTGTTGGCCTTCATGACCAGTACTTTGGCCGCAATGCGTTCCTTGAGGGTAAGCTGTGATCTTTGCTCCTTGGTCAGGAGATCTTTGACCTTCAGTTTGGAGGTTTTCTTCTTGACCGATTTCTTATCGTTGGTCAAAGGGGCCGCCGCTTCTTCGGTGGCTTCCGCTTCCAGACCCAAGGATTCATCCTGGATTTGCCCTTGGGCATCCGCTTCTAGTGCATTTTGGGCAACCGTTTTCTGCAGGCTTTCCTGCCGGAGGCTACCTTCGGCAGTGCGGGTAGCAATGCTGATCGAGAAACCAAGTACGGCGATGGCAGCAAACGCGTAAATAGAGTAAAAAAGTTTCTTCATGGTCCTTGTTATAAGTAATGAATTGGTTTGATTAATGCTTTCGATTGAATAGTCTCAAACAAGCTTTTATTTTCAGGAAATTCATAAGTTATTCTGAAAAAACCAACTTTTTTCCACTTATAATTGCCCCTAATCGAAAAATTTTGCGGTTTTTCTGGACAAGCCCCAATGCTGCCATGAAAATTTTCCCTTTTGCGTGTCTACTGATTCCGGTTCGGAAGTGCCATTGTCGGCTCCTGTTCGGCCTCATTGGTCTGATTCATGTCCAACTGGCGGGTTTTGGACAATCTGTGCGCAGCCCCTCCGAAATCGCCGAAATCACTCAGCAATCCCAACTGGACTACTCGATTGAGGTGGTGCCGGAACGCTTGCCGGAACCGCCCCTTACCCAGCGCAACCATTCCCGCTTGTACCAGGAGGTGAGCGGCGAAGGCTACCAGATTGCGGAATATGGCCTGGATTCGGTGGACCAGGCGGTGTATGCAGCGGCAGAACGGGCCTACCGTGCCCAAGACTACGGGGCGGCGCGGCGTGCTTACCTTGCCCTATTGGCCCGCAATCCGGAATACGGGTTTGTGATGACGCTGGTCGGCGAGTGTTACAAACTGACCGGTGAATCCGATTCCGCCACCGTGTGGTACGAGCGGGCCATTGCCGCCAATTTCTTTGATTATTTGCCGCATTGGTTCCTGGCCAGCAGCTTATTGGAACGGGGCGAATCCGAGGCAGCGGCGCGGGAAATCGCTACGGCCTGGACGCTGAACCGCAACCACAATCAATTGCGGGCGGTTGCCCAACAGATTTTTACCCAGGCCGGTCGCAAAGTGGAGGATTTTCAGTTCCGCTCCGAAGCGGAGGTCCGGCGCAAAGGGGCGCAAGTGGTGGTGGAAGCCCGGGAAGACTGGATTGCCTACGGCCTCTGCAAAGCGATCTGGGCCTTCGAACCCGGGATTCGACCGGCGAATGCGGACGAAAATTATTGTTTGCCGGAGGAAGAAGAGTGCTTGCTCAATCTATTTGCGGTGTGGGAGGCGGACAAAGATCGCAAAGGGATGAAATCGCCCTTGCCCCGGACCCTCAAGCGCGCGATTGAGGAACGCTGGCTGGCCGAATTTGTCTTTTTTGAATTGTGGCTACCCCGCGAACCGCTGATCGTGTACACCCAGCCCCGCGAGGGCATTGAAGCCATTGCGCGCTACGTCGTCGAGGTACGCGGCCAAAAGAAATGAGCCGCTCCCGGCAACGCGGTGGGGTTCGGATCAAAAACTGATTTCGCACAGTTCTTCACTCCGTGCCCAGAGCTTTCCCGCCAATTCGGAATCGTAAGCGTGGTCCACCGAACGGGTTTCCCGGCTCTTTTCGAAGTACTTGCCGGATACGCCTGCGAGTTTCGGGGATGTCGCGACGTGGAGGGAGGTCTGGGCGCCTTGGCGCGCGGTGAGCATAAAGGGCTTGAACGCGGTCCAGAGCACCTTGGCCAGGAGAGAGCCGCTCTTTTGTCCGATTTCCGTGCGGACTACGCCGGGGTGGAGGACATTGGCAGTTAAAGTGGGGCTGGGAAAGCGCCGGGCAAATTCGTAAGTAAACAGGATGTTGGCGAGCTTGGACTGGCTGTAGGCTCGCCAGGAGGAATAGCCGCCCGCCGGCGCGGTAGTGAAGCTGGCAAAGTTGATTTGGCCACCGTAATGGGAGCCGGATGAGACATTGACGATGCGGGCGGAAGGGGCGCTGCGCAAAGCGGGCATCAGTTGGTGGGTCAATAGGAAATGCCCGATGTGGTTGACCGCAAATTGCAATTCAATGCCCTCCGGCGAGGTCTGGAACTGGCTCACGAAGGTGCCAGCGTTGTTGATCAGTACGTCGACGTGGGCATACTTAGCGATGACCCGAGCGGCGGCTTCCCGAACCGAATCCTGGGAGGAAAGATCGCAAATCACCAAATCGACTTTTTTGCTGCCGGAGCGCTGGCAAATGGCCGTGCGGGCGGCTTCGGCTTTGGTGGCGTTGCGGCAGAGCATGACCACCTGGGCTCCTTTTCCCGCCAACCCCAGGGCGGTCGTCTTCCCGATTCCGGCATTGGCGCCGGTGACCAGACAAATCTTATTTTCCATCGGGATTAAAATACACCAAAGGCGGCGCAAACAAAAAAATGCGGAAGCAAGGTCGGTCTTGCTTCCGCATCTTACGCTGTCGAGCGTACTTATTCTACCACCAGCTTGCGCATCAGAGAGTGGTTTTGGCTGTCACTCATCCGCACAAAGTAGACGCCAGCGGTGAGGTTTCCAGGTTCAGGCGTGCGGTGCTGGTCCCGGCGTGAACCGACATTTGCTGCTCGCTGATGACCCGCCCCCGGGTATCGTATACCTGAGCGATCAACATGCCTTCCTGGCCACTTTGGATGTCGATTCGGGCTTCGCCGGAGGCCGGATTGGGATAGAAGCGGCTTCCGTTCAGCCCTTCGGAACCCATGAGCATGGCGCTCACGATCTTGGTGTCGTACATCTCGCCGGCGGTGGTGTGGACGTGGACCCGGTACTGGTAGAGTTCATTTTCCTTGACTCGCCAGTCGCGTACCGCGTAGCTGGTCTTGCCGCTGGGATTGATGCCCCGGGGTTCGAGGGTCTCCAGAGTGGTAAAAGGACCATCGTCGATGCTGCGTTCGAGGAAATAGCTAGCGACATTGATTTCATCTTCTACTTCCCAACTCACATCGATGATATTTTCTTCCTGGTTCGGAATCGCAACGACCTCAATATCGCTTAAGTCCAGGGGACAGCCATTGGCCCCGGTAACATTGAGGGTATAGGTTCCCGAACCGAAGGTGCTGAAGGCTTCAACGGTGGCAAATACGGTTCCCGGCCCCACATTGGCGGTGACCTGGGATTGGAGGCCGCAAAAGTCGTCGTTGATGCCAATATTCCCCGCACAACAGCCGGACCCCACGTATAAATAGGTATCCCAACTGGACCCGCCGCACAGGGAAAAGGTCCAGTTGTCATTGCAGGGGAGGTTGATCGCTACGACCTGATCACTGGATGCCCGCAGGACGCAGGTACTCCCTGCCCCGCTGGTATTTCCCGAAAATGAGCCGGGCGCATTGATGGACCCGGCGGTGATGCAGGGCCCCGGTATAGGAACGGTCCAGCTTGTCTGAATGATCAGACAGCCGTCGTTGACCCCGGTAGTGGTAATGGCGCAACCGGAGGGATCCCCGGTAACGATCATGGTAAAGTTGAAACACGGCCCCGCAATATTGTCGTCAACTGCCCACCAATTGCTGGCTGGACTTTGGGAACAAGTCGCGCAGTTGTAAGTAACCGTATTACCGGCAATGAAGGCATTTGCGGTTGAGCCTCCGCTGACCAGCGAAGTCGGAGATACACTCACAATATTCAAACCGCAGTTGATCGAAGTGGCAAATCCGTCGATGGAGCCGTCGACCCCAACACAAACCTGCACATCCATGGAGTAATTTCCGCCACCAACCGACTGAACGTTGGAGGGGGTAATCACAGGCGTGGTATCACACGCAAACGACACGTTGAAGGTTAAACCGAACGCGAACGTAAGGCAAGTAATTAGCAACCAATTTTTGGACAACATCAAAAAAACAAATAAGGTTCACAGACAATTAACAGCAAAATATTTGCAGGAAGAGGTAAGGTACAAATTATTTTTCCTTTTCTGTTACTTTTACTGCTAATTCGTACAAAATCTTTGATTATTCGTAACCGATTCAAGCCTTTGAAATCATTGCAAAGACATTTGATTGCGCATGAAAGTGCTTCAGCCCTGGGCATTTTTCGACTATTATTTGGCGTAGTTCTGCTGATGCAAATCATCAATTTTGTGAGTGTCGATTTCATAAGCAAAGATTTGGTGAAGCCAGTCCTGCACTTCAAGTGGTATTTTTTTTCTTACGTGGAGCCGCTGCCAAAGGCGGGTTTGGAATTGCTGCTGTTTGTTTTGGCGGCGGCGGCGGTTTTGATTGCCTTGGGCCGATTTTACCGGATTGCGGTGGCGATCTGGTTTGTGGGCTTCACTTACTTGTGGCTGTTGGACAAAGGGTTCTTCAACAACCACTACTATCTGATGTCCATCTTGTGTGCGATGATGTTCTTTTTGCCGGCGGATCGCTGGAATTTGTTTCGGAAAAACGCCCCACGGGTTTCAATTCCACGCTGGTACGTATTGGCGATCAAGGTGCAACTGTTCATCGTTTTCTTTTGGGCAGCAATCAATAAGATGCAGGCCGGATGGCTGGTCAATCACCAACCAATTGCCTTTATCCTCGACTACAAAGCGCAATTTACAGGCGATGCTTCCTGGGATTCTGGGCTGTTGGAAAACGGCATGGTTTGGGGCGGGTTGTTTTTCGATTTGTTGGTGATTCCGGCGCTGTGGTGGCGGCCGACGCGCTGGTTTGCGGTGGCGGGCATGGTCGTGTTCAATGGCTTCAACTACTACATCTTTCACGACGTGGGCGAGATTGGGATTTTTCCCTGGCTGCTGCTGGCGACGGTGATCTTGTTTTTCCCGGCGGACAGTGGAGAGTGGATTCGGGCGCGTTTGGGTATCGCTCGGAAAAAAGCCCAAAAGAAGTCGGCGCTCCGGGGCAAGCACAAGTCACCGCAGCAGCCGGAGGCGGGGACGCCGCTGCCACGTCTGGCCTGGGTATTTACCGCTTTTCTCGCTTTCCAATTGATTTTTCCCGCGCGTCACCTGTTGGTTCCGGGCCACGTAGACTGGACGGGGGAGGGGCAGCGGTTTGCCTGGCGCATGAAGATCATGTACAAGGACTTCGAAATGCACTGGTACATGGTGGACCAGGCCGGACAGGGCCCCCGCTACGAAGTGAACCTCGGTGGGATACTGACCCCCAAGCAGTATACGGCGCTGGGCTATTATCCCGATCTGATTCCACCGATGGCCCGCTACCTGAAAGAGGATGCCCGCCGCCGGGGTTTAAGTGATCCCATCATCCAGGTAGATTTCAAATCGGGTTTGAATGGCTGGGGCCAGCAAAACCTACTTGATCCCACGGTAGATGCGGCTACCTTGGTGGCCCACCCATTGCGCCGCGCCGAGTGGATTCTCCCCTACGAATTCGGCGAACCCCCACCTTGAGAATTTCCAATGAACGCTTCGCTCAATTTCGGGTGAGAAAATTTCCAATCGTTTTCGGTTGCATTTGATGGTGCATTGTATACCGTTGGAAATCAGAAATCTCAACGAACCCACACGTGCCGCGGTAGGATACGGCCTTCGCGCTCGGTTTCTTTGGCGGCCGGAAGGCGTGGTTTCGGTTGTTGGGGTTCGTTTACAATCCAGATACAAGCGGGGTCTTCCTCCTCGGCAAGGTCGTACGGGTCACCTTCCACGAATACGAAATAGCCTCCGGTGACGCGCCGGGAAAATTCGTGGTGCAACTGGCGTACCGCCAAAGCCAATTTTGCGTAACGGTACAGCCACACCGATCCAATTGCGGTCTCCTGGTGCAGTTTTTGTAAAGCAATGCGGTTGTGGACGAGTTCCGCAAGCTGCTCGTATTCATAGATCCCAGCATCTTTCAGCTTTTCGAGATCACCGTTGCGGATTCCTTTGATGTGTTGTATTCCAATGTACATTCTTCCCTCCGTTTCTTCTCTTCTTGTACACTTCGAAGGTAGGTATTTTCTTCCGGAACGAAAACTTTTTCTTCATTTATCGATCCACTTCTCCCAATACGATGTCGATTGACCCCAATATGGCGACGAGATCGGCAATGAGGATTCCTCGCGAAAGTTCGGGCAGGACACTGAGGTTGGAGAAACTGGGGGCGCGGACTTTGCAACGGACCGGGATGTCGCGCCTTCCGTCGGTGATGAAGTAAAATCCGAGTTCGCCTTTGGGGTTTTCGGCACGGGAATAAAACTCGCCGGCTTTGGGCCGGGCTTTGGGGGGACACAGGGCTTGCGGATCAAAATCTTCGCCCCGGGGGTAGGCTTTGGTGAGCTTTTCGAGGCACTGTTCGATGATGCGCAAGGATTCCCCGACTTCATCGACACGGACTTTGTAGCGGTCCCAGCAGTCGCCGGTGGTGCCCATCTCCCCACGACCGATCGGTACGTCAAACTCGATTTCGGGATATACGGAGTAGCCATCGAGGCGGCGCAGGTCCAGTTTGAGTCCGGAACCGCGCAAGACGGGTCCGGAACAGCCGTAGTTGATCGCGACATCGCGGGGGAGAACCCCGACATTGGCAGTGCGGTCGACAAAGATGCGGTTGGTGGTGAGCAAGTCGTTGAGTTCCCTCCACTTGGGTTTGAAGTAGCGCACAAATTCGGCGCAGCGCTCCTCAAATCCAATCGGCAGATCGTAAAACAGACCCCCAATCCAGATGTAATTGTAGAGCATTCGGGATCCCGATACCCATTCCAGCATTTTCATGAGGTGCTCTCGGTCCCGGAAGCACCATAAGAAAGCGGTTACCGCTCCGATGTCCAGCCCAAACGTCCCCACGGCAATCAAGTGCGAGGCGATCCGGTTGAGTTCGCAGACCAGCACCCGGATGTACTCGACCCGTTTGGGCAATTTGCCTTCGATCCCCATCATTTTTTCGATCCCCATCACAAACGCGAGGTTGTTGTTCATGGAGGCCATGTAGTCCAGCCGATCCGTGTAGGGAATGGTCTGGGGCAGAGGCAGTGATTCCGCATGCTTCTCAAAACAGCGGTGCAGGTAGCCCAGATGGGGGATCGCTTCGATCACCAATTCGCCATCCGTGACCAGTTCCAGCCGCAGCACCCCATGGGTAGATGGGTGTTGTGGACCCATGTTGAGGACCATTTCCTCAGAGTTGAGGTCCTGCAACTGCGTGCGATTGGGCGACGAGCGGCGCAGGAGCTCGGTGTAGTCCAGCTCGGTTCGCTCGTAGTTGGGGTGGCGGACGTCCGGCATCAGTATTCAGTTTGGATTCCGTGGTAGAAGTCGGGATTTACGTAGTCCTTGCGCAGGGGATGGCCTTCCCAGTCTTCGGGAAGCAGGATGCGCCGCAGGTCGGGGTGGTCAGCAAAGCGGATGCCCAACAGGTCGTACACCTCGCGTTCGTGCCAGTCGGCGGTGCGCCAAATACCGGCCAGGCTGGGCAGTACCGGGAGCGTGCCGTCTTTTATTTCCCGGGACACAAAGCACTTGAGCACCAGGCGGTGCAGGCGCGGGATGGACATGAAATGGTACACCACTCCGATGCGGCCCACTTTGGGACCTTCGTCGACCCCGCTCAGGCAGGCCAGGTAGTCAAAGTAAAGTCGGGGATCGTCCCGGAGAAATTGTCCGATGGCGAGCAGGTAGGCCGGCGAAATTTCCAGCCACGGTTGGCGCACTGCATATTCGGATGCGACGATGGCGGCTTCCCCAAACTGCTCTTCGAGCAGGGCTGCGATGGCGGATATGTCGAGGGCCGCGCTCACGTGCGGGAGAAATTACCGGGGATGGACAGACTTTCGTTGCGGATTTTTTCCTGCAATTTTAGGATACCGCCGATCAATGCTTCCGGGCGCGGGGGACAGCCAGGAATGTAGACATCGACTGGGATGATGCGGTCCACGCCTTTGACCACATGGTAGCCGTGTTCCCAGTAGGGTCCGCCGCAATTCGAGCAGGAGCCCATGGAGATCACGTAGCGGGGCTCGGCCATTTGTTCGTAGAGCCGCCTCACGCGGTCGGCCATTTTAAAGGTCACCGTTCCGGAGACGATCATGAGGTCGGATTGGCGGGGGCTGGGGCGGGGAAATACCCCGAAGCGGTCCAGGTCATAGTGGCTGGCATTGGTGGCCATCATCTCAATGGCGCAGCAGGCCAGTCCGAAGCCCATCGGCCAGATGGAGGACAGGCGCGCCCAATTGATCACGTCGTCCACTTTGCTGAGGATGATTTTGCCCTGTCCAGTTTTTTGATCGGAAATGCCCACTGCGTCCTGAATTATGCGTTTTCGGCCACCGGCACTGCGGTTGGGGCGGTGGCGCGTTCGTTGAAGTTGTCGTATTCTGCCGCCGGAATCGGAACCTTGACTTGCGGTTCGACGACTTTGGGTTTGACCCAGTCGAGGTCGCCTTTGGCCCAGACGTAGGCGAGGCCCGCGATGAGAATCCCAGTAAATAGCAGGATCTCGATCAGGGCAAACCAGCCCCAACTCGGAGCCGATTGGATGAGCTCGGGATCGGCAAAAATCGTCGCCCAGGGGAAGAGGAAGATGATTTCCACATCAAAAATGAGGAAAATCAGCGCTGCGACGTAGAAGCGGTTGTTGAGCTGGATGCGCGCGTTTCCCACAGGATCTTCGCCGCACTCATAGCTGCTCAACTTTTCCGGATTGGGCCGATTGGGTTGGAGGAGCCGGGAAGTGATAAATCCGCCGGCCACGAAAAGTGCCCCGCCGATGATGAAGACGAGGACGAGGGCGTAGTCGCCGGATATTTGGCCGAGTTGGTCCATGAAGCGAAGTTACTGAAGATCCACTTTCAGAAATGAAACACTGGGAATGGGGTGGATGTTTTCGTGGGAAGCGTCTCTGTCGTAGGTAGATGCTTTTGGGGCGGCTTTTTTTATCCAGAAAGGTGCCAGTGGGTTCACAGAGGCGATTTCGAATTTTTTGTGTTGCCGTTTTTTCCGCTCCGCTTTTGTGCATTTCTTGTCCTGGACTCCGGATATGGACGTTAAAAGGAGTCGGGATGTACGGTCAAGACCAAGCAAAAAGCGAAGCGGGAGCCGGGATCGGGGTCGCGGGATCAGGTTTTTTCCTCATTTGCCCTGGTCTTTAAGGGTTCCTGAGCCCAATTTTGTATTTTTACGGTGGAATTCTCTCGCAACATGGATAAAACGCTGGGACTCACGCCCGAAATATTGGACCGACTGGAAAAGTTGGCTGAAAAATATGAAGCAATGGGTCAGGACATGGTGTCCTACCTCGATGGGCTGCTGTACTCGAATTCGTTGACCTACTGGGACTACGTACACCTGGACACGCTGTTGAGTCTGCAAACGCCGCGCACCGATTTCGAGGACGAGCAGATTTTTATCATGTACCACCAGATCACGGAGTTGTACTTCAAGTTGATCCGACACGAGTTGCGGCAACTGCGCGATTCGGGTGGGCGAGTGCTTGAGGAGTGGTTCAAGCGGCTCCAGCGCATCATTAATTACTTCAAAAACCTCACCCAGAGTTTTGACGTGATGGTCGAAGGGATGGACCCGCAACAATTTCTCAAGTTTCGGATGTCACTGTTGCCGGCCAGCGGTTTCCAGTCGGCTCAGTACCGTCAAATTGAAATCGAGAGCACCAGCCTGCGCAATCTTACCCGTTACGAATTGCGGCCCGAGATCAGTGACGACGCGATGCTCATTGACCGGTACGAAAAGTTATACTGGAAATCGGGGAATCTGGAGTTGAAGACGGGTAAAAAGACGCTGACGCTGCGCATGTTTGAGCGCAAGTACGACGAAAAGCTGTTGAAGTTGGCGCGGAAAGTCGAGCACAAAAACCTATGGACTTTGTACCAGCGCTTGTCCCCGGCGGATCAGGACAATGAGAAACTGGTTGAGATGTTGCGCGAGTATGACCTGTTTGCGAATGTATTCTGGTCGCTGAGCCACTACAAAAGTGCGGTGCGCTACCTGCAGCGCGATCCCAACGTCATTGCGGCGACCGGCGGTACCAACTGGCAAAAGTTTCTGCCGCCCCGTTTCCAGCGGATCATCTATTTCCCCGGTCTTTGGTCCGACAAAGAGCGCCAGGAATGGGGCAAAGCCTGGGTGCTCAGCCTGTTCCGCGAAAAAGTGGAAGTCAATTGGGGGAAAGTAAACCGAAAGGCTTAAATTTGAGTATAACAATAAGCGTTACCCGCAACCATTGGTCAGATAAACAAGCTTGAGAGTTTGGCCCGGTTTTTGAAACCTTAATTGGGAAAAACGCCAACAACCATGAAAAAAGCGATTCTCTTAATGACGATGATTCTGGGTCTGAGCAGTTTTGCTCTCGCCCAGCGCGGCGTGCGCGTCGCCGTGGATGAGAATGGCGTCCCGATCTATCGTTTGGAAGCGGTGGTGATTTCGGCTAGGCCGTCCCGGAAGCGGGACCGCCGGCGCACCCAAAAACAGATCCGCAAATTCAACAAACTTAGATATAACATTCTCAAAGTTCTGCCTTACGCGAACGAAGCCGCCCGCAACCTCAAGATTATTGAGGCGGAAATGGCCAATATCCCCTCCGAGGACGGCAAAGAAGCCTACCTCAAGTCCCGAGAAAGCTTCCTTTTTGGCCAATACGAGAAGGACATTCGCAACCTGACCATCAGCCAGGGAAAGGTTCTGGTCAAGCTGATCGACCGTCAGACGGGCAACAATGCCTACTCTTTGATCTCGGATTACAAAAGCCGAACCGCAGCCTTCTTTTGGCAAGGGGTCGGCCGGCTATTCGGCTACAACCTGAAAAACGAGTACGATCCCGAAGATGAGTTTGCGATGGAAGTTATCCTGCAATCCATCGAAAAAGGGGTGAATCCTACTTATTACGATTATGTCGAAGCGCGGAACGCGCAACGGCGGTAGGGAGCGTGGATTGATAAGCGCAGTCTATTTGTCCCGTGTTGTACCTGTATCTCGCATGCGCTTTCAAAACGCGTCCGTAACCGCGTGTGATTGCGCCCGGCCGCAGTGGCCACGGTAAATGTCCAGTTCCCCGCTCAAATAAGCATCAATTCCCGTACGCCTCTTCGCTGTGAACATCGGGACGCCGTTCGCGGCCAGGGCAATGGCTTCGCGAAATCTGCCCGTCACGTCGGTACTGATCGGATGGGCCCATAAACCGGGATTGAGGGCAATTTGCCAACGATTGTTCCCGACGTAGCACTGATGTATGGGCATTTGCTGCTGCCAATTCGTGATCCCGATCATCATTGCGTGCTTGCCCAAGCTCAAGCGTTCGACGTAGAACCAATTGAAATCCCAAGTGGTGCTGACATCTGGCTTGAACGGGGCAAAAGCGCCGTCAAGAAATTGCGGATCGGGGTGGATTCCGGAACGGGGGCGAACCCCAAGAACACTGCGACGATGCCCAGTGCGCCCAATTCAACGGCCCAGCGATGCCGGCGGATGTTGTGAAACCGAACGAGCAGGTGAACCAATAGCGGAACCAGTCCCGCAAAAGCAAGTAGAATTACAATCCGTGCTCCGACCTAAGAGGCAGTTTAAATTTAATTCTGCGATTTTGCTATGGCATCTTCCCCAAACTCGAATGACTATCCGCTTCTTTGCCACACGTGGTATTTGTTCCAATGCCGGAGCGAATTGCCCAGGATGGTCGCAAATCGGGTTTCCCCTTCGTAACGTCGGTTCAGCTTGTAGCAGAATTCGTCCAGGTAGTTCTGTAGGTACTTTTCGCTCACGCCGTGGAATATCCCCGAGAGGTTGCGC
>JBCCQH010000143.1:0-15120 GCA_039024435.1 Bacteroidota bacterium
CCCCACCCCCGCCGTTTTTGCCCGGCGGAAACTCCCGGCTCGGGGGAACGGTGGTCCAGCTCCCCAAGCGGTTTCCGCGGGGCTTCCCATTGGCTCCGGCTCCCGCTCTTTATCGGAAGGCGCTCCGCAAATGTGTGGAGATCCCGCGCTTGCGGAGCGAAAAAATTCAATTGCGATTGCCAAGGAAGTCACCGCATTAGAACCCAAAATCGAACATCAGTGAACGCCTTGGTTCCTCTACCCAGCTCAATCCTCAGGTTTGATTTTCCGAATGGTCCGGATGGTCAAACCGTGCAAGTCTTTTTTCCGGGGAAATGCCCACGAAGCCGCCCAACCTACAATGTAGCACGACGCCAAACCGGTAAAGGTGTAAAGCAGAAAATGCACCGCACCAGTCGAACTGACCCAGTATTGCACCGCCGCGCTGACCGCAAAACCGATGAGCGCCCCGGCCGTATTCGCGTGCCGTACACTCATCCCCAGCAGAAACAACCCAGCCAACCCTCCGGCAAACAGCCCGAGTACCTTGCTGAATTCGTCCCACAGCGACTTGATTTCCGCTCCGGCCAACAACAGGGCAAATCCCATCCCCAACAGCCCCATGGCAACCGTGGCGATCCGGGCAATGGTCAAGTAATGCCGGTCGGGGCCCGCTTTGCGAAAGCGCCGGTAAAAATCCGACGTGATGACCGCCGAGGCCGAGTTCAAGCTGCTGTCCAAGCTCGACATCGACGCGGCAAAGATCCCTGCGATCAGCAAACCACTCAACCCCGCCGGCAACTGCGTGATGATGTACCAGGGAAAAATCGCATCCGCATTGTTGAGGACCGGGTTGAGCTCACCGGGATTGACCTTGTAAAATCCGTACAAGGAGGTGCCCAGCCCGAAGAACAAAAGGCTGATCGGAATGACCAGGGCCGCGGGAGTGAGCAAACTGCGGGCCGCCGCTTTTTCACTTCGAGTGGTCAAGTAGCGCTGAACAAAGGTCTGATCGCTGCTTTGGTTAATGAGATTCGTACCGATGCCCCCACCGATCACCACCCAGAGGCTCGGGCTAGTAAAATCAAAGTCAAAATTGAATAATCTAAGTTTCCCGTCCCCAGCCGCGATGTCGACGAGGTGATCAAATCCCCCTTCTACCCCACCGCCCATGAGCAACAGCGAGACCACCGCACCGGTAGTCAGGACCGCAACTTGTTTGACATCGGTCCAAATCACCGCCTCGATGCCCCCGAGCACCGTATAGAAAATGCTCAAGCCCGCCATGACCACGATGCAGGTATAAATGCTCACTCCGGTCACCACCGAGAGGGCAATTGCGGGCAAAAACAGCACAATGCCGATTCGCCCGAATTGGAACAGCAAAAACGCCAGTCCCCCGATCACCCGCACCACTACGTGGAAGCGGCGTTCCAGGTACTCATAGGCAGTGGTCACGTTCAGCCGCCGAAAAAACGGCAGCACTAGCCAGATCACCAATGGCGCAGTCAGGATCTGGGCGACATTCAGCCAGATGAACAACCAATCGGTCCCGTAGGCTTTGGCAGGAACGGCCATGTAGGTGATTGCACTCAGTGATGTCCCAAAGATACTGATGCCCGCCGCCCACCAAGGAATCCGCTGTCCTGCCTTGAAATAATCGGCTGTGGTCCGGCCCCGGCGCATAAAATGGGTCCCCATCCAGACCAGGATGACCAGGTAAAGGACAATTACCAGGTAATCTACCCCGCTCAGGCCCTCCGGCAAGGGATCGGGGGTGAACTCCCGAACCGTTAAGGAACCGACTCCGGGGGACAAGGTCCCGCCCGCCAGCACAATTTTTCCCGCCCACCAATGCGCCCGCGTATGCTCCGGCAACTCCTGCGCTGCGGTATCCACGGCTACCCAGGTATCTGTGATGGTGTGGTAGGCGAGAATGGTCCGTTGTCGGTGGTTGGGATCGCGCCGCGCCCCGAACAACAATATATGGTGGACGCCGGCGTCGATAACCGGGCGGGCCACCGGAAAATAGGGTTGTCCGGCGACCGCAATTGGAGCCCGCGCTTGCCAGGCATCGGTAGCGGGATCGTAACTCCAAGTGTCATTTTGGGGGTTGGGGCCGGTATTTCCGGCGAATAGGTACAGCTTTTCACCGACGCCATCGGCCTGTACGGCGGTACTCGCAAATGGTGCGGGGGGACCGGGGCAAGGGGTCCGGCGTTCCCAGCGGCCGGCGGCGCCTTCGACATCGTAGCGGAAGAGGATCGGCTCTCCGGCGCAACTGACGGCGGAAACGTAGGCGTAGGGACCGATTTGGTTTCCGGAGCCTCCCTGAAGCGGCACCGGAAAATCGGGGAGATCGGAGCGTTGGACTCGTTGGCGGTCGGGATCCCAACGCAAAAGGAAAGCTGGCGAGTGGGGCGTCGGTTCGGCAGCAGCTACGCAGAGCAGGCCATCGTCAAGCTGGACGGTTGCGCCCGCGATCATGGGGGCCGACAATTGAGCGGCAGGATCCACTTTCCAGGTGATTTTGCCGGCTGCATCCCGGGTACCAACTACGAGTGCGGCAGTGGGTTCCATTTTTGCCTTTTCACTGCCTTCGCCGCGGTATATTTTCCCACCCCCAGCCCAGAGCAGGACACCGTGGCTCTTACCAGAAAATGCGCGGTAGGTCCCAGCGGAAGCCGGCAGTGGCGTCTGGATAGCCCCATTCAGGTATTTGCCGTTCGACTGCGCAAACCCACTGAGCGGCCCCCCACCCAAGATCAGCAGTGAAAAAATCCAATAGCGATGCGCCAAGCGCAAGAAGAAAAGTCGCACGATGAAAATTAATACTTTTCTGATTTCTGATTGAATGATTTCTGATTTCCAATGAACTACTGCATTGCATTTTGCCGGGAGGCTTTCCCTAAGCGGGTTATTGGAAATTGAAGAATGGGAAATTCTCCCGTTGCGTGTTCCGAACGCGCCAATTGAAAATCGGGCAATTGGAAATTCTCGAATAAGCTCCTCCGCCGCGCGGTGTTCAAATCGATAAATTTGAATGCGGCTACGGGAAGTACCGGATTTTGCGGGCTTGCATCGGTTGTAGGTTGCGCGTTCGGAACGCCCAATTGAAAATCGGAAATCGAGCAGTTGGAAATTTTTCATTGGAAATTCCCGAAAACTCCATTCCGCTACACGACACTTCCCGCAGAAAATCCCGCCGCACTGCCATTCGATTTGCAATTGAAAAATATTTTGTTGTCCTTATTGTACAATGTACAATATGCTTATAGTGGTAACTCAAAACGAGATGAAATGAGAAAAATTTTACTAATGGTCCTGCTACTTGCAGGGGGCGTTACTTTTGCCCAGCCTGTGCTGCCGGTCGACTTCGAATCGACAACCATCAACTACACCTTTACTGATTTTGACGGTGGTACTGGCTCCGTAATCGGCAATCCTGATGTCAGCGGTATCAACACGAGCGCCAACGTCGGCCAAATGGTCAAAAATACCGGCCAACCTTGGGGCGGTAGCTTCTTGACCATGGCCAATCCGATTGACTTCTCGACCAACCGGCTCTTCAAAATGAAAGTTTGGTCGCCTCGCGTGGGTGCGCGGGTATTGCTCAAAGTCGAAAACGCCTCGAATGGTGGTATTTTCTTCGAGAAAGAAGATACTTCTTCCGTGGCCAATGCCTGGGAAGAACTTTCCTTTGACTACAACTCCATCGACACAACCCAGAGCTACCAAAAAATTGTCCTCATTTGGGACAACGGTACCCCGGGAGATGGTTCTTCGAACTTCACGTTCTACTTTGACGACATCCAGCTCGTCGCCGGCGGTCCGGCTTTGGCCCAAATCGATCTTCCGATTGACTTCGATACTCCGGGAGTAGACTACACGGTGACGGACTTTGGGGGCAATGCCTCCCAGTTGGTAGTTGATCCCACCGACCCGAACAACATGGTGATCCAGACCGAAAAGACGGCGGGAGCGCAAACCTGGGCCGGTACCACGACCAGCACCCCGGCCGGTTTGGCATCAGCAATTCCGTTTTCCGCTACAGAAACAAAAATGACCGTCCGTGTCTGGTCGCCCGATGCTAACATCCCGGTCCGCCTGAAAGTGGAAGACGCCAACGACAACACGATCACCTGCGAGACGGAAGCGATGACCACCGTCGCGATGGCTTGGGAAACCTTGGAATTTGATTTCAGCAATGAGGCGCCCAATACCGCGGCTTTGAACATTGCGAATACGTACGACATGGCCTCAATCTTCTTCAATTTTGGCACCGATGGGGCCACTGCCGGCGCTAAGACCTATTTCTGGGATGATGTAATGTTCGGCGCATTTGTGATTCCGCTGGATCAAATTGATCTCCCGGTGACCTTTGAAGACACGATGGTCGACTATACGCTGAGTGACTTTGGGGGCAATGTTTCGATGGTAGTGGTCGACCCGACCAACGCCAACAACATGGTCGCCCAAGTCGAAAAGACCGCCGGTGCCCAAACCTGGGCCGGTACTACCATCGGTACCCCGATTGGCTTTGACAATCCCATTCCCTTCATGATGGGTGCTACGCAAATGAGTGTCGACGTCTGGTCGCCGGACGCCAACATCCCGATCCGCCTCAAAGCGGAAGACCACATGGACAACACGATCACGGTGGAAACTGAGATCAACAACACTGTGGCCAGCGCCTGGGAAACCTTGGTCTTTGACTTCAACACTCCGGCTCCGAATACGGCGACGATTGACTTCAGCCAGACCTACGATCTGCTGTCGATCTTCTTCAACTTCGGCACCGATGGTGCGACCGCCGGGGCGAAGACTTACTACTTTGACAACGTGATGTTCGGGGTAATGATTTCCAATGATCCCGCCCGGGCTTCTTTGAGCTACTATCCGAATCCGACTTCGGATCGGGTCCTGCTGCGTTCGGACCGTCCGCTGGAATCGGTTCAGGTATACGATATTCTGGGACAAGAGATCGTCCGCCTAGCTCCGACCAGCCACGAAGTCAGCGTTGACCTGTCGAACTTCGACGCCGGCATGTACATCTTCGTGACCGTCACCGACGGTGAGCGCGATACCTTCCGCGTAATGAAGCAATAAGCACGACCGTCATACCCAAAAAAGCCGTTGTAGACCACGCAACGGCTTTTTTAGGTTTAAAAAGGAGGACCGCTCAATTCGGTGCCGCCCGTTGGTGCTTGGTAAATCCCCCCATGACCGCCCGCATTACCCGAACCTTGCCCCAGCGCGGCAGCAGACGCAAACTCCCCACCAAAAACTTGGTCATAAAACCGGGCAGTACAGTGGATCGCCGCCCCAGCGCCTTCAGGATCGGTCCCCCGATATCTGCCGGGGTGAGCGCCTTGCCCATTTGCATTCCAGCGCGCGAGGCAAATCCACTGTTGACCGGACCGGGGGCAGCCGAGAGGACGTCTATTCCTTCCCCTTTTAGTTCCAGGTAGAGGGCCTCGCCCAGCGACTGCACGTAAGCTTTGGTGGCAGCATAATGCGCCGCGTAGGGCACCCCTTGAAATCCCACTAGGGAACTGAGCAGGATGATCCCACCCCGCTTCCGGGCCACCATCAACCGCCCAAAGTGGTGGGTCAACGCCAACAAGGCCGCACAATTGACCTGCAACATGTTCATTTCTACTGCAACGGACGACTTCAGCAGTTCACCCGAAGTGCCGAAACCCGCCGCGGCCACAAACAATCCGATTTCCAAGTGTCCGGTCGCTCCACAGACCGCCGAGATACCATCTGCATCACCGAGGTCCGCTTCAATAACCAAGCTTTCCACACCGTAATTGGATTCTGCTTCGGCGGCGAGTTCGTCGAGCAGTTTGCGACGCCGAGCAACCACTGCGATGTTGAGGCCAGCTTCCGCAATCCGCAGGGCCAATTCCCGCCCGATGCCCGAAGAGGCACCGGTGATGACGGCCCAGGGGCCGTAGCCGGTGCGCAAACGAGTTTTTGTTGATTCAGAATACGCCATTGCCATGTTTTTTCTGGATACATTGAGAAACCACCCTTGTTCTCATCCACGAATCTAGGCGATGGAAACCGCCCAAGGCGCACTTTGGGGCAGATGGGAAGATTTCGGTGAGTTTGGGAAGGCGGATGGGCCGGGGTTCAGTTGCCCCGGGCAAAGAGGTAGCGCAATTCGTCCACGCGGTCATTCGTTTCCAGGCGGTTGAGGACTTCCTGGATCATCGTGTCTTCCGGCACCATCAGGATATACTCCCGACAATGGGCGGCGGCTTTGTCGTAGAGGCCCGCTTCTAGCGCCGTGTGGACCCCCATCCGGTAGGCCATGTCCAGCGTGGGATAGCCGCGCTTGATCAATTCTTCCACATTTCTGTGGGCATCCGCCGACTCCCCGAGTCGAAAGTGGAGTTCGGTCAGGGCCAGCACTTGCTCACTTTCCAGGTAAATGTGCCGGGCTGCTTCCACAAACGCCGCGCGGGTCGCCCGGAGGTCGCCGCTGTTGCTCCGATTCAGAATGATCGCCTGATCGAGCAGCAGTTCCCCAAATTTGAGATCGAACTCGGGCAGGGCGAAGGGACGCAACTCGTCGATGATCGCAGCCTTGCGGGCTAAATATTCTTCCACCGGCAACTCGCTTTTGTTCAAGGCATAAAGAATGTAACGCCCCGAATGCAAATAGTAAGTTTTGAAGACGTATTTGCCTACACTTTCCAGCCTTTGCCAATGCGCTTGTTTGCTGACATTAACGGTAAAGGCGGGGACTACGAGCAGACTGAGGCCCAGGGCGATGGGAAGCAGCGATTTGATCCAGGCATCGTCGGGAAATTGCACTAGCAAAGCCGCCAGCAGGCCGAGGGAAACCGGCACCGCAATGAGGTACAAATCGAAGTCCATCGGCAAGGAGAACAAGGGATTGATCATGAACAGCATCGCGGTGATCAGGGCCCAGGCAAGGGTGACAATCGCCAGTACCGGCGAGGACACGAGGATTTTGCGCTTCCCTCCCACCAGCGCGAACAGCCCGAACAACAGCGGAGGCGCCCCAAAGACCAGGACATTGAACAGGTCAAAGAGATGGTTAAAGCTCTGGACATTGTAGCGGTTCAAGGGTGGCGCCGGCGAAAATATCGGCAGAAACAACCGGTCCAAGGTGTCAAAGTCGTCCAGAATCCGTGGATCCGCGTGGTCCTCCAACACGAAAAAGTACCCGATTAGCCCCAGCCCGAGCAGTGGGAGCAAAAGCGTGGTCGCCATGCCGCGGACCGTTTGCCACTTTGCCACCCAGGCGTATTTTCCCGCATAATGGTACAAAAACGCCAGCCCCATCACCGGCAACAGCAGCAGAAACAGGGGATTGAACCGTTCGCCCAGCAACCACAGCGGAAGCAAGCTCCACAGGGCAAAGGTATTGTTCAGGTGGACCGCCCGCAGCAGTTGTTGCATCCACAGCCCCAACAGCAGAAACACCAGGGCGTAGCTCTCCAGGTGTCCCATGAAGACCAGCAGAATCGGACTGCCAAGCGCGGCAATGGCAAACAAGAGCCGCACCGGACCCGGCGCCAAAAAAGTCTGCCCAAACCGCAGCCAGGAAAGCACCCAGCCGAAGCCGCAGAGGGCCCCCACCAAGCGGTAGCCTTCCAGAATTGTCATTCCCCGCAGATACGCCACAGCATTGACCAGGAAAAATGCTCCCTCCCGCCCCTGATCCGGCCGCCATTCAAAGGAAAACAAGGCGCCCCAGAATCCAGCCGGTAAGTTTGTCACCGGATCATTGAGCACCCGATGGTAAGTCTCGGCGTTGCCGTAGTTGTCATCCACAATGGGAAACTGCCACAGCAACAGGGCGACGATCCCGGAAATGCCGAGCGCCACTGTCCACGACGTGGCGCCCCTGAGTTGCGGAAACGCATCAATCAGCCTAGCCAGATCCAGCACCAGGGGCAATACAATCAGCGCCAGTGCAAGCAGCAGGCCCCCCGTCGCCATCGCCGGTGAAACGTACGCGAAGTAGTGCGTCCCCCACCAGGCATCGGGAAACAGCGTCCCGAGCAAGTAGAACAACCATAGGCTTCCTCCCAGAGCGGGAAGGGCGTATTTGGCGGGGGTCGATGGAGATTCCGGCTTCACAATTCAGGAGTTCGATTCGGCGGCAATCTAAACATTTTTCATCCCCCGGGAGTCTCACGCGGCGGAGCCAAGCGGACAATTCCTACCCCCAACGCAGAAATAGAGAGAGCACCGGGAGCGACAAAAAATTATTTTTGGGAAATGAGCGCCACGCTCGTTAAATTTACCCTCTACTTGGGTTGTTAGCTCAGTTGGTTAGAGCGCTGTCTTCACACGGCAGAGGTCACTAGTTCGAATCTAGTACAACCCACTCCCCCGCCGGGCCTTCCCGGCGGTTTTCTTTTTTGGACCGCGCGATTCCGGGTGCTACTTGCCCGGATTCGGATTCCAAAATAGACCTTTCTCCACAAGAGGATTGCGTTCGAAGCACCGAGAGTCCGCAAGTAGGACAAACTGAGGCTGAGCGCAAAGCCCTCTCCGAAGATCAAGTCCCGATAACAGGCGAAAGGTAGCGTCTATCCCCAGCGAGGTGGGCTTTCCGAAAAATGCGTTCTCCGTCTTCCGGGACAATAGATCTTGCCGGGGCAACGTTGAAAACGTATGCAACGCTTGGCCCGTTTTTTCCCGATTCTGTGGCTGTTCAGTGGTTTATGGGGAGCACTGCCCGCCCAGGACAATCTGTATCTGGAGCATCCAGGGCGGCTGAAACGAATCCAGATTCTGCCGGGGGATTCGGTTCGGTTGCAAATCTCCGGGGAGGATTTTACCTACGGTGCTCGCATCCGGGGAGCACGGGATCCTTGGATCTTTTTTGGGCGGGACAGCCTCAAAATCACTGACGTCGACGCCCTTTTGCGTCGGCCGGCACCGGGGGCGCGCTATTGGATCGCGATGCTGCAGATCGCGGCTACGATGAGCGCACTTATCTTTCCGGTTATGATCCTGCTGAACCGCACGGCGGTGACCGGCTACGAGCGCGAAGACCTCAATCAGATATTGGCGATTGTGGGGGGTGCGGTGGTAGTCAAATTGCTGTTGCGAACCCAGCGCTGGCGAAAATATCGACTGAAGCGAAAAAAATGGCGTCTGCGGGTGCGAACGCCAATTGAAAAGCTGTGAACAAGTTGCTCGAAGCGTACTGAATCGCTTTTCCAGTATTATGGGTAGGTTTCAGCGCCGGATCACGACTATGTTGCGGCGGACCGGGCGCGGGTGGACGACGCGGACGGTGCGCTGAACCGGTCGGGGTTTGACGACGACGGGACCGCGGGCCGGGGCCACCCGAACTGCGCAGCCGGACAAGGACAGTGCTGCCGTGATTACAGTAGCGAGCAGAGCCGATTTCAAGACAGTTTTGGCGTTGATTTTCATGGTCTTGGGAGTTTTCATATTCAGTTTTGGTCAAAGTTGAGTTGGTCCCGCGCGGGCGGGAGTTGTTCCAGGTTGGCAAGTTTTGTGGTGGCGGTGGCGGAACCCCGATTGGTCCCGCGTTGCGATTTGGTCCTTTGACCGGGAGAGGGTGGGAAGGTTTAATCGCGCGGGAGGATTTTTTTAGTGAACTTCATTTTTGCAGAAATGCAAGAACTCAGAGAAGGATACCCGAAGCCCAAAATCATGTAATAGTTGTTTGCCCGGGCTTCATCGGCCACCGCCACACGGGAATATTGCGGCAACAGGACTTTCAGCCAATTGGGATATACTTTTGGCTCAGTCCGCTTGCCTTCCAACAAAAAGTAGAGGTTCATCGCAGCTCGATTCCGGTTCGATATTGCTCCAAATTGATCAATTGCAGGAAAGCATCGTGCTTCGATTTTCCCAAGCTCAGTTCACTTGCATCGCGGGCAAAAACCTTGCCGGCCTGACGGGTGATCAGTTTCCAGTGGTCGAAAGAAATATTGTTGATGATGTAGGGATGGTGACTGGTAATGATGAACTGCAAATCGCGATCTGCACTCAGCAACTCCATCGTCAAGTCATTGATGCAGTTGATCCCGAGGCTGTTTTCGAATTCGTCGATCAGAACTACCGTCCCATCCGAACAAAGGAAGAGTTCTGAGAGGTGCATCAAGGTTCGGTACATCCCCGAAGAAACCCGGGTTTGCGGTATCCAGCGGTCAATCCCCTCCTCTTTAATCTGTAATACTGGCTGCTCTCGGAGTAGAGCCGGGATATTGTTCAATTCCTCTTTTTCCAGAGGAGCATAGCGCAGATCGGTAACAATTGGGAAGATATCAATGAAGGTATTGCGTATACTTTCAAATACAGGAAATCTATTTTTGTAACAAACGAATAATTTCGACCGGATATTTTCATTACTTTCTCGCAATGAATCGAGGTCTAAATATTCACTGACTAGTCTCTTTGGATCTAGCTCAAATAGAAATAACAAACTACTAATAGATTGGGGATCAAACGACTTACTGTAAAAGATTCGGGAGAATCCTCTACATGCTGGTTTGATGTCATCTTCCTCCCTAAACAATGACAGTATACTCTCGGTGGAGGAAAGCTTGGGCGTTTTGGTTCCGTGAAATTTCACTTCTTCCTTGGTGCGCGATACCAAGACTTGACCATTTAATCGCAACTCCTCGTACCCCAGAGCCACCTCCTTAGCTTCATCGATTTTGGCCCTTTCATCCAACTTGAATTCGGGACTGACCGTCTCAAATTCTCCTCTCCACCAATACTCTTTCCCCGGACCGGATTCAAAGCTGATTTCCCATTTTACTCCATTCAAAGAATCTCCTCCGACTACCTTCTTTAGCCCCCAAATTGCTTGCAGTATCCGAGTTTTCCCGACCCCTGAGGCTCCCACCAACAAGTTAAACGGCTTGAAAGTGATGCTTTCAATCGACCAATCAACCTTTTTATCGTGGTACGACAATTCAATTATCTTCATAACGGCTAAAGTTGTAGGGTAAAGAGAATTAATTGGCGGAGGGAGATTCAAAAGCATTTCCGTCGACGTACTTCCCCTCGGACAATTCCCCCTCGAAGACAGCAAAAAACTGATTGGTGAAACTTGAGAACGCGGATTTTTCGTCCAACCGGGCTCCCTTGGCCGTTCTTAGACTCGATGATCAATCAGAAAATAGCCGCCAGATCCGCTGCGGGACGGTAAGAAAACCACAAAAGTGAACCGGAGCCGCGCTCACATCGGATCGACATCCACCAGGATCCGCAGGGTCTTCTTGGGGGCGTGTTTGTAATAAAACGCGATCCGCTCCGCCAATACTTTTCGGACCTTGCCGACCGAAGCATTCCGCGGCAGTTTCAGCATCGCAATTTGCCGGTACTCGTTGCGCAGCCGGGTGACCATGGGGTACTCCGGACCGAGCAGGGTCCGACCAAAAGTCGGCAATAAAATGTTCCGCAATCCTTCGGCTTGCGTCTCCAAAAACAACTGATTTTTGTGCCGCAATTCTAGGCGGATGACCCGCGTGTAGGGCGGATAGTCGAGCGCCTTGCGGTTGGGCATTTCCAGGTCAAAAAAGTGCGTGTAAGGCTGTTGCAGCAACTTCAGCACCGGATTGTCCGGCATAAAGGTCTGGATCAAAACCTGGCCCTTTTTCTGCGCCCGCCCCGCCCGGCCACTCACCTGGGTCAGCAATTGGTAGGCCCGCTCGTAGGCCCGGAAATCAGCGAAGTTCAGCATGAGATCGGCTTCGATCACCCCTACCAAAGTCACATTTTCAAAATCCAGTCCCTTTGAGACCATCTGCGTCCCGACCAATATATCGATCTCGTGCTTCTCAAAGCTGCGGATCAGCTTGAGAAAGCCATTTCGGCTGCGCGTGGTGTCCAGGTCCATCCGGGCGATGCGCGCCTCGGGAAACAGCGCTTTGAGTTCTTCCTCGATGCGCTCAGTGCCGATCCCCTGCTGTTTGAGGTCGTAACTGCCGCACTTCTCACACTGGGCAAATTCATGGTCGGTATACCCGCAATAGTGACAGCGCAATTGGCCTTTCGCCTTGTGGTAGGTCAGTGAGATGTCGCAGTTGATGCAGCGGGGCACGTGGCCACAATTCATGCAGGTGAGCCAGGGGACAAATCCGCGGCGGTTTTGGAAGAGAATGGCCTGTTCGCGGCGTTCCAGGGTGCGGCGCACTGCATCCAGCAAGGGTTGCGAAAAATGCCCTTGTCCAAGGCGCTTTTTGCGCTGCTCCCGCATGTCCACAATCGCGATCTGCGGCAATTCTGACTTGACCGCACGGTTGTGGATCGTCGCCAGGGCGTATTTCTTCAGGCTGGCATTTTGGAAGCTCTCAAATGAAGGCGTCGCCGATCCCAGCAGCACGCGGCACGCCAACAGATGCGCGCAGTACACCGCAATGTCCCGGGCATTGTAGCGCGGATTGGGCTCATTTTGCTTGAAGGAATGGTCGTGCTCCTCGTCCACCACGATCAGGCCCAGCTTCGCAAAGGGCAGAAAAATTGCCGAGCGCACCCCGATTACAATCGCGTAGTCCCCCACGAGGACCTTTTGCCAGATCTCCACCCGCTCATTGTCATTGAAGCGGCTGTGGTAGACCCCGACTTTTTCCCCGAATTCGCTTTTGATCTTGTCGATGATCTGCTGGGTCAGAGCGATTTCCGGCAAGAGATACAGGACCTCCTCCCCCCGGTCCAGGGCCTCCCGGATCAACTCAATGTAAAGGTGGGTTTTGCCGCTGCCCGTCACCCCGTGGAGCAGTACCGGGCGATTGGGTTCGCTGACAAACGAAGCCTGGATCTTCTCCAGCGCTGTGACCTGCTCGGCGTTCAGCTCGATGTCCTTCTTGTTTTCGCGGTACTGCAAGCGCGCCACGCGGTCCACCGGCACGTCGATTTCCAGCAAAATGCCCTTCTTGATCAGTCCCTTGATCCCACTGTCGCTCCCGTCGATGCGTTTGCGCAGCGCTTTCTTTGCGAGGGGCTCTTTTTTGAACCAACTTTCGACGACCAGCATCAGCACCTCTTCCTGCCGGGGCGCATTGCCGACCATGCCAAAAGCGCCGTGCAGCGCCTCTTCGTCCTGCCACTCCGGGGCCAATTCAACGTACTTTTCGGTTTTGGGCTTGTAGCCGTCCTTGAGGCGATGTACGATCCGCACCAAGCCCCGGGCCTCCATGTTGCGCAACCGCGGCAATGGTCCGGCGATGTTCCAGATCTGCCCCACTTCGGGCACCGTCATCCAGGGCCGCCCCCGCAAAATCGACAGCAGATCGTACTCCGGCGGGGTCAATTCCAACTCTTCCCAGCCCGGCACCTGAGCTGACTCAACGGTCACTTCGCTCTCCAGCTTGAGCCCCGCCGGCAAGGAGGCCTTTAGCACCTCTCCTTCCGTGCAGAAATAGTAGTAGGCGATCCATTCGAAGAGCTGCAACTGCAGGGGGCGCAAAACCGGACGGTCATCGGGAAAATCATCCACCTGCTTCAATTTGCGCAGCACTGCGTCTTCCGATTCTTCCCGCAGCGATTTGATCACTCCCGTGTACATTTTGTTGCGGCCAAAAGTTACCAACGCCCGCATTCCCACCTCAGCCCGTTCTTCGAGCGCGGGCGGAACCAGGTAGTCAAAATTTGACTTAACGGGAACCGGTAGGATGATTTTTGCAATGACCAAGGGCAATCCTCATTTAGGTGATACCGGCTGCCAAAGCTCCGGGCACTGCAAAATAAAGGAATTCGGAGGAATGCACCGCGGCATTTGCACACACGGTTGGATCCGCGGTCAGTGGGACAAGCTGTTACCCCGCCGCGTTTGTCTACTTAGAACGATCATCGTCCCACAAACTACTTTTATTCATGCGAAACCTTCTTCTTTTCCTGGTCGGACTGAGCCTGATGTCCGGTTCTTTGACCGCGCAGTTGTACCCCAAATTGGTGGAGATTCCCGGGGGTCAATTTTCCATGGGCGGTGGCTACCAATACGAAGTTCGCGACTGGCGCATGCATTACATTGGGCAGGATACGGCTTTTGACCAGCACAACCGCGACGGCGTTGCCATCGGGGAAGTCCCCGCACCCAACAATCCCGAACGCCGCGTGGCCATGGGCGCATTTTTCATTGCCCGCCACGAAGTGTCCAACCGCCAGTACCACGAATTCCTAATCGACAGCCTGCTCAAAGGTGAGGCCCAAACCCAGTTCCGCAAGATCGTGGAAGCTCCCCGGAAAAAGCGCGACGACGACCTCGTCGCCCACAAGTGGCGCGAATTGTACCGCCGCGCGGCGGAGCAGAACATTTTGCCGGACACCAATTGCTGGCAGACCAACTTTGCGGTGGCGTACAACGAGCCGCTGGTCAAAAACTATTTCCAGCATCCCGCATTTGCCGAGTATCCCGTCGTCGGGGTCAGTTGGGAGCAAGCCCGCGCCTATTGCCAGTGGCTCACCGGGGTTAACAATGCCACCCGCGCCCGGAAAAATCTCCCACCCCAACCCGCTTACCGCCTGCCCACCGAAGCCGAATGGGAATATGCCGCCCGGGGCGGATTGAGTTCCCAGGCCGAAGGCCGGATGATCCGCCACCTCTACCCCTGGCCCGGTCCCGACGTACGCGATGAGAAAGGCCGTTTCCGGGCCAATATCAAAACCGACCACGGCGACTACACGGGGGACGGCTACACGTACGCTTGCCCGGTGACCAGCTTTGCGCCGAACGGTTTCGGGCTGTACAATATGGCGGGCAACGTTTCGGAGTGGGTAGAAGATGTCTTCCGCGTGGTCACTTCGGAAAATCCACCCGGAATGGCCCCGATTCGGCCTTCCACCCCAGATCGCGCGGTCAAGCGGGTCGCCAAAGGCGGCAGTTGGGCAGATTACAAATACGCCGCGCGCTGCGGTAGCCGGGCCGGATTTGACAATGGCGTGGGCAACGCCCGGGTAGGATTTCGGGTGGCCCGGATAAAATCCGAGCCACGGAGCGATTTTGGGATGGCTCCCTAAGAGGCGGTTTAAAATTGGTTTGTGAAATTTGCTAGTGCAGATTTTTTTGTCTCTCAAAGCTCATTTTGGAGTCCATAGCCAAAGCTATGGGCGAGAAAATAGCTGAAGAGAGGCGGAAAAAGATGCCATAGCAAAATCACAGGATTA